>CAVXMH010000022.1:0-8704 GCA_963762755.1 uncultured Actinomycetota bacterium | reverse complement strand
CCTTCTGGATGCCGAAGGTCTCGCGCGCCACACGGGCGGCGATGATGTTGGAGTTGTCACCGCTCGAGACCGCCGCGAAGGCGTCCGCGCGGCGGATCCCGGCCTTCTCCAGCACCTGCTGGTCGAAGCCGTAGCCGGTGATCTTGTCGCCGTTGAACTCCGGTCCCAGCCGCCGGAACGAGTCGGGCTCGCTGTCGATGACGGACACCGTGTGGTTCCGGTCCTCGAGGCTGCGGGCGAGCGTCGAACCGACGCGGCCACAACCCATGATCACGACGTGCACGTCCGAACCGTATCCCAGCGAGGAGTTGCGCGCGTCCGGGTCTAGGCTCCCGCCGTGAGTGTCGGCGACGTGTCCAAGCGCATCCTGCTGGGTCGCAAGCTCCGGAGCAGCCAGCTGGGGGAGACCCTGCTGCCCAAGCGGATCGCCCTCCCGGTCTTCGCCAGCGACGCCCTGTCGTCGGTGGCGTACGCGCCCGACGAGATCTTCATCATGCTCGCGGTGGCCGGCACCTCGACCTATGTCTGGTCGTGGAAGATCGGCCTCGTCGTCGCGCTCGTGATGCTCACCGTCGTGGCCAGCTATCGCCAGACCGTGCACGCCTACCCGTCGGGCGGCGGCGACTACGAGGTCGCCACCGTCAACCTCGGCCGCAACGCCGGCGTCACCGTGGCCAGCGCGCTCCTCGTCGACTACGTCCTCACCGTCGCGGTGTCGATCTCCTCGGCCGCGCAGTACGCCGCCGGCGCCCTCAACGGGCTGATCGGGCACGAGGCGACCGTCGCGATGGTCGCGGTCGTGGTGCTGACCGCGATGAACCTCCGCGGGGTCCGCGAGTCCGGCGGCGTTCTTCGCCGTGCCCGACCTACCTCTTCATGGTCGCCATCCTCGGCATGTGCGCCTACGGGCTGCTCCGGCTGCTCACGGGCGACCTGCCCGACGCCGAGAGCGCCCAGCTCGTCATCGAGCCGCAGCCGGGGTGGGAGGAGCCGCTGACCCAGGTCGGGCTGATGTTCCTGCTGGCGCGGGCGTTCTCCTCCGGCTGTGCCGCGCTCACCGGCGTCGAGGCGATCAGCAACGGCGTACCCGCATTCCGCAAGCCGAAGAGCCGCAACGCGGCCACCACGCTGCTCCTGCTCGCGCTGATCGCCATCTCGATGATGATGAGCGTGATCGTGCTCGCCAAGCAGATGACGATCCGGTTCGTCGACCCGCACGAGCTCGACCGCCTGCGTACGGCGTCGGGCGGCGCGCTTCCCGACAGCTACGAGCAGCACCCGGTGATCGCCCAGATCGCCGCAGGCGTCTTCGACCACTTCCCGCCGGGGTTCTACTTCGTGGTCACCGTCACCGGCATCATCCTGGTGCTGGCGGCCAACACCGCCTTCAACGGCTTCCCGGTGCTCGGCTCGATCCTCGCCCAGGACGGCCTCGCGCCGCGGTCGCTCGGCTCGCGTGGCGACCGGCTCGCCTACAGCAACGGCATCGTCTTCCTCGCCGCGATGTCGATCCTGCTGATCTGGGTCTTCGACGCCGAGACGACCAAGCTGATCCAGCTCTACATCGTGGGCGTCTTCGTGTCGTTCAACCTCAGCCAGCTCGGCATGATCCGCCACTGGACCCGGCACCTGAAGACCGAGCACGACCCCGCGGCCCGCCGCCGGATGCTGCGCTCGCGCGCGATCAACACCTTCGGGCTCGGGCATGACCGCGGTGGTGCTGATCATCGTGCTGCTCACCAAGTTCCTCGCCGGTGCCTGGATCACGATCCTGGCGATGGGCTTCTTCTTCCTGCTGATGAAGGCCATCGGGCGCCACTACGCGCGCGTCGAGCTCGAGCTCGCCGCCGACGAGCAGGACAAGGTGATGCCGACGCGCGTGCACGCGATCGTGCTCGCGTCCAAGCTGCACAAGCCCACCCTGCGGGCCCTCGCGTTCGCCCGCGCCACCCGCCCCAACGTGCTCGAGGCGATCTACGTCAGCATCGACACCAAGGCCACCAACCGGCTGCTGGAGGAGTGGGACGAGCGCCGTCTCGACATCCCGCTCAAGGTGCTGCACTCGCCCTACCGCGAGGTCGTCCGGCCGATCGTGGAGTACACCCAGGAGATCCGCCGGGCGAGCCCGCGCGGCGTCGTCGCGGTCTACATCCCGGAGTACGTCGTCGGCCGCTGGTGGGAGCAGCTGCTCCACAACCAGACCGCGCTGCGGCTCAAGGGTCGGCTCCTCTTCACCCCGGGCGTCATGGTCATCTCGGTGCCCTACCAGCTGCGGTCCTCGCTGGTCGCCCAGGAGCGCGAGAAGCGCGACGAGGAGCGGGTGCACGCCGGCGACCTGCGCCGCGGACGGGTCACCCCACCGAGTCGCGCCGACAGATCGACGACCTGTGAGCCGGCGTGAGCCGGGGGAACCGCCCCCGCAAGGCCCGCGGTCGCTCGCGGGTGGGGGAGCGCTTCGAGGCCGAGGTCGGGCCGGTGGCCCACGGCGGCCACTGCGTCGCCCGGCTGCCCGAGCCCGAGGCCAGGGTGGTGTTCGTCCGCCACGCGCTGCCGGGCGAGCGCGTCGTCGTCGAGATCACCGAGGGCACCGACGGCGACCGGTTCTGGCGCGGCGACGCCGTCTAGGTGCTGTCCGCGTCGGCGGACCGGGTCGCCGCGCCGTGTCCCGTCGCGGGTCCCGGTCTCTGCGGCGGCTGCGACTTCCAGCACGTCGCCGTGCCCGCCCAGCGCGACCTCAAGACGTCCGTGGTCCGCGAGCAGCTCGTCCGCCTCGGCCGGCTCGACGCCGACTCCGAGCTGGTCAGCCGGCCTGCGCGTCGAGGCCGTCCCGGTCCCGGGGCGCCCCGACGACGGCCTGCGCTGGCGCACCCGCCAGCGCTACGCCGACGCTGCCCGACGGCCGACCCGCGATGCGCGCGCACCGCTCCCACCGCCTGGTCGCGCTCGACGACTGCCTGATCGCCGCGGACGGCGCCCGCCCGGTGCGAGCGCCGATGAGCCGCAGGTCGACCGGCCCGTCGACGGGACACGTCGACCACGAGGTCACGCCGCCGGCGCAGACCCACTCGTTCGCCGTCGCCGCCGACGGCTTCTGGCAGGTCCACCCCGAGGCGCCCCGCGTCCTGGTCGAGACGGTCCTCGACCTGCTCGACCCGCAGGAGGGGGAGCGGGCCCTCGACCTCTACGCCGGCGTCGGGCTCTTCGCCCGGTTCGTCGGCGAGGCCACCGGCGCCCGCGTCGTCGCCGTCGAGGCCGACCGCACCGCCTGCCAGCACGCGCGCGGCAACCTGTCCGCGCTGAAGGCCGCGGTCGTCGAGTGCGGCCCCACCGACCGGGTGCTGCGCCGGGCTTCGACGAGCCGTTCGACCTCGTCGTGCTCGACCCGCCCCGCGAGGGCGCCAAGCGGGCCGTCGTCGAGCAGGTCGTCGACCGCCGCCCCCGCGCCGTGGCGTACGTCGCCTGCGACCCCGCCGCGCTCGGCCGCGACGTCGCGATCTTCGCCGAGCACGGCTACGCGCTCACCGCGATCCGCGCCTTCGACCTCTTCCCGATGACGCACCACGTCGAGTGCGTCGCGCTGCTGACGAGAACCGGGTCCCGCCCTGAGGTGATCCGGCGCGGCGCTGACGCGGGCGAGGGGATGCGGCGCCACGGCAACTTAGGATCGCCTGAATGCGTCTCGTCTCCGCCGTCCTCGGCTTCCTGCTGCGGAAGGTGGGCGTGCTCGCTGGCGATGGTGCTGGCCCTGTTCCTCGGCTACCTGCTGGTCCAGGCCCTGGTCCCCGCTCCGCGAAGCCGTGACGGACCGCGATCGACTGCAGCAGGTGGCCGAGGAACGAGCCGCCCTCGAGGAGGACCTCGAGCAGCTGAGGAGCACGGCGCGGCAGCAGCAGTACGACGCGATCGCGGTGCTGCAGGTCAGGATCGACGCCGAGATCGAGCAGGGCCGACGCAACGTCGCCGCCGAGGCGGCCGAGTCGAGCATCTGCGCGACCACCGCGACGAGGTCTGCGGCTTCTCTGGACAAGATCGACCTGGTGACCCCCGGCAACGCGTGCAAGGCCGCCGAGGCGGCGCTCGACAAGGCGGACGAGTCGCTGGACACCCTCGAGGGCGAACCTCGGCCAGGCCCAGGACGCCGCCGCCGTCATCGGCGACCCCGCCCTGACCACCCAGCAGAAGCTCGACCGACTGGGTGAGGGCGGCGACGCGTCCCTCGAGCGGCGAGATCGACAACACGGAGTCGGAGCTCGCCCAGAAGAAGGCCGAGGAGCGGAGCCTGGAGGAGGCCCGGGACTCCGGCGCGGGCTGGGTGGTCGACCGGTGGGCCCAGTCGTGGAGGTGGTTGGCGGTGATCGCGCTGCTCGCGCTCGTCCTGCCCGGAGTCCTGCGCACCGTCAGCTACTTCGTGCTGATGCCGGTGGTGAGCCGGATGCACAAGCCGATCCACCTGGCGGCCGGGTCCGAGAGCGCGACCGCCGACCTGCGCACCACCGCTGCCCAGCGGACCCTGACGATCGAGCTGGCGCCGGCGAGGTGCTGTCCGCGCGGTCGGAGCACGTGCGTCCGGTGCAGGGCACAGTCCGCAGCCGCCTCCTCTACGACTGGTCGTCGCCGTTCATCAGCTTCGCGGCCGGGCTCTACGGGCTGAGCCGGATCACCGGCGACGAGCACGTCACCTCGGCGACGCTGGCGACGCCCGACGACCCCGACTCCTACCTGATGCGCATCGACTTCACCGACCACCCGGGCGTGGTGATGCACCCGAAGCACGTCGTGGGCGTCATCGGCACACCGGAGCTGAAGACGCGCTGGCGGTGGGGCATCCTGTCCTTCGCGACGTGGCAGGTGCGCTACATCATGTTCGCCGGCACCGGCAGCCTGATCGTCCAGGGCAGCGGCGACGTCGTGGCGACGAGCCCCCGGGGCAGGTCCACGAGGATGGAGCAGAACCTGGTGATGGGCTTCGACTCCCGCCTGGCCGTGGGTGTCAACCGGACCGAGGTGTTCTGGCCCTACCTGTGGGGCAGGACCCCGCTCGTCGACGACGAGTTCACCGGCCACCATCCGCTCTTCTGGCAGAAGTCCACCGCCGACGGGACCGAGCAACCCGATCGCCAGGACGTTCGACGCCTTCTTCTCGGCGCTCGGCAAGCTGCTGGGCTTCTGAGCCGAAGGGTGGGTCGTGATGCGTGGCCGATTCGTGGCTGCGCTCATCGTCGGGTCCGCTCGGTGGTGACCTGATCGGCCCTCAGGTCCTCCTGGTGAAGCGGACCTTGCCGTGCTTGTCGAGAGCTGTGCTGGAAGCCGGTGTCGTGGATCAGGGTGTGGTGTCGGGGGCACAGGAGCCGGCCCTGCTCGACGCTGGTGCCACCGCCGCGTGACCACGGGATGTCGTGGTGGGCGTGACACATCCCGGGTGGGGCATCACACCCGAAGGCGGTGCACCCCTGGTCGCGCACTCCCATGGCGATGCGTTGGGTTGCGGTGTGGAACCGGCGTCTGCGGCCGACGTCGAGGACGACCGACGCCGCCGCCGAGGACGACGGGGATGATCCCGGCCTGGCACGCCAACCGGCGGGCCTGCCCGGCGCTGATCCGACCACCGGTGTCGAGGGATGCGGCCTTGAGGCCGCCGAGGAGGGTCTCGAGCTCCATCGTCACCACCACCGTCGCAGCCACACCGCCCGCGGACGGTGTGGACTCGGCGGGCCTGGTCTCGATGTAGTCCATGAACGCCAGCCCGAGCTGGTGCCGCGAGAACCGGCCACCGATCGTGCTTGGCCGTGCTGTCGTCGGAGTGCCGGCGAGCGGTGGCGGCGCGGGCGAGGAGGTCCTTGCGGAGCATCTGCCCGTGCAGGGTGGGGAGGGTGAACCGGCCGTGGCAGGTCCCTTCACCGTCATCGGACATGGTGAACGACGCCACCGCCCTCGCGTGCTCTTCTTCCTTGGCCAACCGGCGGGCTTCCTCGGCGTCGGCGGCGGCGGGGTCGATGACCTCCAACAACCGGCGCCCCAGGATCCGCAGTGCCTTCGCGTCGTGGACCCGCGCCTGATCGAGCAGGAACCTGGTCGCCCTGGCCGGCACCCCCGCCTCGACATCAGTCGGGGAGCGCGTCGACGGCCGCGACGATCACCCCCGCCTGGTCCGTGCGCAGGTCACCGGCCGCCAACGCCGCCCGCACGGCCTCGTGGTGCTCCAACGCCCCAGCGAGGCGGGCGGTGCGGTGCGCCTCGGCCCGGGTCGTACGGGTGGTGTTGGCCCACCAGTTCGTCGTCGACGTCGCCCCGGTGTCCAGGCCGGTCTCCACCGCTCGGGCGTGGCGCAGGACCCGCATCAGCAGGTCGTCGAGCTGCGACCGCACCTGGGTCAGCATCACCAGGGTGTCACCCGCCTCGACCGCGGACAGCGACCACAACGGAGCCTCCACCAACCCAGCCAGCTCTTCACGACACCCGGCGGCGAAGGCCGTCACCGGGTGCTGATCGGAGTGCTGGAGAGCTGACATGCACCCCAGTCTTCGCCCACCCACCGACCCCGTCGAGCAACCACCGCCGCACCTGTGGACAAGCCCCCTCAGGGACCCCCTGTGGACGCCAGGTGGCCCATCTCGCCGCGCACGTCTCCTCGGCGCCGGGGCGAAGAGGGCGGTAGTTCAGTCGCAGCCGCCAGCAGCCGCACGCAGTGCGCCCGCTGAGTGCGTCACGGTCACCAAAGTCGTCCCGGGGGCGTGTCGCCATGACAGCATGAAGCCATGGGCGAAGCTTTGGCGCCGGTGCGTTGCAGAGTAGAGGCGGACCCCTGATGAGGGATTGGGAGCACATCGCGCTGGGCGACGCGGTCATCACCGGCGTCGAGCGCGGGCACTATGACAGCGTGGTGGCGTACGGGCAGCTTTCCGGGGGACCCTTCGCCGCGGTGGTCGACCCGCGGGGCGGCGTGCAGGTCCTTGACGTGCCTGGGTCGGACCCCGTCTGGTTCGCCGCTGTCTCGGAGCAGATTGAGCTGGCCACCGCCGGTCTGCCGCCGCTCTACCTGCTCGAGGACCGTCTCCCCGGCTCGCCGGGCGATCCTCGCGGGCCGTTCAAGGTCTGCGACGACGTGGACACCAGCGACCTCGTCCGGTTGTGGCCGGTGTGCGGCGACGAGGACGCCCAAGTCGTGACCCTCGACGAGGACGGCCGGCTGAGGGTCATCGACGTCGTGGGCGGAGACCCGCCCGAGGGCCTGGGCCTGTGGGCGGTGGCGGCGGAGTCCCGGTCGACGCCGATCCTCGTGGGCCAGGCCGCCATGGTGGCGTGCGTAGCCGGCCTGCTCAGAGGTGGTGGACATGAACCGGGTCAGCAGCTCTGGGTGAGCGACCCGTACGACGGCTGGACGCGCCGCGAGCTCGATCCTGCTCCTGAGGCTTTCACCGATATCTGCTCGGGCTTCTCCGCCGCTGTCGCGGGCCACGTTGCCGGTCACCCGCTCCTGTTCAACGAGTACGGTGCCCGCTTGGAGACCCCGGCGGTGCCCCTGCAACCCGACCATCCGATGGTCTGTGTCCTCAGTGGCTCCGACACGGAGGTCGAGCTGGCCCTCCAGAGCGCCGAGGCCGGACCCCAGCTGTGGATCGGCGGGGCAGGTCGCCCGTGGACGGTGGAGCCTCTGCCACCGGGACGGCTCGACGCGGCCCGCGGTCACCGGAAGAACTGGTGGGTCCTGGTCGGCGGACAGCTGTGGCGAAGCGCCCGCTGATGCGTCATTCGCTGGGCGTCACGCTCATCGGCATGTCCGGCAGCTGGGTCGCCAGTGAGGGACACACAAGTGAGCCTCGTTCATGGCGCGCCGCTGGCGCCCACGCGCGGATGGCCTTCACCCGCGGTGCTGCAGCTCCCACGCGGCGCTCAGCACCCGACGTACGTCATCGGGGTCGGCTGCCGGCAGGTGCACCAGCACCTTGTGGTGCGCCTCGATCGCCGGCGTGACGTAGAAGACGTCGGGTTGGTCGCGCACCAGTCGCTCGCGGTCGACGTGCCGGGAGCGTACGAGAAGGGTCTCGTCGTCCTCGAGCCGCCCGACCAGACGCCCCTGCACCCGCCAGGTGGTGCGACCCCCAGTGGCCTGCTCGCGGACACCGTCGAGCGTGGCGAGGTGCGCGCTGATCTGGGCCCGGTCCACGGCTCCGATGATGCCACTGGTCCGCGGCTCCTGCTTGTGCCCGTCCAGCCGGCGGGGGAGGGTGGCGACATGGCCACCTATGCCGTCAACGATGAGGCCGTCGCCCACGCGCGACGGCCCTGATCGAGGCCCGCCAGTACGTCCTCGACAGCGACTGGGGCGAGGTCCAGCCCGACGCCGGCGGCGCAGAACGCCTACCTCGACAAGCACGTCTGGGTCGACTACGGCCGGTGGCACCTCGGGCTGACCGAGGGCGCCAACGACGAGACCAAGGCGCGCTACGCCTTCGTGGTTCGGCGACTTCCGCCGCGTGCACCGCAGCGCCCTGATCGCCTGCGTCTACCGGGCGTCGGAGTGGCGCCACAAGGAGGTCGAGCTCGCAGCCCACGACCTGCTGCAGCGGTTGGACGCAGAGGCAGGGATCGGCGGGTAGCGACCCGGCGCGCCGACGGTGGCAGCGCGTGTGGCCGTCGTGTATCTTGATGTCAAGATAGATATCCGAGAACTGAGGGCCGCCCGCCTTCCCGTCCCCACAGGCGC
>CAVXMH010000021.1:0-80620 GCA_963762755.1 uncultured Actinomycetota bacterium | reverse complement strand
GGTCGCCTCGTCGATGAGGATGAAGGAGCCGGTGGTCCGGTTCTTGGAGTAGGGGTCGCACAGCAACGGCACCGTGGTGCGCAGCTGCACGCGCGCGATCTCGTTGACCCCGATCTCCTTGGTCTCCTGGTCCCGGTGCAACGTGTTGACGTCCAGCCGGTACTGGATGTCCTTGACCAGGGCCCGGCCCACGCGGGTGGTGTGCTTGATGGCCAGCTTCTGGCGCGGGCGCAGCGGCTCGGTGGTCATCCAGCAGATCATCGCGTCGATGTCCTGGCTCGGCTTCGGAGCGTTCGCCGGCCGGCAGATCATGTCGCCGCGCGACACGTCGACGTCGTCCTCGAGCCGGATGGTGACCGACATCGGCGGGTAGGCCTCCGCGATCTCCTTCTCGTGCAGGTCGATGCCGGCGATCTTGCTGGTCATGCCCGACGGCAGGACCAGGACGTCGTCGCCGGGCTTCAGCACGCCGCCGGCGACCATGCCGCCGTAGCCGCGGTAGTCGTGGTGCGCGTCGGACTTCGGGCGGATGACGTACTGCACCGGGAAGCGGGCGTCGACCAGGTCGCGGTCGGAGGCCACGTGGACGTGCTCGAGGTGGTGCATCAGCGAGGGGCCCTTGTACCAGTCCATGTGCTCGCTGCGGTTGACGACGTTGTCGCCCTTGAGCGCCGAGATCGGGATGATCTCCAGGTCCGGGATCGACAGCTTCGTGGCGAAGGCCGTGAACTCCTCGTAGATCTTGTTGTAGATGCCCTCGTCGTAGTCGACCAGGTCCATCTTGTTCACCGCGAGCACCAGGTGGGGCACCCGCAGCAGCGACAGGATCACCGCGTGGCGGCGCGACTGCTCGGTCAGGCCCTGGCGGGCGTCGACGAGCACCAGACCGAGGTCGGCGGTCGAGGCGCCGGTCACCATGTTGCGGGTGTACTGCACGTGGCCCGGGGTGTCGGCGATGATGAACTTGCGAGCCGGGGTCGCGAAGTAGCGGTAGGCGACGTCGATGGTGATGCCCTGCTCGCGCTCGGAGCGCAGACCGTCGGTCAGCAGCGCGAGGTCGGTGTAGTCGTAGCCCTTGTCCTTCGACGTCGACTCCACGGCCTCGAGCTGGTCCTCGAAGATCGACTTCGAGTCGAGCAGGAGGCGCCCGATGAGGGTGGACTTGCCGTCGTCGACCGAGCCGGCGGTGGCGAAACGGAGCAGGTCCATCAGAAGTAGCCTTCCTTCTTGCGGTCTTCCATGGCTGCCTCGGAGAAGCGGTCGTCGCCACGGGTGGCGCCTCGCTCGGTGACCCGGGCGATGGCGATCTCTTCGATGATCTCGGGGACAGTGCTGGCGGTGCTCTCCACGCAGCCGGTGAGCGTGAGGTCGCCGACGGTGCGGAAGCGGACCGTGCGCTCCTCGGCCTTCTCGCCCGACTTGAGCGGGTTGAACTCGCTCTCGGTCAGCAGCATCCCGTCGCGCTCGAACACGCGCCGCTGGTGGCTGAAGTAGATGTTCGGGATCAGGATCTCTTCGCGTCCGATGTAGTCCCAGACGTCGAGCTCGGTCCAGTTCGAGATCGGGAAGATGCGCATGTGCTCGCCCTCGTGGAGACGCCCGTTGTAGAGGCTCCAGAGCTCGGGGCGCTGCATCTTCGGGTCCCACTGGCCGAACTCGTCGCGGTGGGAGTAGACGCGCTCCTTGGCGCGGGCCTTCTCCTCGTCGCGGCGGCCGCCGCCGAAGGCGGCGGTGAAGCCACCCTCCTCGAGGGCGTGCAGAAGGGTGCCGATCTGCATCCGGTTGCGCGAGGTCTTGCCGTCGTCGACGATCACGCCGTCCTTGATGGCCTGCTCGACGCTCGCCACGATGAGGCGCACCCCGAGCCGGTCGACCCACTGGTCGCGGGTCTCCAGCACCTCGGGGAAGTCGTAGCCGGTGTCGACCTGCAGCACCGGGAACGGGATCTTCGCCGGGTAGAAGGCCTTCTCGGCGAGACGCATCATGACGATGGAGTCCTTGCCGCCGGAGAACATGAGGACCGGCTTCTCGAACTCGGCGGCGACCTCACGGAAGATGTGGATCGACTCCGCCTCCAGCTCGTCGAGCTGGCTGAGCCGGTAGTCGGCGTGCGTTGCTGTCATCAGGGGTGGAGACCTCTCCATCGGGACCAGCCAGCATCGTACCCACCCTCTACGATGCTGGGTGCATCCACTCGCGCAAGGGGACACGTTGAGACTTCTCGTCACCGGTGGGGCCGGCTTCATCGGCAGCCACTACGTCCGCACCTTGCTGCAGGGAGCATGGGGGCTGGAAGAGCCGTCGAGCGTGACGGTCCTCGACAAGCTGACCTACGCCGGCAACCTCGCAAACCTCGCGCCGGTGCGGGACGACCCGCGTTTGACGGTCGTCGAGGGAGACATCCTCGACAGGGTGATGGTGCAGCAGGTGATCGCGAGACACCGATGCTGTCGTCCACTTCGCCGCCGAGTCGCACGTCGACCGATCGATCCTCGGCGCTGACGACTTCGTCATGACCAACGTGGTCGGCACCCAGACGCTGCTCGACGTCGCGCGCGAGGTCGGGGTGGGCCGTTTCGTCCACGTCTCGACCGACGAGGTCTACGGCTCCATCCCGGAGGGGAGCTGGACCGAGGACGAGCCGCTGCTGCCCAACTCGCCGTACTCCGCGTCCAAGGCGGGCAGCGACCTGATGGCCCGCGCCTACCACCGCACCCACGGCGTGCCGGTGATGATCACGCGGTGCTCGAACAACTACGGGCCCTACCAGTTCCCCGAGAAGGTCATCCCGCTCTTCGTCACCAACCTCATCGACGGTGGCACGGTGCCGCTCTACGGCGAGGGCACGAACGTGCGCGACTGGCTGCACGTCGACGACCACTGCCGCGGCATCCACCTGGTGCTCACCGGTGGCCGCCCGGGCGAGACCTACAACATCGGCGGCGGCACCGAGCTGACGAACAAAGAGCTCACGGGGCTGCTGCTGGAGGCCACCGGGACGGGCTGGGACCGGGTCGAGACCGTGCCGGACCGCCTGGGGCACGACCTGCGCTACTCCGTCGACATCTCCAAGATCGAGCGGGAGCTGGGTTACCGGCCGCTCGTTCCCTTCGAGCAGGGGCTTGGCGGAGACGGTGCAGTGGTTCGTCGACAACCGCGCCTGGTGGGAGCCGCTCAAGGCGCGGGCAGCGCTCACCGGCTGAGCCCCAACGTCCACGCCTGCGCCTCGTCCCAGGTGGCGAGCAGGCCAGACCCCTCCAGCTCCGCCAGCCGCGGAGCAGCTTCGTCCTTCTCGGAGAGCAGGAGCTCGAGGGGCGAGCCGTCGTGCTCCTGCGGCCACTCCACCCCGACGCTCTCGTCGAGCGGGTGCAGACCGTGCTCTCGCGCAGGCGCATACGGAGCCGAGCAGAGGTAGCTCACCACGGAGTCGTCGCGCAGCGCCATGAAGGCGTGCCCACACCCCTCGGGCACGTAGATCGCCTTCCGCGTCGCGTCGTCCAGCACCGCTGCGTCCCACTGCCCGAAAGCAGGGGAACCGAGACGGAGGTCGACGACCACGTCGAAGACCGCACCCGAGGGGCAGGTGACGTACTTCGCCTGGCTGGGGGGGAGCTGGGCGAAGTGGATGCCGCGCACCGTGCCCGCGCGTGACACGGAGGTGTTCGTCTGGGCCACCGAGAGGGGATGCCCGACGGTCTCCTCGAACACCGACGCCTTGAAGGTCTCCGCGAAGTGTCCGCGGGGGTCGTCGAAGACGCGGGGCTCGAAGAGGAAGGCCCCGGGCACGCGCAAAGCAGTGGTCTGCATGATCTCCTCGGACAGTGGCTCGACGGCGTGCCTAGGCTAAGCCTCGTCCTTGGGGCATCCGCCCAACGGCAGGACCCGTCCGACAAGAGAGCCAGGGGTGAGGCCGTGCGCTGGCTGGTGACTGGGGCCGGAGGCATGCTCGGGCTGGACGCCGTAGAAGTGCTGCGAGCCCGCGGTCATCAGGTGACGGCGTTGCGTCGCTCCGAGCTCGACGTCACCGATGCTGATGCTGCGCAAGCCGCCGTGGCGGGTCATGACGTCGTGCTCAACTGCGCTGCCTGGACCGCCGTCGACGACGCGGAGGACCAGGAGGGCGCCGCCTTCCTGGTCAACGCCGTCGGGCCCGCGACGCTCGCTCGCGCGGCCGACCGAGCGGGGGCACTGCTGGTCACGATCAGCACCGACTACGTCTTCGACGGCTCCGCGAGCTCGCCGTACGCCGTCGACCATCCGCCGAGCCCGATGTCGGCGTACGGGCGGACGAAGGTGGCGGGGGAGTGGGCGGTGCGCGCCGAGGCCGCTCGCCACCTGATCCTGCGCACGGCCTGGTTGTACGGCGCGCACGGCTCGTGCTTCCCGCGGACGATCGCGCGCGTGGCTCGTGAGCGTGACGGGGTCGAGGTGGTCACCGACCAGGTCGGTCAGCCCACCTGGACCCGCGACGTCGCCGACCTGGCCGAGCGCCTGGTGACGGCCGGCGTCGAGGGCACGCACCACGCGACCGCCGGAGGGCAGGCCAGCTGGTTCGACTTCGCGGTGTCGGTGTGCGCGAGCGCCGGGCTGCGCGAGGGCATCGTGGGCCGGACGACGAGTGAGCACTTCGAGCGGCCGGCGCCGCGCCCGGCGTACTCCGTGCTGTCGCACGACTCGCTGCTGGCGGCTGGGGTCGAGCCGATCGGAGACTGGCGGGAGCGGTGGGGTGTGGCGGCGGACGAGGTGCTGGGGTAGATCTCGACGACGCTCGCTGGCGCTCGCTGCTCGATCACCGAAGAACGACGCTCGCTGGCGCTCGCTGCTCGATCACCGAAGAACGACGCTTGCTCGATCACCGATGACCTGCTCGGTCAGCGTGCCTGCTCGACCAAGGAGAGCAAGTAGGTGCCGTAGCCGGACTTCATCAGCGGCTCGGCGCGGGCGCGCAGATCCTCGTCGGAGAGCCAGCCGTTGCGCCAGGCGATCTCCTCGGGTGCACCGATCTTGAGGCCCTGCCGGCTCTCGATGGTGCGGATGAAGGCGGTGGCGTCGGCCAGCGAGTCGAAGGTGCCGGTGTCCAGCCAGGCCGTGCCGCGGTCCAGGACCTCGACATGCAGCCGACCCTCGTCGAGGTAGGTGCGGTTGAGGTCGGTGATCTCCAGCTCGCCGCGCGGGCTGGGCCGCAGAGAACGAGCACGGGCCACGGCGTCGCCGTCGTAGAAGTAG
The DNA here is from genome assembly GCA_963762755.1 of uncultured Actinomycetota bacterium. GTDB lineage: Bacteria > Actinomycetota > Actinomycetes > Propionibacteriales > Nocardioidaceae > Marmoricola_A. Next base: position 75,394 of record CAVXMH010000021.1, on the reverse strand, counting down.
AGGCCGGGGACAGCAAGGTTGCTGCGCGGCTCGATCGGCTTCTCCTCCAGCGAGACGGCCATGCCGCCCTCGCCGAGCTCCACGACGCCGTACTCCCGCGGGTCGGCCACCTGGTAGCCGAAGACCGCGGCACCGTCGAGCTGCTGGAAGCGTCGGAGCTGGCGACCCAGACGCGGACCGTAGAAGAGGTTGTCGCCCAGCACCAGCGCCGACGGCTCGTCGCGCACGAAGTCCTCGCCGATCAGGAAGGCCTGGGCGAGACCGTCCGGGGACGGCTGGGTGGCGTAGCTGATCGAGAGCCCGAGGGCGGAGCCGTCGCCGAGGAGTCGTGCAAAGGCTTCGGCGTCGTGGGGGGTGGTGATGACGAGGACGTCGCGGATGCCGGCCAGCATGAGCGTCGACAGCGGGTAGTAGACCATCGGCTTGTCGTAGACCGGGACCAGCTGCTTGCTGACCCCGATGGTGATCGGGTGCAGACGCGACCCGGTGCCGCCGGCGAGCAGGATGCCGCGCATGTGGTTCCCCTCTGTCCGACGGAGTGCTGCTACTGCTTCTCAGCCTGCCGGGCGCGACCTTCGTCGAGCTCTCGCACCGTCGGCGTCCCGGCGAAGGGCAGACCCTCGGACTTGCGGATGATGCCCCACAGCACCGGCACCAGCACCAGCAGGGCGAATCCGACGCCTGCCACGAGCATCGGGTGGGTGTCGTCCTCACCGGCGCCCAGGGGCGCCCAGCCGGCCTTGTCGAGCAGGGCGACGCCGGACATGCACAGGACGACGACGATGCCACGACGGATGTACGACTGCGGCACCCTGGGCGCCAGGCGTGCGCCGAGGATGGTGCCCGGGACCGAGCCCAGGATGAGCGGGATCGTGATGCCGAAGTCGAGGCCGTGAGCCAGGATGTTGGCGACGGCCGCCGCCAGCACCAGCGGCACGGCCTGCACCAGGTCGGTGCCGACCAGCTTCACCGCCGACAGCGCGGGATAGAGCATGAGCAGGGCGACCATGATGATCGAGCCGGAGCCGACCGAGGTCACGCCGACGAGGAGGCCCCCCGCGGCGCCGATCAGCACCGTCGGGAGCGGCCGGATGACCACCGAGCTGTCGTCGGGCTCGTAACCCCGGCGGACAGCCCGCAAGTTGATGTAGAGGCGCAAGGCGTAGGTGGCGGCCGCGAACAGCAAAGCGAAGCCGATGCAGATCTTCAGCACGTCGTCGATCTCGTCGGGATCCACCACCAGCTTGACCAGGAACGGGCCCAGGAAGGCCATGGGCACCGAGCCGATGATCAGCCACTTGGCCAGCTCGAAGTTCGGAGCGCCGTGACGGGAGTGCACCACGGCTCCGCCCGACTTGTAGACCGCGGCCGCGGTCAGGTCGGCGGTGACCACGGTCGAGGTGTCGCCCACGCCGAGGAAGATCAGGGCCGGGGTCATCAGCGCCCCGCCGCCCATGCCCGTCAGCCCCACGACGATGCCGACGAAGAAGCCGGCCAGCAGGATCGACAAGAACGTCCCGGTGAGGAGGTCGATCATGGCTGGTCCTTCCGGGGCAGGAAGCCTGCCTGGTCGAGAGCGTCGAGCACTTCGTCGAGGCAGTCCTCGATGGAGCGGCCGGTGGTGTCGACGCGTACGTCGGCGTCGGTCGGCTCCTCGTAGGGCGACGATATGCCGGTGAACTCGGGGATCTCGCCACGGCGCGCCTTGGCGTAGAGACCCTTGCGGTCGCGGCGCTCGCACTCCTCGACGGGTGTGGCGACGTGGATGAGGAAGAAGACGCCGCCGGCGTCCTCGACCATGGCCCGGACCTGCTGCCGCGTCTCGTCGAAGGGCGCGATCGGGCTGCAGATGGCCAGGCCGCGGTGGCGACTGATTTCGGCGGCCACCCAGCCGATGCGGCGGATGTTCGTCTCACGGTCGGCTTTGGAGAAGATGAGGCCGGCGGAGAGGTTGCGGCGTACGACGTCGCCGTCGAGGGTCGTGACCGTGCGTTCGCCGCGCTCGAGGATGACGTCGTGGAGCGGCGCGGGCGATGGTCGACTTGCCGCTGCCGGACAGACCGGTGAAGAACAGCACGAGCCCGACCTCGTCGGGGGCCGGGATCTCGGCGTCGATCACCGCCGCCACCTGCGTCGGGCAGCTCGCCCTCGCCCGTGACGGCCGAAGACGTCGCCGGCGGCGTAGGCCGCGGTCACAACCTCGCCGAGGATCGTGGTCCTCAGCGGCAGCGTTCGGGTCCGCGCGAGGCGAGAGGAGCGGCCACCACGACGGCGTCAGGCAGGAGGTCGGCGGCGGCCAGCGTCGCCCGGAGAAGGCCGGTCGACGACAGAGGGCTGCCCTCGAAGCTGGGCGTCCCGTGCGCCGACCAGCGCGAGCAGCACGACCCTGCGACCCCGGGCGCGGTCGCCGATGGCTCGAGGTCAGCGGTCGTCAGCGGGCCGGCGACCGGCACGGTGAGCGTGTCGGCCCCGTGCCGCTCGCGCACCTGCGCGGGCGAGAGGTAGAGCCGGCGGAACGCCCCGAACTCGTGGTGGCCGCGAGGCTCGACTGTTCCGACGAGGCCGATGCCGTGCTCGGCCTCGAACGTGTGCCTCGACCGTCAGGTGCGCCAGCGGGGTGCCCTCGGGATCGACGAGCTCGAGGCCGTCCGGGCCGTCGAGGCGGCGACCTCGGCCGGGACGATCGAGCTGGACGAGGTCGTCGGGGCCGCCGAAACCCTGCTGATCGCCGAGCGCTCGATGGGCGAGCAGCTCGAGGTCGTCCAGCTCGCGCGGGGAGGGACAGTGCTGGGAGGGAGCGGTCACCGAGACAGTATGGTGCAGCGGCAGGTCCGGAGTGCCCGCAGCTCTCCGCGTCGCGCCTTGCACCTTGACCGTGGGGGACCTTGGTCATCAAATCAACGGGAAATAGTTCGGAAAGTAGTGGTTTGTCCGTTTCGGGCCGGCGGGGCGACGATGGTGCCCTTTGGTGAGACTGCCGTTCGTGGCATATCTTCCACCCACAGCCATGTGCTGTTTCGGTGCCGCCGAAGGGTCGGTCACTGTTCGCTTACGGGGGGTCACACGTGTTGAAGAAGTCACTGCTTGCACTGTTTCTGGCAGTTTGGTTGCCATCGCACCATCTGCGGTTGCAGCGCCCTACCGAGTGGGGCTGACGACCGCAACGTCGTTCACTGAGAACGCCCCGCTGCAGACCTACGGGAGCAAGCCCAAGGTCGAAGTGACGGTGGACGGCGTGAGTGGCAAGGGTGCGCCGAGCGGCAACGTGACCTTCACCATCAGCCCTGCGCCGAGCGGCACAGGCTCGCTCACCGAGGTCGTCGCAACCACGGCGGTGGCAGGGCAGGACAGGTCGACGGCGGCGTACACCTTCCCCGCCGACGCCAAGGCCGGTGTCACCTACTCGGTCAGCGCATCGTTCGCCCCGACCGGACCAGTGCCAACACCTACAACGCCAGCTAGACGCCGGCGAACGCCAACGTCACCATCTTCGTGGCAGCAACCACGTCGGTCAGCGCGACCACAGCGACGTACGGGGTGCACGAACCCGGTCGTGACTGCCACGATCACCGGGTCGGGAAGCAACGCCACACCGTCAGGCACCGTGAAGTTTGTGGTGAAGCGGCCTAATGGGGACGACTACTCATCTTCAGATGACATCTCCATTAGCGGATCAGGCTCGACTGCCACCGCTCATACACCCTCCCGAACGACACAGGTAACGCGAAGCCGGCCGCCGGGACGCTACCCCGTTGAGGTGAAGTACACGCCCAGTGGGAACTTCGCGGCCACCACCGACGGATCGAAAGCCACGACCAACGCAGTCATCAACCAGGTGCCCACAGGACTCTACGTTCGCCGCCTAGCCACTTCCGCCAGTACCGTAGGCACGAGCAGGCAGATAGGTCACCACAACCCGTGACGCTGTTGAGTGCAGTTGCCGGCCAGATCAGGTGGAGTTACGCGCACACCGGCAACGGCTCGCCCACCCCGATGCACCGAGCCCAGCGGGGGAACCCACGTACTGAACTTCACCCGAGTCAGTTGCGCAGCCAGACACCCACCGCATCACAAAGGGATAGTCATCACTCAGTCTTCAGCAGGAGCAGGACGGCTGACGATCACCGGCGGATGTTCGTTCCCAAGCGAACACGTGCGAACTACACAGAGATCTCGGGTGTCAAAGACGACAAGTGGCGACAAATCACCGGGGTACAACTGATCGTCGGCCCATGAACGGCAAGACTGACCGCCGGGGAATGCTACCTCGCACGGAGTTGTCGCTTTGGGCGCATTCGCCTTCACGGCTTGGCAAGCATGGCACGTGCAGGTCCGACGAGCTGCGCGCCGCGGCACAGCAGCCTGACCGCGATGAGCGCCTCGGCGGCCGAGGGAAACCTCAAGGCGGCGCAGCGACAGGTCCGCGGGGCCGCTGAGAATGCGGCCTCCGCCAGGCGTCACACCCGTGGTCCGGTCTGGTGGACGGCCAGCAAGCTGCCCGAGATCGGTGACGAGGTCACGGCGGTGCGCACGGTTGCGGAGGTGGCGGACAGCCTCGCCGGTGACACGCTGCCGCCGCTGTTGCGAGCAACATCGGCCCTCACCGAGAGAGTCAGTGTCGTCGGGAGGGCGAATCGGCTTGCACCGATCGCGAAGTCCGCCCCTAGTCTGCGAGACGGGTGCCGATCAGGTGGCCGACGCGGCCCGACGTATCGACGCCCTTGAGACCGACGGGCTGCTGTGGCCCATCAAGCCGCAGGTCCTCGACCTTCGCGACAAGCTCGAGCGCGCGCGCGACCTCACCAGCGCCGCGTCCACCGCAGCCAAGCTGGTGCCGCCCATGCTGGGCCAGGACGACGAGCGCACCTACCTACTGGAGTTCCAGAACAACGCCGAGGTCCGCGCCACGGGAGGCCTCCCCGGCGCGCTGGCCGTCGTGTCCGTCAAGGACGGCAAGCTCGAGCTGGAGCGCACCGGGGCGCCCCGCGACATCGGCTACTTTGAAACGCCCTTCCGCAAGCAGAGCCCCGAGGAGGAGGCGCTGTTCAGCAGCCGTGCGGTGCAGTACTCCCAGGACACGGGCATCAACCCGCACTTTCCCTGGAGCGCGGAGACGTTGAGCCGGATGTGGACCGAGCGGCAGGACACCCAGATCGACGGCGTCATGGCGATCGACCCGGTGGTTTTCTCTTACGCCCTTGACGCCACCGGGCCGCTGATAGTCGGGGGTCAGGAACTCACATCCGCGAACGCGGTGGACCTGCTGCTGCGCGACGTCTACATCGAGGAAGCCGACCTGGAGGCGCAGAACCGTTTCTACGAGGCCGTCACTCGGGCTTTCTTCGTCAAGATCGCCGATGGAGACTTCGACCCAGCAACGTTCGTCGGAGCGCTCGGCCGGGGTGTCGAGGAACGTCGGGTCATGCTGTGGTCCGACGTCAAGGCCGAACAGGACGTGCTGGAACCACTTCGAATCTCAGGAGCCGTGCCAGACGAGCCTGAACGCAGCCCGGAGATCGGGCTTTACCTGAACGACTCAGGCTCGGACAAGCTCACCTACTACCTCGAGCACACCGTCGAGGTGGCATCACAGTCTTGCGGGAGTCTCGGCAACCAGGTCCTGGATGTCACCGTGGAACTCGTCTCGACCGTGCCGAAGGGCGTCGAATTTCCGCTGTCGGTGGTCGGGCCGCCGAATCCGGGGCTAGCGGCGGGGGACATGCTCCTCACCACCTACCTCTACGCGCCCGTCGGAGGCAGCATCGACTCGCTCCGGGTCGATGGTGAGGAGACTGCCTTCTTCGAGGGAAGTCACCGCGGGCGCGAGGTGGGCTCGCTCAGCCTGCTCGTCCCGCGGGAGCAGAAGAGGACGATCGAGTACACCGTCTATACCGATCGCGGTCAGACAGGCAAGCCACGTGTGCTGACGACCCCGGGCGTACGCTCGACCGGTGTCGGGAGGGTTGGAGAATCGGTGTGCTGACCGCTGACGGTCGCCCGTCGATCCTCATGGTGTGCCTTGGGAATGTCTGCCGATCACCGCTGGCAGAGCGCCTGCTTGCAGCCCGGCTCGATACCGGTGCGGAGGGTGGCTTCGAGGTGTCGTCGGTCGGAGTCATCGGCATGACGGGACGACCGATGGAGCCGGCGGCTGCAGCTCAGCTCGAGCGCCTCGGCGGTGATCCGTCAGGTTTCGTCGCCCGACGCCTGGACGGTCAGCACGTCACGGACGCTGACCTGATATTGACGGCGACGGTCGACGTACGCCGACGCGTCCTCGAGGAGGTGCCCAGCGCGCTGCGACGGACCTTCACCCTGCTCGAGTTCGCGGCCCTCAGCGCCACCGCCGGGCCCGAGCTCCGCGGCCGCCCTCGCGAACTGATCGCCGATGCCGCCGCACGGCGGGCTGCGGTCGGCGCCCGGGACCTCGACATCCCTGACCCGATGGGACGCTCGGAGCGCACCCACGTCCGTGCAGCGGATCTGATCAGTGGGGCCGTCGATGCGATCGTGGCCGCTCTGACGACGGGCGAGTAGGCCGCACGCGACCTGTCCTCCCGTCCCAACGGGTGCGCGAAAGAGCCCGAGAAGGCTGGCGGCTAGGCTGAAGGCTGTGGACCTCTTCGCGCTGCCGAGCCTGATCCTGCTGGTCGTCAAGCTGGCGACCTTCGTGGTGCAGGCCTTCGCGTTCGTCGACGCGCTGACCCACCGTGCCGAGGCCTACGTCGCCGCCGACAAGCTCACCAAGCCGGCCTGGTGCATCATCCTCGGCGTCGCCACCGCTTCCCAGCTCGTCTTCCGCGACCCGATCAACCTCTTCAACCTGGCGGGCACGATCGCCGCCCTGGTCTACGTGCTCGACGTCCGCCCCACCCTGCGCGAGCTCACCCGCCGCCGCTGAAGGCGCAACGGCTGCTCAGTGCAGCTCGTCGACCCCGAGGGTGGCCTCGCGCTGGAACGGGATGCGGATGCTCGTCTCGCTCACCGCGTAGGGCGCCAGGCGCAGCTCCAACCGATCGCACGACGCCATCGTCGCCGCAGGTGGCTCCGGCCGGCGCCGGGCAACGACGTTGGTGAGAGCGCTTTTGATGCCCATGGATCTCCTCGACCTGCCTTGGTGGGTCGGGCGATAGCCGTCTGGCAACGCCTGACCGCAGTCGAACTCGACGGTAACACCCGCGGACGCCACTCCGTCCGTCCCTCAAGCGGTCGATTCTTGGTGTCACGCGTCCCTGGACCACATACCAACTGGTTGGTATGTTCCGATCATGACGACGCGCGCAGCCCGGGGGACCGCACGCACGCGGCTGCTCGACGCATCCCTGCGCGTCATCCGCGAGCGCGGTCTGCACGCCACGACCGTCGACGACCTCTGCGCAGCCGCCGGCGTCACCAAGGGCGCGTTCTTCCACCACTTCGCCTCCAAGGACGAGCTGGCGGTCGCCGCCGCCGACCACTGGAGCTCCTCGACGGGCGAGATGTTCGCCGCCTCCGACTTCCGCGCGCTCCCCACACCGTGGGAGCGCGTCATGGGCTACCTCGAGCTGCGCGAGAACCTGCTCGACGGTGACGTCGCCGAGTTCACCTGCCTGGTCGGCACCATGGTCCAGGAGGCCTACGCCACCCACCCCGAGGTCCGCGACGCCTGCCGCGCCAGCATCCTGGGCCACGCCGGGACCCTGGTCTCCGACTTCGGCGACCTCATCGCGGCGTACGGCGCGCCCCCCACGGTCACCGCGACCGGCCTGGCCGAGCACACCCAGACCGTCCTGCAGGGCTCGTTCGTGCTGGCCAAGGCCACCGACGACGCCTCCGCCGTCATCGTCGCGATCGACCACCTGCGCCGCTACCTCGAGCTGCTGTTCCCCGCTGCCGTCACCACGAAGGAGACCCCGTGACCGTCCCCGCCCGCTTATCCGCTCGCACTCTGTCGGTGCCGTCTGTTGAGGTGTCCTCATGACCACGTACGCAGTCGAGGCCGACGACCTCGTCAAGAAGTTCGGCGACACCCTGGCCGTCGACCACGTCAGCTTCCAGGTGCCGGAGGGCTCCGTCATGGGCGTCCTCGGCCCCAACGGCGCGGGCAAGACGACCACGGTCCGGATGCTGACCACGATGTCGCGACCGACCAGCGGCACCGGGCGCGTGGCCGGCCACGACATCATCGGCGACCCCGACGCGGTGCGCCGCTCCATGGGGCTGACGGGTCAGAGCGCCACCGTCGACGAGCTGCTGACCGGGCGGGAGAACATCCGCCTCATCGGCCGCTTCGCCGGCCTCTCCAGCGCCGCGGTCAAGCGCGTCGGCGACGACCTGCTCGAGCGGTTCTCGCTCACCGACGCCGCCGACCGCACGGCGAAGACCTACTCCGGCGGCATGCGTCGCCGCCTCGACCTCGCGGTCAGCCTCGTCGCGACCCCGCCGGTGCTGTTCCTCGACGAGCCCACCACCGGGCTCGACCCGCGCAGCCGCACCGAGCTGTGGGAGGTGCTGCGTGGGCTGGTCCGCGACGGCACCACGCTGCTGCTGACCACGCAGTACCTCGAGGAGGCCGACCAGCTCGCCGACGACATCATCGTCATCGACAAGGGCCGGATCATCGCCCAGGGCACCCCGACCCAGCTCAAGCAGCAGTCCGGGCGCGCGAGCGTGGTCGTCCACGTCGCCACGGCCGCCGACCTGGAGCGAGCCGCCGCCGTCGTACGCCGCTGCGCGCCGGAGGTGCACGTCGACGAGGCGTCGCGGCGCATCACCGCGAAGGCCGACGGGGTCGGCGACATGATCCTGATCAGCGAGGCGATCAACGCCGACGGCGTCGAGGTCGACGACATCGGCCTGGCGCGACCCAGCCTCGACGACGTGTTCCTGCACCTGACCGGCCACCGGGCCGAGGACGAGACCGACGGCTCCGCAGAGCTCATCGAGGAGGGTGTCCGATGACGACCACCACCCCCAACCACCTGGGCACCCAGCCGGCCGAGGGACGCGAGCCCCTGTCACCTCCCAGCTACGCCGCCGCGTGCCTGCTCGTGGTGCGGCGCAACCTGCTGCACATCAAGCGGATGCCCGAGCTGCTGCTCGACGTCACCATCCAGCCGGTGATGTTCGTGCTGCTCTTCGCGTTCGTCTTCGGCGGCGCGATCTCGATCCCCGGCAGCGACGTGGAGTACCGCGAGTACCTCATCCCCGGGATCATGGCCCAGACGATGGTGTTCAGCTCCTTCATCGTCGCGCTCGGTCTCGTCAACGACCTGCAGAAGGGCTTCGTCGACCGGCTCAAGTCGCTGCCGATCGCCCGGTCCTCGATCCTCGTCGGCCGCAGCATCTCCAGCATCCTGCACTCCTCGATCGGCATCACCGTCATGGCGCTGACCGGCCTGGCCATCGGCTGGCGGATGCACGAGGGATTCGCCAAGGCCGTGCTGGCGTTCGCGCTGTTCCTGATCGTCGGCTTCGCGATGATCTGGGTCGGCATCCTCGTCGGCTCGACCTTCAACTCGGTCGAGGCCGTCAACGGCTTCATGTTCACCGTGATGTTCCCGCTGACCTTCCTGGCCAACACCTTCGCGCCGCCGGAGGCCATGCCCGACGTGCTGCGCGTGATCGCCGAGTGGAACCCCGTCTCGTCGCTGACGCAGGCGGCGCGCGAGCTGTGGGGCAACGGACCCGTCGCGTCGCCCGACGCGCAGCTGCCGCTCCAGCACCCGGTGCTCTTCACCATCGGCTGGGCCCTGCTCATCACCGCCGTCATCGCCCCGCTGGCACTGCGTCAGTTCCGCAACAAGTCCCGCGACTGACCAAGCGTTGGTCGAGCAGCGAAGGTTGGTCGAGCAGCGAGGAGCTGGTGGTCGAGCAGCGAGCGCCAGCGAGCGTCGTCGAGACCTGGTGAGGGCCACGGTGGTCGAGCAGCGAGGAGCTGGTGGTCGAGCAGCGAGCGCCAGCGAGCGTCGTCGAGACCTGGTGAGGGTTCCACCGGTGGTCGAGCAGCGAGCGATCGTCGAGACCCGGTGAGGGTTCCACCGGCGGTCGAGCAGCGAGCGCCAGCGAGCGTCGTCGAGACCCGGTGACCACCAGGTGCGTCCTGACGACGATTGCGCGTAACCCGCTCGATCACCATGCTCACCCGACCATATAGCAGAAGCGCTATGATGTCCGGATGGCGGGTATGGGGAACGACCTGGTGCGAGAGGCGCGTCGCCGCGCCGGCCTGACGCAGCACGACCTCGCCGAGCGCGCTGGGACGACTCAGAGCGCCATCGCGCGTCTGGAGACCGGACGGACCAGTCCCAGCCTGGACACGGTGCAGCGCTTGGTCCGGCTGTGCGGGCTCGAGCTGGAGGTGGCACTGGTCGAGCGGGACGATTCCGACGCGGCTCAAGCCCAACGGCTGCGTGGGCTGACCCCGGCCGAGCGTCTCGACCGGGGTGTCAGGGTCGCGGCCCGGATGCGTCAGCTGAGGACCGGGCGGCGAGGTGATCATGACGTCGCCTGATTTCGAACCTGGTGAGCTGCTCGCCGTACTCGTCAGGCACGGCGTGCGCTTCGTGCTGATCGGTGGTCTCGCAGCACTCGCACACGGCTCGCCGTTCCCGACCGAGGACGTGGACATCACCCCCGACACCGAGCCGGGCAATCTGAGCCGACTGTCGGCGGCGCTGACAGAGCTCGACGCGAGGATCCGCAGCGATAGTCCTGGACGAGGGGCTGGCCTTCAGTCCACGACGCGGCGTCTCTGGCCGGTGTCGCCACGCTGAACCTCACCACCAAGTTCGGCGATCTCGATCTGTCTCTGACTCCCAGCGGCACCCAGGGCTACCGCGACCTCGCGACCGACGCTCGGCCCACGGAGGCGTTCGGCATCGTCGTGAGCATCGCGTCGCTGGCCGACGTGGTGAGAAGCAAGCAGGCAGCAAACAGGCCGAAGGATCAACGCGTGCTGCCGGCGTTGAGAGAGATCCTGGCGTCACGGTTCTCGGACGAGGCGTGACGGCGGACTGGGCGAGTGGGGGAGGCGCGGTCGATTTCTGCGGTCACTCGCCAGGTCTCGACGACGCTCGCTGGCGCTCGCTGCTCGACCACCGGCCGGTGCTGCTCGGCCACTGGTGCTACTGCTCGACCACCGGGTCGTCACTGCCTGATCGCAGAGGGCGGCGGTTGTGACCCCGCGCGAGCCGAGGAAGGGCGTCGTACTCGCCGTTGATCAGCGCCTCGCGCTTGGCGCGCGACCAGTTCTGGTACTGCTTCTCCAGGCCGAAGGCCTCGGCGACTGACTCGCACTCCTGAGACCAGACGAGCTCGATCGGGAGTCGACGGCGGGTGTAGGCCGCGCCTCGGCCTTGTTGGTGCTCGAAGAGGCGGACCTCGAGGTTCGTTGTGCTGCCGACGTAGTAGGAGTCGTCGCAGCAGCGGAGGATGTAGACCCAGGCCATGAGGGAGTTGAGCATGGGGGGGAGGTCGGTGGGGGGCGGTGGAGCGGGCTGTGGAGAACTCGCCGGGTCTCGACGACGCTCGCTGGGGCTCGCTGCTCGACCAGCGGGTGGGGGTCTCTGCCTTGACTCACGGGGTCTCGACGACGCTCGCTGGGGCTCGCTGCTCGACCAGCGGGTGGGGGGCTCTGCCTTGACTCACGGGGTCTCGACGACGCTCGCTGGGGCTCGCTGCTCGACCAGCGGGTGGGGGGCTCGACCGCGGGGGGCTCGACCAGCGGGTGGGGGGCTCGACCAGCGTTAGAGGGTGCGCATGCGGATGGTGCCGTCGAGCTCGCCGAGGGCCGTGAGGGCCTCCGGGGTCACGGGGGAGTCGGTGTCGGTCACGACGTACCCCTGGTGGCCACGGGTGGCGAGCACCTGGCCGATGATGTTGATGTGGTGCTCGGCCAGCCGTTGGTTGATGCAACCCAGGACACCCGGGTTGTTCTCGTGCAGGTGCGCGATGCGCTGCGCGAACGGCGCCGTGGTCGGGGTCAGGCCGGGCAGGTTCACCGACAACGTGGTGCTGCCCAGGGCGACGTAGTCGCGCAGCTTGCCGCCGACGAAGCGGCCGATGTCGGCCTGCGCCTCCTCGGTGGAGCCGCCCACGTGGGGGGTGAGGATGACGTTGGGGATGCCGCGCAGCGGCGAGTCGAAGGGGTCGCCCTGGTGCTTGGGCTCGGCGGGGAAGACGTCGATCGCGGCACCCGCGATGTGGCCCGACGTCAGGCTCTCGGCCAGCGCGTCGTAGTCGGTCACGAAGCCGCGAGAGAGGTTGAGGAACAGCGAGCGCGGCCGCATCATCGCGAACTGCTCGGCCCCGAAGATGCCGGCGTTGCCCAGGCGCCCGTCGACGTGCAGCGTCACGGTCTCGACGGTCTCGAGCAGCTCCTGCAGTGACGAGCAGCGGCGCGCGTTGCCGAGCGCCAGCTTGTCCTCGGCGTCGTAGAAGTAGACGTGCATGCCGAGCGTCTCGGCCACCACCGACAGCTGCGAGCCGATGTTGCCGTAGCCGACGATGCCGAGCTTGCGTCCACGCACCTCATGGCTGCCGACCGCCGACTTGTCCCAGACGCCGGCGTGCATGGCCCGGTTCTTCTCCGTCAGCTGGCGGCCCATCGCGATGATCTCGGCGATCGCCAGCTCGACCACGGAGCGGGTGTTGGAGAAGGGCGCATTGAAGACCGCGATGCCCTGGACTGCGGCCGCGGCCAGGTCGATCTGGTTGGTGCCGATGCAGAAGGCGCCGATCGCGGTCAGGTGCGGGTTCGCCTCGATCACCCGCTGGGTGACGACCGTCTTGGAGCGGATGCCGAGCAGGTCGACGTCGCCGAGGGAGGCGAGGAGCTCGTCCTCGTCCATCGCCCCCGTGCGGGTCTCGATCTCGTGGCCGGCGTCTGTGAGGATCTTCGAGGCCAGGGGATGCAGGTTCTCCAGCAACAGTGCGCGCACACCGAGACTGTAGTCGCGCCGCGACCGGGCGCCGGACGGAGGGAACAGCATGGACATCGAGGTCGTCCGCGGCGACATCACCCGTCTCAGGGTGGACGCGATCGTCAACGCCGCCAACAACCGCATGCGCGGCGGGGGAGGCGTCGACGGGGCGATCCACACCGCTGCGGGGCGCGGGCTGCTGGCCGAGTGCGTGGAGCGCTTCCCCGACGGTCTCGCCACCGGTGCAGCCGGCTGGACCACCGGGCACCGGTTGCCTGCCCGCTGGGTCGTGCACGTCGTCGGCCCGGTCCACGACGGCACCGGGCGCAACCGCGACCGGCTCGTCAGCTGCTACACCTCGGCCCTCGCGGTGGCCGACGAGCTCGTCGAGCAGCACGCTCTCGAGACCTTCACCATGGCCTTCCCGCTGATCAGCGCCGGCGTCTACGGCTGGCCGGTCGAGGACGCCGTACGTGCTCAGGTGGAGACGCTGTCGAGCACCCCGACCACGGTCGACCGCTGCGTCCTCGTGGGGTTCTCGGAGGCGACGACCCGGCTGCTGCGTGGCGCCGTCGACGCCCGCTCCTGACGGCCCCGGGGCGCTGGCAGCACCGCCTCGTGCTGACTCATCGATCAGTTCAGCCAGTTTGTACGGGCTGAGAACGATGATTGACTGGACCGGTTAGAAGGGGCGCTAGACGGGCCAGAAATGGTCCATACCGGGGGTTTGAAATGCGGCATCCGTTGCACAGAGCCGGTTGCGCGACGACCGACTGACTACGTGCGCGACCTTTTGTTGTCACCCCGCAGCAATCTTGTTCTGGTCGCTTGACCAAGACCCTCGTCCGGTGCACTCTGGTGCCCAGCGTGACTCACCTGTCTTGGGAGGACAGAGGATTCCGCTGTACGGTGGTTGACGGCAAACACCCGGTCTGGCCCCCCGCAGACCGCGATCGAACGCTCCGACGCACCTGTCGGAGCACCGTCAGGGAGCAGCGTCCGGCCTCAGAGCCGGGCGTTCTCCACGTCCGAGGGGAGCAGTGCCCGTGAGTCGCATGTCGGTGGAGCAACGGCGTCGCCTGCTGATCGATGCCGCCATCAACGTCATGGCCCGCGAGGGCGTGGCCAACACCGGCACCCGCGCCATCGTGGCAGAGGCCGACATGGCCATCGGCGTCTTCCACTACTGCTTCCGGTCGAAGGACGAGCTGGTCGTCGAGGTGCTGCGCAGCATCAACCGCCGCAGCTTCGCCGCCGCCGAGGACATCCTGGGCTACAGCCAAGACCCGGGCGAGGTCATCCAGCGCGGACTCGAGGCCTACTGGAACCACATCGAGGACCACCCCTCCGAGCGGATGCTGCTCTTCGAGCTCACCCACTACTCACTGCGCAACTCCAAGGAGCGGCACGCCGCGAAGGAGCAGTACGGCACCTACATCGCCGGCATGCAGCGCTTCCTCGACGCGGTCGGCGAGCTCGGCGGGCTGACCTGGCGCTCCGACGTCGAGGACCTGGCGCGCTACACCGTGGCCACGTTGCAGGGCATCTCGATCCAGTGGCTCGTCAACCGCGACGGCCAGCACGCGCGGAGGATGCTCAGCCACATCGCCTCCCACCTCCTCGACGACGCGGGGCTGGAGCGCACCGGCTGGGTGCCGACCGAGTAGCGCCCGCGCCCCGGCGTCGAGCACGCAGGAATGCCCGGGAGCATCGCGGTGTTGTGACCTGTCGATGTCTGCCACCACCCGCTCCGACGCCACCCGCGTCGCTGTCGTCCTCGGTCTCCTCTTCGGTCTGACCGGCATGGGCAGCGCGGCGGCCGCGATCGCCGTCGTCCCCATGGCCGAGGCGTACGGCGTCAGCGACGGCGCGGCGACCTGGACCATCAGCCTCTACGCCCTGATGCTCGGCATCGGCACCGCGGTCTACGGTCGGATCGCCGACCTCTCGGGCCCCCGCACCCCGATGACCGTCGGCATCACGCTGATGAGCGTCGGCGCCCTGCTGGCCGCCCTGGCGCCGAGCTTCCCGATCCACCTCGTGGGCCGGCTCGCCCAGGGCGCCGGCGCGGCCGCCGTACCGACGCTGGGGGCTGCCGTGCTCTCGGCGCGCTACTCCGGCGACCTCAAGTCGACAGCGCTGGTGAAGCTCGCCAGCATCGCCGCCGCCGTCACCTCCCTCGGCCCCCTCGCCGGCGGCATCGTCATCGACACCCTGAGCTGGCGCTTCGCGATCGCGCTGCCGATGCTCGGGCTGCTCGTGCTCCCCTTCATCTGGCACGCGATGCACGTCGGGGGCACGGGGGCCCGGCTGGACTTCATCGGCGCCGCCCTGACCGCGCTGGCGGCCGGGGGAGCTGTGCTGCTCGTGCAGTCGCCCTCGACGGGCGTCGTGGTGGCGGTCGCCGGCGCTCTGCTGCTCGCCCTCGGTGTGCCCGCCGTCATCGCGTGGGTGCGCCGCCACCCCGGCGGCTTCCTGCCGCGCGAGGTGATCGGCAACCCCGTCGTCGTGCGCAGCGCCTTCGCCGCGGCCGCCGTGCCGGCGTCATGGTTCGCGCTGCTCATCGCTGTGCCGGCGGTGCTGCTCGACCGCGGCTGGGAGACCTGGGCGGTCGGGCTGACGCTCGTGCCGTCGGGCATCGTCAGCCTGCTGATGCCGCGCGTCGTCGGACCGCTGCTCACCCGGCTGGAGCCCTCGGGCTCGCTGATGCTGGCCTCGGTCATCTCCGTCGGGTCCCTGGGCATCGCCGGGCTCGGGGCCGGTCTCGGCTCGCCGCCCCTGCTCGTGGTGGCCGTGGTCTTCGTGACCGTCGCCTTCGGCATCGGCCAGCCGGCGCTCTCGGCCGCCGTCGGCGGTGCGGTCGAGGAGCGCGTGCGCGGCGTCGCGCTCGGTGTCGCCACGCTCGTCTTCATGGTGGGTGGCAGCATCGGCTCCGCCGTCGTCGGTGGTCTGGGCCATGTGCTGGGCCTGGGCCCCGCCATCGGCCTGCTCGCGCTGCTGCCGCTCATCGGCGTTCTGGTCGTCGCCCCCACTCGTCGGACGGTCGCCGAACCCGTGGCGTGATGCGATCCACCTGACCGGTCCCGGCGCTGCATGCGCTCCACTAGAGTTGGGCGTCGACAACGCAGGGGGCCGGGATGGCACTGGAGTCCGAGGAGCGACCGTGGGGCTCGTGGCACGTCATCGACGTCGACCGCGGCTACAAGGTCAAGCGCATCCACGTGAAGCCGGGTGCGCGGCTGTCCTACCAGACCCACGAGCACCGCTCGGAGCACTGGGTCGTGGTCTTCGGCATCGCCACCTGCCTCATCAACGGTGTCACCACGACGGCTGGGCCCGGACACACGATCGACGTACCCCTGGGTGCGAAGCACCGGCTCGCCAACGAGTCCACCGAGGAGCTCGTGATCATCGAGGTCCAGCGCGGCGCCTACACCGGTGAGGACGACATCTGCCGGCTCGAGGACGACTACGGGCGCAACGAGGTCTGCTGACCCGAAGGCGGTCGAGCGCAGTCGAGACCCGGCTAGGTTGCGAGGTCTCGACGACGCTCGCTGGCGCTCGCTGCTCGACCGCCAGGGGGCGCTGCTCGACCGCCGTGGGGCTGGCTGCCTAGGTCGCGAGGTCTCGACGACGCTCGCTGGCGCTCGCTGCTCGACCACCAGGGGGCTGGCTGCCTAGGTTGCGAGGTCTCGACGACGCTCGCTGGCGCTCGCTGCTCGACCGCACGTCAGGGGGCGCTGCTCGACCGCCGGGGGCTGGCTGCCTAGGTCGCGAGGTCTCGACGACGCTCGCTGAGCGCTCGCTGCTCGACCACCAGGGGGCGCTGCTCGACCACCAGGGGGCGCTGCTCGACCACCAGGGGGCGCCGCTCCACCACCAGAGGTCTGGCGGGCCTGCCCGACGAGCGTGTCGTCGAGGTCGGCGAGCCAGGCGACCGCCCCCAGCCGTTCGTACGTCGCTCGCGCGGCGGTCAGGTGCGTGGTGGCCTCGTCGTGGCGCTCCTGCGTCTCCAGCCACCGGCCGAGGTGGGCCTGGGCGTGGGCGATCGACGGGGCCGACCCCCACGCGCGGTAGTGCTCCAGGGCGTGACCGAAGGCCGCCTCGGCCTCCCCGACGAGTCCGTCGCGGGCAGCGAGCCGGGCACGGAGCAGCTCGCGGTGGCCCTCGAGCCCGCGGGGCAGGCGGGGTCGGCCGGCGTCGGTCAGCTCGACCAGCCGCGCGATGGCGGTCTCGTCGCCGAGCTGCAGCGCCAGGTCCGCCGACGGACCCAGAGGTGGGTCAGGTCGTCCCAGACGCCGGTGACGCCGAACGACAGCTCCACCGCGGCCATCCCTGAGGCCAACGCGCCGTGGAGGTCGCCGTGGCCCAGGTGCACCGCGTGCTCGTGGAACCGCACCCACGCCACGCTGGCCTCGTCCTCGCCGGCACGCTCGAGTGCGCTCAGGCCCGGAGGTGACGGTGTCTCGCCACGGACCACGGCCAGCATCGCGGCGAGCGCCAGCGTCGTCTCATCGTCTGCGGACTCCTCGATGACGGCCGAGCACCGGGCCCGTTCGGGCTCGAAGCGGTCCCACTCACCGGCGGACCACAGGGCGATGCAGTAGTTGGCCAGACCGAAGCGGATCTGGAAGGCATGGCCCATGCGAAGAGCGACGTCGACCACCGCGAGCCCGTAGGTCAGCGCCTCGGCGAGGTCGCGCGGGTTCTCCTGGGCGGCGATGTTGTTGAGCGCCATCGACTCGGCACGGGGGTCGTGGTGGCGCCGGGCCAGGTCGACCGAGGCCCGCAGCAGCACGTCGCTGAGGGAGACCAGGCCGCGGTTGGCGTAGTAGATGCCGAGTCCGTTGTAGCCGTCGGAGATGACGCCGTAGTCCTTCTCGACCTCACCCAGCGCCATCCGCGCCTCGATGATCTCGTGGATGTCACCGTCGGTCCACACCCGTGCGCGGGTGATGACGTAGCTCAGCTTCATCTTCGCCTCGAGCGTGTCCTCCCGCTCGCGCAGCTCCTCCCACCACGGCTCGCACAGTGCCAGCGCAGCCTCGCTGTCGCGGGCACCGTTGAGGACGGACTCGCCCCAGGTGGCCACCGCCAGTCCGGCGGAGGGGCGGTCGTCCAGATCGACGAAGAGCTCGTGGGCCTCCCGGGCATCCGTGATGGCCTGGTGCCAGTCGCCGGCGTCGGTCTCGGCCCGAGCGAGCAGCAGCAGGGCGCGTGCCCTGACCGTGTCGCCGTCGGCCAGAGGGAGCGCGGCGCGCAGGTGACGCACCGCCTCGTTCGGCGAGCCCAGCCCCGATGCGCGGGAGGACGCGCGCGTCAGCTCCTCGAGGGCAGATCGCCGGAGCTCGGCGTCGTCGGGGCCGCTGCCGGCCTCGAGCGCGTCGAGCAGGTGCTGGGCACGGATGGCGGCGGTGTCGTCGCCGGTCTCGCCGCGGGCCACCATCTGCGCCAGCACGGCCAGGTGGATGGCGCGCCGGTCGCGACGCGACAGCACGCCGTACGCCACCTGGCGCACGGCCGTCTGCACGAAGCGGTAGTGACCGTAGCCGGCGCTCATCCGGCTCGCGTCCTGGCTGAGGATCTGCAGCCGCACCAGGCTGCCCAGCACCGCGCCGGTGTCGGCGACCTCGGCGCACAGGTCCGCCAGCGCGTCGGGCGCGAAGGTGGTGCCGAGCACGCTGCCGCGGTCGACGACGAGACGCTGCTCAGGCGACAGCGCGTCGAGGCGGGCTGCGATGAGGGCCTGCAGGGACGCGGGTGCGGCGAGGGAATCGAGGTCGAGGGGGGCGTCGTCGGCCAGGACGTACTGCCCACCGCGCGGCACGACGAGGTCGCGGTCGATCAGCGAGCGGACCGTCTCGACGGCGAACACCGGGATGCCGTCGGAGCGGGCGACCAGCTGGTCGCGGACGTCGTCGGGCAGACCGGCGACCAGTCCGTCGAGCAGGCCCGCGACGTCGCGGTCGCTCAACGTGGGCAGGTGGATGACGTTGGCGCGGCGGTGCGTTGCCAACGACGTACGCCGCTCCAGGAGCCCCGGGCGGGTGAGCACCATGACGAAGCAGGGGAACCCGGCGACGGTGATGAGGTGCTCGAGGAAGCCGAGCAGACCGTCGTCGGCGTGCTGGGCGTCGTCGACGACGAGCGTCAGCACCTGGTCGTCGGCGACCCGTTCCAGGAAGACCGTCCAGGCGGCGAAGAGGTCCTCGCGGGTGAAGCCGCTGATCGAACCGGTGCCGAGCAGGGCAGCCATCCGGTCGCGCAGCCAGTCGCGCTCGGAGACGTCCGGCACGTGGCGCTCGAGCGCACCCTCGAGCAGCTGCTCGGTCGGCGCGTCCTGCTGGTCGTCGTCCACCCCGGCGAGCAGCCGGCCCCGGACGGCCTCGGCGAGCGCGAAGTAGGCGACGCCCTCCCCGTAGGCCACGCACCGGCCGGAGTGCCAGCGGACGAACTCGCTGAGACCGTCGACGTACTTCTCGAACTCCCAGGCCAGCCTCGTCTTGCCCACGCCGGGCTCCCCGTCGACGACCAGCAGCGCGGGACGCCCCGACTCCTCGCTGTGGTGGAACAGCTCCTTGACCAGGCGCAGCTCGCGGTCGCGACCGACCAGCGGGGCCTCGAGGCCGTCGGCGCGCTGGGCGCCCCCGGTGGCGGCGACGACGGCTCGCACCGACCACAACGGCACCGGGTCGGCCTTGCCCTTGAGCGCGTGGGATCCGGCGTCGGCGTAGGTGATGGCGGCCGTGGTGAGCAGGCGGGTGGTCTCGTCGACGAACACCTGGCCGGGCGTGGCGGCGGCCTGGACGCGGGCGGCGGTGTTGACGGGGTCGCCGGCGACCATGCCTTGTCCGGTCGCGCCGGTGGTGACCGCGACCTCGCCGGTCACCAGGCCGACGCGCAGAGCGAGGTCGGGGGCGCCGACGTCCTCGCCGAACTCGCGCACCGCGGCCACCAGCTCGAGGCCTGCGCGCACGGCACGTTCGGCGTCGTCCTCGTGCGCGGTCGGCACGCCCCACACGGCCATGACGGCGTCGCCGATGAACTTCTCGATGGTGCCGCCGTAGCGGCCCACGATCCGGCGGCACTCGTCGAAGTAGCGGCCCAGCAGCTCGCGCACGTCCTCGGTGTCGCGCGACTCGCTCAGCGTCGTGAAGCCGACCAGGTCCCCGAACAGGATGGTCGTCGTGCGCCGGCTGCTGGATCCGGTGGGCTCGGCGGGCTGGGGGGTGCGGGACACACCCGGGCCGGCCGCGGTCGGCGTACCGCACTCCATGCAGAACTTGGCCTGCGGCGGGAGGGGGGCGTCACAACCGGTGCACGTCGCGGCCAGCGGCCGTCCGCACTCGAGGCAGAATCGCGCCCCGTCGGGCAGGTGGGTGCCGCACCCCGCGCACTGGGCCACCGGTGCCTCCCTCGTCCACCCGAGGCGTCCCGCCGTGTCCGCAGGCGCCGCGGCCACGCTAACCGAAAGCACCGGCGTGTGTCCGTGGTCCGCGCGGGACCGGAGGGTGGGACCCTCGGCCGCCGCGGGCGGGCGGCGCGTGCGGCGGCCGAGGGGGTCGTGAGGAGGGATGACGTGGTCCGCGCGGGGTGATGGAGCGGCCCCGGGCGCGGGCCCGTCGTGCCCGCCCTCGCGTACACATTGTGCCCATATGGGTGGTGCCCAATCAAGTTGCCCACGAGGAAATGTCTGTGGCCCCAGGGAGGGATGGCTACCCTGCTGCGGGTGAGCCATTTCCGTGTCGACGACCAGCTGTGCTTCGCGTTGTACGACGCGGCGCGCGCCATCGTCGGCCGCTACCGGGAGGGGCTGGGCGAGCTGGGACTCACCTACACGCAGTACCTCGTCCTCCTGCGTCTCTGGGAGCGCTCGCCGCTCACGGTGGCCGACCTCGGCCACGCCCTGAACCTCGACAGCGGCACGCTGTCGCCGTTGCTCAAGCGGCTGGAGGCGCAAGGCCTCGTGACCCGGCGGCGGCTGCCGCAGGACGAGCGCTCCGTCGAGGTCGCCGTGACCGCGGCGGGCCACGACCTCAAGCCGTTGGCGCGTCGGGTCCAGGTCGACGTCGAGAAGGCCACGGGACTGGACAGCGAGGGCATCACGGCCCTGCGGGAAGACCTGCACGCCCTCGCCGCCGAGCTGCGCGGGACGAACGACGACCTGAGCGCCTGAGGGGTTTGAGCCCCGCGGGGTTGTGGCAGGTGTAGGACGTGGCGCGCGTCACATCGCGAGCATCGCGCCGCCCCTACTGAACGCCGCTCCACGCTCGGGAGCAGGACGGAGACACATATGTCAGGCAACCGGATCGTCGTCTACAAGGGCCCGGGTGAGGTCGCCGTCGAGAGTGTCGACTACCCCAAGCTGGAGATCCCCAAGGAGGTCGCCGACGGCATGGGGATCAAGCAGGCCGCCCCGCACTCGGTCATCCTCAAGCTCGTCACGACCAACATCTGCGGCTCCGACCAGCACATGGTGCGCGGGCGGACCACCGCCCCCGTGGGCCAGACCCTCGGTCACGAGATCACCGGCGAGGTCGTCGAGGTCGGTGACGACGTGCTGTTCGTCAAGGAGGGCGACATCTGCTCGGTGCCCTTCAACATCGCCTGCGGTCGCTGTCGCATGTGCAACGAGGGCAAGACCGGCATCTGCCTCAACGTGAACCCGGCACGCGCCGGAGCGGCGTACGGCTACGTCGACATGGGTGGCTGGCTCGGCGGTCAGGCGGAGTACGTCATGATCCCGTTCGCCGACTTCAACCTGCTGAAGTTCCCCGACCGCGACGCGGCGCTGGACAAGATCCTCGACCTCACGATGCTCTCGGACATCTTCCCGACCGGCTACCACGGCGCCTACACCGCCGGGGTCACCACCGGGTCGACGGTCTACGTCGCCGGTGCGGGACCGGTCGGCCTGGCGGCGGCGTACAGCGCTCAGCTGCTCGGGGCCAGCCACGTCATCGTCGGCGACATGCTTGCCGACCGGTTGAAGCAGGCCGAGAGCTTCGGCTGCTCCACCGTGGACCTGTCGTCGGGCAACGACCTGGCCGACATGATCGCCGAGATCGTGGGCGAGCCGGAGGTCGACGCCGCCGTCGACGCCGTGGGCTTCGAGGCTCGCGGGCACGGCGAGGGTGCCGACGAGGCGCCCGCCACGGTGCTCAACGACATCATGACGGTCTCGCGGGCCGGCGCCTCCCTGGGTATTCCGGGGCTCTACGTGACCGGTGACCCCGGTGCGGCCGACGACGCCGCCAAGCAGGGTCAGATCGGCGTCAAGCTCGGCCTCGGCTGGGCGAAGTCGCACGCCTTCGTGACCGGTCAGTGCCCGGTGAAGCAGTACAACCGCAAGCTGATGAACATGATCCTGGCCGACAAGGCCCACATCGCCAAGGCGGTCAACGCCCAGACGATCGGCCTCGACGACGCCCCGCGCGGCTACCAGGAGTTCGACGCCGGCGCAGCGACGAAGTACGTCATCGACCCGCACGGCATGGTCGCCTGACGGCTGGGTCTTCACAGCGCAATTGTCTCGCACTAGGCCGCGCGCACGGCGTGTCGCGCCTAGTGCGAGAACAATCGCGTCCGATCGGTGTCCACACGTCGGGGGGCGAAGCGGCGTACGTGTCGCCTGGTCGTGCCGGGCGGCGGTGAGGGTCAGCCGGACTTGCGGGCGCGGCTGGCGGTCTTGGCGCGGGCGTTCGCGTCGAGGACGACCTTGCGGATGCGGACCGTGTGCGGCGTGACCTCGACGCACTCGTCCTCGCGGCAGAACTCCAGGCACTGCTCGAGGCTGAGCTTGCGCGGCGGGATCAGCTTCTCGAAGTTGTCGGAGGTGGCGGACCGGATGTTGGTCTGCTGCTTCTCCTTGGTGATGTTGACGTCCATGTCGTCGGCGCGCGAGTTCTCGCCGATGATCATGCCCTCGTAGACCTCGGTGGTCGGCTCGACGAACATCGTGCCGCGCTCCTGCAGGTTCGTCATCGCGTACGCCGTGGCCGCGCCGGAGCGGTCGGCCACCATCGACCCGTTGGCGCGCGAGCGGATCTCGCCGGCCCACGGCTCGTAGCCCTCGAAGACGTGGTGGGCGATGCCGGTGCCGCGGGTGTCGGTGAGGAACTCGGTGCGGAAGCCGATGAGGCCACGCGCCGGGACCAGGAACTCCATGCGGACCCAGCCGGTGCCGTGGTTGGTCATCTGCTCCATGCGGCCCTTGCGGACGGCGAGGAGCTGGGTGATCGCGCCGAGGTACTCCTCCGGGGCGTCGATGGTCAGACGCTCGGTCGGCTCGTGGACCTTGCCGTTGATCTCGCGCGTGACGACCTGCGGCTTGCCGACGGTCAGCTCGTAGCCCTCGCGGCGCATCTGCTCCACGAGGATCGCCAGCGCCAGCTCGCCACGGCCCTGGACCTCCCACGTGTCGGGCCGCTCGGTGGTGAGGACCTTGATCGACACGTTGCCGATCAGCTCCTTGTCGAGGCGGTCCTTGACCAGGCGGGCGGTGACCTTGGAGCCCTTGACGCGGCCGGCCAGCGGGCTGGAGTTGGTGCCGATCGTCATCGAGATGGCGGGCTCGTCGACGGTGATGAGCGGCAGCGCGACCGGGTTCTCCGGGTCGGCCAACGTCTCGCCGATCATGATCTCGGGGATGCCGGCGATCGCGCAGATGTCGCCGGGGCCGGCCGACTCCGCGGGCTGGCGCTCGAGCGCCTTGGTGACGAGCAGCTCGGTGATCTTGACGTTCTGCTTCGAGCCGTCACGCTTCATCCACGCGACCTGCTGGCCCTTGCGCAGCGTGCCCTCCTTGACGCGGACCAGCGCGAGGCGGCCGAGGAAGGGGGAGGCGTCGAGGTTCGTGACGTGCGCCTGCAGCGGCGCCTCCTCGGTGTAGACCGGCGCCGGGATCGTCTCGATGATCGTGCGGAACAGCGGCTCGAGGTCGTCGCTGTCGGGCATGCCGCCGTTGTCGGGCATGGAGGTCGACGCGCGGCCGGCCTTGGCGCTGGCGTAGACGACCGGGAAGTCCAGGGCGTCCTGGGAGTGGCTGTCGTCGAGCAGGTCCATGAACAGCTCGTAGGTCTCGTCGACGACCTCGCTGATGCGGGCGTCGGCGCGGTCGACCTTGTTGACCACCAGCACGACGGGCATGTCGGCGTTGAGCGCCTTGCGCAGCACGAAGCGGGTCTGGGGCAGCGGGCCCTCGGAGGCGTCGACGAGCAGCACGATGCCGTCCACCATCGACAGGCCGCGCTCGACCTCGCCACCGAAGTCGGCGTGGCCAGGGGTGTCGATGATGTTGATGGTCATCGGGTCGCCGCCGGTCGCCTCGGCCGCCGCCGGTCCGGCGTACGCGACCGCGGTGTTCTTGGCGAGGATCGTGATGCCCTTCTCGCGCTCGAGCTCGCCGGAGTCCATGGCGCGCTCGTCGACGTGGGCGTGGTCGCCGAAGCTCCCTGCCTGCCAGAGCATCGCGTCCACCAGGGTCGTCTTGCCGTGGTCGACGTGCGCCACGATGGCGACGTTGCGGAGGTCGGAGCGGGTCTTGTTCGGCACCGGCCGAGTCTACGGTGAGTTTTCGGCCGTCCTGACCACGCGCGTGACCTGCCTCACCCGCTCGGGGGAGCCGGCGGGCAGGCAGCACGGCGAGATCGGCGGTGATCTGGGGTGTCAGGAGCCGAGCTGCCTGCCCGCCGGTCCCCTAGGCGGGAGCACACCGCTGCGAAGGCCGCGGCGGGACTAGGTTGAGGGCGTGTCCGCGTTCCTCGACCTCCTGTACTCCGGGGCGGACGAGTCGGCGTTCCACCGGGTCGTGGCCGACGCCGTCCGCGACGGGCTGAACGGGCACGACCTCGCCGACCTGGAGCGCCAGCGCGACATCGCGGTGCGGCTGCGCGAGCAGCTGGAGCGCCAGCGCAGCCGGGAGGCTGAGCTCACGGCCCTCAACGAGTCCGCCAACGACTTGATCGCGATCCGCGACGTCGACGCCATCCTGGCCGCGATCGTCCGGCGGGCGCGGCAGCTGCTCGGCGCCGACATGACCTACCTGTCGCTCAACGACGAGGCCGAGGGGGCGTCGTTCATGAAGGTCACCGACGGGTCGGTGTCGGCGGAGTTCCGCAACCTGCGGCTCCCGCTGGGGACGGGGCTGCTGGGCCTGGTGGCGCAGACCGGTGCGCCGTACCACACCGACGACTACCAGCACGACAGCCGCTTCGTGCACCGCGAGTACATCGACCACGCCGTCGACGACGAGGGCCTGCGCGCCATCCTCGGCGTGCCGCTGCTCGTCGAGGGCACCGTCATCGGGGCGCTGCTGGCCACGCACCGGACGGTGCGGGCGTTCCCGCCGAGCGAGGTCTCGCTGCTGACGTCCTTCGCCGCCCACGCCGCCGTCGCACTCGAGAACGCCCGACTCTTCGAGGCCGCACGAGTGGCGCTGGCCGAGCGCGACGAGACCAACCGCAGGCTCGAGGCGCAGACCGCGGCGGTCAGCTCCGCCGCCGCGGCCCACGACCGGCTGACCTCGGTCCTGCTCCTCGGCGGTGAGGTGGCCGACGTCGGGGCCGCGCTCGGCGACGTGCTCGGCGGACGGGTCAGCGTGTACGACGTCGACGGGCGGGTCATCGGAGCCGGGATCGATCCCGCCGGTCCGGACGGCGACTCCGAGGGGGTCGGGGAGTGGGAGCCGGGACTCGCCGCGGCGGTCGAGGAGGCGCGCGGCTCCGGACGGGCCGTCGACGTCGGCGGCGGCGTCTGGGTGGCGGCCGCCCTCGCCGGGGCCGAGCACCTGGGCTCCGTCGTCATCCGCGACGTGCCGGCGCCGCTCGACCTCAGCGCCCGGCGGACGCTCGAGCGCGGGGCCATGGTGACCGCTCTGGTGCTGACCTTCAACCGGTCGGTGGCCGACGCCGAGGAGCGGCTGCGCGGAGACCTGTTGACCGACCTGCTGGCGGGGGAGGAGGTCGACCGTGCTCGCCTGGCCGGCCTGGAACGGCGCCACGAGGTCGACCTCGACCGACCTCTCGCCGTGGTGCTCGCCGCCGTCGGGGCCGACCTGCCCGCGCGGCCCTCGCAGCGTCGTCGCGTGGCCGAGCTGGCCTCACGGTTCGCCGCCGACCACGACGGGCTCGGCGGTGCTCACCAAGGCCGCGCGGTGGTGGTCGTACCGGACCCGGACGACAGGCTGGCGCTCGCCCGCGAGCTGCACGTGCGCCTCGCGGCTCTCGACCTCGGCACCGTCACGGGTGCGGTGGCCGGACCTGTCGCGGGCGCCGCGGCCGTGGCCGGTGCTCGCGCCGAGGCCGAGGAGGTGCTGCGCACGCTGCTGACGCTGGGGCGGGCCGGGGAGACCGGCGACGCGGCCGCGCTCGGACTGGCGCGGCTGGTGCTCGGTCACAACGGCCCCGACGAGCTGGCGGACTTCGTGGCGGCGACCCTCGGACCCGTCCTGGAGTACGACGAGCGCCGGGGGACCGAGCTGGTGACGACCCTGGAGGCGTGGTTCGCCGACGGTGGCTCCCCGTCGGCGGCCGCCGCGCGGCTCCACGTGCACCCCAACACCGTCACCCAGCGGCTGGACCGGATCGGGTCGCTGCTCGGGGAGGGCTGGCGCAACGCGGACCGGGCCCTGGAGCAGCAGCTGGCGCTGCAGGTCCACCGACTCCGTCGCTGACTGCTGCCTGGGTGTGGAGGAGTCAGATGTTGGACGGGCAGGGTGCAGGTCCAGACACATGAAAGGTGCCGCCCACCCCCTTCAACGTCGGCGGGGGCCGCCCGCGGAGCCCCGCTGGATCTCGCGCTGAACCCAGCCTCTGGCTATCGGTCGGCGACCGCCTTCTCGGCCTCGGAGTCGTTGTCGAGCATGGTGCGCTCGTCGAAGGGGTCCTGGCCGTCGAGGACCCGCCGCAGCCGGTCCTTGTCGTAGGAGTCGGTCCAGTGGCCGACCAGCACGGTGGCGACCGAGTTGCCGGCGAAGTTCGTCAGCGCCCGGGCCTCGGACATGAAGCGGTCGATGCCGACGATGAGGCCGACACCGTCGACGAGCTCGGGACGGTGGCTGGCGAGGCCGCCGGCGAGGGTGGCGAGCCCGGCGCCGCTGACGCCGGCGGCGCCCTTGGAGGCGATGATCATGAACAGCAGCAGGGAGACCTGCTCGCCGATGCTCAGCGGGGCGCCCAGCGCCTCGGCGATGAACAGCGAGGCCATCGTGAGGTAGATGGCGGTGCCGTCGAGGTTGAAGGAGTAGCCGGTCGGGACGACGACGCCGACCGTGGTCTGCTCGACGCCCGCGTGCTCCATCTTGGCGATGAGACGCGGCAGCGCGGACTCCGACGACGAGGTCGACAGGATCAGCAGGAACTCGCGGCCGAGGTAGGTGAACAGCGACCAGATGTTGATGCCCGTGACGACCTTGAGGATCGTGCCGAGCACGCCGAACACGAAGACCACGCACGTGGCGTAGAAGGCGATCATCACCATCGCCAAGGACTTCAGGGCGTCGAGCCCGGTCTCGCCGACGACGGCGGCGATGGCGCCGAACGCGCCGATCGGGGCGGTCCACATGATCATCGACAGGATCCGGAAGATCACGCGCTGGAGGTGCTCGATCGTGACCAGCACGGGGCGTGCCGCCCGGCCGATCGTCTGGAGCGCGAAGCCGAAGAGCAGGGCCACGAGGAGGGTCTGGAGGACCTCGCCGTCGGTCAGCGCGGAGAACAGCGACGTCGGGATGATGCCGAGGATGAACTCGCTGGTCGACTCGCTCTCGCCGACCTGGGCGTTGCCGGCCGCGGCCGACTCGTCGGTCAGGTTGATGCCCTCGCCCGGCTGGATCAGGTTGCCGACCACCAGGCCGATGGCCAGCGCGAACGTCGACATCGTCAGGAAGTAGGCCAGCGCGAGACCGCCGACCTTGCCGACCTTGGCGGCGCTCGCGACCGAGCCGACACCCAGGACGATGGTGCAGAAGATGATCGGGCTGATCATCATCTTGATGAGCCCGATGAACGCGTCGGCCAGAGGCTGCAGCTTCACCGCGAAGTCAGGGAAGAGGAACCCGACGGCGATGCCGAGGAGCACGGCGATGACGACGCCGATGTAGAGCCAGTGCGTGCGGTCGCGCTTGGCCTTCGGGGGGCCGCTCGAGCCGTGGGCGGGGTCCGGGCTGGTGGGGTCGGTGTGCGGCGTGCTCATGACTTGCCTCCGGGGCCACGCCGCGCCCCCGTAGGCCACGGCCGTTGGTGTCAGTTGCCCCGCGGGTGCGGCGCCGAAACCCGCAGCGGCTCGCCGTACCCCTCGTAGCGTGGTGGCATGGCGAGTCTTCCCGAGCTGCTGCGCGACGCCGACGTGGTGGTCGGCTTCACCGGCGCCGGCGTCTCCACCGAGTCCGGCATCCCGGACTTCCGCTCGCCGGGCGGGGTCTGGACCCGCTACGACCCGCGGACCTTCGAGCTCGACCGGTACGTCGCGGACCCGGCGGTGAGGCGCGAGTCGTGGCAGATGCGGCGCGAGTTCTTCGCGACCCCGGTGGCGCCCAACCCGGCGCACCGAGCCTTCGCCGCTCTGGAGTCGGCCGGTCGGTCACCCGGTGTGATCACGCAGAACATCGACGGGCTGCACCAGCAGGCCGGGTCACGACGGGTGGTGGAGCTGCACGGGACGGCGCGCGAGGTCATGTGCCTGGGGGCGCGGCCGGTCGGCGCCCCTGACGGGTGCGGCTGGCGCTCGTCGTACACGTGGGCGTTCGAGCGGCTCGACGCCGGCGAGACCGACCCGCGGTGCCCCCGGTGCGGCGGGTTGGTGAAGTCGGCGACGGTGTCGTTCGGGCAGCAGCTGTTCCCCGGCGTGGTCGAGGAGGCGGTCGGGCTCGTCGAGCAGGCCGACCTGCTGGTGGTGGCGGGCTCGTCGTTGCAGGTCTACCCGGCGGCGGCCCTGCCGCTGCACGCGCTGGACCACGGGGCGCGGCTGGTGATCGTCAACGACGAGGAGACGCCGTTCGACGACGTGGCGGACCTCGTCGTCCGGGGTCGCGCCGGTGAGGTCCTCGGCCCGGCGGTGACCGCCGCGCTCTCGTGACGCGGGTGCCCGAGCCGGCAGGCAGGCAGCTCAGGCCGATGCTGAGCTCTCAAGAGCGTGTAGGCGCCAGCTGCCTGCCCGTCGGTACGTGAGGGGGCGCACTGGACGGAGCGAGGGCGGTCGGGCCCTGTGGAGAGCGCGCGCCGGGAGGCGTCTGAACCTGTGAGGCTGTGCCGGTGCACCCCGTCGACGCGCTCACCCGGATCGGCGGCACCGCCGACCGCTCGGTCCTGCTGCGTGTGACGACGCGTCGTCGACTCGAGGCGAGCTGTGCGCGCGGCGAGGTGCTCCGCGTCGGACGCGGCCGCTACGCCCTGCCGACCGTGTCGGTGGGGTCACGAGCGGCCCGCAGGCTCAGCGGTGCGGCCTCGCACCGCAGCGCAGCGTCCGTCCACGGCTGGGAGCTGGCGTTCCAACCCGCTCGGCCGGAGGTCATCGTCCCTCGCAACCGCCGCAGCGTCACGCCCGAGCGGCGCCAGGGCGTCGAGGTGCGGTGGCGTCCCCTGTCGGGGCAGGAGCGGGCCGTAGGCGTCACCGACCCCTACCGCACGGTCCTCGACTGCGCGCGCGACCTGCCCTTCGCCGAGGCGCTGGCGGTCGCGGACTCGGCGCTGCGCCACCGCGACGTCGACGCCGAGGTCCTCCTCGAGCGGGCGCTGCTGCTGCCGCGCGTCGGCCGGAGCCGTGCGATCGCCGTGGCGGAGCAGGCGACGCCGCTGGCGGCGAACCCGTTCGAGTCGGTGCTGCGGGCGCTGGCGTCGCAGGTGCCCGGGTTGCAGGTGCGTCCGCAGCTGCTGCTCGTCGACCGTGGCTTCGAGGGGCGACCGGACCTCGTCGACCGGGAGCGGCGACTGGTGCTCGAGGCGGACTCCTGGGAGTTCCACGCCGGCAAGGAGGGCTTCCGGCGCGACTGCGAGCGCTACAACGCGCTGGTGCTGCGAGGTTGGACGGTCCTGCGCTTCACGTGGTGGCAGGTGATGCAGAGACCGGACTACGTGCTCGCGGCGCTCCGTGCCGTCGTCGAGGGGGCCGACGGGCAGGCCGTTCGGGCTCCCGAGCTGCTCTGGACGGCCTGATCGGGCCAGCTGCCTGCCGGTCGGCGCGCTGCCGGCGAGTAGACCCGGCGTCAGGCGAGGGCGCGGTCGAGCGCGGCCCGCACGTGCAGGGTGGTGCACGGGAAGACGGGCAGGTCGGAGTCGGCCTGCTTGATGAGCGCCTCGAGCTCGGTGCAGCCGAGGATGACGCCCTCGGCGCCCTGGTCCCACAGCCGGCCGATGAGGTCGACGACCGTGCGGCGCGAGGAGTCGAGGACCTTCCCGTGCACGAGCTCGTCGTAGATGATCCGGTCGAGCGCCGCGTGGTCCTCCTCGGCCGGTGTGACCACGGAGATCCCGTGCGTCTCCAGCCGGTCGGTGAAGAAGCGACGGCCCATCGCGAACGCCGTCCCGAGGAACGCGACCTTCTGCAGCTCCGCGGCCGCGACGGCGTCGGCGACGACGTCAGCCAGGTGCAGCATCGGCACGCCGAGGCCGTCCACGACCTGCTCGGCGACGCGGTGGAAGGAGGTCGTGCACAGCAGCACGAGGTCGGCGCCGGCGGCCTCGACCCCGGACGCGGCGGAGGTGAGGATCGCAGCGACCTCGTCCCAGCGCTCCTCGCGCTGCAGGGCGGTCAGCTCGGCGAACTCGACCGACGCCATGACCGTCTGAGCCGAGTGCAACCCTCCGAGGCGTTGCTCGACGCCCTGGTTGAGCAGGCGGTAGTACTCGGCTGAGCTCTCCCAGCTCATGCCTCCGACGAGTCCGATGGTCAGCACGCGCAGAAGTCTGGCACGTCAGGACCTTCGGGGTCTTCCGGTCCCCGCGACCCGCGGTCGACCATGGGTGGATGGACGAGCTCCCCGAGACCGTCGCGCTCACTCCCACGTCGTTCCGGACCGACCATCGGCCGTCGGACGCGGAGGCGGAGCTGGCCTCGCTCGCCCTCGTCCTCGACCTGCAGGCCGCGAACCCGGCCGTGCGCCGGCTGCGGACCTGGGCGCGCGACGAGCTGGCCCCGCGGGACGGGGAGACCGCGGTGGACGTCGGGGCGGGCACGGGCGAGGAGGTGCAGGCGTTGGCGTCGTCGGTCGGGCCGACGGGGCGCGCCGTCGGCGTCGAGCCGCATGCCGGCCTGCGGGAAGAGGCGCAGAGGCGCGCCGCCGGGACCTCAGCGACGTACGTCGACGGCGACGCGCGGGCCCTGCCCTTCGAGGACGGCTCGGTGGACGTGCTGCGCTGCGAACGGGTCTGGCAGCACCTGACCGAGGCCCAGGAGGCGGCCGACGAGGTGGCACGGGTGCTCGCGCCCGGAGGCCGCGCGGCCGTCCTCGACACCGACTGGTCGACGATGGTGGGCCGCGTCGGTGACCCCGAGGTGCAGCGGCGGCTCAACGAGAGCTCGTGGCGGCGGATGGCGAACCCCTTCGCTGGGCGGCACCTGCGGACCCAGCTGCAGCGGGCGGGTCTGGCGGTGCGACCCGACATCGGCTCGTCGGCGCTGGTGCTGCCGGACGAGGTGATGAGCAAGCCGATGATGCTCGACATGAACCTGCGCCTCAGCGTCGAGGAGGGCGTCGTGACGCCGGAGGAGGCGGAGGCGTACCGCGAGGCGATCGTGGAGGCGGCGGGCCGGGGCGAGGGATTCATGGCCGTCACGATGTTCGCCGTCGTGGCCGACAAGCCTTGAGAGCGGTTCAGCGACCGAAGTGACGTCTCGGCTGGACATGCGCGACGGACTGCAGGCTCCTGGTCGCTGACCGCAGCCGACACGCGTCCCGGAGTGCAGGCGGCGACCGGGGAGCCGGCCCGGCTGCAGGGAGGACCAGGAGCCGGCCTGACGTGGGGACGGTCACCTTGGCATAGGTAAGCCTTACCTAATAGTCTGCCTCGGTGACTGCCGCCGTCGAGACCCGACCGTTCTGGGACCTGTCCCGGCACGGCGCGGGCACGGCTCTGGTCGCAGGCGACGACGAGATCGGCTACGACGACCTCGCGGACCGGGTGGCTCGGCTCGCCGCGCGCCTGGGGGGGACGCGGCGGCTCGTGCTGCTGGAGGCCGGCAACGACCTCGACACCGTGGTCGGCTACCTGGCCTGCCTGGTCGGACATCACCCGGTCCTCGTCACCGCCCCGGGACCGACCGCCGCCGCCGCGTGCACGGCGTACGACCCGGACGTCGTCCTGGCGGCCGGCGACCTCGTCGAGCAGCGCGCAGGTACGCGTCACGGCCTGCACCCGGACCTCGCGGTCCTGCTGTCGACGTCCGGCTCGACCGGCTCGCCCAGGCTTGTGCGCCTCTCGCGCGACGCCGTGGCCGCCAACGCCCGCGCCATCGCCGAGACCCTCGCGATCCGCCCCGACGACGTGGCGGCGACCGCGCTGCCGCTCCACTACTGCTACGGGCTGTCGGTCCTCACCAGTCACCTCCAGGTCGGAGCGTCGGTGCTGCTGACCTCCGCCTCGGTGGTCGACCCCGACTTCTGGCACGAGGCGCGCCGCCACCGGGTCAGCACCGTCCCAGGCGTGCCGCACACCTTCGACCTCCTCGACCGCGCGGGCTTCGCCGACCTCGACCTGCCCGCACTGCGCTACCTGACCTGCGCCGGCGGCCGGCTGCCCGCCGCGACGGCGACCCGGTACGCCGAGCTCGGGGTGCGCCGCGGCTTCGACCTCTTCCTCATGTACGGCGCCACGGAGGCGACCGCCCGGATGGCGGTGCTGCCCCCTGACCGGGTCCTGGTCACACCGACCCTGCTGGGCGACCCGGTCCCGGGCGGCTCGTTCGAGGTGCGGCCCCTCGAGGCGGGCCGGCTCCCGGGTCGACGGGGTCCACGGGGTCGACGGGGTCGACGGGGTCGACGGGGAGCTCGTCTACCGCGGGGACAACGTGATGCTGGGCTACGCCGAGAGCCCGGCCGACCTGGCGCGCGGCCGCGAGGTCGCCGCGCTCCGGACCGGCGACCTCGTGCGACGCACCGCCGACGGACTCGAGGTCGTGGGACGCCTCGGCCGGCTCGCCAAGGTCTTCGGGCTCCGGATCGACCTCGACCGCGTCGAGTCGGGCCTGCGGGAGGGCGCGGTGGTCGGCTACGCCGCGGACGGCGGCGACCGGGTCGTGATCGGGGTGGACCGCTCCGCGCGTCCGCTGTCCGACACCGACCTGGTGCGCGTGGTCGACGCCGCCGAGGGCGCCGGGCTCCCGCGAGCCGGATGCGTCGTCGTCGAGCTCGACGGCGTGCCCCGTCGCAGCAACGGCAAGGTGGACCACGCCGCGATCGCGGCGATCGGGCGCCAGACCCGCCCCGACGCCGCCGGCGTACCTACGGGCACCGGTCGCGACGCCGGCGCGACTGCGCCCAGCTCTCGCGCGCAGGCCGGCCCCGGACCCGGCTCCGCGGCACGCGCCGACGCGGAGGCCGCCCCGCTCGGCGGCCCCGGGCCCGGCAAGACGGCTCAGGCTGTCGCGCAGGTCCTGGCGAGCGTCGGCCGAGGACCCCTGCGCCCGGAGGACACCTTCGTGTCCCGGGGTGGCGACTCGTTGTCCTACGTCGAGACGTCGCTGCGGTTGGAGCGGGTCCTGGGCCACCTGCCGGTGCGCTGGCACCTCATGACGGCCGTGCAGCTGGTGGTCTCCCCGCCCGGGCGGGCCGAGCGGCAGGAATCTCGCCGTGAGACCACCCCCTCGGCGGTCCTGGAGGCCCGAGCTGCCTGCCCGTCGGACCGCTCGGCCCGACACACCCGGGCGGTCGAGACGAACGTGCTGCTGCGGGCCCTGGCGATCGTGCTGATCGTGGGGTCGCACTCGAACATGTTCATGGTCCTCGGCGGCGCGCACGTCCTCGTCGGGCTGGCCGGCTTCAACCTCGCGCGCTTCCACCTCCTGGACCGCGAACGCGCCGCCCGCGTCCGCAGCATGCTGAGCAGCGTCGCGCGCGTCGCGGTGCCGACCGTGCTGTGGCTGACCTTCGCTGCTGCCACCTCCGCGAAGTACGACTGGCGCAACGTCGTCCTCCTCAACGGCGTCCTCGGCACCCGCGCGTGGAGCGAGGCGTGGCACTACTGGTTCGTCGAGGCCCTGGTGTGGACGCTGCTGGCCGTGGTCGCGCTGCTGGCGGTCCCGGCGGTGCACCGGCTCGAGCGCCGCGCGCCGTTCTGGTTCCCGGTCGCGCTGGTCGTGCTCGCGCTGCCCACCCGCTACGACGTCGTCCGGCTGCTCGACGGTGACTACATCCACCGCGGTCACGTCATCTTCTGGCTCTTCGCGCTCGGCTGGGCGACCGCCCAGGCCGGCCGCCCGCTCCACCGCGTCGTCGTCTCGGTCCTGGCGCTGGCCACCGTGCCCGGGTTCTTCGAGGGCGACCTCGCCCGGGAGGCGGTGGTGGTCGCCGGCCTGCTGCTGCTGGTCTGGGTGCCCACGCTGCGCGTGCCCGCTGCCCTGGCCCGGGTGGCCGGCGCGCTGGCCGGGGCCTCGCTGTACATCTACCTGTGCCACTGGCAGATCTACCCCGCCTACGAGTTCAGCCTCCCGTGGCTGGCGACCGGCCTCTCGCTCCTCGCCGGAGTCGCGTTCTGGCGCGTCACCGTCGCGTCCACCCCGTACGTCGAGCGCGGGCTGGCCCGGGCGGGCCGTCGGCTCCGCGTGACCCGGGTCACACCGCACGGCACGGAGGAAATAGCGGACACCCCACAGCGGTTCAGTCCCCGGAGGTGTCTGTCCCGTGATGCAACGTCCGCCCGTGAGGCCCGAGTCGTCGGCTGAGCCGCTCGACCTCGCCGCGGCGCGCGCACCGCGCCGGGTGGCGATGATCAGCCTGCACACCTCGCCGCTGGACCAGCCCGGCGTCGGCGACGCCGGCGGGATGAACGTCTACGTCCTCGAGCTGTCGCGGCGGTTGGCCGAGCGCAACGTCGAGGTCGAGGTCTACACCCGCGCCACCTCCTCCACGATGGAGCCGGTCGTCGAGGCCGCCCCCGGGGTCCGGGTCCACCACGTCGCGGCCGGGCCCTACGAGGGGCTCGGCAAGGAGGAGCTCCCGGCCCAGCTCTGCGTCTTCGCCCGCCACCTGCTGCGCGCCGAGGCCGGCCACGAGCACGGGTGGTTCGACCTGATCCACAGCCACTACTGGCTCTCGGGCCAGGTCGGCGCGCTGGTGCGCGACCGGTGGTCGGTGCCGTTGGTGCACACCATGCACACGATGGCGAAGGTGAAGAACGCGCAGCTCGCCGAGGACGACACCCCCGAGCCGACCGCCCGGCTCCTCGGCGAGGACCAGGTGGTCGAGGCCGCCGACATGCTGATCGCGAACACCGCGATGGAGGCGCAGCAGCTGATCGACCTGTACGCCGCCGACCCCGCCCGCGTCGAGGTGGTCCACCCCGGGGTCGACCTCGGCATGTTCGTGCCGCGCCCGCAGCGTGAGGCCCGGGCCCGGCTCGGTCTGCCAGCGAACGCGATCGTGCCGCTCTTCGTGGGCCGGCTGCAGCCGCTCAAGGCTCCCGACGTCCTGCTGCGCGCCGTGGCGCTGCTCGTGCGCGACGATCCCGCGCTGCGCTCGCGGCTGGTGGTGCCGGTCGTCGGCGGGCCCTCGGGCTCCGGGCTCGAGCACCCGACCGCGCTGGCCGACCTCGCCGGCGAGCTGGGGATCGGCGACCTCGTCCGCTTCGTGCCGCCGGTCGGGCGCAGCGAGCTCGTCGACTGGTACGCCGCAGCCACGCTGGTGTGCGTGCCGTCCTACAACGAGTCCTTCGGGCTCGTGGCCATCGAGGCCTCGGCCGTCGGGACGCCCGTCGTGGCAGCGGCGGTGGGCGGGCTGACGACCGTCGTACGTCACGGGGAGACGGGTCTGCTCGTCGACGGCCACGATCCCGCCGACTACGCCGCGGCGATCCGGAGGCTGGTCAGGGACCCCGCGTACCGTGGAGAGCTGGCGAGCGCCGCGGCCCGGCACGCGCGCGACTTCGCCTGGGAACGGACAGCCGAGCGCACGCTCGAGGTCTACCGGAAGGCGGCGCACAGCATGCGGCACGACGTGGAGGACCTGGCGCGTGGCTGAGGCGGGGGCACGTTTCGAGGGTTCCCGAGCGGGCCTGCGTGAGCGCGCGATCGCGACGGTGCGGTCCGTGCTCGCCGAGAACGAGCTCGAGCACACCGAGGTGTCGCCCGGCGTCTTCAGCGTGACCCTGCCGGGGGAGAAGAAGCTGCAGACGCCGTGCCGCCTCGACGTCGGGCCGCACGCGCTCGGTGTGCACGCGTTCGTCGCACGGCACCCCGACGAGAACCACACGCGCGTCTACCGGTGGATGCTGGAGCGCAACCTCAAGCTGTACGGCGTCGCGTTCGCCGTCGACCACCACGGCGACATCTACCTCGACGGGCGGCTGCCCCTGGCGTCGGTCAGCGCCGAGGAGCTGGACCGGTTGCTCGGGGCGGTGCTGAGCTACGCCGACGAGTCGTTCAACACCCTGCTCGAGCTCGGGTTCGGCAGCTCCATCCGCAAGGAGTGGGACTGGCGGGTCTCGCGGGGCGAGTCGACCCGCAACCTCGACGCCTTCCGCGGCTGGCTCGAGTCCGGTGGCGGTGACCGCACCGCCTCCGACCCCGCGTGACGAGCACCCCCCAGGCATGTAACGCGGCCGGTGGGCCGGTGGGCCCCCCGGTCAGGCGTCGAACTTGTAGCCGAGGCCCCGGACGGTGACGAGGTGGACCGGGTTGGCCGGGTCGGGCTCGATCTTGGCCCGCAGCCGCTTGACGTGGACGTCGAGGGTCTTGGTGTCGCCGACGTAGTCGGAGCCCCAGACCCGGTCGATGAGCTGGCCGCGGGTCAGCACCCGGCCGGGGTTGCGCAGCAGCATCTCGAGGAGCTCGAACTCCTTGAGCGGCAGCGGGGTGTCGGTGCCGTTGACCGAGACCAGGTGGCGGTCGACGTCCATCCGCACCGGACCGGCCTCGAGCGCGGCCGGCGCGGCCTCGACGTCGTTGCCGCGCCGCAGCACGGCCCGGATCCGGGCCACCAGCTCGCGCGGCGCGTAGGGCTTGGTGACGTAGTCGTCGGCCCCGAGCTCGAGCCCGACCACCTTGTCGACCTCGTCGTCCTTGGCGCTGACCATGATGACCGGCACGTTGGAGACCGCGCGGATGCGCCGGCAGACCTCGGTGCCGGACAGCTCGGGCAGCATGAGGTCGAGCAGGACGATGTCGGGGCCACTGCGGTCGAACTCCTCGAGCGCCTGCAGGCCGGTGGCGGCGAGGCTGACCTCGAAGCCCTCCTTGCGCAGCATGTACGCCAGGGCGTCGCTGTAGCTCTCCTCGTCCTCGACGACGAGCACTCGGGTCACGATGACTCCTTCACAGATGGGACAGAGGCGGAAGCGGGCATGGCCGTGTGGCGCGGCAGCCGGAGGGTGAAGCTCGAGCCCTGGCCCGGCTCGGACCACACCTTGACCTCCCCGCCGTGGGTGGCGGCGACGTGCTTGACGATCGACAGCCCCAGACCGGTGCCGCCGGTGGAGCGGTGCCGTGCCGGGTCGACGCGGTAGAAGCGCTCGAAGATCCGGTCCAGCTCGGCGCGCGGGATGCCGATGCCCTCGTCGGTCACGGTGATGTCGACCATCAGCTCCTGCTGGAGCGCCGAGACGACGACGCGGCTGCCCTCGGGGGAGTAGGCGATGGCGTTGGCCACCAGGTTGCTGACCGCCAGGGACACCTGGTCGGGGTTGCCGAGCGCGGAGAGGCCGCGGCGCCCGTCGTACACGACCTCGATGCCCTTGGCCGTCGCCTCGATCTCGTTGAAGTCGATGGACCGCTCGACGACGCGGTCGACCGGGACCATCGCCGGCCGCTCCAGCGCCTCGTCGCCCTGGAGCCGGGAGAGCTCGATGATCTGCTGCACCAGGCGGTTCAGCCGGACCGCCTCGGTCTGCATGCGGGCGGCGAACCGCTGCACCGCCTCGGGGTCGTCGGCGGCCTCGCGCACCGCCTCGGCCAGCAGCGTGAGCGCACCGACCGGCGTCTTCAGCTCGTGGGAGACGTTGGCGACGAAGTCGCGGCGGATGGCGTCGACGCGGCGCTCGCGGGTGCGGTCCTCGGTGAGCACCACCACCAGCCGGCTGCTCAGCGCGGCCACGCGGGCGTTGACGTGCACCGGCTGCTGTCCGGACCGGTGGATGTCGAGGTCGACCTGCCGGATCTCGCCGTCGCGGCGCACCTTGGCGACCAGAGCGGCCAGCTCGTCGTTGCGCAGCGCCCCGTCACGCACCAGCCCGAGGGAGTACGCCGGGGCGGAGGCCTGGACGACCCGGTCGTCGGCGTCGACGACGAGCGCGCTGGAGCGCAGGACGTTGAGGACGCTGGCCACACCCGGGGGTACGACGTCCGCGACCGGCTCCTCGGCGGGCTTGCGGCCGCGCATCTGCCGCTCGCTGGCGCGCCAGGCGAGCACCGGGAGGGCACCGAGGAAGATGCCCAGCAGCAGGAGCAGCACTCCCTCCGTGTTCGGGTCCACGCTGTGATCCTAGGACGACGCGCTGGAGGGTCGGTCCCGATGATGGCCTCTGACCTGCTGTTTCGTCAGCAGTTCACCCGCGGTTCATGATCAGTTGGACGGCTGTCCGTCTGCCATAGAGACTGTTGACCCATGCGCACGGCTTACCACGACCAGCTCGACGCGATCGTCGACGACCTCGTCCGTCTGACCGGCATGGTGCAGGACGCCACCAGCCAGGCCACGACGGCACTTCTCGCTGCCGACGCCGGCGTCGCCGAGCAGGTGCTCCGCGGCGACGCGGCCATCGACGCGCTCCGCAACGACATCGAGGGCCGGGCCTTCGAGCTGCTCGCGCTGCAGCAGCCGGTGGCCGGCGACCTGCGGATGCTCATCGCGACCGTGCGGATGGTCGCCGACCTCGAGCGGATGGGGGACCTGGCGGTGCACGTCGCCAAGGTCGCCCAGCTCCGCGTGCCCGAGGTCGCCGTACCCCCGGACCTGATCCCCACCGTGGAGCGCATGGCCGCCGTCGCGGTGCACATGATCGGCTCGGTCGCGGAGGTCATCAAGAACCGCGACGTCGACGCCGCCCGCTCGGTGGAGTCCGACGACGAGGAGATGGACGAGCTGCGTCGCCGCTCCTTCCGCCTCATGCTCGGCGAGAGCTGGGCGTACGGCGTGGAGCCGGCGATCGACAACGCCCTGCTGGGGCGTTACTACGAGCGCATCGCCGACCACGCGGTCTCGCTCGCGCGCCGGGTCGTCTACCTGGTCACCGGCGAGGTGCCGTCCGCGCTCGACCGCTGACGCGCGGCCGCCCCCGGTGAACCGACCTGCTGGCGGGGCGAGAGTCGCGACCGTGCCACCATGGGCGCATGGACTCCGCGAACCCCGCTGAGCTCGGACTGGACTTCGTGGAGGAGTTCGCCTCGGCGGCGGAGTGGTTCGCCACCCACCTCGGGCGTACGTCGTCGCGGGCTCCGGTGCCCACGTGCCCCGGCTGGAGCGTGCTGGACCTCGTTGCCCACCTGGGCAACATCCACGCCTGGGCCGCGACCGTCGTCGAGACCGGCCGCCGGGCCGAGCCGCTGGACGACCGACCCGCGTCGGCGCGCTCGCGCCGGGTGGCGGAGTGGTACCTCGCCAAGGCCGAGGACCTCTACGAGGTGCTGCGCGCCGCCGACGCGACCGAACCGTGCTGGACGTTCGTCGACGACGACGCCGGCACGACCGGGTTCTGGGCGCGACGGCAGGCCCACGAGACCGTGGTGCACGGTGTCGACCTGGCCCTGGCGGGCGACCACGTGCCACGGATCCCGACCCGGCTGGCGGTGGACGGGATCAGCGAGGTGCTCGAGGTGTTCCTCGGCCGCATGCACCGGCGCGGGCTCCCGGCCGTGCTGCACCGGGCCGTGGAGCTGCGGGCCGTCGACGTCGAGGCGTCGTGGGTGGTCGAGCCGGCTCCGGTCGGCATCCCCGCTCAGGGCGCGTCACCGGAGCAGCACGAGGGACGGCCGACCGCGCGCGCCGTACCGCGGGTGACGCGGGGTGCGCGCGACGACCTCGACCGCATCGAGGCGCCGGCTGAGACGCTGCTGACGCTGCTGTGGCGGCGTACCGGGGCCGGGGCGCCCGGCGTTCGTCTCGTCGGCAACGAGGACCGCCTCCGGGCCTTCCTGCAGTCCCGCCTGACCCCGTAGTGGTCACTCTGGGGTGCCGGTTTCCCATGGTATGCAGGCAAACTGGCACTCCCCATGGTGTCCGGAGCATGGGGAGTGCCAGTTTGCCGACATACCTTGAGAAACCGGCAGGGCCCTCAGCGGCCTTGTGATGCGACGGCCTTGATGGCGTCGGCGGCCGCGTCGGGGTCGAGGTACTGGCCACCGCGCTCGGTGGGGTGCAGGTCCTCGTCGAGTCGGTAGACGAGCGGGATGCCGGTGGGGATGTTGAGCCCCACGACCTCCTCCTCGCTGATGCCGTCGAGGTGCTTCACCAGCCCGCGCAGGCTGTTGCCGTGTGCGGCCACGCACACGGTCCGCCCGTCGCGCAGGTCCGGCACGATCGCGTCGTACCAGTAGGGCAGCATCCGGGCGATCACGTCGGCCAGGCACTCCGTGCGCGGCATGAGCTCGCCGGGCAGCAGGTCGTAGCGCGGGTCGCCGACCTGCGACCACTCGTTGTCGTCGTCGAGCGCCGGCGGGGGCGTGTCGTAGGAGCGGCGCCAGAGCATGAACTGCTCCTCGCCGTACTCCTCGAGCGTGGCCTTCTTGTCCTTGCCCTGCAGGGCGCCGTAGTGGCGCTCGTTGAGGCGCCAGGAGCGGCGGACCGGCACCCAGTGCCGCTCGGCCTCCTCGAGGGCGAGCTGCGCGGTGGTGATGGCGCGGCGCAGCAGCGAGGTGTGCAGCACGTCGGGCAGCACCCCGGCCTCGGTCAGCAGCCGTCCGGCGCGCGCCGCCTCCTCGCGCCCCTTGTCGGTCAGCGCGACGTCGACCCAACCGGTGAACAGGTTCTTGGCGTTCCAGTCGCTCTCGCCGTGACGGAGCAGGACCAGGGTGTACGGCGCGCTCATGGGCTCAGCCTTCCGACGAGGGGGATTCCGAGGGGGACTCCGAGGGCTCGGTCGACGGCTCCTCCGAGCTGCCCGACGAGCCGGAGGAGGGCAGCGTCACGTCGGCGAAGTCCTCGCCGGGCACGACGACCGGGACGTTGACGGCGACCTCGTCGCCGTTGCTGAACGACATCGTCAGGCGCACGTAGTCGCCCACCTCGACGCCCTCGCCGGTGGCACTGATGACCGCGGAGCCCTCGTCGGCCAGCTGCAGGAAGCCGCCGGCCGGGACCACGGCGTCGCCACCGTCGCTGCCGAACTGCACCTCGGCGTCCTCCTCCACGCCCTGGACGCCACTCAGCTCGACGTCCTCGTCGGACTGGCTGGCCAGGCCCGCGATGAGGCGGCCCGAGCCGTCGGACTCGGCGACCACGAGGGCGTTGAGCACGTCGATGTCGGTGCTGCGGTCGTTGACGCCCTGCGCCGGCGTGTACACCTGGTCGGTCTGGGCGTCGAAGTTGTTGCACGCGGCGAGCAGCGGGGCCGCGAGGGTGAGAGCGAGCAGGCGGCGGGCCGGGACCGCGGTGCGGCGACGGGGCGGAGGCGAGTGGCGGTCACGCGGCCGAGTCTAGGGGAACAGGTACGCCGAGCGGCGGGCCCGTCCGGGCTACTGCGTCAGCCCCGGGCCGAGCCCGGCCGCGACGATCCCGCCGAGGACGGCCGCCGTCCAGACGCCGGAGAGCACGAGCAGCTTCCCGGCACCGATCTTGAGCGCGATCATCAGCGGGAAGGTGCGCAGCCCGATCCGGTTGTCGCCGACGAGGTCCTGCAGCGCCAGGATCACGTGGAACCCGATGCCGAGCAGTCCGGCCAGCACCGTCATGAGGATCGTGGGCGGTCCGCCGTGGACACCGCCGCCCCATCCGCCGTACGAGACGAACGCGGGCAGCAGCGCGAAGCTGATGGCCCACGGCAGGAAGGACAGCCGCGTGGTCTTGATGCGGGTGCAGTAGCTCCACGCCGCCAGCACGGACAGCAGGTGGGCGACGCCGGCCGCGGTGCCGTTGGAGATCGAGAGCGGGACCAGCACGCAGGTGGCGCACGCGACGGTGAAGGTGACGGTGCCGCCGTCGACCCAGCCCTGGGCCACCGGCTTGTCCTGACGGCCGGCCGCGGCGTCGCGGCGGCGGTCCGCGGCGTCGTTGAGCCAGCCCGCGGTGAGCCTGCCGAGCAGCACGGTGGCGAGGACCAGTGCGACCTCGCGCAACGGCCGTCCCGCGAGCACCGCCCCGACGGTCACGCCGAGGGCGATGACCAGCGACTCCCCCGGGTGGGAGGCCCGGAGGAGGGACAGGGCGAAGCCGGGCCGCTTGCGTTTGGACATGGGCCGAAAACTAGCGGTCGGAGGACCGGTGCGGGGGCGAACGGCGCCCGCCGGAGCCGTCGGCAGCATACGGATGCGGGACCTGTCAAGCCCTCGCACCGCCTCTGACCTGCGGAAACGGTCTCGTACCACGCGGATCGGCGTGTTAAACTACTCACCTAGGAAAGGGTTCTTCACATATGACTTTCACCGTCGGCGAAACGGTTGTCTACCCCAACCACGGCGCAGCCGTGATCGAAGATATCGAGACTCGCACGATCAAGGGTGAGGACCGCGAGTACCTCGTCCTCCGGATCGTCGCCCAGCAGGATCTGGTCGTACGCGTCCCCTCGTGCAACCTGGATCTCGTCGGGGTCCGCGACGTGGTCGACAAGGAGGGACTCGACAAGGTGTTCGACGTCCTCCGCATGGCCCACGCCGAGGAGCCGACCAACTGGTCGCGCCGCTACAAGGCCAACCTGGAGAAGCTGCACTCCGGTGACGTCATGAAGGTCGCCGAGGTCGTGCGTGACCTGTGGCGTCGCGAGCGTGACCGCGGTCTCTCCGCCGGCGAGAAGCGGATGCTGGCGAAGGCTCGTCAGATCCTGGTCTCCGAGCTCGCTCTGGCCGAGAGCACCAACGAGGACAAGGCCGAGGCCCTCCTCGACGAGGTCCTCGCCTCCTGAGGGTCGCCCCCTCACTGTCATCGACGGTCGCCTCCCCTCGGGGAGGCGACCGTCGCCGCTTCCCGGAGGGAGCCCGGACCGTCCTGAGGACGGTAACGACGTGAGGCCGGGTTTCAGGCGTCGTTGACGACGTGAGGCCGGGAGCCGGTCAGCGCGCGACGAGTGCCGTGGCGATCGCCGCCACTCCCTCACCGCGTCCGGTCAGTCCCAGCCCGTCGGTGGTGGTGGCCGCGACCGTGACCGGGGCACCGGCCGCCTCGGAGAGCGCGGCCTCGGCGTCGGCCCGACGGGCCCCGAGCCGGGGACGGTCGCCGATCACCTGGACGGCCACGTTGCCGATCCTGAAGCCGGCCGCCCGCACCCGCCGCGCGGTCTCCGCGAGCAGGGCGGCCCCGGGGGCGCCGGCCCACGCCGGGTCCGAGGTGCCGTAGTTCGACCCCAGGTCGCCGAGCCCGCAGGCCGAGAGCAGCGCGTCGCAGGCCGCGTGGGCGGCCACGTCGGCGTCGGAGTGCCCGGCCAGGCCCCGCGCCTCGTCGGGGAAGTGCAGGCCCGCCAGCCACATCGGGACACCCTCGGCGTAGGCGTGGACGTCCACGCCGATGCCGGTGCGGGGCAGGGGGAGCGGAGCCGGGCGGGCGGGGTCGTCCATGGCCGCATCATGGCACCACCGACCCGGGCACGAGCGCGACGCGAGCCGGTGCGCGGCCGGCACGCCGGTGCGGCCACCGGTGATGCGACACCATGGAGCAGTGAGCACGTCTCCGACCCCGTCCTCCCCGGACGCGCACGGCGCCCGTCGTACGTCGATCCCGGGGCAGTCCCTGCTCGCCGGCGCCCTGACCGGCGTGGCCGGCCTGGCCGTCAGCCTGGCGACCGCTTCGGTGCTCAACGAGCGGCTGTCCCCGGTGACGGCGGTGGCCGAGGGCATCGCCGAGATCACCCCCGGCAAGCTCGTCGAGACCGCCATCGCGGCGGTCGGCACGTGGGACAAGCCGCTGCTGGTCGGCGGCGTCATCGTCGGGCTGCTCGGACTGTCCGCCGCGGGCGGTGCGCTGGCCGAGCGCGGCGTGCGTCGCGGCCAGCTCGTCTTCCTCGCGATGGGTCTGCTCGCGCTGGCCGC
The DNA here is from genome assembly GCA_963762755.1 of uncultured Actinomycetota bacterium. Taxonomy (GTDB): domain Bacteria; phylum Actinomycetota; class Actinomycetes; order Propionibacteriales; family Nocardioidaceae; genus Marmoricola_A. Next base: position 31,178 of record CAVXMH010000021.1, on the reverse strand, counting down.
CGTGCTCGGTCCCGGCGGGGGAGCGACCTCCGCCGTGGTGCCGGTCGTGGCCGGGACGATCACCTGGCTGGCCGTGCTGCCGGTGCTGGTGCCGCCGTCCGCCGCGCCGTCGCGCGGCGAGGGCCGCGCGGCCACCGACGCGACCGAGACTGGCCAGAGCGGCGAGAGCGGCGAGAGCGGCGAGACCGGCCAGAGCGGCGAGAGCGGGCCGGCCTCGAGCCGGCGCTCGTTCCTCGTCCGCGCCGGAGTGGTGGCCGGGCTGTCGCTGGCCGTGGGGGCGGGCGCCCAGCTGCTGGGACGCCGGCGCCGTCTCGTCGAGGCCGCCCGGTCGCGCCTGCGGCTGCCCGCCTCACGCGGCACCGTGCCCGACGGGGTCGAGCTGGGGCCGGACGGACCGGCGGGGCTCACGCCGTGGCGCACCCCCAACGACGACTTCTACCGCATCGACACCGCCTTCGCCGTGCCCGCCATCGACATCGACTCCTGGCGGCTGCGCATCCACGGGATGGTCGAGGAGGAGGTCACCGTCAGCTTCTCCGACCTCCTCGACCGCGAGCAGACCGAGGCCTGGGTGACGCTGTGCTGCGTGTCGAACGAGGTGGGCGGTGACCTGATCGGCAACGCCTGGTGGAGCGGGGTCCGCGTGGCCGAGCTGCTGGCGCGCGCCCGCCCGCTGCCCGGGGCCGACGCGGTGCTGCAGACCTCCGAGGACGGCTGGACCTGCGGCACGCCGCTGCCCGCCCTCACCGACGACCGCAACGCCCTCCTGGCGGTGGCCATGAACGGCGAGCCGCTGCCGCTCGAGCACGGCTACCCGGTGCGGATGGTGGTGCCGGGTCTCTACGGCTTCGTCTCGGCCACCAAGTGGGTCGTCGACCTCGAGGTCACCCGCTTCGACGCGATCGAGGCCTACTGGACGACCAACGGCTGGGCCGAGGAGGCGCCGATCCGCACCCAGTCGCGCATCGACGTGCCGCGGGGCAACCAACGGGCCGACTCCGGCGCGCTGGCCGTGGGTGGGGTGGCGTGGTCGCAGCACCTCGGCATCGAGCGGGTGGAGGTGCGCCTGGACGGCGGCGCGTGGACCGAGGTCACGCTCGCCACCGCTGGGCCGGACGACGACACGTGGGTCCAGTGGGCCGGCACCGTCGAGGTCGACCCTGGGGTGCACACCCTGGCTGTGCGGGCCACCGACCGCTCGGGCTACACCCAGACCGGCGTGCGCCGCGACGTCGTACCCGACGGTGCCACCGGCTGGCACACGGTGGAGTTCACCGCCGAGTAGGGATCACCAGTTGCTCCGCACCATGTTCTCGGGCAGCGGGTGCTCCTCGTCGTGCACGACGTAGACGATGCCGCCCGAGCCGCCGGACCCGGAGCTGTCGCGGCGCAGCCAGGCGCTCTCGAACTGGGTGCGGTCGTAGACGCGGCGCACCCCGGCGCGGGTGTCGGCCGCCGGGTCGTTCACCACGACGTCGCCCCCACGGGTGAAGCCGGCGATGACCAGCAGGTGGCCGTTCGACGACGAGATCGGGGCGCCACGCAGCTCACCCGCCCCGAAGCGGATCGAGGCCACCAACGGGATGCCGACGTTGACGAAGCGCTCGACCTCGCGCAGGTTGCGCAGCCGCGTGACGAAGGCCGAGTCGGTGCGGGAGGCGGCGTAGGCGGTGTTGAAGGGCCACGTCCCCGTGCCGCCGTACGACGTGTCGTAGGTCGCCCGGGCGAGCTGGACCACCTCGGGGTCGGGGTGGGTCCGGCGCACCCAGGAGTACGACGACTCCGGCGGCAGGGCGTCGTAGTAGGCCAGCACCATCGCGGTGCTCGTCGGGGAGCACCAGGCCTCGCCGCCGCCGCCGTACTGGCGGTAGCTGCCCCGGTGGACCATCTGGCTGTAGCGCGGCACGGGCAGCACGGTGCCCAGGGCCTCGCCGCGGTGGGAGCCGGCCAGGGAGGTCGTGACGCGGGCGACGGAGGGCAGCCGCGACACCATCGCGCCGACGGTCTCGACGCGCGGCGAGGCGGCCTCGGGGGTCGGGCGCCGCAGCACGACCCGGACCTGCCAGGCGGAGGCGCCCGGGACCAGCCAGGTGTCGTAGAGGACGCGGCCGAGGTCGTCGGTCTGCGAGGCGCCGCTGCTGCGGCGGACGTGCTCGTCGCCCTTGGCCCACACCGCGATCGTGTCCCAGGACGAGACGCCGTCGGTGGACCGGCCCCGCACCTCGACCTCGATCGACGACGCGCCGGGGGTGGCGGCCTCCCACGAGGGCACCAGCTCGGTCAGGGAGAAGCCGGGCCGGACCCAGGGGGAGGACCAGCGGCCGGTCAGCGCCCGCTCGCCGGCAGCGTTGGTGCCGATCTTGACGGCGCCGCCGCGGACCTCGGTGCGGGTGGAGCGGCCGTGCGTCGCCAGGTCCGCGGTCGCGTCGGTGAGGCCGGTCCTCGGCCCGGTCGTCCACTGCCGGAACGCGACGTCGCGCGGGAGGGGGCGCAGGAGCGAGGCCAGGTGCGGCGGGTCGGCGCTCGCCGTGGGGAGGGCCGGGAGCCCGGACAGGCTCGCCACACCCGGCAGCGCGGTGGCCACCGCGGCGAGGGTGAGGGGAAGAATGAGGGAGCGGAGGGGACGCATGGACGCAAGGTTAGTTCCCATGCGTCACTTCAGTGCACTTGCGTCACATTCATCGTGGAAACTGGACAGGGCCCGCTCGCCGTACGATTGACCGGTGACGATCAGGCTCTACGACTCCGTGACCCGTGAGGTGCGCGACTTCGTGCCCCTCCACCCGGGACGAGCGGGCATCTACGTCTGCGGCCTCACCGTGCAGTCCGAGCCGCACGTCGGGCACGTCCGCTCCGCGGTCAACTTCGACGTGCTCCGCCGGTGGCTGACCCACCGAGGGCTCGAGGTCACCTTCATCCGCAACGTCACCGACATCGACGACAAGATCCTCGTGAAGTCAGCGGAGCAGGGCCGGCCCTGGTTCAACCTCGCCTACGACATGACCCGCGCCCTGAGCGCGGCGTACGACGCCCTGCACGTGCTGCCGCCGACCTACGAGCCGCTGGCCACCGGGCACGTCCTCGAGATGGTGGCGCTGATCGAGCGGCTGATCGAGCGCGGGCACGCCTACGCGGCGGGCGACGGGTCCGGGGACGTCTACTTCGACGTGATGTCGTGGCCGGCGTACGGCGAGCTGTCCGGCCAGCGCGTGAGCGAGATGGAGGCGGCGGCCGACGCCGACCCGCGCGGCAAGCGCGACCCCCGCGACTTCGCGCTGTGGAAGGGCCGCAAGGACACCGAGCCGGAGTCCGCCTCGTGGCCCTCGCCCTGGGGCCCGGGGCGGCCCGGCTGGCACATCGAGTGCTCGGCGATGGCGCGGAAGTACCTCGGACCGTCCTTCGACATCCATGGCGGCGGCTACGACCTGCGCTTCCCCCACCACGAGAACGAGCAGGCCCAGTCGCGGGCCGCCGGGGACGACTTCGCCGCCACCTGGATGCACAACGCCTGGATCACCACCTCCGGCGAGAAGATGAGCAAGTCGCTCGGCAACTCGCTGACGATCCCGGCCGTGCTGGCGCGCACGCGGGCGATCGACCTGCGGTTCTACCTCGTGGCCGCGCACTACCGCTCGCACGTCGAGTTCAGCTTCGAGGCGCTCGACGAGGCGGCGGCCGGGTTCGGACGCATCGAGAACTTCCTGCAGCGGGCCGCGACCCTGCTCGGCGAGGTGCCGCTCGGCATGCCCTGCGCCGACTTCGTGACGGCCATGGACGACGACCTCGGCACCCCGGCGGCGGTCGCGGCGGTCCACGAGGTCACCCGTGAGGGCAACCGGCTGCTCGCCGGCGGTGCCTCCGACGCCCTGCGCGGTGCGGCCGGGTCGGTGCGGGCGATGCTCGACGTGCTCGGCGTCGACCCCTTCGACCCGCACTGGGCCGTCGGCGGCTCTGACGACGCCCGGCTGCGCGAGGCCGTCGACGTGCTCGTCGCCGGGCTGCTCGAGCAGCGCGCCGAGGCCCGGGCCGCGAAGGACTTCGCCGCCGCCGACGCGCTGCGCGACCGCATCAAGGCCGCCGGGATCGAGGTCGAGGACGGCCCGTCCGGCTCGACCTGGTCGCTGGCCTGACCCCCCCACCGCCCCTCGGCGGTCCCCCGGACGACACGCCACCACGGCGTACGACGAAAGGCATGAGATGCCCGGCAACTCCTCCCGCAAGGGAGCGATCCGCAAGTCCAGCAAGGGCAATCCGACCGCCGGGTCCGGGGGGCGGGTCAAGCGGGGGCTCGAGGGCCGCGGGCCGACGCCGAAGGCGGCCGAGCGCGAGAACCACAAGGCGTACAAGGCCAAGAAGCGCTCCGAGCGCGACGCCCCGAGGAGCGCACCGCGCCGGTCGAAGAGCGGCGACACCGAGTGGATCGCCGGGCGCAACTCCGTCGTGGAGGCGCTGCGGGCGGAGGTGCCGGTGACCGGTGTGTACGTCGCGGAGGGGGCCGAGCGTGACGGCCGGCTCCGGGAGACGTTCAAGCTGGTGGCCGAGAAGGGCATCTCGCTGCTCGAGGTCTCCAAGCGCGAGCTGGATCGGCTGACCGACGGCGCCGTGCACCAGGGGCTGGCCGCGAAGGTCCCGGCCTACGAGTACGCCCACCCCGACGACCTGCTCCGGCTGGCGAAGGAGTCGGGTGCGCCGCCGCTGATCGTGGCGTTGGACTCGATCACCGACCCGCGCAACCTCGGCGCCGTGGTGCGCAGCGCCGCCGGCTTCGGCGCCCACGGTGTCGTGGTGCCCGAGCGTCGGGCCGCCGGCATGACGGCGTCGGCCTGGAAGACCTCGGCCGGGGCGGCGGCGCGGGTGCCGGTCGCCCAGTGCGTGAACCTGACCCGCCAGCTGAAGGCCTACCAGGACGCCGGCTGCATGGTCGTCGGGCTCGACGCCGACGGCGACGTGTCGCTGCCGGACCTCGACCTCGCCGACGGGCCGCTCGTGCTGGTCGTCGGCGCCGAGGGTGGGGGACTGTCCCGGCTGGTGGCCGAGACGTGCGACCAGCTGGTCTCGATCCCGATGGCCCACCAGCTGGAGTCGCTCAACGCTGGCGTCGCCGCCGGGGTGGCTCTCTACGGCATCGCCCAGCGCCGCGCCGTCGGCTGAGCGCCGGCCGAGCGTCGGGATCGGGGTCAGTTGGTGTCACCAGGTGGCACCACGTGACCCCGATCAGCGATCTCCACCCGATCAGCGCCTCCAACCCGACGGTTCTCCCCAGATCACGTCTCGACGGCCCCGCACAGCCGGTGACTCGGCCACCGTGGCGCCATGGAGCTCAACCGGGTGCTCGCCCACCAGGACGGTGTGGTCAGCCGGTCGCAGCTGGTGCGGTCGGGCCTCTCGCCGGCCGACGTACGTCGACTGCTTCGTCGGCGCGACCTCACCCGGGTCCACCCCGGGGTGTACGTCGACCACACCGGCCCCTTGTCCGACCGGCAGCTGCTGTGGTCGGCCACGTTGGCGTGCGACGGCGTGCTGGCCGGCCACACGGCGCAGCGGGTCGCAGGGGTGACCGTCCCCGCCGGCACCTCCGACGTCGTCGAGCTCGTCATCCCCTGGAGCACCCAGTGCCGCCGCAGGCTCGACGGCGTGGACGTCGAGCGCCGTCGGGGGCTGGAGGACCTCGTCGTGGTCGGGTCACCTCCGCGGCTGCGCGTCGAGGACGCCACGATCGACCTGGCGGCGGCGGCCCGGAGCGAGCTCGGGGCGATCGACGAGATCACCCGCGCCGTCCAGAGTCGCCGCACGACGGCCGGGCGCCTGCTGACCACGGCTCGAGGACGGTCCCGGTTGCACCGTCGCGACTGGCTCCTCGGTGTGCTCGAGGACGTGGCCACGGGAGCGTGCTCGGTGCTGGAGCACGGCTACCTCACCCGGGTCGAGCGGCCCCACGGGCTGCCCGTCGGTCGGCGCCAGGTGCGTGACCGCATCAGTCGAGGCGTGCTCTACCGCGACGTCGAGTACGACTGGGGGCTCGTGGCCGAGCTCGACGGCCGGATCCACCACGACACCGCGCGCGGACGCGACCAGGACTTCGACCGGGACCTCGACGCCGCGGTGGAGGGCCGCCGGTCGGTCCGGTTGTCCTACGGCCAGGTGTTCGACCGCGCCTGCTGGACCGCGGAGCGGATGGGGCGGCTGCTGATGTCGTCGGGGTGGCCCGGCCATCCCACGGCATGCCGTCTGTGCGCCTGACACGCACGGTCAGCTGGGGTCAGGTTCAGCGAGGGACGCCACGAAGGTCGGGAGGAACTCGGTCACGGTGGGGTGGATCGGCAGCCAGGTGGCGATGTCGGTGACGGGCACCCGTGCGTGCATCATGAGGCCGAAGATCTGCACCAGCTCGTCGCCGCCGATGCCGAGGCAGGCCGCCCCGAGCACCTGGTCGTCCTCACCGACCAGCAGCTTCACCAGCCCGTCGGTCTCCCCGTCGAGCACGGCGCGCGTCACGCCCGACATCGGCGTGGTCGACACACGGTACGGCGTACCGGCGCGCCTGAGCTGCTCCTCGCTCGCACCGACCCGGCCCAGCGGCGGGTCGGTGAAGAGCGCGTAGGTCATGACCCGGCCGTCGACGGTCCGGGAGCCGCCGGTCAGGTGGTCGCCGAGGATCTCGCCGTCCTGGTACGACGTGTGGGTGAACGCCCCGCGGCCGTTGACGTCCCCGAGGGCGTAGATGCCGGGCACGTCCGTGGCGAACACCTCGTCGGTCTCGACGTAGCCGCGGTCGTCGGTGGAGACCCCTACGGCGTCGAGCCCGAGGTCCTCGCTGTTGGGCACGCGACCGGCCGCGACGAGCACGTGGCTGGCGTCGAGCTCGCGCCCGTCCGCGAGGGAGACCAGGACCCCGGCGCCCCCGCGAGCCACCCGCGAGACCTCGAGCCCGGTGAGCACGGTGATGCCCTCGTCCTCCAGGAAGGACGTGACGGCCTCGCTGACCTCGGCGTCCTCACGGCTGATCACCCGCTCGCCCCGCTCCACGACGGTGACCTTGGCCCCGAAGCGGGAGAAGACCTGACCGAGCTCCAGCCCGATGTAGGAACCGCCCAGCACGACCAGGTGCGAGGGCAGCTCGGTGACGTCGAGGATGCCGTGGTGGTCCATCCAGGCCACGTCGTCGAGGCCCTCGATCGGCGGCGGCACCGACCGGGCGCCGGTGTTCAGCACGACGCGGTGGGCGGTCAGCTCGCGACCGTCGACGTCGAGGCGGTGGGTCCCGTCGGAGGACGTCTCGACCAGGCGGGCCCGTCCGCGCAGGTAGTCGATGCCCTCGGCGCCCTCGACCCAGTCGACACCGCCCGCCCGCCAGTCGTCGATCAGGGAGTCCTTGCGGCCGATCGCCTCGGCGAGGTCCACCCGGACGCCGTCGACGTGCACCCCGAGGTCGGCGCTGCTGCGCGCCACGTGGGCCGCGCGCGCCGTGCCTCGCAACGCCTTGGTGGGCCGGCAGCCGGAGTTCAGGCACGTGCCGCCGAAGCGGTCCTGCTCGACGAGCGCGACCCGTTCGCCCTCGGCGGCGAGCGTGGCGGCCAGCCCGGGACCGGCCTGCCCGGCGCCGATGACGATGGTGTCGTAGGAGTCCGTCGGCCGCGTCGTTGGTCATGGCGCCCACGCTAACCATCGCCGTCAACGCCCGGCGGTCCGTGAGAGACTGAGACGTCTTTACCGGTCAGTAACAAGTGAGGTGTGCGGGATGAAGCGCGAGATCTACGACGAGGACCACGAGGCCTTCCGCGGCTCGGTGCGGGAGTTCCTGGACCGCTCGGTCCGGCCCCACCTCGAGGAGCACCTGGAGAACAAGGCGCTGCCGCGCGACTTCTGGCTGGAGGCCGGCAAGCAGGGCTTCCTCGGTCTCGAGGTGCCCGAGGAGTTCGGCGGGTCCGAGGCGGGCGACTACCGTTTCAACGCCGTCCTCATGGAGGAGCTCTCCCACGTCAACGCGGCGCTCAGCTCGTGCGTGGGCATCCACGCCGACATCGTGGCGCCGTACCTCGTCGACCTGACCACCGACGAGCAGAAGAAGCGCTGGCTGCCGGGTGTCGCCAGCGGCGAGCTGCTGACCGCGATCGGCATGACCGAGCCCTCCGGCGGCTCCGACCTGGCGGCGCTCAAGACCAGCGCGGTGCGCGACGGTGACGACTGGGTCGTCAACGGCTCGAAGACCTTCATCACCAACGGCTACTCCGCCGACCTCGTGGTCGTCGCGGCGCGCACCTCGCCGGAGAAGAAGGCACGGGGCATCACGCTGTTCGGCGTCGACACCTCCAAGGAGGGCTACGGAGTCGGCCGCAAGCTCGACAAGGTCGGCCAGACCGAGTCCGACACCGCAGAGATGTTCTTCGAGGACCTGCGCTGCACCGACGACGACATCGTCGGCGAGCTCGACAACGGCTTCATCCACATGATGCAGAAGCTGCCGCAGGAGCGCCTCGGCTGCGCCATCTCGAACCTGGCGCACGCTCGGCAGATCCTCGTCGAGACGCTGGAGTACTCCAAGGAGCGCAAGGCCTTCGGCCAGGGTGTGGGGTCCTTCCAGCACAACAAGTTCCTGCTCGCGGAAATGTTCACGCAGGTCGACGTCACGCAGGCGTACGTCGACCAGTGCGTGGTCGCGCACGACCGCAAGGAGCTGACCGCCATCGACGCCGCCAAGGCGAAGTGGTGGACCTCGCAGGTGCAGAACGAGATCCTCGACCACTGCGTGCAGCTGCACGGCGGCTACGGCTACATGAACGAGTACCGCGTCGCCCGCGCCTGGCGTGACGCCCGCGTCTCCAAGATCTGGGCCGGCTCGAACGAGATCATGAAGGAGCTCATCGGCCGCGACCTCGGCCTCTGAGTGCGCGCCCGCCCGCCCGCCCGCCCGCCCGCGGGTCATCGGTCAGAAGCAGGCTCCCCCGCGTCGCGGAGGGCGGCAACGAGGACGCCCAGGGACAGCAGCCCCAACGCGGCCCAGCGCAGCATCGCTCCGGCGTACGGTGGACCCCAGGTCTGGGGGTCGATCATCGTGAGCTCTCGCGGCAGGCCGTTGAGCGAGATCGCGACCAGGACCAGCGCCAGCACCGACGGGTACGCCGGCGCTGTCGTGTCGCGCCAGGCGCGCAGACCGCACCCCACCGCCAGCACCAGCAGCGCCCAGCCGATCGCCTCCACGGTGAGCGGCACCAGGGGCGTCGAGGCCGCCCGCCCCTGCGCCAGCAACGTTGACGCCGTGAACAGCGGTACGCCGAGGGCTGCAGCGACTCCCACGCGGGCTCCGGTCCGGGCCAGCCTGGTGGTCGCACCGGCGTCGGCGACCTCGCCGGCCGGGTCGTCCGTGGCTGCCGCCAGCCCCGCGGCGAGCAGGACCGCGACGCCATGGACGATCGAGGTGCCGTGGGTGTCCTGCCACGGCACGGTGAGCACGGCGAGCAGGGCTGCCGCACCCACGGGCACGAGGAGCGGCGTCCGGGCGACGGCGAGCCACGCCGCACCGATCAGGGCGCGTCGGGAGGGCTCGGCGGCCGGGACGACGGGCGAGGTCACCTGAGAAGGGCGCGTCGGCGTACGCACGGTCACGGCAGCTGAAGCACGCCAGCGGTCACCGTGACCGCGAGGGACAGCAGGCTCAGGACCACGACCGGGCGGCGGCGCTCCGTCACGCGCAACACGGCCGCAGCCGCAGCCATCGTGCCCAGGCCGAGCACGTACGCCACATGGCCGGTCTGGGAGCCGGGAAGCTCCCCGACCCACACGCTGCCGTCGTAGGTGCCCCAGTCGGCCCAGCTCAGGGCGGGCGCCAGGAGACCGATGCGCTCGTGCTCGGCGACCGCGAGGTGGAGACCCACCATGGCCACGGTCGCCAGGACCGGGCTCACCAGCGCCGGCGCCCAGGTGCCGACCATGATCCCCAGGAGCCCTGCGCCGAGGACCGTGGCGGGGCCCTGCGCGACCTGCCAGAGGCTCGGAGCCTCCACGAAGGAGCCGAGCCGGATGAGCAGCCCCAAGAGCCCCGCGTTGAGGAGCAGGGCCAGGAGTGCGGGCGCGCAGGCCGCGAGGCAGAGAGCGCGGACCCGCTCCTCGGCACGGCCAGGCGTGCTGCTCAGCAGGTCCAGCGCACCGGCTCGGCGGTCCCGGGTCGTCACCATGTGCGCGGCGATGATCATCGGCACACCGGGGATGAAGCTCATCGCGATGCTGACCGACTCGAAGGCCGGCACCGGATCGATCTGCGCAGAGAGCAGCATCTGTCCGGCGGCGACGACCCAGAGGCCAAAGCCCACGAGGGTCAGCGGATGGAGAAGCAGACGACGGCCCTCGGCAACGGCGAGGGTCGGCACCAGGGCCCGGACCGGGGCCGCCGGAGCGAGCACGTGGGCCCCGAGGGTCGACGCGCTCATGCTGCACTCTCCAGTCCCGCCTCGGGGCCGAGCATCAGCAGGTAGGCGTCCTCGACCCGGGGTGAGACCAGCGCCGCTCCTGCCGGAGGGTCACCGACGTGGTGGTAGCTGCCGTCGGGCAGCCTCCAGGCGGCGTTCGCCCGCGGGTCACGCGACTCCGCGATCCACACCCGGCCCTCGGCCTCGGCGGTCATCTCGGCGACGGAGCCCGCGAACAACGCCCGGCCGTGGTTGACCACGACGACGTGGGAGCAGACCGCGGCGACGTCCTCGGTCTGGTGGGTGGACAGGACGACGGAGCGGCCGTGGCCGGACTCGGAGACGAGGTCACGGAAGCGGATCCGCTGCTCCGGGTCGAGTCCGACGGTCGGCTCGTCGAGGACGAGCAGGTCCGGGGTGCCGAGCAGCGCTTGAGCCAGGCCCAGCCGGCGCCGCATGCCGCCCGAGAGGGCGCGGACCTTCTTCCCCGACTGGTCCGTCAGACCGACCTGCGCCAGCACCCGGCGTACCTCGTCGTGGCGGGCGCCGCTCCGGGTGTGCTCCTTGAGGACCGCCAGGTAGTCGACGGCTTCGAACGCCGTGAAACCGGGGTGGAACCCGGCGTCCTGGGGGAGGTAGCCGAGGCGGCGGCGGATCGCGAGCCGGCCCTCCGCCTCGCGCGGGTCGGCGCCGAGGATCCGGAGGTGACCGTCGTCGAAGGAGGACACCGTGGCCAGCACCCGCAACAACGTGGTCTTGCCGGCACCGTTGGGGCCGAGCAGGCCGGTGACGCCGGGCCGCGTGGTCAGGTCCATCCCGTCGAGGGCTCGGAAGCTGCCGTAGCTGCGGACCAGGCCGCTGGCTTCGATCGTCGTGGTCATGAGTTCCTCCTGGTGGGGACGAGGTCGAGTCGGAGACGGGCGAGGCTCCAGGCTGCGGGCGCGAGGGCCACGAGACTCACCAGCTGGACGAGGGCGCTGTGGTCGCGCAGCACCGGCTCCCCGGATGCTGCGCCCCAGAGCGTGAGCGTCAGCCAGCCCGCGGAGAGAGAGGCGGCGACCAGCAACGGCTCGACGTGCCGGGCGGCCGCGAGGACGAGCGTGCACATCGCCAGCGCCGGCAGCAGCCAACCGGCGGTCAGCCAGGTTCCGCCCGGCAGCAGCTGAGCGACGATCGCGGCCGGGGCGAGGGCCGTCGCCACGACGAAGGCGGTGCGGGCCGCGAGCAGCCGCACCAGGGAGTACGGCGACGCCGCGGCCATCTCGGTCATCGGGTCCGTCCGACGACCGAAGGCGAGGGCCACCCCCGCCAGGGGGAGCAGCGGGGCGAGCCCGACGAACGCGACGGTGGCCCGCTCGGAGAATTGTCCGGCCAGCATCCCCATCACCACGACGACGGAGAGTGCGGTGAGGCAGGCGCCGGTGAGGGCAGGCGTGGCGGCCACGAGTCGCGCGGTGGATCCGTCGACCCCGAGGCGGCGCAGGGCGCGTTCGACGGGGCCGACACGCGGCGCGTCGAGGACCTCCCGGACCTCGGCCCACACTCGGTCGAGCCGTGGCGCGTCCAGGGTGATGAGGCCGCGGCAGTCGGGACAGCCGAGCAGGTGCTGCTCGACCGAGGTTGCCAGGACGTGGCCGACCCGGCCGGCGCGGTAGTCGTCGGCGAGGTCGCGGTCGAGATGCCAGGGTCGCTGGTCCGCGGGGACGCTCGGGGTGTCGTGGGGGGTGCTCATGCCAGCTCCTTCCGTAGCGCCTGCCGAGCGCGCATCATGCGGGTCTTGACGGTGCCGGGACGCAGGCCCAGCAACTGTGCGGCCTCCCGGGTGGTGAGGCCGTCGAGGACGGTCGCCTGCACGACCGACCGCAGCTCGGGGGAGAGCGAGGCCAGCGCTCCGGCGAGGTCGCCGTGCTCCACCCCCTGCAGCACCCGGTCCTCAGCGGACTCCACGAGCCCGAGGTCCGGCTCCTCGATGGGGTAGGCCGCAGGCGGACGTCGGCGCAGGGCGTCCACGAGTCGCCGTACGGCGATGCCCCAGAGCCAGGCGCCCGGGTCGCCGGTGCCGGCGTACTTCCCGGCGCCGCGCCACACCGCGACGAAGGTGTCCTGCAGGACCTCGTCGACCACGGCGCGGTCGGAGCAGCGCCGGCTGAGACGGACGGTGAGCCACGGGGCGTTGCGGCGGTACAGCTCCTCGAGGGCGTCGCTGCTCCCCCCGGCGACTCGGGACAGCAGGTCACCGTCGGTCGGTGGACCGGACGACTCGAGGCCCGATGCGCCGCGCTGGCTCACGATGCCTACTGTGCCGTGCGACGGGGCTGTCGGGCGAGCACCACGAGGCAGCGTCGCCGCGTCAGAACGTGACATCGACGCAGGCCAGGCGGGCACCTGCCGTGCCGGCGGTGCCCGGTGCCGTGCTGGTGTGGGCGACGTGCAGGACGACCGATCGCGGGCGGCGGTCGGGACTGAACTGCCACGGCACGGTCGCATGTGCGACAGCATTACCAGCGCTGTTCGTCGTCAGGTCCAGCCACACCTCGTTGAGCGGGTTGGCGTAGGCGGGGTCGGTGCTCGGCGCCACCGGGTCGGGCACGTTCTGGAAGTGCGGCCCGGCATCGCCTGATGCGAGACCGCAAGCGTTGACGTGCGCGTGGGCGCCGTACTCGGTGTGGGGGCGGAGGTCCTTCACGTGCAGCGTGACGTGGCTGTCGCCGCTCTGGTCGTAGGTGGCGCGGACCCGGGCGGACGCGTCGGCCGGGACGGTCTCGGACCACCGCAGCAGGGGGCCGTCGCTGCGGCCGTGGTCGGCCCCGGCCAGCGCGGGCGAGGCAGCGAAGAGAGCCACTCCTGCTACGCACAGGGCGATCGGGAGTCGGCGGATGAGTGCACTGCGGGCCATGGGGTCCTCCGGGTCAGATCGGTTCGTCTCCCGGTCTGTCGTCACCACGGGCCCGATCGGTTCACACGGCCTGCCGGTTTACCAAGGTATGTCGGCGAACTGGCACTCCCCACGGTGTCCGCACCATGGGGAGTGCCAGTTTCCCGTGGTCAGAGCGTCCGGGTGGAGACCGTCGCGGAGTACGCCCCGAGGTTGCCGGCCGCGTCGCGGGCCCGGACCCGATAGGAGTACGCCGTCCGCCGCGCCAGCGAGCCGTCGACGTGCGAGAGCGACGTGGGCTGGGCGACCCTGGCCCAGGTGCCCGCCCCCCTGCGCCGCCAGACCTCGTAGCCGGCGACGCCGCGGTCGTCGGTCGCGGCCTTCCACGACAGCGTGACCGAGGTCCGGGCGGGCTGCGCGGTCAACCCGGTCGGGGCGGTGGGGGCGGAGGTGTCCGGCGTGACCGTCCCTCCGGCGACCGCGGCGGCGACGTCGCGGCGGAGCTGCGGCAAGGTCGGGTAGAACGTGTCCCCGGGGCAGGCGGTCGCCACGTAGTTGCGGTGGCCGGCGATGTTGGGGGTGTTGATGGTGGCGCCGCTCACCGGGTTGGTGAAGGGCTCGGTCGCCTCCGGGTCGATGCCGTTGCGGCTCGCCTCCCAGGCCAGGAGCCGGGTCAACGCCTCGCGCGCGGCCGGGGTCGCGTCCTGGGTGGTCAGCGTGCCGAGCAGCGCGACGCCGACCGTGCCGGAGTTCCAGCCCGAGGCGTGGGCGCCGGTCACGCCGTTGCCTGCAGCGTCGTCGCCGGTGGGGTTGGCGCCCGCGTAGTCGCGTGAGTAGCGGCCCTCGTAGACGGTGCCGAACCTGTCGATCAGGAAGTTGTAGCCGATGTCGCCCCAGTCCTGGGTGACTGCGTGGTAGGCGTAGATCGCCCGGATCTGGGCCTCCGCACCGGCCTGGTCGGCGTAGTCGTTCGAGGTGTCGGTGTGGTGCACCACGAGCTTGCGGGTGGCGTAGAACTGCGGCGCCCAGGTCATCAGGGCCGGGTCGGCGCCCCAGCCCTGCCGCGAGACCACGGTCGGCTCCGTCGTCGCCGCTGCGGCCGCCGCCATCGCGGGGGCGCCCACCACCTGGGACGTCACGCGACCCGCGGCCGCCCCGTCGGCGACCGAGAACACCGACACGTGCCCGAGGCGCTGGTCGCTGCGCACCCGTACGGCGACCGCGCCGCCGGCTGAGCGCAGCGCGCCGTACGTCGTGCCGTCGCCGCGGCCCTCGCCGATCTCGTCCCGACCGGCGGGCACCGGGGTGCCGAAGCGAGCGCCGTCGTGGGAGAAGGCCACCGTGACGTCGGCGCCGGGGTGTCCGCGCCAGTGGACCGCGACGTGGTCCGCGGCGGCGTCGAGCGCGACGACCGCCGCACGGTCCATGGACACCCGCTGGTCCTGGGTGTGCGGCCGCACCACGGTGTCCGGCGGTGCGGGGGACGCGGGTGGGGCCACGACCAGCAGTGCGGTCAGCAGGACGAGGGTCACAGCGAGCGTTGAGCGGCGGATCATGGGGGCTCCGGAGGCGAGAGCGGCAGCGTCGGCACCATCGTGCGGCACCGCGTGGTCAATTGCCTAACGAGGTCGGCACCTCCCGAGCGAGACATCGCTCGGGAGGCACCGGTTCTCGTTCGCGGGAGCGGGTGACCCGTCAGCCCTCGTGCTCGGCGTGGGGGTTGCAGCCCGAGGCGTTGATGCCGGCGCGGAACCCGCTCGGGACCGTCTTGACGATCTGACCGAGGTTCTGCGTGCGGCCGAAGTCATCGGTCAACGGGTTGTTGGGATCCTCGAGCTCGTCGACGTCGTCGAGGCCCGAGAACGAGCAGATCGAGGCGGCGACGTAGTCGTTGACCGGGGTCGGCTTGCCCTTGCCGGTGATCTCGCCGGCCTGGGCGGCGGGTGCGATCCCGATCGACATCAGGGTCGCGACGGCCGTGATGGCCAAGAGTCTCTTCATGTTGCTTCCTCCCGTTGGGGGCGCTGGTGGTCCTCTTCACCGTGGCGGTGCCGCGCCTGGCGCACAACGCACGGACGTCCCGCCTGGCCGGGGCCGACCTTCCCGACCCGGACATCCACGAGGACCAGGCCGAGATGCTCCGAAGGGGCCGGTACCGCGACCTCGGGCGGGTCGCGGTCAGGGGCGCAGGGTCGGGTCCTCGGCGGCGTCGAGCAGCGAGGGGCCGTACCACGTCAGCAGCCGGCCGCTGACCAGCCGGGTGGTGACGCCGAAGGCCTCGGGCCCGTCCTCGGCGGTGAAGACGTAGGGCTCGTCGGGCAGCAGCACCACGTCGGGGCCGGCGGCCTCGAGGTCGGCGACGCTCACTGTCGGGTAGCGGTCGGCCCCGGGCCCGCCGTCGGCGTACACGTTCTGCCAGCCCAAGCGACGCAGCAGGTCGTCGGTGAAGGTGTGGCGCCCGACGACCATCCACGGGTCGCGCCAGATGGGTACGGCGACCCGGGCCGCGACGGGCGGCACCGGACGGTCCCAGCGCCGCTCGACCTCCTCCAGCCAGCCCGGGACGCCCCACCCGAGCGCCTCGTCGAAGATCCGCTCCATCGCCGTCAGTGCCTGCGGCAGCGTCTCGATCACGCTGACCCACACCGGGACGCCGGCCTCACGCAGGCGGCGTACGTCGAGCTCGCGGTTCTCCTCGCGGTTGCACACCACGAGGTCCGGCTCGAGGGCGCGGATCGCGGCGAGGTCGGGGTTCTTGGTGCCCCGCACCCGGGGTACGTCGAGGTCTGCGGGGTGGGTGCACCAGTCGGTGGCACCGACCAGGGCGTCGGGGCGGGTGAGCGCGATCGCCTCGGTCAACGACGGCACCAGCGAGACCACCCGGCGAGCCGAGGAGGGCACGTCGACGGGGGCGCCGAGGTCGTCGCGGGAGGGGGCCTGGGGCACGTCGGACCTGGTCACCGGTCCCACAGTAGGACGGGGCCGGAACGGGCCGCCGGGCACGACCGCGCGCCATCCACGGCGTTTGGTCACCCCGGTCGGCGGGGCACCCTGGCGAAATGACCCCGCGACGCGTACCCGCCCCGACCGGCGACCCGTTCTGGGACACCCTGCTGCGCCGGCACCCCGACCTGGAGCTGGTGCTGCTCCCGCCCGAGCAGCGTGCACCCGCTTCCGCGGAGGTCCGGCCTCTGCTCGACGACGTCACGCTGGACGCCGTCCGACGCGCGCTGCACGTCGCGGTCGACGCCGTTCTCGTGCGTGTGGGCGTCGACGTGGACGCCGCCGCCGCGCAGCTGACCGAGCGGCTCGCGGCCGGCGCCACGCGGGGCACCGTGTCCGTCCACGTGCGCCGGGTCGTGCCCGGCGGTGCCGACGAGGCCACGCCGCGCGAGGTCGTGGACGCCCTGCGGGAGGACCGGTGGGACGTGAGCGACCACCCCGGTGTCGTGCACCGGGTCGTGGCCTCCCGGGCCGACCTGCCGGCCGGACAGGGCGGCCTGCGCGTCGGGGTGACCCTCATCGTAGGTTTGGCGAGGACCACGGGGTCGTTGCAGATCGAGGCCGAGACCGTCGACCTCCCGGTCGGCGAGGACCAGGCCCGGGCCCTGCTCGACGCCCAGCGGGACGACGCGCGCGACGCGACCCAGGGGGAGGACTGATGGAGGTCCCCCTCACGCTCGGTGACACCGCACGGCTGTGGGACGAGCAGAACATCGACCTCACGTCGGCCGCGTCGCAGGTCGGCGACGCCTCCACCACCGGCTTCAGCGACGCGGTGACGGGCTCGGCGAGCACCTTCGCCAGCACCTGGCGGTCCCTGATCTCCGACCTCGCCGGGGTGGCCGAGTCGCAGGCCGACTCGCTGCGCGGCGCACTGGCCGACTACCTGGGCGTGGACCTGTCGGTGGAGCAGGCCTTCGTGTCACCGGAGCTGCAGGAGTACCGGTGAACGACGCCGCGGGCGAAGGGGGAGCGCCGGGGGCGCTGGTCGTGGCCGAGGTGCCGCTGCCGGACACGGTGCCGATCTTCGACGCCGACCCGGGCTCGGTGACCTCCTTCGGTGAGGACCTGCGCGCCGCGTCGACCCAGATCGACGACTTCGGCGGGTTCGTGCCGGGCCAGGCCCAGGTGCCGCAGTGGACCGGCGACGCGGGCGCGGCGTACCACGCGGACATCCGGCCGCAGGGACGTCAGGCCGATGCGATGTCGCTCGCGCTGCGCAACGTCGCACACCGGGTGCTGCGGCACGCCGACCAGCTCACCACGCTGGTGCGCGACCACGAGGACCTCATGACCGACCGGTCGCGCCTCAACGAGACCGTCATCGCCTTCAACGCCGGCATCGACGGCTCGCCCGAGGAGCAGGTGCCCGCCCTGCGCGAGCGGTCCCGCGAGCTGACCGGGCAGGTCTCGAGCCTCAACGGCCGCATCTCCTCGTGGAAGCAGCGCCTGGCCACCGAGGAGAGCGAGATGCGTGAGGCGTTCCGCGGTGCGCTCACCCTCGACCAGGTCGAGCAGCGCTGGGGCCCGGTGGCCGATCCCGCCGACGCCGCGCTGGCCCGACGGCCGCCGTCGGGTGCCTCGCCGAGCGAGGTCAACGCCTGGTGGGACTCGCTCAGCGAGGCCGAGCAGCAGGCCGTCATGGCGGCCGCGCCGGGCAGCATCGGCAACCTGGACGGCGTACCCGCCTCCGCGCGCGACGAGGCCAACCGCATCTCGCTCTCACGCGACCTGCACGAGCTCGAGATGCTCGAGGAGGCGGGCACGATCACCTACGACGAGCGCCAGCTGCTCGAGAACGCCCGGGCGGCGCGCGACGCGATCGAGAAGGCCGAGGGCCGGCTCGACCCGCAGACGCTGGAGCCGGTGGACAGCAGCCTGTACATGTACGACCCCGGAGCGTTCGGCGGGGACGGGCGGATGGCGCTGACGTACGGCGACCCCGACACCGCCGACCACGTCAGCGTCCACGTCCCCGGCATGACGACCGACATGACGAGCGCGGTCGGCAACGGCGACGACGCGTGGGCGGCCTACGCGGCGTCCCGCTCGGACACGACCGACAGCGTGGCGACCATCGCCTGGATCGGTTACGACGCTCCTGACAGATTACCGGCTTCAACGGCGGCGGGACCGACATCCTCCAGGTGGCCGGGGAGGGCCTGGCCGAGGAGGGCGGCGCGCGCCTGGCCGACACCATGGCCGGCCTCGACGCCATCCGCGACGACGACCCGCACGTGACGGTGGTGGGGCACAGCTACGGCTCCACCACGACCGGGCACGGGGCGGCCGACGAGGGCCTGAGCGGCGTGGACGACATCGTGCTCATCGGGTCACCCGGCGCCGGCGACGACAACCGGGCCGACGACCTCGGTGTCGGCGAGGACCACGTGTGGGTCGGGACCAACAGCTCCGACCCGGTCAGCTACCTGGGCGACGAGGGGTACGTCGGCGGCATCGGCACGCTGGGGCACGACCCCGCTGACCGGGACTTCGGCGGCACCCGTTTCCAGGCCGAGGACACCGAGCGCTTCGACGGCTACAACTACTCCATCGACCAGCACACGTCCTACTACGAGCAGAGCTCGGAGTCGCTGTCCAACATCAGCCAGATCATCACCGGCCAGACCGACGACGTGCAGTCCGCCGAGGTGCGCCACGACCCCTGGTACTGGGAGGTCGTCGACCCCGAGGTCGACCGCGACGTCACCAACCCCGACACCGGGTCGTGGGAGCGATGAGCCACCCCGCGCGCCGTACGACGGGCGCGGTGCGCGCTGCCGCCGCCTGCCTGCTGGTGCTCGGTGCCCTGGCGGGCTGCGGCGGGGACGAGCCCGGCACCGACCCGACGTCGGCTGCTCCCGAACCGGGCGACGAGCTCGACGGCGACCAGCTGCGCGCCGCCATCGAGGAGGACCAGACGTCCGTCGACCGGGCGACCGAGGAGGTCGCGCCCGTGCTCGCCGGTGCCGTCGGGGGTCAGGTGCTCGGCGCCTACGGCAACGTCGAGGGCTGCAACGGGGGCTCGTTCGAGGGGTCCACGGCCTACGGCTACCAGGTGCAGGGCCGGCTCGTGGGTTTCCGAGCGACCGACCGGGCCGACGTGGCCGCGAGCGTCGAGTCCGCGCTGGCCGACGCCGGCTGGACCGGGACCGAGGTCATCGAGAGCGCGCCCGGCCGCACCGGGGTGGAGGGCACGAGCGGCGACGCCCAGGTCAACCTGACCCTGAGCGACGAGCTGCCCGGAGCACTCTTCACCGTGCGCGGCCGCTGCCTGCCGGTGACCGACGAAGGCCGCGAGGCCGTGACCGAACTGACCGGAGCCCGCGAGGTCATCGCGAAGCAGTAGCCCGCGGGCACTCACCCGCCGGCAGGGCATGCGGGTGGACGACCGGTCAGGTGCCGGCGAGGGGGAGCGTGAGGGTGGTGGGGCCGTCCGGGTCGATGCGCACCGGGACGCCCCAGTCCTGCTGGTGCAGGTGGCAGGCAGCGCCCTCGCCGCCCGCCTCGTCGCAGGAGGCGGCCCGGGCGGCGACGTGGAGGACACCGTCGCCCACGGCGGGGTCGAGCACGAGACGGCGGGACAGGTCGGTGCCCCGCCCCTCGCCCTCGCGGATCAGCTGCGGCGGAGTGGCGGAGACCAGCAGCTGCGAGGGCGGGCCGAAGCGGGCGTCGACCTTCTGACCCGGGGGCGGGGTGAAGTCGACGACCAGCTCGAGGGTGGCTGCCGACCTCGGTCACCGGTCGCTGCGTGGTGTGGGCGAACCCCTCGACGCGCGCGTGCGCGCCGAGCGGGACGACGCGTCAGGCGGTGGGCGGTGGACTCCACGACCACCAGCCGGCCGCCGTCGACGTACGCCGCGGAGGGCTCGGCCAGTCCGGTGGCCAGCGTGCTGACGTCGCCGTCGGCGATCCGGCGGACCGCGCCGTTGTAGGTGTCGCAGACGGCCACCGACCCGTCGGGCAGCGCCGTCACCCCGAGCGGGTGCTGCAGCAGCGCCTGGTCGGCCGCCCCGTCGCGCAGGCCGAAGTCGAAGAGCCCCGTCCCCACGACGGTGTGCACCGAGCCGTCCTCGACGTACCGCACGCTCGAGGACTCGCTGTCGGCGAGCCACAACCGGTCGCCGGTCGCCGCCAGCCCGGAGGTCTGCGCGAACCACGCCGACTCGAGCGGCCCGTCGAGCAGACCCTCGTTGGTGGTGCCGGCGGCCGCGACGCACTCACCCGGTGCGCGGGTCGAAGGTCCACAGCTGGTGCACGCCTGCCATCGCCACCCACGCCTGATCGTGCCACCACGCCACCGACCACGGTGACGACAGCCGGCCGTCCTGCCCGGGAGCGCCGGGGAACAGCTGCTCGCCGGTGCCGGCGACCGTCGACACGACCCCGTCGGCGAGGCGCACCCCGCGCAGTGCGTGGTTGACGGTGTCGGTGACGAGAACGTCGTAGCCGGCGGCCTCGGCGACGTCCGGCTGGCAGCAGGCACAACCCGTTGGGCTCGCTGAAGGCCGCGTCGCCGGGACCGCCGTCGACCAGGCCGCGCTCTCCGGAGCCGATCCGGCGGACCACCGCGAAGGAGCCGTCGAGCTCGACCAGCTGGTGGTGCCCGGCGTCGGCCACGAGCGTCCTGCCGCCGGGCAGCGGGACGGCGTCGGCCGGGAAGCGCAGGTCGCCGGCCACCGCCTCCGGTGCAACGTACGGCGACCCTGCCGGCTGCAGCGTCCCGGCGGCGCGGTGCTTTTCTGTCAGCTCCACAAGTTGACGGTCGAGCGCGTGCACGTGCCCCTCGCCGGCGTAGGTGGCGACGACGTAGCCCTCCGGATCGACCAGCACCAACGTCGGCCAGGCCGCGCGCCGTGTAGGCCTGCCACGTCACGAGCTCGGGGTCGTCGAGCACCGGGTGGTGCACCTCGTAGCGCTCCACCGCGGCCGCCAGCGCCTCCGGGTCGGCCTCGTGGACGAACTTGGGGGAGTGGACGCCCACGACGACGAGCTCCTCGGCGTACTTCTCCTCCAGCGGGCGCAGCTCGTCGAGGACGTGGAGGCAGTTCACGCAGCAGAAGGCCCAGAAGTCCAGCAGCAGGAAGCGGCCCCTGAGGTCCGCGAGCACGAGGTCGTGGCCGCCGGTGTTGAGCCACCCCCGCCCGCGCAGCTCGGGGGCCCGGACGTGTGCGCGCGTGCTCATGGCCCCAGTCTCCCGGACGGCGGGTGGACGGTGCGGTCGTGCGCGCCGACGGCCCTACGCTGGCCCTGTGACCAGCGCCCCCGCCGACGTGCCCGTGACGGTCTCGATCACCCGTCGGGTCGACCCCGAGCACCAGGCCGAGATGGTGGCGTGGGTCCGCTCCGGATCGTTGCTGGCAGAGCGCTTCGAGGGGTTCCTCGGCACCGGCTGGGTCCGGCCGGGCCGCGACTCGGAGGTGTGGCACATGCTCTACCGCTTCGACAGCAGCGAGGCCCTGGCCCGCTGGGAGGCCTCGGACCAGCGGAGCTGGTGGCTCAGCTCCGCGCAGGGGATCGTCGAGGACACCCGCGTGGAGCGGCTGACCGGCATCGAGGGCTGGTTCGACCCGCCCGAGGAGTACGCCGTCGAGCAGCTCGCCCCGCTGCGCCCGCCGCGGTGGAAGCAGGCGGTGATGATCTGGTTCGCGTTCTTCCCGCTCAGCCTCGCCGTCACCCTGCTGGCCGGCTGGCTGGTGCCGGACCTGTCCGTCGTACCCCGCGTGCTGCTCAGCACCGTCGTGATGACCCCGGTCATGACCTACGTGGTGCTGCCGTTCCTCACGAGCAGGCTCGAGTGGTGGCTCCAGGGCCGTCCCGCGCCCTGGCGGCGGTGACGCAGGCCTCCGGCCGCCTGGGAGACTGGGACCACCCGACGAGGAGACCGATGTCGATCCCACCACCGCCGCGCCGCGCCCGGCACCTGATGGACCCCGACGCGCCGCGCCCGGTCGCCGGTCACCCGGGCTCCTCCAAGGCGGGGATGAGCATCACCTCGGTCCAGCGCTGGGTGCTGACCGCGCTGGTCGTCACCACCGTCGAGCACTTCGCGCTCGCCTTCGTCCTCGGCGCCGCCTCCATCGACGACAGCCGTGTGGCCGAGCGCGTCGTGCTCCTGGCGCTGGCCGCCGTGGTCGGTGTGCTCGGGGTCGTCGCGGCCCTGCTGCTGCACGAGCGCAGCCCGCTCACGTGGTGGCTGCCGCTCGGACTGCTGCCCGCGGTCCTCGGCGCCGCCTGGGTCTTCGCGACCTGAGCGCCCATGACGGGAACGCGCGGGTGCGGCAGGATGCGGACGTGAGGATCACCGAGCGACTGCGGGTCCGGCCGCGCGACGTCCGCGCCGTCGACGAGGCGGTCAAGTCGGTCGTCGGTGGGCGGCTGTCGCGCCACGGCTGGGTGCCGCGGGTGGTCGCCTACCCCGGGTACGGCGGCGACGGCTGGGTCCGGGTCCTGGCCCGGGTCCTGCTCGCCCCGGACGGCATGACCTCGGACGACGAGCAGATCGTGCGCGGCTTCACCCGCTTCGTGGTGCTCGCCGACCGAGGGCGTGGAGGTGCGGATCCGCGTCGGGGACCACGTCCACGAGGTGGTCTCCAGCACCCAGGGGTACGTCGACGTCCGCCTCGACTCCGACCTCCCGCCGGGGTGGCACGACGTCGAGATCGAGGTCGCCGACAACCCGCCGGTGGTCACCCAGGTGCGCGTCGTGGGGCCGGAGACCACCCTGGGCCTGGTCAGCGACATCGACGACACGGTGATCGTGACGATGCTGCCGCGCCCGCTGCTGGCCTTCCGCAACACCTTCCTGCTGCGCGAGACCGACCGTGCCGCGGTGCCGGGGATGGCTGCGCTCTACCGCGACGTGGTGGCCGTCGAGCCGGACGTCTTCGTCGTCTACGTCTCGACGGGGGCGTGGAACGTCGCCGGGGTGCTGCGACGCTTCCTGCAGCGCAACGACTACCCGGGCGGGCCGCTGCTCATGACCGACTGGGGACCGTCGGACGAGCACTGGTTCCGCTCCGGCCAGGAGCACAAGCGCACCCAGCTCGACCGGCTCTTCACCGAGCTGCCGCAGCTGTCGTGGCTGCTGGTCGGCGACGACGGCCAGCACGACGTCACGTTGTACGCCGAGGCCGTCGAGCGTCATCCCGGTCGGGTGCTGGCGGTGCTCATCCGTGAGCTCAGCACCACCGAGCAGGTCGCCACCCACGGCACGCCGGTGCGGTTCTCCCAACGGGTCCGCCCCGTGAGCGGGGTCGGCGTACCGGAGCTGCGGGCACCGGACGGCACCGGCCTCGGCCTCGCCCTCCGGGCGCAGCGCATCGTCCTGCGCTGACGGGAGCTCAGGTGGTGGTGGCGTCGTGGATCTCGCCGACGAGCACCTCGATGGCGTCCTCGAGGAACAGCACCCCGCGGGGAGTTCCGTCGGGATCGACCGAGGTGGCCATGTGGGCACCTTGGGCCCGCATGCGGGCCAGCGCGTCCTCGAGCTCGGCGTCGCGGGAGATCGAGATGAGGCGACGCTGGCGCTTGGGCGGGACCGGCTCGTCGAACTCCTCGGCGTCGGCCTCCATGACGTCCTTCATGTGGACGTAGGAGACCGGCATGTCGTCGTCGGTGAGGACGTAGCGGGAGTAGCCGTGCTCGACGACCGCGCGCTGGATGTCCCCGGGGGTGGAGGACAGCGGCAGGTGGACCACGTCGTCGAGCGGCACCTCGATGTCGCGGGCCGCCTTGTCGGTGAACTCGAAGGCCCGCGTCAGCGGCTCGGGGGCGTCGGCGAGGGTTCCCTCGCGCTGAGACTGCTCGACGATGCCGGCCACCTGCTCGAGCGTGAAGGTGCTGTTGGCCTCGTCCTTGGGCTCGACGCCGACGAGCTTCACGATCCCGTTGGCGACGGCGTTGAGGAAGGCGATGACGGGTCGGAAGACCCGCGAGACCATCACCAGCGGCGGGGCCAGCAGCAGCGAGGCCCGCTCGGGCACCGAGAAGGCGATGTTCTTGGGCACCATCTCGCCCAGGACCACGTGCAGGTAGGTCACCACCACCAGAGCGATGACGAACGCGGTGACGCTGATGGCGTCCTCCGACATCGGGGTGGCGCCGAGCGGGTACTCCAGCAGGTGGTGGATGGCCGGCTCGGAGACGTTGAGGATCAGCAGCGAGCAGACGGTGATGCCGAGCTGGCTGGTGGCCAGCATCAGGGTGGCGTGCTCCATCGCCCACAGCGTGGTCCTCGCGGCCCGGCTGCCCTCGGCGGCGCGGGGCTCGATCTGCGAGCGTCGGGCGGAGATGACGGCGAACTCGGCGCCGACGAAGAAGGCGTTGCCGGCCAGCAGCACGACCAGCCAGGCCAGGCCGGGGAGGTAGTCGCTCATGCCTGGCTCCTCTCGGTCGTCGAGCCGGTCGGTGCGTCGGCGGGCTCGATCGGCTCGCCGGGCGCTGCAGCGTCCTGGGGCTGGGGGGTGTCGGGCAGGTCGGGCACGAACTGCACCCGGCTGACGCGGTGGCCCTCGGTGCGTGTGACGCGCAGCAGGCCGTCCTCGACGGCGACCTCGTCGCCCAGGTCGGGGATGCGTCCCAGCGCGGCGGCCAGGAAGCCGTTGACGGTGTCCCAGTCGTCGTCCTCGGGGACCCGCACACCGGTGCGGGCCAGCACCTCGTCGGGGCGCAGGGACGCGTCGAAGGAGAGGGACCGGCCGCGCCGGGTGAGGGGCGACTGGTAGCGGTCGTGCTCGTCCTCGAGCTCCCCGATCAGCTCCTCGACGAGGTCCTCGACGGTCACGACGCCCGACGTGCCGCCGTACTCGTCGATGACGACGGCGAACTGCAGTCCCTTGCCCCGCAGCTGCTCGAGCAGCTGTGCGGCACCGAGCGTGTCGGGCACGACGACGGGCTCCATCATCAGGTCGCGTGCCCGGATGCCGTGGCGTTCGTCGAGCGACACCGTGAAGGCCTGCTTCACGTGCATCAGCCCGACGACGTCGTCGGGGCCCTCGTCGACCACCGGGAGCCGGGAGTGGCCGGACGCGGCGGCGGTCTCGATGACCTGCGCCGCGGTGTCGTCGAGGTGCACGGCGGTCATCTGCACGCGCGGCGTCATCATGTCGGCGGCGTCGCGGCTGGAGAAGCGCAGCGTGCGGTCGAGCAGCGTTGCGTCGTCCTCCGCGAGCAGCCCGGCGGAGGCGGAGTGGCGGATCAGCGAGCTGAGCTCCTCGGCGCTGCGGGCGCCGCTGAGCTCCTCCTTCGGCTCGATCCCCATGCCGCGGATGAGGCCGTTGGCGGTGTTGTTGAGCAGCAGGACCACAGGCTTGAAGACGGTGGTGAACGCCGTCTGGAACGGTATGACGACCTTGGCCGTGGCGAGCGGAACGGCGATCGCGAAGTTCTTGGGCGCCAGCTCGCCGATGACCATCGAGAAGAGGGTCGCCAGCAGCACGCCGACGACCGTGCCGACACCGCCGACGGCTCCCTCCGGGACCCCGAGGCCCGTCAGCGGCTCCTCGAGCAGCGAGCTGACGGCCGGCTCGAAGGTGTAGCCCGTGAGCAGCGTGGTCAGCGTGATGCCCAGCTGTGCGCTCGACAGGTGCGTCGAGGTGATCTTCAGTGCGCTGATCGTCAGCGACAGGCGCGACTCACCTGCGGCCTGACGCTTCTCGAGGTCGTGGCGGTCGAGGTTGACCAGGGCGAACTCCGAGGCCACGAACAGCCCGGTGCCGACGGTGAGGACCAGGCCGATGCCCAGCATGAACCAGTCGTTCACGAGCTCCTCCTGACGTCCCCTGGGCACGGGACACGTAGGTCAGGAGGGCGAGGACTTCGGGGGCGGTCATCCATGGTCCAGTCATCGTAACGACCGGACGGGCGCCTGGTGACCGCCTCCTGCCCACTGCGCCCGACGGTGGAGACCGGGTACGACCCCGGTGGCGCGCGCGTCGTCGAGGCACTGCCTGGCCCAGGCGATGGGACCGTCAAGCGGGGTTGGGGATACGGCGTCCCGGGGGCGGTCATTGTGTCGGAGGTCTTCTCTAGGTTGGAGGCATGTCAGCAGCATCCCTCACCGTCGCGTCGGGCGCTGAGGTGCGCGTCGAGGTGCTGGACCTGGACGCCGGCGAGGCGCTCTCCTTCGTCACCGACCGGCGCCGCGCGACCGACCTCGCTGCCGCGCAGGAGCTCGAGGGTGTGGCGCACTGGGCGGACCTGCACCGGGTGGGTCGCAGCGACCTGCTGCGTGGTGAGGTCGGTGCGGTGGATCCCGACGTGTCGGAGGCGCTCCCCTGCCGGCCGCTGCGCGACGGTGACACCGGCCTCGGTCGCGAGCGCGAGCTGCGGCTCGCCGGCCAGGGCGCGTTCATGGTCGAGGAGTACGCCGTCGCCGAGCTCGCCACGGCGCTGGGGATGAGCGAGCACACCGGCCGGGCCTACGTCGGGCAGGCCGTCGAGCTGCGCGAGCGGTTGCCGCGCTGCTGGGCAGCAGGTCATGGCCGGTCGCCTCCCCGCGTGGAAGGCCCGTCAGGTCGCGGAGCAGACGATCCCTCTCGCCGACGAGACCGCCGCGGCGGTCGACGCGGCCGTGGCGCCGTTCGCGCACCGGATGACGGTGGGTCGGATCGCGCGGCTCGTGGAGGCCGCGGTGCTGCGTCACCAGCCCGACCTCGCCGCCGAGCGGGCCGCTGCGGCCGCCGAGCACCGCGGGGTGTGGTTCGACGACCAGCTCGACGGCACCACCGACCTCAGCGCTCACCTCGACACCCCGGACGCCGCTGCGCTGGACCACGCGCTCGACACCGTGGCCACCACGCTCGGTCGGCTCGGCGACGCCGACTCCCGCGACGTGCGCCGCGCGCGTGCGCTGGGCGTGCTCGCCGACCCGCAGTACGCGCTCGACCTGGATAAGGCTGCGGCGCAGCAGGACGACGGGCGGCAGGTGACGCCAGTACGGGCGGTGCCGACGCTGCACGTGCACCTCCACCTCGACGCCGTCACCGCCTTCGGCGTCACGCACGACCGGCCGCACCACGAGGAAGCGGACCTGGTCCGTGTCGACCGCGCCGGGCGCCGGCTCGGCGCACGGACCCGCGAGACCCTCGAACGCTGGGTCGCCGGCCTCACGCCCGGCACCCGCCTGCACCTCACCCCGGTGATCGACCTGACCCAGGACATCGCCGTCGACCAGTACGAGATCCCCGCAAACCTGCGGGCCCAGGTCGTCGAGCGCGACGCGACCTGCACCTTCCCGTGGTGCGGCAACGCCGGCCGTCACGACCTCGACCACCGGGTGGCCTACCTGCCGACCGACGAGGGCGGACCACCGGGCCAGACGTCGACCTCGAACCTCCACCGGCTCTGTCGCTTCCACCACCGGCTCAAGACCAACGGCCGCTGGCGCGTCGACAGACCACCAGGCTCCGATCCCGGGGTCGTGTGGACCTCCCCGCACGGCCGCCGCTACCTCGTCACCCCGAACGGCACCACCCGCCTCGATCCGGTCGAGCCCCCACGCCCTTGAGGGGGGAGACACCGGCTCGTCCCGTCGGTCGGGCGCGCACGATCGGCACCACACGCCTCGAACGTGTCGAGCCCCCGCGCCCGTCGTACACCTGGTCGGCGTGGCAGCGTCCCAACCGTCCCTGCGTATGACGAAGCGACCCGGGATCAGCGCCAGAGCGCGGCGACGCGCCGGAGGGCCTCGGCGTAGCCGGCGACCCCCTGGCCGATCACGTGGTCGTCAGCCACGAGCCCGACGTACGACGTGCGCCGGAACTCCTCGCGCGCGTGGATGTCGGAGATGTGGACCTCCACGAACGGGGCCTCGAGGACCGCGAGGGCGTCCATGAGGGCGATCGAGGTGTGGGTGTAGGCGCCGAAGTTGCCGACGACGGCCCAGCCGGCGGCGAAGGCCTCGTGCACCCAGTCGATGAGGACGCCCTCGTGGTTGCTCTGGCGGAAGTCGAGCTCGAGCCCCAGCGCCGCGCAATCCGCGACGCAGGAGGCCTCGACGTCGGCCAGCGTCGCGGTGCCGTAGACCGCGGGGTCCCGGCGGCCGAGCAGGTTCAGGTTCGGACCGTTGAGCACCAGGACGGTCCGCGAAACAGGCATGCCCGCAGTTATACCGGCTGACGCGGCTCAGGCGCCCTGGGCGACCGGGTCGGAGACCCGCGTCAGAAGCGTGGCGAGGAACTCGCTGGTGCCGTGGTGCAGCGCGACCGTGGCGAGCGGGTCGCCGCGGGTCTCGCCCCGATTCACGATCACGACCGGTGTGCCGGCCTTCGCGGCGTACCGCACGAAGCGCAGGCCCGACATCACCGTCAGCGACGAACCGAGGACGAGCAGGGCGGGCGCGGTGTCGACGAGGTCGTAGCAACGCTGCACCCGCGGCTTGGGGACGCTCTCGCCGAAGTAGACGACGTCGGGCTTCAGCACTCCGCCGCAGGTCTCGCAGGCGGGCACGTGGAAGCCGTCGGTGTCGGCGATCTCGACGTCGCCGTCGGGTCGGTCCGCAGCCGTGGTGACCTGTCGCTCGAGCCAGCCGGGGTTGATCGTCTCCATGCGGTGCTGCAGCTCACGTCGGGGACCGACCGCGCCGCAGTCGAGGCAGACGACGTCGGAGAGCCGGCCGTGCAGGGCGATCACGCCGGGGGAGCCGGCACGCTCGTGGAGGCCGTCGACGTTCTGGGTGATCAGACCCCGGCAGGCACCGCCCTGCTGGAGCCGGGCCAGGGCGACGTGCCCGGCGTTGGGGTGGGCGTCGCGCATCCGCGTCCAGCCGACGTAGGAGCGAGCCCAGTAGTGCTGCCGGGCGCGCGGACCCGAGCGGAACTCGTCGTAGGTCATGGGGGAGCGGTTCACCGCGCCGGGGCCGCGGTAGTCGGGGATGCCCGAGTCGGTGCTCATCCCGGCGCCGGTCAGGGCGACGAAGCCACCGTCCAGCAGGAGCGCTGCTGCCCGGTCGATGCTGCCGACCTCGGGTGCGCTCACCCGGTCAGGTTACGCGGACCTCATGAGGACCAGGGTGCTGCCGCAGCGCGGGCAGTGCGTGCGGGAGCACATGTCGAGCTCCTGGCCGCAGTGGCACACGCCTGCGTTGCTTCGCCGCTGCGCCATCGAGACGGTCGTCGTGCCTCGGCCGCAGTTGGCCCCCGCGAACTTCTCCGTGGTCATTCCCAAGCCCCCTGGTGTGTCGTGCCTCCAGTACACGCCCCGTCCGGACATCGGCGACAGGGCCCTATGCCCTAGATGTCCCGGGTGCCAAGGGGCTGGTCGGGGGGCGTTTGGTCCCGGGGACGGCTGGCCGAACGGCCGACCCCCACGCGCGTTCGTGCGTGGGGGTGGTTGCATCGGGGTCATGACGAGCAAGCACCCTGGCGCCACCACACCTGAGGACGAGCTGCGGATCGCGCAGTGGCAGGGGGCGTACGAACGTGTGCGTGCGCTGGTCGAGGAATGCGGCCCCGAGGCGCTGGAGCGACGAGTGCCGGCGTGCCCGGGATGGACCGGGCGCGAGCTGCTCGCCCACATGATCGGCCTGGGCGCCGACGTGGTCGACGGCGACGAGCCCGACGACCACAACGAGGCCTGGACCCAGGCTCAGGTCGACGCGCGCGCCGATCGCAGCCCGGGCGAGCTGCTGGAGGAGTGGGCGGTGACAGCGCCCCGGCTCGTGACGTGGATGCGAGCCCGCGGCACCCGTCCGCTCAACGACGTCGTGATCCACGAGCAGGACCTGCGCGGAGCGCTGGACGCACCCGGCGGTCGTGACAGCCGCGGGCTCGCGCTGGTGCGTGAGGTGATGGCCGGTCGCGTCGGGTCGAAGATCGCGGACCTGCCGCCGCTGGCGCTGGTGGCGACCGACGAGGACTGGTCGTGGTGCTCGAGCGGCACGCCGATGGACGCGCCGGTGCGGCTGGAGGCGTCCGGCTTCGACCTCGCCCGGGCGCTGGTGTCGCGACGTACGCCGCAGCAGCTGGCGTCGTGGACGGTGAGCGGGGACGTGTCGGCGTACCTCGACGCCTTCGCGCACCTGGGACCCCCGCCCGTCGGGCCGCTCCCCGAGTGAGGCGGCGACGGCCGGCGTGACCCGCGTCGGCGTGCACCCACCTCGTGGAGATGCCGGCGCCGTGACCCTCGGGGGGTCACGGCGCCGGCATGTGGTCGGGGGTGGGTCAGCCCGTGTAGGACCCTCCGGCGCGACTCAGCCGCGGGCTGAGCTTGATGTCCTCCTCCTGGAAGGTGAAGCCCCGCTGGAGGGCGTCGTCGATGCGAGGGGCATTCTCGCCGCCGGCGGACGTGAGCGTGCCGAGGCCCACCCGGACCCACTGGGGGTTGTCCAGGCAGCCGCGAGGCACCGAGAGGGTGAAGACGTCCCGGCCGTAGTCGAGACGGAAGTCAGCCCGCGGGCACGCCGGCCCCCCGTTGACGACAGCGAGCTCGCCGCCCCTGTTCGCCTGATCGGCGAAGACGACGAACTGGAACGACGCTGCGGGGGTGTCGATGCGGACGTACTGCTGAATGGCTTCCCCAGGCCGGGCAAGGTCACGGAAGCTCGCACGGACGGTGACGTTGCGACGGGCGTGCTCGAACCGCACGCGACGGATGTCGCCGTTGGTCACGCCTGCCTGCTCCTGCCCGTCGAACGACTCGACGTCGCCGGCCGGATCGGACTTCGAGAACGTCTCGGCGGAGGCTGGAGCCGCGACCGCGGCGGAGGTGAGGACGGCCGCGAGGCCGCAGGTTGCCGCAGCGAGGCGGCGAGTGAGTGAAGAGGTCATGAGCCGGACGCTAGTGGCGCGCAACCCGGTTGCGTGGCCGAACGACGCAGCCAGTCACGAAAGGAGCGGGACTCCTCCGTCGAGAGATCCGGGTCCGGCGGCAGGAGCAGGGGCACACCCGCGAGCTGG
>CAVXMH010000020.1:0-19352 GCA_963762755.1 uncultured Actinomycetota bacterium | reverse complement strand
TGGACATGGTCGGCTGCACCTCCACGGTTTCTCAGGCGGGTGACCTGCACGTTCAGCGGTAGTTGTCGAACTGCAGGGGGAAGTCGAAGTCCGCTCCCTTGAGCAGCGCGGACCTCCTGGAGGTCGTCGCGCTTCTTCGAGGTGACCCGCAGCTGCTCGCCCTGGATCTGCGCCTTGACGCCCTTGGGGCCCTCGTCGCGAATCAGCTTGCAGACCTTCTTCGCGTTGTCCGTGGTGATCCCCTCCTTGATCGTGGCGAAGATCTTCACTCCTTGCCGGAGAGCTGCGGGTCGCCGGCGTCGAGGATCTTGAGGCAGATCTGGCGCTTGACGAGCTTCTCCTTGAACACGTCGAGGACCGCCTTCACACGGTCCTCCCCGTTCGCCTACATCTCGATCGTCTTCTCCCCCGACCAGTTGATCTCGGCCCGGTGCCCTTGAAGTCGTATCGCTGGGCGATCTCCGGGCGGCCTGCTCAGGGCGTTGTCGACCTCCTGGCGGTCGATCTTGCTGACGATGTCGAACGACGAGTCGGCCATGGATGCGCTCCTTGTACGTCGGGCTGGGTGGGGCACGCTGTGAGCGGTGCACCGGTGTGACGCGACCCGGCCGATTCTGAGAGCGCCGGGGTGCTGCGCTATCCTTTCGTCTCGTTGTCCCGGGCTCAACCCGGGGCCGAGCAGCACCCCGGCAGGTTGCCCGAGCGGCCAATGGGAGCGGACTGTAAATCCGTCGCGAAAGCTTCGAAGGTTCGAATCCTTCACCTGCCACACGACCGAGGGGTCGGCCCACGCGGCCGGCCCCTCGTCGTACGTTTGGGCTTCCGAGATCTTCAGGAGGCGTCGTGGACATCGAGCAGGCACGCACGTTCGTGCGCCACAACCACCGGGCGGTGCTCGCCACCCGAACCCCCACGGGTGACCTGCAGCAGACACCGGTGCTCGTCACGGTCGACGACGGGGACGCCTTCGTGGTCAGCAGCCGCGAGACGGCGTACAAGACGCGCAACCTGCGCCGGGACCCGTGGGCCCAGCTGTGCGTCGTGCCTGACGGCTTCTTCGGCTCGTGGGTGTGGATCGAGGGCAGCGTCGAGGTGGTCGCCCTCCCGGAGGCGATGGAGGGCCTGGTCGACTACTACCGCTCCGTCAACGGCGAGCACGACGACTGGGACGGCTACCGCGCCGCCATGGAGCAGGAGCAGCGCGTGCTGCTGCGGCTGAGCGCCGAGCGGGTCGGACCGAACCGCCAGGGCTGAAGGGCGCCGACCTGACCCCTGTCGAACGGGGCACGAGCGGCGTACCGTCGAGGGATGAGCCTTGAGCGGTTCAGCGTCGCGACGTTCAACCTCTACAACCTGCAGCTGCCGGGTGAGCCGATGAACCCGGGCAGCGGCCCTGGACGGTCGAGGAGTTCAACCGCAAGCTGACGTGGATCGGCGGCAAGCTGGCGGCTCTCGACGCCGACGTGGTCGGGCTCCAGGAGCTGTGGCACCGCGACGCCCTCGTCGCCGTGCTCGACCGCGCCGGCCTCACCGAGGTGTACGACGTCCTCGCCGACCCGGCCGACGGGGGCCGGATCGTGTGCGCGGCGCTGGTACGGCGAGGGCTGTTGCGCGGCGAGCCGGACTGGATCGACGCCTTCCCGGAGGCCATGCGCCTGGAGACCGACGACCACTCCGACCTGCAGGCTCCCGCCGTCAGCGTGAGCATCCCCGGCTTCTCCCGTCCCGTGCTGCGCTTCCAGGTGGCGCTGCGCGACGACCCGCCGCTGACCGAGGTGTTCGTGACCCACCTGAAGTCGAAGCTGCCGACCCGCATCGACCAGGAGCCGTGGTTCGACGCCGATCCCGACCTCTACCGGCCCCACACCACCGCGCTCGGCGCCGCGCTGTCGACGATCCGGCGGACCGCGGAGGCGGCGGCGCTGCGGGTGCTGCTGACGCCGGTGATGAAGGGGACGACGACCCCGGTGATCGTGCTGGGCGACGTCAACGACGGCCAGCACAGCAACACGTTGAACATCCTCACCGAGCAGCCGCGCTACCTGGTGGGGGAGTCGCGCGGTGGGGCAGACATCGGGCTCTACACGGCGCAGACGCTGCAGGAGTACCGCGACACCCGCGACGTCTACTACACCCATGTCCACGAGGACCTGCGGGAGTCGCTCGACCATGTTCTTGTCAGTGAGCAATTCTATGACAACAGCCGGCGGCGGCTGTGGCTCTTCGACGGGCTGGTCATCCACAACGACCACCTCGACGACGAGGACCACCGGCTCACCGGCTCCGGCGACCACGGCGTGGTGCGGGTCAGCTTCGCCTGGCGCCCCTTCAGCTGAGGCTGACCATCGACCCCCCGTTGGTCGAGCAGGTCGCGCAGCGACCGTCGTCGAGACCTGGCGACCACCGCCGGGTGCAGTCAGCCGCCCCTCGCAGCGGCGAGGAGCGCAGTCAACGGTCGCGGGACGTCGTCGAGCGGCAGCGCTTCCAGCAGGAGCACGGCGTAGCGGGCCTTGCGTCCTGACCGTGCGGTGAGGAAGCGGCGGACCAGGTCGTGGCGGGACCAACCCTGCTGGGCAGGCATCTGGGCCAGCAGATTCAGGGATCGGGTCTCGCCGGCAGCCTCGATGACCGCCTCCACGGCGTCCAGGCCGAGGGCTCTGATCAGCTCGTCCTCCAGGTCGGGGGTGCAGGCGAAGAAGCCGAGGGCCTCGAGGTCGTCGGTTTCCCGGGTCTCGGGGAGGCCGGCCGCCGCCAGGCCCTGGCGAACCCAGCGCTCCTCCGGGGCGTCGTACAACCCAGTGAGGCGTACGCCGAGCCCGCGCGGTCCGTAGCGGGTGGCGAAGGTGCGGATGTTGGTGACGCCGTTCATGGCGAGGATCTCGACACCCTCGACGGCGGGGTCCCGGCCGAGGCGGCCCGCCAGTGTCAGCAGAGCAGCGCGGTCGCTCTGACCCTCGACGAGCACGACGGCGCGGGGTGACTGCACCTGTCCATCGCAGCCGCGGCTGCCCTGTGCGTCAACCGCACTTGGTCGCAGAGACCGCTCAGGTGCGAGCACAGTCGGGTTGCCCGCCTGCGTGCCCGGGCGAAGGCCGAAGTCGTCCCCCGCACGCTTCGCGGCATGAGCGTGCCTCTCCGAGCGCACGCTGTGCGGCAGATCCGGGGGGAACTACTCGGGTACGGACACGAGGCAGAAGGGGTGCCCAGCGGGGTCGGCATAAATCCGCCACGCGCTTGGGCCGGGATTCAAGACCTCGGTCAACGGGCAGGCACCCGCCATCTCAACCGCAAGGCTGGCGTCACCCAGGTCGTCAACGAGAAGGTCGAAGTGCACGTGTTGTTCTCCGCGCTCGCCCGGCCACGAGGGCGGCCGATAACCAGCCACACGGTGGAATGAGAAGCGGCCGACGGGCTCCCAGCGAAGAGTCAGCCACTCGGAGTCGCCCTCGGGCTCGGGCAGGTCGAGGACCTTCTGCCAGAACCGGGCCAGCTGCTCGGCGTCGTCGCACTCCAGGATGAGTTGAGTCAGCCTGCCCACTGCCATTGGCCCAACCTATGTGCCATCGCAGTTCGATGTGCACGCTCATCGGCAGGAGCGTGCGTCGTCAGCGCACGCTGTGCCGCGTGACTGACTGGTCAGCGAGGCTCCTCGTCACACCTGTGCTCGACGAGCCGACCGTCGACCTTGCTTGCACATTGATTCCACGCTGGGTGAATGAGAAAGGCAACGGCGAGGCCGAGCACGCCAACGGCGATGAGCGCCGCCACCGCGACTGCGACTGTGACTGGAGCGGGAGCTTGCACAGTACAGTCAACGGCGAGGTGCCCAACGAGTCACGGCGCGCTCGCTCATCGGCGTGAGCGTGCGTTTGAGCGAGAGGGTGTCTTGTGTACTAACGGGCTTGGTGACCTCGGTCCCACCCCGAAGAGCCTCGAGGCCGCGGCGCCAGCGCGTCCGGGTGCTCGGGCACGCACCGCCGACGACCCGCCTCCGTGCAGAACGACGCGAGTGTCACCACGAGTGAGGGCCCGGTCGCCACGACCACGTGGTGGCGGTGTGCGACTCAACGACGCCGCGTCCGCGCGCGTCTTCGAACGGTACGGCGGACAGCTCGAGGGCGCGCGAAGGCGCTCGGCCCGCTCGCGGCGTACTCGTGCTCCCGCAGCGGCCCCCGCTCCACTCGCTCCACTGGCTCCCCGCGACGGGCGTCGGTTGGGCGCGTCGTGGATCATCGGGCGCGTGGACTCCCCGAGCGCGCCGCTGACCGGCTGGGTGGCCGGTGCCCTGGTCTTCGGGTCCTCGGCCGCCGTGCTGGTGGTCGAGATCGTGGCGCTGCGCCTGCTCGCGCCCTACCTGGGGCTCACGCTCGAGACCAGCACGCTGGTCATCGGCATCGCCCTCACGGCCATCGCGGTCGGGTCGTGGGCAGGCGGTCGTGCTGCCGACACGGTCGCACCGCGGCGTACGCTCGCGCCCCTGCTCGCGGTCTCCGGCGCCGTCGTGGCCGCCACCCCGTTCGTCGTGCGCGCTGCCGGCGAGGCCGCCACCACCGGACCGGTGCTGCTGGTGGCCGCGCTGGCGATCTTCGTGGCCGGTGCCGCACTGTCGGCCGTCACCCCCATGGTCACCAAGCTGCAGCTGACCAGCCTGGGGGAGACCGGAGCGGTGGTCGGACGGTTGTCGGGCGTCGGCACAGCCGGCGCCATTGCCGGCACCGTGCTGACCGGCTTCGTGCTGATCTCGCGCGTGCCCGTCAGCGGCATCCTCGTCGGGCTCGGAGCGCTGCTCGTGGTGGCCGCGGTCGCCGTCGAGGTGCTGCTGCACCGACACCGGCCGGGCGTCGTGCCCGCCCTCGTGGTGGCGGCCGGCGGGCTCGCGGCGCTCGTCGCGCCCGGCGGCTGCGACGAGGAGACCGTCTACCACTGTGCGGAGATCGTCGCCGACGACGAGCGCTCCGGAGGGCGCCTGCTGCTGCTCGACGGGGTCGGGCACTCCTACGTCGACGTGGACGACCCGACGTACCTCGAGTTCGACTACGTGCAGTCGATCGCGTCGCTGGTCGACACCGCCTACCCGGCTGGGGAACCGCTCGTCGGCTACCACCTCGGCGCCGGCGGGTTGACGCTGCCGCGCTACCTCGACGAGGTGCGCCCCGGCACGACGAGCCTGGTCTCGGAGATCGACCCCGGGGTGGTCGCGGTCGATACCGAGCGGCTGGGGGTGGAGACGGGGGAGTCGTTGGCGGTGCGTGTCGAGGACGGCCGCCTCGGGCTCGAGCGGTTGGGAGTCGCGACGTACGACCTGGTCGTCGGCGACGCCTTCGGCGGCGTCACCGTGCCGTGGCACCTGACCACCCGCGAGGCCGTCGCGGAGGTACGTCGGGTGCTGGCCGACGACGGCCTCTACGTGATGAACCTCATCGACCACGGGGACGTGGACTTCGCCCGCGCCGAGGTGGCGACCCTGGCCGAGCAGCTCGACCACGTCGCCGTGGCGTCGCAGCCCGCGACCCTCGCGCTCGAGGACGGCGGCAACCTCGTCGTGGTGGCGGGCGACCGGGCCGTCGACGTGTCCGCGTGGAAATCCCGGATGGCCGAGCGCGGCCTGGATTACGACGTGCTCGACGGGGGCGGCGCTGGACGCCTGGGTCGGCGACGCCGAGGTGCTCACCGACGACCACGCCCCGGTCGACCAGCTGCTGACGCCGTACCCGACGCGCTGAGGCTATGGCCGGGGCGCGGCGCCCCGGCCTCCCCGTGGTGCGGGATCAGCGTCTCGGGGTAGTCGGCCTCACCGTCGACCCGGTCGACGTCATGGTCCCGGGATCCCCGGAGGCGGTGCTCGGATCGTCGTCAGCGGGTGACACGGGGAGCTGGTCGGAGGGCACCGGGGGAGGTGGCCCTCGGCAGCAGCGGGGACAATGACGCCATGACGTCCCCCCGCCGCCTCCTCCGCTTCGACGACCCCGAGGTGAAGGGCTACCCGCTGCTGAACTCGCTCGTGGTGCCGCGCCCGATCGCGTGGGTCTCGAGCCTCTCGGCCGACGGCGTCGGCAACCTCGCGCCGCACTCGTTCTACACCGTCGCCTGCGCCGACCCGGGCGTCGTGCAGTTCACCTCGATCGGTGCCAAGGACACCCTGCGCAACGTGCGGGAGACCGGCGAGTTCGTGGTCAACGTGGCGCCGCGGTGGCTGCTGGAGCAGGTGAACAACTCCAGCGCGCGGTTCGACGCCGACACCTTCGAGGCCGAGGCGCTCGACATCGTGATGGAGCCCAGCGACCTGGTGGCGCCGGCCCGCGTCGCCGACGCCCCGGCGTCGCTGGAGTGCCGGCTTCACAGCACCGTCGACTTCGGCACCTCGACCGTGGTGTTCGGCACCGTGGTTGCGGCGTCCGTGCGCGCCGACGTGCTCGAGGGCGACCACCCCACGATGGAAGGCCTCCAGCCGCTCTCACGACTCGGCCGCGACGAGTGGGGCCTTCCGCCCGAGGTCTTCCGCATCACCCGTCCCGGCCGCCCCGAGGACATCCCCGGGAGGGGCTGACAATCCGCACAATTGTTTGGACAGTTGGCTCGTGCACCAGCGTGTCGACCGGAGTGACCGAACTTTTGCGCGACTCCGGCCTCACACGAGCATGGTGACGGCGGCGGTCGTGCCGACGAGTACGACGAGCCCGCGCAGCACGGGTGCGGGGAGCCGCCGGCCGATCCGGGCTCCGAGGTAGCCGCCGACGACCGAGCCGCCCGCGAGCAGCCCGATCGCGGCCCAGTCCAGCTCGGCGACGACGAGGAATATCGCACCGGCGACGACGTTGGCGGCCAGCACGGCGAGCGTCTTGAGCGCGTTGACGACCCGCAGCTCGATGTCGAGGCCGAGCCCCAGGACGGCCATCATCATCACGCCCGAGCCGGCGCCGAAGTAGCCGCCGTACACCCCGGTCAGGCCGGCGAAGAACAGCGTCACCGGCGACATCTCGGTGCGGTCGGGCGCATCGGGACCGAGCCGGTTGCGCACCCGGGCCGAGATCCACGGCTGGGCGCCGACGAGCAGGCAGGTGAAGAGGATCAGCCACGGCACCACGGACTCGAAGACCCCCGCGGGCAGCGCGAGCAGCAGGACCGCGCCACCGACCGCCCCGACGGCGCAGGTCGCGAGCACGGCGACCGTCACACCGGGGTGCTCGCGCAGCTCGGCGCGGTAGCCGAAGGACCCGCTGAGCCCGGCCGGGGTCATGCCCACCGTGTTCGAAGCGTTGGCCACCACCGGGGGCAGGCCGACCGCCAGCAGGACCGGGAAGCTCAGCAGCGACGCGACGCCGACGGTGGAGGTGAGAACGCCGGCACCGAGGCCGGCGAGGAGGACGGAGATCTGCTCGAGCCCGGTCACGCGGGGTCGGGGTCGGCATCAGGTCCCGGCTCAGGCTCCGGCTCGGGGGCGGGATCGGCACGCAGCAGCGCGACGTCGCTGACCATCGTCACGTGGTCGTGCATGGCCGTCGCCGCACCGGCAGGGTCGCCTGCCCGGATGGCCTCGGCCACGGCCCGGTGGCCGGCCAGGGAGTCGTGCGGGCGCCCCGGCTGGGCCAGCGACTCCAGCCGCGTCTCCCGGATCAGCTCGCTGATCTCCTCCATGAGGCGCGCCAGCAGCAGCGAGTGGGCGGCGGCGGTGACGGCGCCGTGGAAGAGCTCGTCGCCCGCTACGCCGCGACCGCCCGCCTCGACGTCG
This sequence comes from uncultured Actinomycetota bacterium, assembly GCA_963762755.1. Taxonomy (GTDB): domain Bacteria; phylum Actinomycetota; class Actinomycetes; order Propionibacteriales; family Nocardioidaceae; genus Marmoricola_A. The sequence goes on along the minus strand of CAVXMH010000020.1, from coordinate 11,623 downwards.
GCGGCCATGGTGGTCAGGGCGGCGTCGATGCGGACGAGGTCCTCGTCGGTACGACGCTGCGCAGCCAGGGCGGCGAGCTTGGTCTCCAGCGCGTCGCGGGTGTCGATGATCTCGGGGAGCCGGTCGGCATGGGCCCGGATGGCCTCGACGGTGCGGTCGGCGGCGTCAGTGCGGTCGGCGGTGTCGGCGTGGGAAGCCGCGTCGCCGGAGCCGTCGACCGGTCCGCTCCCCAGCCCGGCGCCCACGCGCGTCACCACGGTGCCGTCGCCGTGCCGGACGCTCACGGCGCCGATCACCTCCAGGGCTACGAGGGCCTGGCTGAGCGTGGCCCGGCTGACCCCGAGGCGCGCGGCCAGCTCCCGCTCGGGAGGCAGCCGCTCGCCGGTGGAGAGGCCGTTGTCGCTCACCCACGCGGTGATCTGAGCGGCCACCTGCTCGTAGAGCCGGGTGCGCACCAGGCGACCCGGGTACGACGTAGGGACGTCACCGGGCGACTCCCGGTGCGGCAGGCCGTGGGTCTGGCTCATGGGGCGAGTGTATTGACAAGAGGATCGGTGGGCTAGAGGCTAGGCCACTGAGCCATCACGTGAGCGGGGTCACAGCGCCCACGACCGGACGGCCGATCCCCCTCGAGCGCGGCTCGAGAACGTCATGGAAGGACCGTCATGGGACCTGAATGGGTAGCCATCCTCGCGCTCGTCGCGCTCTTCGTGGTCGGCACGGTGATGCCGATCAACATGGGTGCACTGGCCTACGTCGCCGCCTGGCTCGTGGGCATGTACTCGCTGAACCTCGACGAGAAGACCATCCTGGCCGGCATCAGCGCCGACCTGGTGCTCACGCTCATCGGCGTCACGTACCTGTTCGCGATAGCCCGGCAGAACGGCACGGTCGACCTGATCGTGCGCAAAGCCGTGGGGGCGGTCGGCGGCCGGGTGGCGCTGATCCCCTGGGTGATGTTCGCGGTGACCGCGCTCATCACCTCGATCGGCGCCGCGTCGCCGGCCGCCTGCGCCATCATCGGACCGATCGCGCTCGGCTTCGCCGGCCGCTACCGGATCAACCCGCTGATGATGGGCATGATGGTCGTGCACGGCGCCCAGGCGGGCGGCTTCTCGCCGATCAGCATCTACGGCGTCATCACCAACTCGGTGATGGAGTCGGCCGGCTTCCCCTCCAGCGAGCTCACGATCTTCTTCTCCAGCCTGATCGTGAACATCGTCCTGGCCGCCGTCCTCTTCGCCGTCCTCGGCGGGCGTGACCTGATGAGCATGCGCCTCGACCCCGACGCCGACGAGGTGGACGAGGTCGAGCCCAGCGGGCCCCGCAGCGGGCCGCGCGCCCACCGCGACCGCTCCACCGAGGCCTCCGGCACGGGCGCCACCCCCAGCACGGGAGTCAGCACCGCGACCGGCACGACCGGCACCGTCCAGCGCGAGAGCGGCGGCACCGGCCGCGAGCACGTCCTCACCCTGCTGGCCTTCGTCGCGGTCGCCGCCGTCGCCCTCTACTTCGAGAAGAACATCGGCTTCACCGCCATCACCGCGGCGGTGGCCTTGTCGATGCTCTCGCCCAAGGCCTACCAGGACACCGTCAAGCAGATCGCCTGGCCGACTGTGCTCCTGGTCGCCGGTGTCAGCACCTACGCCACGATCCTCACCGAGGCCGGGTCGCCGGAGTTCGTCGGCAGCTGGGCCGCCGGGCTCGGCGCGGCCGCGCTCGGCGCGCTGATCCTCTGCTACGTCGGCGGCGTGGTCTCCGCCTTCGCCTCGTCCACCGCACTGCTGCCGGTGATCATCCCGATCGCGATCCCGCTCGTCGCCGAGGGCGGGCTGTCCGCCGGCCTCTTCGTGGCGGCGCTGGCAGTCAGCTCGACGATCGTCGACGTCTCGCCGTTCTCCACCAACGGCGCGCTGATGCTGGCCAACCGGCCCGAGACGATCAGCGAGCAGTCCTACTACAAGCAGATCCTCACCTACGGCGTCATCGTCACCCTCGTCGGTCCGCTCCTCGTCTGGGCCGCCCTCGTCCTGCCGGGCTGGGGCTCGTGAGCGCCGGCACGGAGAGCGCGAGCGTCGCGGTGTCGGGTACGCCGGGAGCCGGTCCGCTGGCTGACGTCGTGGTCGTCGACCTGTCGCGGGCTCTGGCCGGACCCCACGCCACGATGATGTTGGGCGACCTCGGCGCGCGCGTGATCAAGGTCGAGACCCCGAAGGGCGGCGACGACACCCGCGGGTGGGGCCCGCCGTTCGTCGGGGAGGCCGGCGACGTGTCGACGTACTTCTTGTCGACCAACAGGAACAAGCAGTCCATCGCGCTCGACCTCAAGGACACCAGTGACCGTGACGTCCTGCTGTCGTTGGTGGACCGCGCTGACGTGCTGGTGGAGAACTTCCGCACCGGTGTGCTGGAGCGGCTCGGCCTCGGCATCGAGGAGCTGCAGCGGCGCAACCCGCAGCTGGTCGTGCTCTCGATCACCGGCTTCGGCCACGACGGCCCCGAGGGAGGTCGCGCCGGCTACGACCAGATCGCGCAGGGCGAGGCCGGGCTGATGTCGCTGACCGGCTCCGGACCGGATGACCCGCAACGGGTCGGCGTACCGATCGCGGACATGCTGGCCGGGATGTACGGCGCCTACGGTGTCGTCGCCGCGCTCCACGAGCGGCACCGGACCGGCGTCGGCACGGTCGTGCGGACCTCCCTGCTGGCGGCCGTGGTGGGCGTGCACGCGTTCCAGGGCACCCGGTGGACGGTCGCCGGCGAAGTCGGCAAGGCCCAGGGCAACCACCACCCGTCGATCTCGCCCTACGGGTTGTTCCACTGCCGCGACGGCGTCGTGCAGATCGCCGTGGGCAGCGAAGGGCTGTGGCTGCGGCTGAGCTCGGCCTTCGACATCGACCCCGCGACCGAGGGCATGGCCACCAACAGCCAGCGTGTCGGCAACCGGGAGTCGGTGATCGCGCTCGTCGAGGAGAAGTTCTCCACCTGGGACGCCGAGGACCTGCTCGCCCGGCTGGCCGAGGCCGGCGTACCCGCAGGCAAGGTGCGCAGCCTCGACGACGTCTACCGCTGGGAGCAGACCGCCAGCCAGGGGCTGCTGATCGACGTCGACCACGCGACCCTGGGGACGGTCACGATCCCGGGACCACCCCTGCGGTTCTTCGACGGTGTCGGCTCCGAGGTCACCGTCACGGCCCACGCCGCCCCGCCGCTGCTCGACGAGCACGGTGACGTCGTACGCGCCTGGGCGTCCGGGGCCTGACCCCGCGCACGGCGTGTGCCGCGGCGCCGGTCGCGTCGCCCCGGATCAGTGGGGGAGGCCGGTGCGGTCGACCTTGCGGTGGAACCGCATGCCGGCCAGGCCGCCGACGATGGCGCCGAGCAGGCTGGCGGCGACGAGCACAGCGGCGGCGATGGCGCCGCCCTGGGTGAGGTCACCCTCGCTGATCGGGATCCGCGGGAAGGTGTTGAGGTCGGCGAAGATGTCGTACTGGTCGCCGGCGACGAGGCTGAGGACGGCGACGATCGCGGCGATCACGAGCGCCCACAGCCACACTGCGACGCCCTGCTTGACGCCGTTGAAGCGCGCCATGCGCCCGGCGACGTACCCGCCGCAGTAGTAGGCGAGGAAGACGACCAGCGCGAGCACGAGCCCGCTGACCAGCCCGATGGTCGCGACGCTCGTCGAGCCGGCGGCGTCCGCGGCCTCCCCGGCGTCGGTGCCCGTGGCCAGGCCGATGCCAGCGCCCGCCGCCGTCAGCAGCGCGGTCAGGAGGACGGCGACGCCGGCGGCGGTGAGGAAGCCGAAGAACGCGGAGCCGATCTTGACGCCACCGTGCTCCTCCTTCTGGCGGGCGAGCACGCTGCGGCGGTCGACCGCCGGCTCCTCGCTCGCCCCGTGGTGGGCGGTGGGGGTGCCGCGCGTGGCGTGGGTGTCGGGGTGCGTCTGATCGTCGCGAACCGGGGGCTGGTCGGTCCGGGTCGGCTCGGCCCGGGTCTGGTCGGTGCTTCCGCCGCGGTCAGAGGGAGTTGAGGCGCTCATGTGTGTCTCCTGGGGCTCGTGGTACTCCCAGGATCACCGCTGCGCCGTCGGTTCAACCCTCGTGGGCGATCGGCGTGGACGTCCTGCCACGAGTCGGCGCGTGCGTCGCGCCGAGTCGGCGTGTCGTGCGACAAGACACGCCGACTCGATGGCTGAAGGGATCAGGCGACGACGGCGCCCTCGGTCGGGACGTCGTCCTTGCGCGCCGTCACCAGGGTGATCGCGGTGACGAGCGCGAGGGCGAGCAGGATCCCGCCCCAGAAGAACGCGACGTGGTAGCCGCTGATGAAGGCTTCTGGGGCGAGTCGCTGCGCGTCGGCGGCGCTGCGCGCGTTCTCGGTCAGGTACGCCGTCACGGCGCCGGCGAAGAGCGTGTTGAGCAGCGCCGTGCCCAACGAGCCGCCGATCTGCTGCGAGGTGTTGAGCACCGCGCTGGCCACACCGGCGTCATGCTCGCCGACGTCGAGCAGGGCCAGGCTGGAGGCCGGCACGAAGACGCAGGCCATGCCGATGCTGAGCAGCAGCTCGGCGGGCAGCACGTGCGACCAGTAGGCGGTGTCGGAGCCGATCTGGGTCAGCAGCATCATGCCGGTGGTCGCGAGAACCAGCCCGGCGACCATGAGCGGCTTCGGGCCGACCTTGGGCAGCAGGTTCGCCACCAGCCCGGCGGTGAGGATGATGCCGGCGCTGAACGGCAGGAACGCGAAGCCGGCCTTGAGCGGGCTGTAGCCCAGGTTCAGCTGCAGGTAGTAGGTCAGGAACAGGAACATCGCGAAGAGCCCGGCACCGACGAGGGTGAAGATCAGGTACGCCGCGCCGCGGTTGCGGTGGAGCACGATCCGCAACGGCAGCATCGGGTTGGCGGCGCGACGCTCCCACCACACGAACGCGACGAGCAGCAGCACCGCGGACACGAGCCACGTGACGGTGGAGGGATCGGCCCAGCCCTGCACGGCGGTGTCGGCCGGGTCGTTCGGGTTCTCGGCCCGGGCGGCCTCAGTGAAGCCGAAGACCAGTGCGAACAGGCCGGCGGTCGCCAAGAGCACGCCCGGCACGTCGTACCGGGTGTCGCCCTGGGCCTTGCTCTCCTTGACCAGCGGTACGGCGAGCGCGGCGACGATCAGCGCGACCGGGACGTTCACGCCGAGGCACCAGCGCCACGAGGTGAACTCGGTGAGGACGCCGCCGACGATGAGACCGATCGCCGCGCCGCCGCCGGAGAGGGCGCCGAAGACCGCGAACGCCTTGGCGCGCTCCTTGGGCTCGGTGAAGGTGACGGTGATGAGCGCGAGCGCCGAGGGGGCGAGCAGGGCGGCGAAGGCGCCCTGGAGGGCGCGGGCGGCGAACAGCAGCTCCTGGTTGGCCGCGATCCCGCCCAGCGCCGAGGCGGCGGCGAAGCCGGCCAGACCGACGAGGAAGGTGCGCTTGCGACCGACGTAGTCGGCGATGCGGCCGCCGAGGAGCAGGAGCGCGCCGAACGCGAGGGTGTAGGCCGTGACGACCCACTGCCGGTCGGCGTTGCTGATGCCGAGGTCCGCCTGGGCGCTGGGGAGCGCGATGTTCACGATCGAGGCGTCGAGCACGATCATCAGCTGGGAGGCGGCGAGGACGGCGAGCGCCCACCAACGGCGCGGGTCCGGCTCGGTGGTCGTCGGCGGCCCGTCGGCAGCGAGTCGGGAGGTCTGGGTGGAGTCGGTCACGGGTTTCCTGTCGAAGCAGCGATCACGGAGGGTCACGGAGGGTCACGGGGTCGTCCTACGGCTGGTGTGTCCACGCTGCCTGACAATGACGACCTCCACGTGAACGCCCGATCACGGTCATGTGTTCCGCGAAACGGCACTGACATTCCGCTCGGGGTTGTGAAAGGTGACAGGGACCGCGAGCGGCAGACGTACACCCTCGCCCGCCTGCCGGCACTCCCCATGGCGGACTGGCACTCCCCACGCTCCGGACACCATGGGGAGTGCCAGTTTGCCGGCATACCTTGAGAAACCGTCGTCCCACCGGCCCCGTTGGTAAGTTCGGGCGGTGATCACCCTGGGAGCCGAGCCCGGTCCTGTGCTGCAGGTCAGCCCCTTCGGGGCCCGCGTGGTGTCGCTCACCGTGCCGGTGGGCGACGAGCGGCGCGAGGTCACGTGCGGCGTCGACGACGAGGCGTTCCGGCGTACGCCCCACTTCCTCGGGGCCACGGTCGGCCGCTACGCCAACCGCATCGCGCGCGGCGACCTCCCCGTGGAGGGCGCCCGCCACACGCTCGCGACTCAGGAGACCGGCCACACGCTGCACGGCGGCCCGGACGGTTTCGACCGCCGCACCTGGGAGGTCATCCAGTCCTCCGCCGACCACGTCGTGCTCGCCCTCGACAGCCCCGACGGCGACCAGGGCTTCCCTGGGCGGGTGCGCGCCACCGCGCGGTACGACGTCACGCCCGACGAGGTGGTCGTGACCATCACAGCGACGACCGACGCGCCGACGGTCGTGGCCCTGACCAACCACAGCTACTTCGCCCTCGGCGCTCCTGGTGACGGTGACGTGCGCGACCACCGGCTCCAGGTGGCGGCGTCGCGGTTCACAGCGGTCGACGGCGAGCTCATCCCCACCGGCGAGGTGGCCGAGGTCGAGGGCACACCGTTCGACCTGCGCGTTCCCACCCTGCTCGGCGACGTGGTCGCCGCGGACCACTCGCAGCTCGTCGATGGTCTCGACCACAATTATGTGCTCGACGGACCGGCTCCCCAGGTCCGGCTGATCTCTCCGACCGGCGACCTGACGCTCGAGATCACCACGGACCAGCCGGGCGTGCAGGTCTACACCGGGCAGGGCCTGGCCGAGGTCACGACCGCCGGACGGGCGCCGGACTACCCGGCCTACGCCGGCATCGCCCTCGAGCCGCAGGTGTTCCCGGACTCGCCCCACCACCCGGAGTGGCCCTCAGCGGTGCTGCGACCAGGGGAGAGCTACCGGCACGTCAGCACCTGGCGCTTCCTCACCACCTGACCGTCCGGCAGGGTGCGTCGGGGTGCGGTCGGAGTGAGGCCGGGGCGCGGTCAGGCGGTCGGCTCGCGCGGTTCGAGCCCGGCCGCGCGGTAGCACGCGTCGATCGCGACCATCTGGGCGACCGCGTCCTCCGGACCGGTCGGGTACGGCGTGCCGTGGTCGATCGCGGCCACCAGGGCCGCCAGCTGCTCGGCGTACGACGTGGGGTGGCGGGTGAAGGAGAAGCGCGCCAACCGGTGCTGACCGCGAGCCGCGCGCCACCGCAGCTCGACGCGGTTGCCGCCCTGAGGTCCGACGAACCCGCTCACGCGCAGCCGGCCACGGGTGCCGACGACGTCAGCGCCGTCCGCGGTGCCCCAGCGCGACAGCATGCTCGTGCTCACGCGGCTCTCGACGCCGCTAGGGAAGCGGAGATCGGCCCGCAGGGTGCGCTCGACGCCGGGGGAGCGGGTGAGCGCCTCGGCGGCGACCACCTCGGGCTCCTCGCCGGTCAGGGTGCGCACGAGGTGCAGCGGGTAGGTGCCGAGGTCCATCATCGCGCCGGGCGCGAGACCAGGCTGCCAGCGGATGTCGGAGGCCGGGCCGAGGTGGGCGCGGAAGAAGGCGTCGACGCGGCGGACCTCGCCGAGGCGGCCGCTCGCGATGATCGCGAGCAGGCGCGGCACCAGCGCGTGGTAGCGGTAGTGGAAGGCCTCCATGACGACCCGGTCGGTGCCCGCGGCGACGTCCGCGACCCGGCGGGCCTCCTCGGCGTTGGCCGCGAAGGGCTTCTCGCACAGGACATGCTTGCCGGCCCCGACCGCCGCGATCGTCCAGCGGCCGTGGAGACCGTTGGGCAGCGGGTTGTAGACGACGTCGACGTCGGGGTCGGCCAGCAGCGCCTCGTAGTCGGGCAGCACCCGGTCGACCCCGTGCTCGTCGGCGAAGCGACGAGCGGTGGACTCGTCGCGCGCCGCGACGGCCACGACCTCGACGTCGGGGCTCGCGGCGGCCGGCGTCAGGAGAGCGTTCGGCGTGATCCGGGCCGCGCCGAGGACGCCGATGCGCAGCGGTGCCGGTCGCACCCGGCTCGACGTTGCTGCTGCTGAAGCCATCCTGTGACGCTAGTCGGTTTCCCAAGGTATGCCGGCATGTTGGCACTCCCCACGCTCCCGACGCCATGGGGAGTGCCAGTTTTCCTGCATACCTTGGGAAACCGGGCCGCTGTTTCTTCAATCGACCGGTCGAGGGGCCGTTTCCTCGGCGTGGCGGCCGGTATGACCGGTCAGCTGCGCGATTCAGACCCCGTGGCGGGCGAGGGTGGCACGCACCGAGGCCGGTACGTCGACCCCGTCCGGTACGTCGGGGGAGACCAGGGGCTGGTCGGCCCGCAGGGCCAGCGGGACGATCCCGGCCCACACGGACCGGGGCTCGTGGTCGTCCGGGTCGATCTCGGGCGGGCCGGCCGCGACCTTGACGCTGGCGGACTCCAGGGACACCCGGAGCACCAGGGTGGCGGCCAGCTCCTTGGCGGTGGGCGCCCGCAGCTCCGCCGTACGCCCGGGGAAGAGGTGGTCCGACAGCAGGTCGAGCGCACGCGCCTTGTCGGGGGCCGGCACCTCCTCCGCGACGCCGTGGACCACCGCGCTGCGGTAGCGCATCGAGGAGTCGAACGTCGTCCGGGCGAACACCAGCCCGTCGAGGTGGGTGACCTCGACGCAGACCTCGTCGCCGGCGGCGACCCGCAGCAGCCCCGACCCGGTCGACCCGTGCAGCAGGAGCTGGTCGCCGTCGCGGGCGCACGCGAAGGGCAGCACCAGCGGCCGCCCGTCCCGGACGACACCGACGTGGGCCAGCAGCGCCTCGTCGAGCACCGCGTCCAGGGCGTCGCGGTCGGTGACCTGGCGGTGGCCCTCACGGCGGATGCGGGTGGCGTCGTCGACGGCCAGCTCCCGCGGCGGCGTCACGTCGGACGGCGTCTCGAGGATGGCGTGCTCGGCGTGCGCGGCGTGCTCATGGCCCCACCCTCCCGCGCCGTCAGAATCGTTCACAAGACCGTTCGGGAGTCCTCCCTCCCGGCGTGTCGGGCGGAGACCAACGACCGTGTGACCGTGATGTGCGCCCACCGGTTGGCAGGATGGCCCGGTGACCGACCACGCGCTGCCCTCGACCGACGACCTGGCCGACCGGACTACGTGGACCGAGCCGACCGCCGAGCTCGTCGCCCCCGGTGTACGACGCGTCCCGCTGCCACTGCCGATGGACGGCCTCCGGGCGGTCAACGTCTACGTCCTCGAGACCGGCGACGGGCTGACCTGCATCGACGGCGGCTGGGCCCTCGAGGTCGTCGCGCGCCCGGCTCGAGGAGAGCCTGGCCACCTTCGGCGCCGGCGTCGGCGACATCACGCGCTTCCTCGTCACCCACGCCCACCGCGACCACTACACCCAGGCCGCCGCGATCCGCTCGCGAGCTCGGCCGGGCGACCGTCGAGCTCGGCATCGGCGACAAGGCGACGCTCGACCTCTTCAACAGCGGCACCCTCGACCACGACCCGACGGTGCCGCGGCTGCGTCTCGCCGGTGCCGACGACACCGCCGCCGCGTGGAAGGCGATGTTCGAGGGCCGTGTCCCCGACCTGTCGCTGTGGCTGCCGCCGGACCGCTGGCTCGACGGCGAGCAGGAGATCGCCGTCGGCGACCGGGTCCTCACCGCCGTCCCGACACCGGGTCACACCGCCGGCCACTTCGTCTTCGCCGACCTCGTTGCCGGGCTGCTCTTCGCCGGCGACCACGTGCTGCCGACCATCACCCCGTCGGTCGGCTTCGAGCTCGTCTACGCCGACGACCCCCTGCGTGACTTCCTCGGCTCCCTCGAACGCGTGCGTCGCCTGCCCGACCTGCGCCTGCTGCCCGCCCACGGCGCCGTCACCGACAGCTCCCACGCGCCGGGTCGGCGAGCTGCTGGCCCACCACGACGAGCGCCTCGCCCTCTGCCGCCGCGCGGTCGCCGGCGGAGCCGTGACGGCGTACGACGTCGCGCGGCAGCTGTCATGGACCCGGCGCGAGCGGGCGTTCGACGACCTCGACGTCTTCAACGGCGCGATGGCGGTGATGGAGACGATGGTCCACCTCGACCTCCTCGCCGGCGACCACGTCCTCTCCCGCAGCGAGACCGACGGCGTCGCGGCGTACGCGCCCGTCTGAGGATCGGGGGCGCCCGCGTAGTACCGTGGCGGCAGAACGACAGGGGAGCGCCACCAGGCGCTGAGAGTGCGGAAACGGCCGCAGACCCTCGAACCTGATCCGGTTAGCACCGGCGTGAGGAAGTCGAGCTCTTCTCGCACGATCGCGAGGCCCTCCCGACCTCTGGGAGACACCATGAAGCACGAACGACCCGGGCGACGGCCCACGACCGCGAGAGCCACAGCGGCTGCCACCGCCACCGCACTGCTGGCACTCACCGCCTGCTCGGTCACCGCCAGCGGCGAGGGGGAGACCACCACCGGCACCGCCTCCGACGGCAGCACGGTCACCGACCGCGACGTCACCCTCCTCGTCCACGACTCGTGGTACCTGCCCGAAACAGGTGCTGCGCGCCTTCGAGCAGGAATCGGGCTTCCGCGTCGAGGTGCAGACCAACGGCGACGCCGGCACGCTGACCAACAAGCTGGTCCTCACCGCGGACAACCCGCTGGGCGACGCCGTCTTCGGCATCGACAACACCTTCGCCACGCGCGCCGCGGACGAGGGTGTGCTGGCGCCGTACACCCCGGGCGACCTGCCGGCGTCGGTCGCCGACTTCGCCCTTGAGGGTGAGGCCGGCGACCTGCTCACGCCGGTCGACTGGGGCGACGTCTGCGTCAACGTCGACGAGGAGTGGTTCGCCGAGCGCGACCAGGCGCCGCCGGAGACCCTGGACGACCTCGCCGACCCGGCCTACCGCGACCTCTTCGTCACCCCGGCGGCGTCCACGTCCTCACCCGGCTTCGCCTTCCTGCTCGCCACGATCGGGGAGTACGGCGAGGACGGCTGGCAGGACTACTGGACCCGGCTGATGGACAACGGAGCGCGGGTCGCGAGGGACTGGACCGAGGCCTACACGGTCGACTTCACCGCCGGCGGCGGCAACGGCGACCGCCCGGTCGTGCTGAGCTACTCCTCCTCGCCGCCGTTCACGATCGGCAAGGGCGAGGACCGGCCGACCACCCGTGCGCTGCTCGACACCTGCTTCCGGCAGGTGGAGTACGCCGGCGTGCTGGCCGGGGCGGACAACCCCGAGGGGGCGCGGGCCCTGGTCGACTTCCTCGTGGACCGGACCTTCCAGGAGGCGCTGCCCGACAACATGTACGTCTACCCCGTCGACGACGCCGCGCCGCTGCCCCCGCTCTGGGAGCGGTAGGCCGCCCCGGCCGCCGACCCGATCGAGGTCGACCCGGCCGAGATCACCGCGAACCGTGACGAGTGGATCCGGACGTGGAGCGACCTGACGGCGAGGTGAGGTCTCGGCGGGCTCGGTCTCGACAGGCTCGACCCACCGGATCCACCGGGTCTCGACGAGCTCGACCACCGGGGACGGCTCGACCACCGGGGACGGCTCGACCACCG
>CAVXMH010000019.1:0-16859 GCA_963762755.1 uncultured Actinomycetota bacterium | reverse complement strand
ACTGCGGTGAGTAGAAGCCCATCGGCTGGTTGCGCAGCAGCCCGGCCAGGAACGCTGCCGGGTAGTGCAGCTTGAACCACGACGACGCGTAGACGAGCAGCGCGAAGGACAGGGCGTGCGACTCGGCGAACCCGAAGTTGGCGAAGGACAGGATCTTCACGTAGATCGAGTCCGCGAGGTCGCCGGTGATGCCGCGGCGCTGCATGCCGGCGTAGAGCTTCTGCTTGACCGACTCGATGCGCTCGACCCCGCGCTTGGAGCCCATGGCACGCCGCAGCAGGTCGGCGTCGTCACGGCTGCAGTCGCCGAGGGTGACCGCCATCGCCATCAGCTGCTCCTGGAAGAGCGGCACGCCCTTGGTGCGCTCGAGCACGGGAACCAGCTCGGGGTGGTCGTAGGTGACCTCCTCCTGCCCGGTCGCGCGGCGCACGTAGGGGTGCACCGCGCCGCCCTGGATGGGACCGGGCCGGATGAGGGCGATCTCGATGGCGAGGTCGTAGAACTCGCGCGGGCGCAGCCGCGGCAGGGTGCCGATCTGGGCCCGGCTCTCCACCTGGAAGACGCCGATGGAGTCCGCGCGGCACAGCATGTCGTAGACCGCGGGCTCCTCCTTCGGCATCGTCGCGAGGTCCCACTGCTCACCGAGGTGCTCGGCGACCAGCCGCATCATGTGGTCCAGCGCCCCGAGCATGCCGAGCCCCAGCAGGTCGAACTTGACCAGCCCCATCGACTCGCAGGCGTCCTTGTCCCACTGCAGCACGGTGCGCTTGTCCATCCGCGCCCGCTCGATGGGGCAGACCTCGCCGATGGGCCGCTCGGTGAGGACCATCCCGCCGGAGTGGATGCCGAGGTGGCGCGGCGCCCCCATCAGCTCCTCGGCGAGCGCCACCACCGGGGCCGGCACGTCGTGGGCGGCGGGGTCGCCCTGGTCGCCGGCGACCACCGACTTCCAGCCGTCGATCTGCTTGGACCACGCGTCCTGCTGCCCCGGGGAGAACCCCAGCGCCTTCGCGGCGTCGCGCACCGCCATCCGCGGCCGGTAGGCGATGACGTTGGCCACCTGTGCGGCGTTGCGGCGCCCGTAGGTGTCGTAGACCCACTGGATGACCTCCTCGCGTCGGTCGGAGTCGAAGTCGACGTCGATGTCGGGCTCCTCGTCACGGTGCGCGGAGATGAACCGCTCGAACGGCAGGCGGTAGAACACCGCGTCCACGGCGGTGATGCCGAGGGCGTAGCAGACCGCGGAGCTCGCGGCGGAGCCGCGGCCCTGGCAGAGGATGCCGCGCTCGCGGGCGAAGGCGACGATGTCGTGGACGATGACGAAGTAGCCGGCGAAGTCCTTCTCGGCCACCACCCGCAGCTCGTGCTCGAGCCGCTCGCGCGCGTCGCGCTCGTGGGGGACACCGGTGTAGCGCTCGGCGAAGCCGCGCTCCGCGAGCACGCGAAGCCACGAGTCGGCGCTGTGGCCGTCGGGGATCTGCTGCTTGGGCAGGGCGGGGGAGGCCTTCCGGAGGTCGAACGCCAGCTCGTGGGCCAGGGTCGCGCTGCGCGCGACCGCCTCCGGGTACGCCGCCAGCGCGGCGGCCGTCTCCGCGCCGCTGCGCAGGTGGGCCGAGCCCGAGAGGTCGAGCCACCCGTCGAGCTCGGCCAGGCTGCGTCGCGCCCGCACCGCCGCCATCGCCGAGGCCAGCCGGTGCCGCTGAGGGGTCGCGTGGTGGACGTTGCCGGTGGCGACCGTGGCGAGGCCGTGGACGGCAGCGAGCCTGGCGAGGGTGGCGTTGGTGGCGTCGTCGCCCGGTCGTGGTGAGAGCTCCACGAGGACGTGCTCGAGCCCGAACATCCCCGTCAGCCGGTCCAGCGCTTCGGCGGCCGCACGCTCACCGCCGGACCCGAGGGCCTGGCGGACGGCGCCCTTGCGGCACCCGGTCATCACCACCCAGTGGTCTCGGCCGCGCTCGGCCAGCTCGTCGAGGTGGTAGACCGGCCGCCCCTTCTCGTCGCCGCGCAGGTGGGCGTCGGTCATCGCCGCGGCGAGCCGGTGGTAGCCCTCGACGCCACGCGCCAGCACCAGGAGGTGGCTGCCCTCGGGATCGGGCACGCCGTTCTGCGGCCCGGTGAGACCGAGGGACAGCTCGGCGCCGAAGACCGTCGGCAGGTCGTACGCCGCGGCGGTCTCGGCCAGCATCGGGGCGCCGTAGAAACCGTCGTGGTCGGTGATCGCCAGCGCGCTGAGCCCGAGCCGCACGGCCTCCTCGACGAGCTCGGCGGGCGAGCTCGCGCCGTCGAGGAAGCTGAAGTGGCTGTGGCAGTGCAGCTCGGCGTACGGCGTGACCGCGGTGGGACGCTCGATCGGCCGGCCGGTCGGAGAGGCGCGTTTGCGGCGTGACACCGGCGCGTCGTCGGCCCCCGGAAGGCCGCTGAGCCTGCGCTCGAGGTCGGCCCACTTCATGGTGGGGTTGTTCCAGCCCATCAGCCACCTCCAACCCGTGGGTCGGGCCGCCGACGAGCGCCGTGCACCGGCGTGTCGCTCCCCTCAGTCATACGCCGCCTCCAACGACCAGCCCTCGGGGTGGCGCAGCAGCAGCCAGGCGCGTCCGTCGGCGCCGACGACCTGGAAACGGGCCGACCGCCCGGACCCGCCGGACCACCAGCCCTCGTCCGTGGGCCACGGCCCTGCCCACGCGGTCACCGGTTGCCACGGCAGCGTCGCCGCCTCGGCCCGGCCCTCTGCAGGGCCCCCGGCACCGTCCCTCACGGCCTCCCGGGCCGCATCGCGGACCCGGAAGCGACGGGGCTCCCCGGTCACGACGCCGCGTTCCGTGACGGCCACCTCGTGACCGGCGTCGTCGACGACCTCGGCGTTCGGAGGAGTGGCGAACACCCGCACCGGCGCCGGTCCGGGCACCCGCCCGGGCCACGGACGGTCGCGGGGGCGCAGGTCGACAGCCTGCTCGCCCCACGGCACGAGCGCCTGCCTCACCGCGGGACTGCGACCGCCCTGGAGCACGGGGCGACGGACGGCGTCGAAGCCGAGCATGGCCTGCACCCGCGCCACGCCCCGCTCGACGAGGTCGTTCGAGGCGCCGCCCCACAGCGCCTCGCCGTGGGCGGCGGCGGGCTCGACCACCTCGGGGACGAAGCGGATGAGCTCGATGGCAGCGCGCACGTCGCCGGACTCCTTGCGCGCTCGCAGGGAGCCGCCGAGGTCGGGCGACTGCAGCTGCCAGTGGACGCGGTCGACCAGGTCGCGGGCCCCGAAGTGACGCGGGTGCAGCCAGGCTCGCGAGGAGCAGACGACGCCGTCGGACTCGGCCTCGACGCGCACGCCGGTCGCGACCAGCTGGCGCTGCGCCAGCTGGGCGACGAACCGTTCGGCGGTGGTGCGCACGCTGAACGTGATGGCCTCGACGGAGTCGAGCGCGGGTTCGAAGGACACCTGGGCGTCCAGCTCGGGCGGCGGCGTCCGGGCGGCGAACAGGTCGCGGTCCTCACCCCGGGCCCGACGCCGCACGACGGCTCCGTAGGCGCCGAGCCGGTGCTCGACGGCCTCGGCCGGCAGGTCGGCGAGGTCGCCGAGACAGTGGAGCCCAAGGCGTTCGAGGAGACCGACCAGCTCCCGGCCGCGCGGCCCGTCGTCGGCCAGGACGTGCACCGGACGCCCGCGCAGGAACGCGGCTGAGCCACCCGCGGGCACCACGACCCAAGCCTGGGAGTCGGCGGTGCGCGCTGCCTGCTCAGCGGTGAAGAGGTCGTCGGCGACTCCGATCCGCACGTCCCACACCCCACCCTCGACCAGCGCCTGGGCGACGGTCGCGGCGGCGTGGGTCTCGCTGCCGTACCAGCTGCCGGGCGCGCGGACTGCGAGCAGGCCCGGGCGCAGGGCGGCCACCCCGGGGCGCAGGTCCTCGACGACGGCCAGCACCGGCTCGAAGGCCCGGGCGTCCCGGTCGGGGTTGGCCGGCAGCAGCACCAGCTCCGGGCACCGGGCCTGGGCGTCGCGCCGGCGCTGGCCACGGCGCACCCCCTCGGCCCGGGCAGGGCCGTTGCAGACCTCGACGACGTTGGCGTGCAGGACGGCTGCGGGGGAGCGGGTCGCCGCCCCGGCCTCCTCCAGCGCCGCGACCACGGACCAGTCGGGGCACCACACCACCATGACCCTCATCAGTGACTCACCCCGAGGCCCGGAGCCCGGCTGCGGCCGACCGCTCGAGCCGGTCCACCCGCTCGAGCCCGGGCCAGGCGAGGTCGGCACGCGTCGGCGGACGCGCACCCCGGTGCACGGCGACGCGGACGTGCCGGTCCACGAGCTGACCTGGGCCTCGGCCAGGGCCGCGCCAGGCGGAGGTCTCGGTGCACAGCCGGGCCTCGACCCGCGGCCAGGCGCCATGCACCACCAGAACGGCCGAGCGGGTGCGCAGCCGCGAGTCGAGGATCCCCGCTGACCGTTCGCCCACCGAGGCCGGCGGCCGCAGGACGACCACGCGCAGGACGTCGACGAGCGCGGCCGTCACCTCCAGCCAGTGCTCGCCGGGGTCGGGAACCAGCACCGTGCGCGACAGCTCGATGCCCAGCTCGGCGGCTGCCTCGGCCCCGAAGTCGCCCCACCCGGCGAAGCCCACCCACTCACCGGCTCGGGACGCCCCCGCGGCCAGTGCGAGGCCGAGCGAGGCTGAGTCCACGCCGTACGTCGCTCCGGCGCGCAGCGGCAGGACGTCGGTGAGCCCAGGCAGGGTGGGGACCGTCCCCGCGGCCGGACGTCGCTCCATGGCGGCCACCCGTTCCCGCAGCTGATCGACCACGGGACGGCCCGGGTCGAGAGCGGCGAAGGGGGAGGTGGACACCAACCAAGCATCGAACACATGTTCGAACTCGTCAAGCGGATCTCGTGAGGGGACCCGTCTCAGACCTCCCCGTCCGCGCCTGATCTGCCGGCGTCCGAGGCTGCTCGTCGCCCGTCTCCCGCGCGGCGTCCGCCACGGCGGGTCGGGCCGTGCTCGTCGGTCAGGACGGCTGCGGAGCGGTGCAGGGCCTTGGCCTGGTAGAGAGCACGATCGGCCGCTTCCATCAGCTCGTTGTGCGTGACGTCGTCTCGTCCGGTGAGCAGGGTGTGCGCCACCCCTGCGCTGAGGCCGGCGCTGGGGCCGAAGGACCGGTCCTGACCCACCTCGTCACACAGGGCTTCGACGGTCCGGGCCACCGAGGTGGGGTCGTGGTGAGGCACGAGCGCGGTGAACTCGTCGCCGCCCATGCGTGCGACCAGGCTTCCGGGGTAGGGCGCGAAAGCCTCGTGCAGGGCGCGAGCGACGGTCCTGATCAGCTCATCTCCTCGAGGGTGCCCCTGGCTGTCGTTGACGTCCTTGAGACCGTTGATGTCGAGCGCGACGAGCGTGAGCGCACGGACGGCCTCGTCGGGGAGCTCGTGGACGTGCGCCGCCGCCTGCTCGAAACCGCGCCGGTTCAAGGCTCCGGTGAGGGCGTCGTGGAACGCCAGCCGCTCCAGCGTGGCCTCCCTCAGGGACCGGGAGATCCCTGCCCCCAGGATCGCCATGAGCGCGTCGACGTAGTCCACGGAGTTCTCGACGAACGGCTCTTCGCCGAGGTGCCGTGTGGCGTAGAACTCGCCCCAGACCCGACCGTCCACCAAGATGGCGGCCGTGACCGATGATCCCTTGCCGACGGACTGGAGCAGCTCGGCCTCCATCGGGTCGCAGTCGTCCGCCCCCAGGTGATCGGTGCGTGTGATCTTGTCGGTGAGGACGGCTGACAGGCGGTCCCACTCCGCCAGCGCGTACGTCTCGTCCACGGGCCACCGAACCTCGTCGGCCGAGAGATCGCCGACGTTGATCAGGACGCGCACCAACCGGCCGTCCTCGTCGAGCTGGGCGATCGACACGCTCGCCGCCCGGAGCGCGCCCAGGGCCTCCTCGGCCGCCGTCTCCAGCAGCGGGTGCAAGGGCGCGGAGATGCTCAAGGTCCGCGCCATGTTGCCGAGGCTGCGCAATCCGAAGGCGGGATCGACCGGCACGGGTCCCCTTTCCCTCGTCGGAGTCATCAAGGACGGTACGGCGAGCCGATCTCGCGACTCTAGCCGCTGAGGTCGGGACCGTTGCCCCACTTCACCTGTTCCGCGTGCACCTCCTCGCCGACGAGCGGCGCCACGGGGTGGTCAGGAGCGTGAGCAGGCACGGGCTGCGCAGCACCGTGGGAGCGGGAGGCAGGCGGCTCCGTGAGCACCCGGAGCGCGAGGTCGGTGGTGGCAGGTACGCCGAGGTGGCCGACGCTGGTCAGCACGCGGCCATGGTCGAGGGGCAGCAGACCGGGGGAGCCGGGCTCGTCGGGGCGCAGCCCGAGGTCGACGTTGGTGTGCCCGGCCATCATCGACCGGTTGAACTCGAACTGCGCGCGTGCGCCCGGCGCCCTCAGGTGCCCCACGAGGGAGCGGCCGGTGCGGCGGTTGCCGGTCTCCTCGGCCCACGAGTCCAGGGCGGCGACGACGGACGCGCCCTCGCAGTGCTCGACGTCGGCCCACACCGCCTCCATCGGGCCGACCTCCGCGAGCAGCAGCGCGGCGGACTTCTCGCCGATCCCGCGCACACCGGGGAGGTTGTCACTGGCGTCGCCGCGCAGTGCCGCGAAGTCGAGGTAGTGCTCGGCCGGCACGCCGTACATGGTCCGCAGCCGAGCCGGGTCCAGCAACGGCGAGCCGTGGATGCCGCCGCTGATGAGGCGCAGCACCTTCGTGTGGTCGCTGATGTGGGCGAACGTGTCCCGGTCGGAGGTCACGATCACGCAGTCCCAGCCGCTGCGACCGGCCCAGGTCGCCGCCGACGCGCTCACGTCGTCGGCCTCCAAGCCCCGCGGTTGCACCGCGTGAAGCCCGAGCGCGTCGAGGAACGCCTTGCAGCGTTCCAGCTGCTCCACCAGGAGGTCGTCCTTCGGTGCCCGTCCGGCCTTGTACGCCGGATAGCGCTCCTCCCTGACCGAGGAGCGTCGGTCGTCGAGCCCGAACACCAGGGCGTCCGGGGCGAACCGGTCCAGTGCCTCGAGGATCTGCCGCAGCATCCCGTGCAGCGCCCACGCGGGCCGCCCGCCCCGGTCGCGCAGACCCGTGGACGCCCGCGCGTGGTGGTTGCGGTGGAGCAGTGACGGAGCGTCCACGGCGAGCAGGAGCCGTCGCGAGGGTGGCGAGGTCGGGGAGGGAGAGGAGCTGGAGGTCACGGCCGTGCCAGCCTACGACCGTGCGGGCGAGGGGAGGTGTAGCCGACCCACCGTCCCGGGTACGACGGACCGGACGGACGTCCACACAGGCTGCCGGACCGGTTGGGAAAGCGGTCGTGGTGCAGGCACGGGAGAGGACCTGATGGAGCAGCTGCACCTGGGCTACGCCCTGGTCGGATCGTTGGCCGTCGTGCTCGCAGCGATGTCCACGCGAGTGCGTGACCTGCCGGTGAGCGAGCCGTTGCTGGCTCTGCTGCTCGGCGTGGTGGCCGGACCGGCCGTGCTGGGGCTGGTCCACGTCCCGGAGGACCAGCGCGCCGGGCTGGTCACCGAGGTCGCACGTGTGCTGCTCGCGGTCTCGTTGATGGGCGTGGGGTTGCGCTACCCCGTCAGGCGGCTGCGCGGCGTGCTCAGCCCGACCGCTGTGCTGGTGACGGCAGGAATGGTCGGCACCGCCGCGCTCTCCGCCGGTCTGATGTGGCTGGTGCTCGGCGTGCCGGTCGCTCTCGCCACCCTCCTCGGTGCCTGCATCACCCCGACCGACCCGGTGCTCGCGTCCAGCGTCGTGACAGGGAAGCGCGCCGAGGAGCACCTCCCGCTCCGCACGCGTCAGCTGCTGTCCGCGGAGTCGGGCACGAACGACGGGCTCGCCCTGCCGCTCGTCCTCGTCGGGATCGCCCTCGTCCTCGGAGAGTCCTGGGGCCATGCCGTGCTGGAGGGTCTCTACCAGGTCGGGGTCGGCGTGGGCATCGGACTGGTCGCGGGTTGGGTGGCCGGTCTGGCGGTGAATTACGCCACCCGGCACTCCGACGTGGACCGGGGATCCGCGCTCGTGTTCACCCTGGTGCTGGCGATCGCCGTGCTGGGGCTGGCCCGCGTCGCCGACGCCGATGGCGTCCTGTCGGTCTTCGTGGCGAGCCTTGCCTACAACCGTGCCGTCGGCGACGACGAGGTGGGACCCCAGAACACCATCGACGAGGCAGTCAACCGCTATCTCGTCCTGCCGCTGTTCCTCCTGCTCGGCGTTCAGCTGCCCTGGGCGCAGTGGCGCGACCTGGGATGGGACGGTGTGGTGCTCCCCGTGGCCGTGCTCCTGCTGCGACGACCGCCGGTCCTGCTGGCCCTCGCGCGCCCGCTGGGTCTCCGGCTGAGGGACGCGGTGTTCCTCGGCTGGTTCGGCCCGATCGGCGTCAGCGCCCTGTTCTACCTGGGGTTCAGCGAGGGCGAGGGGGTGTCGGACCCACGCTTGTGGACCGTCGGGACCCTCCTGGTGGCAAGCAGTACGATCGCGCACGGCGTGACCGCTGCCCCGGGGCGCCACCTCTACCGCCGCGTACGAGCGATCGGAGAGCGGGACGCGAGAGAGACGGAAAGGTGATCCATGTTCTTCGACGGCTGGTCCGGCCTGGTGCGGGTTCTTGTCGTGGGCACCTGTGCCTACGCCGCGCTCATCGTCCTGCTCCGAGCGTCCGGCAAGCGCACGCTGTCCAAGCTCAACGCCTTCGACTTCGTGGTGACCGTCGCGCTCGGGTCCACGTTGGCGACGGTGCTGCTGTCGTCCTCGGTCGCTCTGGCGGAAGGCGTCCTGGCCCTGGCCCTGCTCGTCGGGCTCCAGTACGGCGTCGCGTGGGCGTCCGTGCGCAGCCGGCGGGTCGAGCGCCTGGTCAAGTCCGAGCCTCAGCTCGTGTACCGCCACGGATTCCTGTCAGGTGCGATGCGGCGGGAGCGGGTGACCGCGGACGAGCTGTACCAGTCGGCGCGGCGACAAGGACACGCCGACCTGGCACAGGTGGCAGCCATCGTGCTGGAGACGGACGGCACGCTCACCGTGCTCACCGACACCCCGCCGTCCCTGCAGCCGCCGCCCGACCTCCGGCCCGATGAGTAGGACCGCGGGGCTCGACCACGGGGCGGGACGCATTCGCGGAGATGTGCTCGTCGAGGGATCGGTGCCAGAGTCGAGGCCATGCGAAGTGTGATGTCAGCTGCAGGAGCGGCCGCCGACGAGTTCGTCCTGCCGCCGGTGACCGTCGAGGGGGTGCTGCTGGGCGCGGGCGTGGTCGCCGGTGGCTGGTTGTCCGCCCGTGTCATCGGGTGGGTGACACGCCGGGTCCTGCTGTGGCGGGGTCGCTCGAACAGCGCGAGCGAGATGTTCGCGCACCTCGTGCGGTGGTTCGCGCTGCTGGTGGCGTGGGCAGCCGCGCTGACCATCGTCTTCCCGAGCATCAAGCCGGTCAACGCCCTGGGCGGCATCGGCGTGCTGTCCATCGCCGCCGGCATCGCCTTCCAGACCGTGCTCGGCAACATGTTCGCCGGCATCGTCATCCTGGCCCGCGACAAGTTTCGCGTGAACGACCAGATCGCCGTGCAGGACGTCGCCGGAACCGTTGCGGCGGTCTCGCTGACCAGCACGAGCGTGCGGACCTTCGACGGCCGGCTCGTCCTCATCCCGAACTCGGTCGTGCACTCCGAGATCGTCACCGTGCAGACCGGTTTCGAGCACGTGCGGTCGACCGTCCGCGTGGACATCGACGACAGTGCGGACCTCGCCGCCGCGACCGCGGTCGCGGAAGCGGCCATGGGATCGGTCCCATCGGTGCTCGACGAGCCACGCCCTCAGGCGCTGCTGCAGGAGGTGGGGTCCGCCACGGTGCGCATGGACCTGAGGTTCTGGTCGGGGGCGCGTCAGATGGAGACCAAGCTGGCCCAGCACGAGGTGATAGCTGCGGTGCTCGACCAGCTCAAGGAGGCCGGCATCAAGACCGGGGCCGACGTCCTCGTCGTGGAGGGCGGACCGCAGCTGCTCGACGCCGTGAAGGGTGAGGTCACCCGGTAGACCTCGATGGAACGGTGGTACGGCTACAGCGGCGTTGCCAGCAGGGAGGTCACCAGCAGACCCATGGCGGCCAGGACCCTGCGCCTGCGAACTTCTCACACGTGCCGGACGACGACCCTCCCGGCGTCGACCTCCCAGCGCTGGTCGAGCCGCACGTTCTCCAGCAGCCGGCGGTCGTGGGAGACCAGCAGCAGCGCACCGTCGTACGACGCCAAGGCCTGCTCGAGCTGCTCGATGGCGGGCAGGTCGAGGTGGTTCGTGGGCTCGTCGAGGACCAGCAGGTTCACGCCGCGGGCCTGGAGGAGCGCCATGGCGGCGCGGGTGCGCTCGCCGGGCGAGAGCCGACCGACCTCGCTGGCGACCTGGTCGGCCTTCAACCCGAACTTGGCCAGGAGGGTGCGGACCTCGGCCTGGGTGAGGTGCGGGGAGGTGGCCTCGAACGCGCGACCGAGGGGCAGCGTTTCGTCGAGGGTCGTCCGAGCCTGGTCGATGACGCCGACCGCGACGGAGGCACCGAGCGAGGCGGACCCCGTGCTGGGGGAGGTGTCGCCGAGGAGCAGCCTCAGCAGCGTGGTCTTGCCGGCTCCGTTGGGGCCGGTGATGCCGATCCGGTCACCCGCCGCGACCTGCGAGGACACCGGACCCAGCGAGAAGTCGCCGAGCCGGACGGTGGCCTCGTTGAGGGTGGCGACCACGCTGCTCGAGCGGGGTGCAGAGGCGATGTCGAACTGGAGGTCCCACTCCTTGCGCGGCTCCTCGACCTCCTCGAGGCGCGCGATGCGTGACTCCATCTGGCGGACCTTCTGGGCCTGCTTCTCCGACGACTCGGTCGCGGCCTTGCGACGGATCTTGTCGTTGTCGGGGCTCTTCCTCACCGCGTTGCGCACGCCCTGCGAGCTCCACTCGCGCTGGGTGCGTGCCCGCGCCACGAGGTCGCCGCGCGTGGTGGCGTACTGCTCGTAGGCCTCGCGGGCGTGTCGCCGGGCGACGGCTCGTTCCTCGAGAAAGGCGTCGTACCCGCCCTCGTAGACCGAGACCTGCCCCTGGGCGAGGTCGAGCTCGACGATGCGGGTGACGCAGCGCGCCAGGAACTCGCGGTCGTGGGAGACGAGCACGACGCCGCCGCGCAGTCCCCGGACGAACGACTCGAGCGTCGCGAGGCCGTCGAGGTCGAGGTCGTTGGTCGGCTCGTCGAGCAGGACCACGTCGAAGC
The DNA here is from genome assembly GCA_963762755.1 of uncultured Actinomycetota bacterium. Classification (GTDB taxonomy): domain Bacteria; phylum Actinomycetota; class Actinomycetes; order Propionibacteriales; family Nocardioidaceae; genus Marmoricola_A. The sequence goes on along the minus strand of CAVXMH010000019.1, from coordinate 5,592 downwards.
GGCTCAGCAGCAGCGCCGCCAGCGCCACGCGGGCAGCCTGTCCGCCGGAGAGCGAGGTCATCAGTGCGTCCGGTCCGACGTCGAGGCCCAGGTCGTCCAGCACCGGGGCGATCCGGTCGTCGAGATCGGCGGCACCGCAGGCCATCCAGCGGTCGAACGACACGGCGTACGCGTCGTCGGCTCCCCGCTCACCGGACCCCAGCGCAGCGGCAGCAGCCTCCATCGACGAGGTCGCCTCGGTCGCTCCGGTGCGACGGGCGACGTACGCCGCGACGGTCTCGCCGGGGACGCGCTCGTGCTCCTGCGGGAGGAGACCCACGAACGCGTCGCGCGGCGCGCAGGACACCGAGCCCGCCATGGGCGTCGTCACTGAGCCGAGGAGCGACAGCAGCGTCGACTTACCCGCCCCGTTGGCACCGACCACGCCGATCACGTCGCCCGGGGCAACGGTGAGGTCGAGCCCGTCGAACAGGACGCGGTGACCGTGTCCGCCGGACAGGTCCTTCGCGACGAGGGTGGCGCTCACCCGGCGGAGCCTAGCGGTGGCCGGGCAGCGGGACGGAACCGGCGACGAGCTCGTCCTCGGCACGAGAGGTGGCCCCGGGGTCCCGTCGTCGGATCCTCCCGCACAGCTGATGATCGCCCGCGCGCCACACTGAGAGCGGTGCGCACGCACGAGCCGATGCGGGCGCCGGACCACGAGGAGAGCTCATGACCGACGAAACGTTCAGCTCCGAGCACCCGATCAGCCCGGACGGGCCGAGGCGTCCGAGTCTGCTGATCTTCGACGTGAACGAGACCCTGTCGGACATGACGCCCCTGTCAGCGCGGTTCGAGGTCGTCGGCGCCCCGGGACACCTCGCGAAGCTGTGGTTCGCCGAGCTGCTGCGCGACGGCTTCGCGCTGACGACGTCCGGGGACATCGAGTCGTTCGCCACGCTGGGCGCCGAGGCTCTGCGGGTCCGGTTGGGCGGCCAGCCGCTCGACCGTCCCCTCGAGGAGGCCGTCAACTACGTCATGCAGGGGTTCTCCGAGCTCGCGGTGCACCCCGACGTCGTCGAGGGTGTCAGAGCGTTGAGTGACCTCGGGATCCGGCTGGTGACCCTGAGCAACGGGTCTGCCACGGTCGCCGACACGCTGCTGCAGGGAGCGGGGGTGCGTGACCGGTTCGAGCGCTTGCTCACCGTCGAGGACGCAGGGGTGTGGAAGCCGGCCCTGGGGGCATACGCCTACGCCCTGGAGGAGTGTGAAGTCGAGCCGATGGACGCCATGCTCGTCGCCGTGCACCCCTGGGACATCGACGGTGCCCGACGCGCGGGCCTGGCCACGGCCTGGATCGACAGGGTGGGCAGTCGCTACCCGTCGTACTTCGCGGCGCCGGACTTGGAGGCAGCGTCGTTGGTGGAGCTCGCTGACGCGCTGAACCCGCGGAGGCCCTAGGCCCTCAGGGAGCCGCCGCACGACGCGTCCGGCGCGGGCCGGCTGAGTCTCGCTCACCCGTGGCCGTGTGCCGGCGGCCGGTGCGGGTTCGTCGTCGCGTGGCCAGCACCGCGAGGAGGAGCAGCAGCGCGGCAGTCAGCCAACCGAAGGGCCCAACGGAGTCCACGAAGCTCGCGAGCTCCTGCTGGAACCCGGCGGCAGCATCGATGACGGGGTCCTTGGCGTCTCCGCCGGCGAGGACCCGCAACTCCCACCAGCCGTAGTAGGCGACGTACGCGCCGGCGGCGGTGAGCAGCACTCCGGCCGCTCGCGGCGCCCAGCGGCCGGCACCCCGGAGGCGTCCGATCGTCGCGGGCGAGGCGAAGACCGTCGCCACGGCCAGCGTCCCCACCACCAGTCCCATCCCCACGGCGTACGCCACGAAGAGCGTCAGCCCCTCGAGGACGGAGCCGCTGCGGAACCCGCTCACGACCACCGCCAGGAACGGCGCGATCGTGCACGAGATGGAGGCGACCGCGTAGCTGGCGCCGAAGCCGGCCATCGACCAGAAGGAGCGCGTCAGCGGCCGTGGGCCCGTGGCGCGTGCCGAGCGCGGCAGGCGTGGGAGCGAGAGGGCGCGACCGGCCGCCAGCCAGACCCCCATGAGGGCGAGCGTCACCCCCAGCGCGACGGTGAACCAGGGCAGGTGGCGTTGCAGCTGACCCGCGACCGGTGAGATGACCAGACCGAAGACGCCGAACACCACGGCGAACCCCGAGGTCATGGCCATGCTCAGCGTGGCGGCGCGCCCAGCGGCAGCGGGTCGGGAGAGCGTCTGGCTCCCGGCAAGCAGGAGAGAGACGTACGCCGGCAGCAGCGCGAAGCCGCACGGGTTCACGGCGGCGAGCATGCCGGCGCCGACGGCGACGACGAGCAGCCCCTCGGACATCAGCCCGCCAGGTCCTCGACGAGGGCCGCCAGCTCCGCGTCGTCGAGGTAGCCGGACGCCTGCTCGGTCCCTGCCTCGTCGAGGACGAGGTAGGTGCTCTGCGCGGTCACGCCGAACTGACGCCACACGGCGCCGTCGGGATCGGAGAGCAGGGTGACGTCGGGGGACACCTCTGCGGCGAAGCCCTCGATGGCGTCCTGCTCGTCCAGCGATCCGACGCCTACGACGTTGACCTCGTCGTCGTAGGTCGCGGCGAGCTCACCGACGCCGGAGATCTGCGCCCGGCAGGTGGGACACCACGGTGCCCAGAACCAGAAGACCGTCGGCTTCCCTGCCAGGGTGGTGCCGTCGAACGACTCACCGTCGACGGTCTCGGATGCGAAGTCGAGCATGGCGGCCGTGGAGGTCTCATCCTCGGTGCCGCATCCAGAGGCGACCAGCACGAGGGCGGCCACCAGTCCGGCCAGCCGCCGGGTCTTCGTCAGAGCGCCCATCTCAGCCGTTGACCTGTCTGTCGACCGTTGCACCGTTCCACACTGCCTTCATCATGCCTCGCTGCTGGTTGACGACTGGGCGCACAGGAAACCCGGTGGGGGACCGGTTCGCTTCCGCTCAGCCGAGAAAGGTGCGTGACGTTGTCGTCTCACTGCAGAGCACCCTGAACTTGCTTGCCAAGCAACGTGACGACAACACGGCAAGGATTGAGCGCATCGAGCCAACACCTTCGCCGGCAATAGCGACGTCTGTGGCTGTGCGGCTTCGTTCCCACCGGCACCCCCCGGGAGCACGACGGCAACGAGGGAGCGGACCGCAGACGTCATCCCTACCTCGACCCGCTCGAGGTGAGGAACCACCCGGCGTGTCAGCCGGTGTAGTGCGAGTGCCGCTCGCTGGCCGAGGCGCGCGAGCAGGTGCTGGTGAAGCCGCCGGAGGTCACCCTGGTCGGAGTCACCCGAGCCCGGTAGGTGGCGCGCTCGTCGGCGACCCGTCGGGCGAACCGTCCGGGTCGCTGGCCACTGGTGGTGCGGTCTGTGCCCACACGAATCCAGGTCGACGACGCGGCACGGTAACGCTCAAGGATCACGCGCTCGTCGGCGACGCACCGCTTGGTGGTGTCTTCGACCATGAGCTTGCCGGAGAGCCGCAGCTTAGTACCGCCCTGGGCCTTCACGTGGGTCAGGTTCAGGGCGAGGGTGCGGGCGTGGGTGGGCTCGCACCGGTCGCCCTGCTGGTCACCGTCGGTGTCTGCCTGGCCGGGGTTGCGCACGGTGGGACAGTTGTCGGAAGCGTCGGCCATGCCGTCGCCATCGCTGTCCTCGTTGGTGCCGGCAGCGCCGGGGGTGTAGATCTCCGCGGACCTCAGCGCCTCGCCGAGGTCGTCCCTGCCACCGGTGACCAGGACGGTCCCATCGGGAAGGGCCACCGCCTGATGGAGTTCTCGCACCGTCGTCATGGACCCGGCCGAGGTCCAGGAGTCGGTGCTGGGGCGGTAGATCTCCGCGGTGGCAGACAGGCCGCCTCTGGAGAAGCCACCGGCGACCAGGACGCTCCCGTCTGCCAATGCTGTAGCAGTGTGGTCGGCCCGCGGCGTGGCCATGGATCGGGCATGGGCCCAGGTGCCAGTGGCCGGGCGGTAGATCTCAGCGGAGGTCAGGTCGTCCTGGGTGTTGAAGTTGTAGCCACCGACAACCAGCACCGACCCGTCAGCCAGCGCGGTGGCGGTGTGAACCGAACGGCTCGCAGCCAAGGACGCGGCCAGCATCCAAGTCCCAGAAGCGGGACTGTAGAGCTCAGCAGAGCGCAGGCTGCCCGGGCCTCCGTTGTCGTAGCCCGCGGCGACCAAGACGTTCCCATCGGGCAGGGCGGTGGCGGTGTGCTGGTACCGGCCCGCTGTCAAGGAGCCGGTCGGGGTCCACGTTCCCGAAGCGGGGTTGTAGATCTCGGCAGATCCCATGGTGTCGTAGGCGGTATTGAGCCCGCCGGCGACCAGCACCCTGCCGTCAGCCAGGAGCGAGGCTGTGTGGAAGCAGCGTGCTGCGGCCATGGAACCGGTCCGGGTCCACGCTCGGGTGGTCGGGTTGTAGATCTCGGCGGTAGCTGTAGCGATCTCACCCGCGCTGTCGATGCCGCCGGCGACCAGTACCGTCCCGTCGGGCAGGGCGGTGGCGGTGTGGCAGCCCCGCGGCTCGCTCATGGAATCGCTCGCGGTCCAAGTGCCGGTGGTCGCGTCGTAGGTCTCAGCCGAGGTGCGGCTGCTGCCGATGCCATCGAAGCCACCGGCGATCAGCACGGTCCCGTCGGACAAAGCGGTGACCGTGTGGTTGTAGCGGGTCTCGCTCATGGGCTCGGTCGACGACCATGCCGCCGCGGCAGCTGCGGAAACCGTGGGGCCAGCGACGGCCACAACCACACTCAGCGTCGTGACCAGCGCAGCCGACTTCAGCGCCGAAGGAAACCTAGTAAGCCGTCCGAACATGGTGACCCTTCCCAGAGACCCACGCCTCCAGCTCCCGAGGAGGCCAGATGGAGGAACATGAAGACCGATGCCGTGCTCGGCGGCCCTGTGGCCGACACCCGAAGCGTAGGGGCGATCTGGGTGAAGTAGCACTTTCCGGTCATCGCGCGTTACATCGGCCAATGTCCGGAGTGCGCTCACAGGCTTGGTCAGTTTCGTGCGGCACGGCGAGGGGCCAGGAGCGATGAAGTGCCTTGCTGGGTTTGGACAGGACTCGCTGCGCCCTCCCTCGTACTGATCGTCTCGGCGCGCCTCACCACGCCCCGGCCGGCGATCTCGTTGTCACCCTGTGCGTCACCCCCGAAGGCCCCTGGGGAGGGACCCCCAATGGTGGTGTCCGCCCCTCTCGGCATAGACGGTCAGCAAGGTAGCCCTTCGAACATGCGAGAACTGCAAGCCGAGCGGTCGCGTTGGCGGAGGATGTCGTCCGACCTCTGAGCCTCGACGACCTTGAAGGATCTGCCGCGCTGGATTCAGATCTGCTACTACGACCCGGAGGACGGTTCGTACATCGCCAAGAAGATTCTCGATCGCGTCTACAGGGAATCGATGGCCGAGTTCGGTGTCGGCGACCTCGCCAAGCGACGCGACGAGGCGTGGTCGGCGACGGTCGGGCTGGTGATCTGACCTTCCTGATGTTCGCCGCTTCGTTACACCACTTTGCGTCCACAAAGTGGTGTAAAAATGATGCTGTGAACCACAGAACGAG
>CAVXMH010000018.1:0-135786 GCA_963762755.1 uncultured Actinomycetota bacterium | reverse complement strand
GGTCGGCGGGGGAGGACGTGAGGGTCCCGAGCGTGCCGCCGTACTCGCCGCCCAGCCGCGAGCCGCAGAAGGCGTCGGCGACCTCGGGCGGGGCGAAGCGCACGAGCAGCGACCCCTGCAGGCAGGCCGCCATCTGACCGGCCAGCCGGCGGGCCTGGCCCTCGGCCGCCCCGGTGTCGGCCAGCGTCTCCAACGTCGACTGGATCGCCCGGTCCAGCCGCGCGTCCGCGCCCTGGGCCAGCCCGACCTCCTCGATCCACGCCGTCACCGTCTCCGGCTCGCGCGACAGCGCCCGCAGCACGTCGAGCGCGTTGACGTTGCCCGAGCCCTCCCAGACCGAGTTCAGCGGCGACTCGCGGTAGATCAGCGGCATCACCGACTCCTCGACGTAGCCGTTGCCGCCCAGGCACTCCAGCGCCTCGGCGGTCATCATCGGCGTCCGCTTGCAGACCCAGAACTTCGCCAGCGGCAGCGCGATCCGCCGCAGCGCCGCCTCGTGGGGGTCGGAGCGCCGTCGACCGCCGCGGCCAGCCGCACGCGCCAGCGCGGTCGCCGCCTCCGACTCCACGGCCAGGTCGGCGATCACGTTCTGCATCAGCGGCTTGTCGGCCAGCACCGAGCCGAACGCCGAGCGGTGCGCGACGTGCCACGACGCCTCGGCGACCGCGCGCCGCATCAGCGACGCCGACCCGAGCACGCAGTCGAGCCGGGTCGCGGCCACCATCTCGATGATGGTGCGCACCCCTCGCCCCTCGTCGCCGAGCCGCTGCGCCCAGGTGCCGTGGAACTCCAGCTCCGACGACGCGTTGGAGCGGTTGCCCAGCTTGTCCTTCAGGCGTACGACGTCCAGCCGGTTGCGCGAGCCGTCCGGGCGCACCCGCGGCACCAGGAAGCACGACAGCCCGCCCGGTGCCTGCGCCAGCACAGGAACACGTCGTTCATCGGCGCCGAGGTGAACCACTTGTGCCCGAACAGCTCGTACTCCCCGTCGCCGGCCGTCGCGACCGCCTCGGTCACGTTGGCCCGCACGTCGGAGCCGCCCTGCTTCTCGGTCATGCCCATGCCGGCCAGCGCCCCGGCCTTGTCGGCCACCGGGCGCACCCCGAAGTCGTACGTCGTCGACGCCAGCCGTCGGCGTCCACTCCTTGGCCAGCGCGTCGTCGACCCGCAGCGCCGGGACGGCGGCGTAGGTCATGGAGATCGGGCAGCCGTGCCCGGGCTCGGTCTGCGACCAGGCCATGAACCCGGCCGCCCGGCGGACGTGCGCGTGCGGCTCGTCGGAGGTCCACGGGGTCGCCCCGAGGCCGAAACCGACGCCGCGCTCCATCAGCCAGTGCCACGACGGGTGGAAGCGGACCTCGTCGACCCGGTTGCCGAAGCGGTCGAACGGCACCAGCTCGGGGTGGTGGCGGTTGGCCAGCATCCCGTGCTCGCGACCCTCCTCGCTGCCGGCCAGCAGCCCCAGCGGGGAGAGGTCCGCGACGACCGCGGCCGACGCGTGGCGGGTGACCGCCTCGACCAGGGCGGCGTCGGAGGTCACCACGTCGTGGCCGACCAGCGGCGGGGCCTGGTTCGTCGCTACCCGGTTGTCAGCTCGCATGGCTTTACCGTAGTCGCATGGCAACCCAGGGTCGGCGTCCGGCGGGCGGCTCCCGAACCGCCCGGGACGACCCCCGACCCGCGCGTCCGGCGACCCAGACCCGCACCGGTGAGCCGTTGTGGGTCCGCTTCCGCGACACGCTGTGGCGCCTGGTCGTCTCCACCGTCAGCGCCTGCCTGCGCAACCGCGTCACAGGGCTGGCCGCCGAGGCGGCCTTCTTCGCGCTGCTGTCGCTGCCGCCGCTGATCTTCGGCCTCACCGGCTCCATCGGGTACGTCGTGCAGAGGTTCACCGACAGCCGCATCAGCGAGTTCAAGGCCGACGTGGTCGACCTGGCGCTCCAGGCGTTCACGGAGGACACCGTCGACAAGATCATCGTGCCGACGCTCAACGACACCCTGGGCGCGCCCCGCTACGACGTCATCTCGATCGGTTTCGTGCTGGCCCTCTGGTCGGGCTCGCGGGCCCTGAACGTCTTCGTCGACACCGTGACGATCATGTACGGACTCGGCGGCCACCGCGGCATCGTCCGCACCCGGGTGCTGTCCTTCGTCCTCTACGTCCTCGGGCTGCTCACCGGCATCGTGACCATCCCGCTGGTGGTGGCCGGTCCGGGGCTGGTCGACCAGATCCTGCCCAACCGGCTCGACAGCTCAACGCGCTCTACTGGCCGGCCGTGCTGGTGCTGTGCATCTGCTTCACCGCCACGCTCTACCACGTGTCCGTGCCGGTGCGGACCTCGTGGCGCTACAACCTCCCGGGCGCGGTCCTGACCCTGGTCATCTGGGTGGCGGGGTCGGCGGTGCTGCGCTGGGTGCTCACCGCGACGGCCGGCGACTCGACCTCCATCTACGGCCCGCTCGCGGCGCCGATCGCGATCCTGATCTGGCTCTACATCATCGCGATCGCGGTGCTCATCGGCGCGGCGCTCAACGCCTCCTTCGACCAGCTCTGGCCCGAGTCCGGACCTGCCCGGGCCCGCATCGAGATGGTGCGGCGGCTGCGTCGGGCGCGGATGCTGCGGCTGCACCGGTTGGGCGAGCGCGACGAGGAGGTGCTCACCGACCCGGAGGTGCTGGCCGACATCGACGACGAGGAGACCGTGCTGCTCCGGCGCGAGCCCCGGATCTGACGCGCCCGGCCGGTGCCGGCCAGGCCGCGGGCGGGCGCGCGGGACGCCGAAATCTCGGTGCCCGCGCCACCGTCCGGCCCGTACCGTTGGCTCCGTGAGCCACCCCCGCCGCGCCGCGACCCGCTTCGCCGGGTCCGCGACCGGGCGCGTCACCGCGGTCCACCCCGGGGTGGCCGAGGTGGTCCACGACGGGCACCTCTCGCGGGCGTCGTACGGCGGGGGGCTGCTGGCCGACATGGCCCGCGACCCGGAGCGCGAGCCGCGGGTCGGCGACCGGGTGCGCCTGACGTGCTGGGCGGACGGTCACCTGACCGTCGATCGCGTGGTCGCACGCCCCGTGGCACCCTGAACCCATGGCGAACGTGACGATGCCGGCCCCGGTCGCGCTCGCAGGGGGCGCGCTGTGCCTCCTCGGCGGTTATCTCGTGGGGGTGGTGGCCGGGCCTGACACCGAGGACACCGACACCGCCACGGTGGTCAGCTACGACGAGGACGGCGAGCGGCTGTGCCTGTCCGGCGACGCGGCGGCGGCGGCGCCGCAGAGCGAGGGCGGACAGCTGTGCGGGCAGTGGCGTCGCATCGACGGCGGCCCGGACCCCCAGGAGGGCGACCAGTTCCGGTTCGCCACGCTCTCGAGCGATCCCGGGGACGCGGGGGACGTCACGACGCTGATCTACGGCGACGTGGTGCGGTGAGGCGGGCGCTCGCTCGCCCCCCGACCGCGTAGATTCGTCGCCGTGCCCGACCAGATCGCGTCCGAGACCGGCCTCGGCATCAAGTTCCCCGTGGTCCGGCACTCGCCCTGGTGGATCCTGACCCGACGCATCCTCGTGGCGATCGGGATCCTGGCCTTCACGGTCTTCCTGGTCTACGTCGACCGCGACGGTTACGTCGACAACAGCGATCCCGAGAACAAGGTGTCGCTGGTCGATGCGATGTACTACACGACCGTCACGCTCTCGACGACCGGGTACGGCGACATCGCCCCGGCCTCGCAGGCGGCCCGCCTGGTCAACGCCTTCGTCATCACGCCGTTGCGCATCGCTTTCCTGGTGCTGCTGATCGGCACCACGATCGAGGTGCTGGCCAACCAGGGCCGCGAGACGTTCCGCGCCGCACGATGGAGGAAACGCATGGACCAGCACGTCGTCGTCGTCGGCTACGGCACCAAGGGACGCAGTGCCATCGGGACACTCATCGGCAACGGCCTGAGCCGGGAGGACATCGTGGTGGTCGACCCCACGTCCTCGGCGATCCAGGAGGCCAACAACGACGGGCTCACCGTGGTGGTCGGCGACGCGACCCGACGCGACGTGCTCCGGCGGGCCGGGGTGAGCAAGGCCCAGCAGGTCATCATCACCACCGACCGGGACGACTCCACGGTGCTGTCGGTCCTCAACGCCCGCCAGCTCAACTCCTCGGCGTACATCGTGGCCGCGGTGCGGGAGGGCGACAACGTGGCCCTGGTGCGGCAGAGCGGCGCCGACGCGGTCGTCACCTCCTCCGACGCGGTCGGACGGCTGCTCGGCCTGTCGGCGGTGAGCCCGGCCCTGGGGTCGGTGATCGACGACCTGCTCAGCTACGGCGACGGGCTCGAGGTGGCCGAGCGCGAGCTGCTGGTGCCCGAGGTCGGCAAGCAGCCGCAGCAGCTGCCCGACCAGGTCATCGCGGTGGTCCGCGACCAGACGCTGCACCGCTACTACGACCCGGTGGTCACCCAGCTGGCCCGCGGCGACAAGCTGATCGTGGTCCGGCCGGCGAAGGAGCTGCCCTGGGCCCCTCGGCCTGGCACGCACAACGAGGACACCGCCGACGACGAGTGAGCAGGCGCCCACGGGGCACCCTGAGCCCATGACCCGCTACGCGTTCGACTTCTCCGCCGCCTACCGCGGCCCCGCCCTGCTCTTCGGCATCACGCCGCGCACGGCCTGGGTCGAGCTCGACGAGCGGACCTTCGGCGTCCGCTACGGCCCCTGGTCGCTGTCCACGCCGGTCACCAACCTCGCCGACGTCGTGCGCACCGGCGGCTTCGCCTTCGTCAAGACCGCCGGGCCGCCTCACCTGTCCTTCTCCGACCGCGGGATCAGCTTCGCCACCAACGACGGTCGCGGCGGCCCGGACGACAAGCGCGCGCTGTGCGTCTCCTTCCACACCTCGGTGCCCGGCATCGATCCGACCGGACGCATCAAGCACCCGGGTGCGACCCTGACGGTGGCCGACCCCGATGCGCTGGAGCGGCGTATCCGCGGACTGCTGCCGACCTGAGGCCGGGTCTCAGTAGTCTGCTCCCATGTCCGACACCGTCCCCGCCCGACGCGTCCGGCCCTCGCGCTGGGACCCGCTGACCGTCGGCGTGGACATCGGTGGCACCAAGGTCCTCGCCGGGGTGGTGGACTCGACCGGCCAGGTCCTGGCCGTCCAGCAGCGACCCACCATCGGTCACGACGTCAGCGCGGTGGAGGACACCATCGTCGACCTGGTCGGTGAGTTCGCCCGCGAGTACGACGTCGCGGCGGTCGGGGTGGGTGCGGCCGGTTTCGTCGACGCCACGCGCTCGGTCGTGATGTTCTCACCGCACCTGAACTGGCGCCGCGAGCCGTTGCGCGCCCGGGTCGCGGAGCGGGTCAAGGTGCCGGTCGTGGTCGACAACGACGCCAACACCATGGCGCTGGCGGAGAGCAACTTCGGCGCCGGCAAGGGACACCGCTTCGTGCTCTGCATCACCCTGGGCACCGGCATCGGCGGCGCACTGGTCCTCGACCACCGGGTCTACCGGGGCACCCACGGCATGGCGGGGGAGTTCGGCCACATGCAGGTGGTGCCGAACGGGCACCGCTGCGAGTGCGGCAACCGGGGCTGCTGGGAGCAGTACGCCTCCGGCAACGCGCTGGTACGTGACGCTCGGGAGCTGATGCGGGCCAGCTCCCCGATGGCCCACCACCTGCGCCAGGTCGTGGCGGGCGATCCCGACCAGCTGCAGGGGCCCCAGATCACCCAGGCCGCCCGAGACGGCGACCCGCTCTCCATCGAGCTGATCGCCGACGTCGGCAACTGGCTCGGCGTCGGGCTGGCGGGGATGACCGCGGCCTTCGACCCCGGCTGCATCATCGTCGGCGGCGGGCTCTCGGCCGCAGGGGACCTGCTGCTGGACCCGACCAAGCAGGCCTTCACCCGGGCCCTGACCGGTCGTGGCTTCCGCGACGAGCCGGTCATCGTGGCCGCCGCGCTCGGTCCGCAGGCAGGGTTCATCGGTGCTGCCGACATGGCGCGCTCTGCCGCCCGCCGGTCGCGCCGGTCGCGGGGGCGTCGCAGGGACCGCCCAGCGCGTCGACGTACGGTCCGCACCGAGGGACCCGTCGAGGGCGTCCTCCGGGCGCTGCGGGACCCGATGCGCTGACCTCCCGGAGCGCTCTCGAGCGGCTCAGCGGTCGACGAGGGTGGTCTCGAAGGAGTACAGCTCGGGGCGGTAGAGGTGGTCGGCGTGCTCCACCGCGCGCCCCTGGTCGTCGTACGACGTGCGCTCCATGGTCAGGAGCGCGTCCGCGACCTTGATGCCGAGCAGACGGCTCTCCCGCCGGTCGGCGAGCCGGGCGCAGATGCTCTGGTGGGCGACCCGGAGGTGGATCGCGCGGGTGCGGAAGTACTCGTAGAGACCGATGTCGGTGAAGTCGACGCCGCCGAGGTCGGTCACGGAGGTCGGGACGTGGTTGCGCAGCAGCGCCAACGGCTGGCCGTCGACGCGGCGGACGCGTTCCAGACGCCAGACCGGGGTGCCGACGGGGCAGCCGAGCCGGGCGGCGGGGCCCTCGTCGGCCGGGACGAGGCCGAGGTCGAGGACGTCGGTGGTGGTGTGGTGCCCTGAGCGTCGCAGGTCGTCGTTGAGACTGGTCAGCTCGACCGTCCGCCGGATCGGTGCCTGCACCACCTGGGTGCCGACCCCGCGCTTGCGCACGAGCATGCCCTTGTCGACCAGCAGCTGGATGGCCTGGCGCATGGTGGGTCGGGACACCCCGAGCTGGTCGGCCCACGCGACCTCGTTGGCGATCCGGTCGCCGGCGACGAGGTCGCCGTCGTGGATGGCACGCTCGAGCTGCTCGGCCACCTGGAAGTAGAGCGGTACCGGGCTGGAGCGGTCGAGCACCACCTGCGGCTGGAACACAGGGGGAGCATAGCGACGTCGAGCCCCTCCACGTCCATATGTCTGGACAAAGTCTTGACGTGGGCTGATTCGTGTGACGACAATCTCACCCATGCCGGTCTCCCCGTCCCACGCGGCCCACCCCTCCGTCCCGTCCCCGGTCCGCGACCGGGTCGCGGGCGCCCCCATCTCGTGGGGCGTGTGCGAGGTCCCGGGCTGGGGCTACCAGCTCGACGCCCCCGCGGTCCTGGAGCAGATGCGCTCGCTCGGGCTCGGAGCCACCGAGTTCGGTCCGGTCGGCTTCCTGGGCTCGACGCCTGAGGAGCTCGCCGCCCGGCTCTCGGCCCACGGGCTGAGCGCCGTCGGCGGCTTCCTGCCCGTCCTGCTGCACGACCCGGGGCACGACCCGCTGCCCGAGATCGACCGCTTCATCGACGACTGCCTCGCCACCGGCGCCGGCGTCGTCGTGCTGGCCGCCTTCACCGGCGTCGACGGGTACGACGACCGCCCGGTCCTCGACGACTCCGGCTGGCAGACGCTGCTCGACAACCTCGACCGGGCCAGCGACCTGGCCGCCCGGCGCGGCGTGGTCGCGGCCCTGCACCCCCACGTGGGCACCATGGTCGAGACCGGTGAGGAGACCGAGCGGGTGCTCGCGGGCTCGCGCGTCGGGCTGTGCGTCGACACCGGCCACCTCCTCGTCGGCGGGGCCGACCCGGTCGCGCTGACCGCCGCCCACCCCGAGCGGGTCGTCCACGTGCACCTCAAGGACGTCGACGCCGGCCTGGCCGAGCGGGTGATCGCGGGGGAGACGAGCTTCGGCGACGCCGTCCGCGACGGGCTCTTCCTGCCGCTGGGCGAGGGGTCGGTCGACATCGCGACGCTCGTGCGGACGTTCGAGGGCGCCGGCTACGACGGCTGGTACGTGCTCGAGCAGGACGTCATGCTCGCGGGCCGCCCCGAGGGCGAGGGCCCGGTCGCCGACGTGCGTCGTTGCCTCGACTACCTCGAGGACGCGGTCCGGTGACGGCCGGCTTCGAGGTCCTCACGATGGGCCGCGTCGGCGTCGACATCTACCCCGAGCAGATCGGCGTACCGCTCGAGGACGTGCGCTCCTTCGGCAAGTTCCTGGGCGGCAGCCCCACCAACGTCGCGGTCGCCGCCGCCCGGCACGGCCGCCGGTCCGCGGTCATCACCCGCACCGGCGAGGACCCGTTCGGACGCTTCGTCCACCAGGCGCTGCGGGGCTTCGGCGTCGACGACCGCTTCGTGTCCGCCGTGCCGGACCTGCCCACCCCGGTGACGTTCTGCGAGATCTTCCCGCCCGACGACTTCCCGCTCTACTTCTACCGCTGCCCGACCGCACCGGACCTGCAGATCCGCGCCGACGAGCTCGACCTCGACGCGATCGCGGCCGCGGACATCTTCTGGGTGACCGGCACCGGCCTGTGCGAGGAGCCGTCCCGCGAGGCCACCATGGCGGCGCTGGAGGCCCGCGGCGAGCACGGCACCACGGTGCTCGACCTCGACTACCGCCCGATGTTCTGGTCCGTCGCCGCACGAGGCCCACGACCCACGTCCAGCCGGGCCCTGGCGCTCGTCGACGTCGCCGTCGGCAACCGGGAGGAGTGCGAGGTCGCCGTCGGCGAGTCGCGACCCCGAGACGGCCGCCGCCGCGCTGCTCGCCGCCGGCGTCGACCTCGCCGTCGTCAAGCAGGGCCCCGCGGGCGTGCTGGGCGTTCGCGGCGACGACCGTCGGTGGTGGTGCCGCCGGTCCCGGTCGACGTGGTCAACGGGCTCGGCGCGGGCGACGCCTTCGGCGGCGCGCTGTGCCACGGCCTGCTCGCCGGCTGGGACGCTGGAGCAGATGCTCCGCTTCGCCAACGCCGCCGGCGCGTTCGTCGCCGGGCCAGCTGGCCTGCGCCGACGCGATGCCGACGACGGCCGAGCTCGACGCCCTTCTGGAGGGGGTGGCATGAGCGACCCGACCACGTCCACCACGTCGTACGCCGACCGCGCCGACGTCAGCGCCCTCGTCACCACGCGCGTGCGCGAGCCCGGTCAGGTCGGCTCGGCTGGCCGCGACCCGTGCTCGTCCCGACGGCCTGGTCGGCGCGACCGGGCGGCTGATGCTCGTCGCCGCCGACCACCCCGCGCGCGGCGCGCTCGCGCGCCGGCGACGACCCGATGGCGATGGCCGACCGCGGCGAGCTGCTCGGCCGGCTGGCGCATCGCGCTGGAGCGGCCCGGCGTCGACGGCGTGCTCGGGCACCGCCGACATCCTCGAGGACCTGCTGCTGATGGGCGCGCTCGAGGGCAAGGTCGTCATCGGCTCGATGAACCGCGGGGGCCTGGCCGGCACCGTCTTCGAGATCGACGACCGCTTCACCGGCGTACGACGCCGAGCGGATCGACGGAGGCAGGCTTCCAGGGCGGCAAGATGCTGCTCCGGATCGACCCCGACGACCCCGCCACGCGTCGCGACCCTCGAGGCCTGCGCGCGGGCCGATCGGCGACCTGGCCGAGCCGCGGGCTCATGGCGATGGTCGAGCCCTTCATCTCCCACCGCGTCGACGGCCGCGTGCGCAACGACCTGACGCACCGAGGCCGTGATCCGCTCCGCGACGGTGGCGGCCGGGCTCGGCCGGCTGCCAGCGCCCACACCTGGCTCAAGCTGCCGGTCGTCGACGACATGGACGCCGTGCTGGCCTCGACCACGCTGCCGGTCCTGCTGCTCGGCGGCGAGGTGTCGGCCGACCAGGACGCGCAGTTCGCCACGCTGGAAGCGGACTCTGGCCAACCCGCAGGTGCGCGGCATGGTCGTCGGCCGCTCGCTGCTCTACCCGCCCGACGGCGACGTCGCCGCGGCCGTCGACGCCGTCCGTGGGGATGATGTGATGACACCGCCGTCACGACCGCTGACCGCCGCGAGTCGGCCGGCTGCGGGCGTACAGCGTCGCTGACGCCGTGCTGGCCGGCTGGGCTACACGGGCTGGCCGTCTCAGCTCGCGACCGGGGAGCACGCGCGTGGATACCGGCAGCGAGACGCTGGTGCTCTGCCGCTGGCCGGGCTCCTGCCACGGTCACCTGGTCGACGGCAGCGCACGCACGTCGCCGGCCGCGCGCGACGTCTTCGACGGGCCGAGCGACTTCGTCTACGTCCCGCGCGACGCCGAGATCACGATCGCCTCCGAGGAGGGCGGCCGGTTCGCGCTGCCGTCGGCGCGCTGCGAGCGCGTGCTGCCGTTCCGCCACCAGCCGCGCGGACGCCGTGCCGGTCGAGCTGCGCGGCGCCGGCCAGGCGAGCCGTCAGGTCAACAACTTCTGCACGCCCGACGCGTTCGAGGCCGACGCCCTCATCGCCTGCGAGGTGCTGACGCCGGGCGGCAACTGGTCGTCGTACCCGCCGCACAAGCACGACGAGGCAGCGGACTCCGAGAGCGAGCTCGAGGAGATCTACTACTTCGAGGTCGCCGACGGACGCGGACCGGACGGCGCCGCGTCCGGGTCGCCTACCAGCGCGTGTACGGGCACGACGGACCGCGAGATCGACGTCCTCGCCGAGGTGCGCACCGGCGACGTCGTGCTGATCCCGCACGGCTGGCACGGACCGTCGATGGCGGTGCCCGGCTACGACCTCTACTACCTGAACGTGATGGCCGGACCCGGCGACCGAGCGCGCCTGGCTGATCTGCGACGACCCGGCCCACGCCTGGGTGCGCGAGCACCTGGGACGACCAGGACGTCGACCCGCGGCTGCCGTTCGGCGCGCGCCGACCACCCGGACGACGCCGACAGACCCAGCAGCAGGAGGCCGATGAGCACGACCCGGCTGACCGTCGCCCAGGCGGTCGTGCGCTTCCTCGAGCAGCAGTACGTCGAGCGCGACGGCGTCGAGACACCGTTCTTCGCCGGGCTGCTGGGGCATCTTCGGCCACGGCAACGTGGCCGGCGTCGGCCAGGCCCTGCTCGAGCGCGAGGTGGCGCCGCGAGCGGCCGGCGAGCCCGGCCACGTCCTGCGCTACCACCAGGCGCGCAACGAGCAGGCGATGGTGCACGCCGCCGTCGGCTACGCCCGGCACCGCGACCGGCTCGCGGCCTTCGCCTGCACGGCGTCGGTCGGGCCCGGCGCGACCAACATGGTGACCGGCGCCGCGCTGGCGACCATCAACCGCATCCCGGTCCTGCTGCTGCCCGGCGACGTCTTCGCCACCCGGGTCGCGAACCCGGTGCTCCAGGAGCTGGAGGACCCGACGCCGCTGCGACGTCAGCGTCAACGACGCGCTTCAAGCCGGTCTCGCGGTTCTGGGACCGCGTCAACCGGCCCGAGCAGCTCCCGCCGTCGCTGCTGGCGGCGATGCGCGTGCTCACCGACCCGGCCGAGACCGGCGCGGTGACGCTGTCGCTGCCCGCAGGACGTGCAGGCCGAGGCGTGGGACTGGCCGACGACCTGTTCGCCCGAGCGGGTCTGGCACGTCGCCCGGCCGCCGGTCGACGACGCCGCCCTGGCCCGCGCCGTCGCGCTCGATCCGTGCGGCGCGAGCGTCCGCTGGTCGTCGCCGGCGGCGGCGTCGATCTACTCCGGCGCCACCGACGCGCTGCGGCGCTTCGCCGAGGCGACCGGCATCCCGGTGGCGGAGACGCAGGCCGGCAAGGGCGTCGCTGCCGTACGACCACCCGCGCGTCCGTCGGCGCCATCGGGGCCACCGGCACCACGGCCGCCGACGCGCTGGCCGCCGAGGCCGACGTGGTGATCGGCGTCGGCACCCGCTACAGCGACTTCACCACCGCCTCGCAGACCGTCTTCGCCGACCCCGACGTGCGGTTCGTCAACCTCAACGTGGCCTCCGTTCGACGCCCACAAGCTGTCGGCCGTGGTCGCGTCAGGGCGACGCCCGCGCGCGGGCTCGACCAGCTCACGCGACGCGCTGGCGGGCTGGTCCGCACCGGCGACGCACACCGCGCGCGCGACCGAGCTGGCCCGGGAGTGGGACGCGACCGTGCAGCGCGTCCTACGACCGCGGGCACGGCCCGCTGCCGGCGCAGTCCGAGGTGATCGGGGTCGTCAACCGGATCAGCCGGCCCCAGGACGTCGTGGTCTGCGCGGCCGGCTCGATGCCGGGCGACCTGCACAAGCTGTGGCGTACGCGCGACCGCAAGGGCTACCACGTGGAGTACGGCTTCTCCTGCATGGGCTACGAGATCGCCGGCGGCCTCGGCGTGAAGCTGGCCGCGCCTCGACGCCGGCGAGGACCGCGACGTCGTCGTCATGGTCGGCGACGGGTCGTACCTGATGATGGCGCAGGAGCTCGTCACCGCCGTCCAGGAGGGCGTGAAGCTGATCGTCGTGCTCGTGCAGAACCACGGCTTCGCCTCGATCGGGGCGCTCTCGGAGTCACTCGGGTCGCAGCGCTTCGGCACCCGCTACCGCTACCGCACCGAGCGACCGGCCTCGACGGCGACGTGCTGCCGGTCGACCTCGCCGCCAACGCCGCCAGCCTGGGCGCCCACGTCATCCGGGTCACCGGCCTCGACGAGCTCGAGAAGGCGCTCGCCGAGGCCCAGGCGGCCGACGCCACGACCGTCATCCACGTCGAGACCGACCCGACTGGTGCCGGCACCCGACAGCCCCGCCTGGTGGGACGTTCCGGTGGCCGAGATCTCGGCGCTGGACGAGCACCCGCGCGGCCCGCACGACCTACGAGCAGCACAAGCAGCGGCAACGCGACCACCTGCGCCCGTCCGACCCGCACGGACCGAGGAGACCAGCGTCATGAGGACGATCGAGCACTGGATCGCCGGCACCAGCACGAGCGGGTCGGGGCGAGCCGACGGTCGCCCGGTCTGGAACCCGGCGACGGGGGAGCAGCAGGCCGAGGTCGCGCTCGCCGCCGCCGCGGACGTGGACGCCGCGGTCGCCGCCGCCCAGGAGGCGTTCGTCGAGTGGGGCGCAGGCGTCGCTGAGCACCCGCACCAAGGTGCTCTTCGCGTTCCGCGAGCTGGTGAACGCCAACGTGGAGCGGATCGCGGCCGCGATCACCGACGAGCACGGCAAGGTGCTCTCCGACGCGGCCGGTGAGGTGCAGCGCGGGCTCGAGGTCGTGGAGTTCGCCTGCGGAATCCCGCAGCTGCTCAAGGGTGACTTCTCCGCGCAGGTGTCCCGCGGCGTCGACCTCTACTCCTTCCGGGAGCCGCTCGGGGTCTGCGTGGGCATCACGCCGTTCAACTTCCCGGCCATGGTCCCGATGTGGATGTTCCCGGTCGCCATCGCGTGCGGCAACACCTTCGTGCTCAAGCCCAGCGAGCGTGACCCCTCGGCCGCGCTGATCCTGGCCGAGCTGTGGGCCGAGGCCGGTCTTCCGGCGGGCGTCTTCAACGTCCTCCACGGCGACAAGGAGGCCGTCGACGGGCTGCTCGAGCACCCTGACGTCGACGCCGTCTCGTTCGTCGGCTCCACCCCGATCGCCCGCTACATCCACGAGACCGCGGGTCGCCACGGCAAGCGCGTCCAGGCTCTCGGCGGCGCGAAGAACCACGCCGTCATCCTCCCCGACGCCGACCTCGAGTACGCCGCCGACCAGCTCGTCGCGGCCGCCTTCGGCTCGGCCGGCGAGCGGTGCATGGCCATCTCGGCGGCCGTCACCGTGGGCGGTGTCGGCGACGCCCTGCTGGAGCAGGTCAACGCCAAGGCTCGCGCCATCCAGGTCGGCTCAGGACGCGACGGCGACAGCGAGATGGGTCCGGTCGTCACCGCCGAGGCGCGCGACCGCGTCGAACGGCTGGTCGGGACCGGGGAGAGCCAGGGCGCCGAGGTCGCGGTCGACGGCCGCGGGCTGACGGTCTCCGGGCACGAGGGCGGCTTCTTCGTCGGCCCCACCGTGGTCGACCGGGTCACCCCTGACATGGACGTCTACCGCGAGGAGATCTTCGGGCCGGTGCTGTCGGTGCTGCGCCTCGACGACGTCGACGCGGCGATCGACCTCATCAACGCCAACCCGTTCGGCAACGGCACCGCGATCTTCACGTCGAGCGGCGAGGCGGCGCGCCGCTTCCAGCGCGGCGTCCGAGTCGGCATGATCGGCATCAACGTACCCATCCCTGTGCCGATGGCCTACTACTCGTTCGGCGGCTGGAAGGACTCGTTGTTCGGTGAGCACCACATCCACGGACCCGAGGGCGTGTCGTTCTACACGCGCGCCAAGGTCGTCACCGCCCGCTGGCCGCACGTCGAGCACGCCGAGCACCAGCGTGCCCAGTTCAGCTTCCCCACCGCCCAATGAGGGCACCCCATCAACCGATGACCAATCATCGGTCACAGTCCGCGACACGCGGTCGACAAGGAGGAACACCATGAAGATCCGACGGATCATCTCCGTGGGCATCGCGGCGAGCGCGCTCGTGCTCGCGGGCTGCAGCACCGGCGAGGAGAGCAGCAGCGGCGGCGAGAGCAGCGGCGGCGAGAGCGAGAGCGAGAGCAGCAGCGGTGGCGGTGGCAGCACCTCCGCCGAGGACATCCGCATCGACGTCGTCACCCACGGCGCTCCCGGCGACTCGTTCTGGGACGTCGTCAAGGCCGGCAGCGACCGCGCCGGTGAGGACCTCGGCATCGACGTCCGCTACAACTCCGCCCCGGACCCGGGCAAGCAGAGCACGCTGATCGACAACGCGGTGGCCGACGGCACCGGAGGCATCGTCGTCTCGATGGCGAACCCCGACGGCCTCGAGACCGCCATCCGCTCCGCCGTCGACGCGGGCGTGCCGGTCATCAGCATCAACTCCGGCATCGACGACTGGCAGGACTTCGGCGCCATCACCCACGTCGGCCAGAGCGAGACCATCGCCGGCGAGACCGCCGGTGAGCAGCTGACCGAGGCCGGCGTCACCAACGCCATCTGCGTCATCCAGGAGCCCGGCAACATCGCGCTCGAGGAGCGGTGCCGCGCGGCCGCCTCGACGTTCGGCGGCGACATGACGAACCTGCAGACCGACAACACCGACCTCGCCGGCTCGCAGGCCACCATCGAGTCTGCCCTCAGCGCCGACGACTCCGTCGACGGCATCCTCGCGCTCGGCGGCGACATGGCCGGGCGGGCGGTCGCCGCGGTGGAGACCTCCGGTCGCGACGTCCAGGTCGGCACGTTCGACCTGAACGCCGACGTCGCCGGTCTGGTCGAGGACGGCAGCCTGCTGTTCGCCATCGACCAGCAGCCCTACGTCCAGGGCTACCTCGGGGTCACGGGCATCTACCTCAAGCTGATCAACGGCAACGACGTGGGTGGTGGCCTGCCCATCAACTCGGGTCCCGCCGTCGTGACGCAGGAGAACGCCGCCGACGTCCTCGAGTTCGCCCAGGGCGGCACGCGCTGACCCGCGCCGGGGCCGGGGCGGCCGCGACACTCTCGCGAGCGCCCCGGCCCCGGCCGGCACCACCCCGCACCACACACACCACCCGCACCACCCGCACGCACCACTCAGCACAACCCTGCAGACCGGTCCCGCACGGGGGCCTCCGGCGAAGGAGAGGGACATGAGCACCACGACAGCACCGGAGCGGACCGACCCGCCCGCACCACCGTCCGACGAACGGGTGTCCTCCTCGGGGCGGTTCACCAGCGTCCTGCGACGACCCGAGATCGGCGCCATGGCCGGGGCGCTCGTGATCTTCCTCTTCTTCGCGCTCCGCACCGACTCGTTCTTCGAGCCGGCCGGTGCCAGCACCTGGATCTTCAACGCCTCGACCATCGGCATCATGGCGGTGGCGGTGTCGCTGCTGATGATCGGCGGGGAGTTCGACCTGTCCGCCGGGGCCATGATCGGCACCACCGGGCTGACCACCGGCATCCTCATGACGCAGTACGACCTGAACGTGTGGCTGGCGGTCCTGATCTCGCTCGTCCTCGCGCTCGCGATCGGCGCCCTCAACGGCTCCCTGGTGATGTGGACCAAGCTGCCGAGCTTCATCGTCACGCTCGGCACCTTCTTCGTGCTGCAGGGGGTGAACCTGGCCGTCACCAAGATCCTCATCGGCAAGGTGTCGGTGACCGGCCTCCAGGACGCGGCCGGCTACTTCGACGGCAAGCAGTTCTTCGGTTCCTTCGTGAACGTCGACATGGCCTGGGTGCCGTGGCTCGAGGACAACGACGTCAAGACCACGCTGACGCTCTACGCCGCCACCTTCTGGTTCATCGCGGTGACTGCGGTGGCGACCTGGGTGCTGCTCCGCTCCCGCGCCGGCAACTGGATCTTCGCCGTCGGCGGGGCGCAGATCAGCGCGCGCCAGGTCGGGGTCCCGGTCTTCCAGACCAAGGTGGGGCTGTTCATGACCACAGCCTTCGCCGGCTGGCTGGTCGGGATGCTGCAGCTGTTCAAGACCACCACGGTGCAGAGCACCACCGGGGTCGGGCAGGAGTTCATCTTCATCATCTGTGCCGTGGTCGGCGGCTGCCTGTTGACCGGCGGCTACGGCTCGGCGGTCGGGGCCGCGTTCGGCGGACTCATCTACGGCATGGTCCAGCAGGGCATCCCCCAGGCCGGTTGGGACAACGACTGGCTCTACGCCTTCCTGGGCGTGATGCTCCTCGGAGCGGTGCTGGTCAACAACTGGGTCAAGACACGAGCGGAGTCCATGCGATGAGCACCCCGAAGACAGGCGCCGAGACCACGCACGAGAGCCCCCGTGACGCCCGGGCCGCCACCGAGAAGGGCGCCACGCTCATCGAGGTCCGCGACATCGGCAAGTCCTACGGATCGGTCATCGCGCTGCGCGACGTCACCACCACGGTCAACGCCGGTGAGGTCACCTGCGTGCTGGGTGACAACGGCGCGGGCAAGTCGACGTTCATCAAGATCCTGGCGGGCGCGCACGCCCACACCGACGGCGCGCTGGTCGTCGACGGCGAGGAACGGCACTTCTCCTCTCCGCGTGAGGCGCTCGACCTGGGTATCGCCACCGTCTACCAGGACCTCGCGGTGGTGCCGCTCATGCCGGTGTGGCGCAACTTCTTCCTGGGCTCCGAGATGACCAAGGGGGTCGGACCGCTGAAGCGTCTCGACATCGCCGGGATGAAGAAGGTGACCAAGGCCGAGCTGTCGGCCATGGGCATCGACCTGCGCGACGTCGACCAGCCGATCGGCACGCTGTCCGGCGGCGAGCGGCAGTGTGTCGCCATCGCGCGTGCGGTCTACTTCGGCGCCCGGGTGCTCATCCTCGACGAGCCGACGGCGGCGCTCGGTGTGCGCCAGTCCGGCGTGGTGCTGAAGTACGTCGCCAAGGCCCGCGACCGTGGACTGGGCGTCATCTTCATCACCCACAACCCCCACCACGCCTATCCCGTGGGCGACCGCTTCATGCTGCTGCGCCGTGGTCGCAGCATGGGCAACTTCCCCAAGGCCGAGATGACCCTCGACGACCTCGTGCAGATGATGGCCGGCGGTGCCGAGCTGGAGGCCTTGAGCCACGAGCTGGCGCGTGAGATGCCGGACTCGGAGGTCGCCAAGACGATGCAGGCCGAGGTGGCGGGGACGCGCAGCAGCAGCAGCAGCTCGAGCGGCCCGGCGACGTCCCCCAGCACGTCCCCCAGCACGTCCCCCAGCACGTCCCCCAGCACGTCCGGCACCACGGCCGGCGGTGTGGGCACCGGCAGGGACGAGGGCACCCGGCCATGACAGCCCGCGACCTCGGTGTCGCGGTGGTGGGGTTCGGCTGGATGGGACAGGTGCACGCGCGCGCCTGGGCCCGGCTGCTCCAGCACTACCCCGACAGTCCCCTGCGCCCGCGCCTGGTGGCGGTCGCCGACCCCGACGAGCGCCGCCGGGCGGAGGCGCTGTCGGCGTACGGCTTCGCCGACGCCCACACCGAGTGGCGCGACCTGCTGGCCCGCGGGGACGTCGACGTGGTCAGCGTGTGCGGTCCCAACTTCGTGCACCGCGAGATCGGCGTCGCGGTCGCCGAGTCCGGACGTCACCTGTGGATCGAGAAGCCCGCCGGTCGCTCGGCGGACGACACCGCCGCGATCGCCGCAGCGGTGAGCACGGCGGGCGTGTGCTCGGCGGTCGGCTTCAACTACCGCAACGCGCCCGCGGTCGAGCGTGCCCGGCAGCTGGTGGCCGACGGCCGGCTCGGGAGAGTCGAAACGGTGGAGGTGCGGCTGCTGGCTGACTACTCGGCCCATCCCGACGGTGGACTCTCGTGGCGCTTCGACCCCGCGTACGCCGGAACCGGCGTGCTCGGTGACCTCGCCAGCCACGGGCTGGACCTCGCGACGTACGTCGGTGGCGAGCGCGTGGGCGCCATCAGCGAGCTCGTCGCCGACCAGGCCACCTTCATCCCTGAGCGGCCGGTCGTCACCGGCGCGGTCTCGCACTTCGCCCGGGGCGGCGACGGCCCGCGCGGTCCGGTCGGGAACGAGGACCAGGCCTCGGCGCTGCTGCGCTTCGCCGAGGGTGCGAAGGGCTACCTGACCGCCTCCCGGGTGGCGGTGGGGGAGCAGTGCGCGTACGGCGTCGAGGTCCGCGGCACGCACGGCGCGCTGTCGTGGGACTTCCGCCGGATGGGCGAGCTGCGGGCCTGCCTGGACCAGGACTTCCAGGACGCGGCGTGGCAGACCCTGCTCGTCCGGCCTGGTGACGGCGAGCTGGCGGCGTTCCAACCGGGGTCGGGCGTGGCCATGGGCTACGACGACCTCAAGGTGGTCGAGGCCCGACGGTTGGCCGAGAGCATCAGCACCGGAGCTCCGCACGGTGCCACGATCGAGGACGCGGTCGTCACCGCCGGCCTCGTCGACGCGATGGTGACGTCCTACGAGGAGAAGCGGTGGGTGAGCCTGTGACGGCCACGAGCAGTTCGCGCAGCGGGTCCGCAACGGTGCGGGTGGGGGTCGTCGGCGCCGGGGCCATGGGCGCCGCGCACATCGAGACCCTGGCGCGCTGGGTGCCCGGAGCGGCGGTGACGGCGGTCTTCGACGCCGACGTCGCGCGGTGCGCCGAGGTCGCGGCGGGGGTGGGGGCGCGCGCCGCCGACTCCGCGGAGTCGGTGATCTCCGGCGACGACGTCGACGCGGTCCTGGTCGCGGCGCCCGACCCGCTCCACGAGGACCTGGCGCTGGCGTGCCTGGCGGTCGGCAAGCCGACACTGTGCGAGAAGCCGCTGGCGACCTCGGTCGAGGGGTCGCGACGCGTCGTCGAGGCGGAGGTGGCGCTGGGGCACCGTCTCCTGCAGGTCGGCTTCATGCGCCGCTTCGACCCCGCCTACCTCGAGCTGCGCGCGGCCGTCCACGACGGCTCCATCGGCGAGGTGCGGGCCATGCACTGCCTGCACCGCAACGCCTCCGCCCACCCCAGCGCGACCTCGGAGGGGGTCCTGGTCAACTCGATGATCCACGAGTTCGACTCCGTGCCGTGGCTGCTGGACGACCCGCTGGCCGCCGTCTCGGTCTTCGCGCCCGCCGTGCCGGAGGGGGCGTTGCAGGACGTGCAGGTGGCAGTCCTCGAGACGACAGGCGGGCGGGTGGTCACCGTCGAGGTGTCGGTGAACGCCCGTTACGGATACGACATCCACACCGAGGTCACCGGCACGGAGGGCACGGTCTCGCTGACGTCGCCGTACGGCATCGGGAGGCGCACCGCGAGCCTCGACGGCCGCGAGGTGAAGGGGGACTTCGTGGCCCGCTTCGTCGACGCCTACCGCGTCGAGCTGGCGGCCTGGGTCGAGGGCGTGCGCGCGGGATCGTTGCCGGCCCCGACGGCCTGGGACGCCCACCTGGCGAATCTCGGCGCGTTCGCGGCGGTCGCCTCGCTGCACGGGGGCGGTCGTGTCGAGGTGCCGCAGGAGGAGCGACCCGGCCTCTACGCCTGAGTCGCCTCGGACTGGCGGCGGAGCAGTCCGCGCAGGTAGGCGGCCTGGCCGCTGTGCTGGATGCAGTCGTCGATCACGCTGACCAGGCGCACACCGAGCGTCACCGGCGGGTCCCAGCTCTCGTCGACCACCCGGTCGAAGTCCTCGTCCTCGAGACTGCGGACGATCCACACGCCGCGGTCGTGCACCGCGTCGTGGTAGCCGCGCAGCAGCTCGGCGCTGGGACGTACGGCGGCGACCTCGTGCTCGTCGTGGCCGTAGCCGATGTCGGCGAGGTCGAAGGGCAGCGCGAAACCGTCGGCCCAGCCCTCGGTCCACACCTGGTCGACGTCGTCCTGGATGCCGGCGAGGTGGTCGTCCTCGACCCGCGTGAGGTGCCACACGAGCCAGGCGATGTGGTTGGTGCCGGGGGCGGGTCGCGCGAGCAGCAGGTCCTCGTCGGCTCCGTCGAGAACGGCGTGGACGTGATCCTGGACACGGCCGAGCAGGTCGATGAGCAGGGCCTGGGACGTGGTCATGGGACCAGCCTGCCAGGCTGGGACGCGTGGAGGTACTCCCTGACGTCGTCGCTGCTGATCCGGTCGTCGTCCTCTGCGGCCGGGCCGGCGCCGGCACGCGTGCGCGCGACCACTATTACGACTCCCCGGGCAACAACTTCTGGGAGATGCTGGACCGGAGCGGGCTCACCCCGGGGCGTCTGCGGCCGGAGGACGACCGGCTGGTGGCGGACCACGGCCTCTGCCTCACCGACCTCGTCGGCGGACGGGAGCGCTACGACGTGGACATCGACGACCTGGTCGCGAAGGTGGAGAGGTGGCAGCCCGAGTGGTTGGCCTTCACCAGCAAGACGACGGCGCAGGAGGCGGCCGGGGTGCTGGGGCAGGAGGCCCGCCGCTTCCGCCGGGTCGGCCTCGGACCGGCGGACTGGTACGTCGGCGGGGCCCAGGTCTTCGTGCTGCCCGGCACCTCGGGGGCCAACCGGCGACGCGACTACGACGGGCGCGTCGACCGGTTGTCGTGGTGGACCGACCTCGCCGCGCTCGTCGGTCGCTGAGGCCGGACGGCGTGTGGAGGGACGGCTGCGCGGGTACGTCTGGGGCATGAGCAGCGACGCGCCCGAGTCCCCGTCCCCCTCGCCCGCCGACGACCGGGACGACCACCCCGGCACCAGCCCCGCTCAGGGGAGGGTCGAGGCCGAGGAGATGGACGCCGACGCCGACGGCGGCGACAGCCGTCAGCAGGGCTGACTCATCTCGGGACCGGCAGGGACAGGAGCACGGTGGTCCCGCCGGTCGCCGGCGTCGTGATGCGGAGGTCGCCCCCGGCGACCGAGGCCCGGTCGTGCATCGCGGAGAGGCCGAGGTGCCCGCGCCGGTCGGTCGCCGCTCCGGGCGTGAATCCCGGACCGTCGTCGCTCACGCTGACCACCAGCAACTCTGCCTCGTGCGCGAGGGAGATGGTGACGTGCGTGGGGTCCGCGTGCTTGCGGGCGTTGACCATGGCCTCTCGCGCCACCCGGTAGGCGGTGATCCGCTCGGCGTCGCCGAGCCGCAGGTCGTCGGGACCGTCCACCTGCCAGTCCACGTCGGTGTCGGCGAACACGACCTCGGCAGCGGCGGTGAGCGCGGCGCGGAGCCCGATCTCGTGCGCGGGCGACTCGAGGTCGAAGAGCAGGTGCCGGAGTCGATCGGTCGCGGCCGACACAGCTGCCTGCACGTCGTCGACGGTGTCGGCGAGCTCGGGGGCTGCGCGGGAGATGCGGCGGCGGAGCACACCCAGACGGAGGTCGACGACCGCCAGCGCCTGCACGGAGTCGTCGTGGACCTCGGCCGCGATCTGGGCCCGCTCCGCCTCCTGCGCCTGCACGAGCCGGTTGAGCAGCCGCGCGCGCT
Organism: uncultured Actinomycetota bacterium; assembly: GCA_963762755.1. Lineage (GTDB taxonomy): Bacteria > Actinomycetota > Actinomycetes > Propionibacteriales > Nocardioidaceae > Marmoricola_A. The sequence goes on along the minus strand of CAVXMH010000018.1, from coordinate 114,171 downwards.
GGTCGGCGATGTCCTGGAGGGCAGCCTTCTGCCGGCGTACGTCGCTGATGTCGCGCTGGATCGTGGCCACGGCGAAGGGGTGGCCCGTCACCGAGTCACGCATCACGAACGTGGAGATCGCGACCGGCACGGCGGCGGAGCTGTCGACGGGCAGCAGCTCCGCCTCGCCCTTCCAGAAGCCCTGCTGGAGCAGAAGCGGCCACCGGGTGGCGAAGGCGGCATCGCCGGACCCCGGCACGATCTCGGCGACCGAGATCGTGCGCGGGTCACGGTCGGCCGCCATGCCCAGGAGCAGGCGGCCGGCCGGGTTGAGGTAGAGGACGTTGCCCTCCGCGTCGGCCATCGCGATGAGGTCCGTCGAGGCCTCCACCAGGGCCTGGAACTGTCGCAGGTCGGCGGTGGCGGTGCCGATGACGCTGTTGGCTGCGGTGCGGTCGTTGTCGAACGTGGTGACTCCCCGAGCGACGGCGACCATTGCGCCGGCGGCGAAGGCCAGCGTGGCGGTGCCCGACTGGCTGATGCTCGTGAAGGTCAGGCCGAGGAGGGCCAGTGTGACCATGGTGGCCGGCACCGCGACCCCCGGGGCCGGAGTCGGAGGTGGCAGCTCGCCCAGCAGTCGCCGCGGCGAGGACCGACGTCCCGGGGACGCGCCGACGGCGACGGCGAGGGCTGCGGTGGAGAGCACGGAGAGACCGGCGAGGGGGTTACCGGGACGCCACGGCCCCTCGGCGAGGAGCACGAGGGACACGACGTCGACCACGACGCCGCCCACGATCCCGACGACGGCGAGCTGATCGGCTCGCGTGAGCCGGCGACGACCCGCGGAGACGAGGGCGGCCACAGCGATCAGCAGCGTCACGTCGATCACCGGATGGACCAGGTTGACCGCGAGCGAGTCCGAGACCACCCCGGGCGTGGCTGTGAGCGTGCGGATCGGATCAGCGAGGACGAGGACGACGGTGCCGACGAGCAGGAGCGAGGCCCCCACCGCGTCGAGGACCACGAGCAGGGGCAGGCGCGGAGCCAGGTCCCGCACGCGCAGGACCACGGCCAGGATGAGCAGCAGGGTGGAGCCGACCCACGCCAGGTCCGCCACCGAGGGATAGGGGAGCGGGTCGCCCAACCCGACGAAGGTCAGTGCGAGCACGTAGCCGGTCGCCCTCAGGACCACTGCGCCCGCCACGGCCCACGCCGCCGGGACGGCCGGGGTGCGCACGGCCCAGACCAGGGCCAGGATCGCGAGCACCGTGTGAGCCGATCCCTGGAGGACGCCGTCGAGCAGGACCTCGAAGCCTGGTGCGGGTCTGACTCCCGGGACCGTCCAGACCAGGTAGGCCAGGACCAGCACGGCGGCGACGTACCGCAGGGCCCGCGCCTGACGCAGACGGGCGCGGACGGCATCACGTCCGGCGGCAGCGGTCGGACTCTGCGCCGCCGGCCCGGCGGACGGGCCGGTGGCTGGGCCGGAGGATGCCATGGTCCCCCTCGCTGTCTGCCCTTGAACGTGTCCCCACACCGTACCCGTGGCCCGCCGCCGAGGGCAGGCCGAGATACGAGGAACCCCGGTCAGACGGGGGAGGCCGACCGGGGTTCGGCCCTAGAGCAGGACACGGGTCCAAGTCAGTGGTGACCGGGTCAGCGCAGGACGGCGTCGACCGTCTTCTTGAGCGCGCTGGGCTGTGAGGGGCGCGTGGGCGCCTTCTTCCTGGCCTCCAGCATCTCCGCCCCGATCTCCTGCAGGACCTTGCGTCCGAGGCCCGCGCGGACCTTCGGGAACCACTCGGTCTCCTCCTCCTCGATGTGGTGGCGCACGTTCTCGATGAGGACGGTGGTCTTGGCGTGGAAGCGCTCCGCATCCGGGGCGAGGGCGGCGAGCTCGACGACCAGCAGGTCGGCGACGTGATGCTCCTCGTAGGACTCGAGCACGTCCTCCTCCAGCGCGGGCAGCAGCTCGCGGATGCGGGGGTACATGACCTCGTTCTCGATGTAGGTGTGCACGGTGAGGAGCTCGATCATCCGGTCGACGAGCTGGCCCTGGCGCTTGTGGGCGTTCTCGCCGGCGGACTCGAAGTCGCGGAACGTCGAGAGAATCTCCTTGTGGTCCTGCTTGAGGACGACGATGGCATCGGTGGACATGGCAGCTCCTGGGTGTGATCTGGCTGGGGACGTCGTACGACGGGGTCGAGGTACGCGAGGCGGCGACGCGCGCTAGCGCCAGAGCAGCAGCACGAGCAGTGCGGTGGTCACGGCGGAGACCATCAGCGACCCGACGCAGCCGAGTCTGTTGCTGAAGAGGAAGAACACGGGAAGGAGCCGCCTGACGTCGCCGAAAAGGTCACGGCCCCGCGCGTGGTGATGCGTGGGGCCGTCAGATCGAGCGTACGTGCGCCGAGCGGGCAGCGTCACACCCGAGCGGGGGTGCCGACACGGCGCGATGCTGACCGTGGCGGCCGAGAGCGGAGCACGGTCGTCGGTCTCGTGCACGTCGCCCTCGCGGGGTCAGTCCGGTTCGGGCCGATGCACCGTACGCCGCCCCTGCGTCGGCACCAGCCCGTGCTCCACCCCCCACAGCACCGCCTGGACCCGGGTCGTCACGCCCATGGTGCGATAGGCCTCGCGGATGTAGCTCTTGACGGTGTTGAGGGTGAGATAGGTCCGCTCGCAGATCTCGCTGTTGCTGAGGCCCTGGGTGATCAGGCAGACGATCTCGGCCTGACGCGGGGTGAGCCCCTCGGCGCGCCCGGGCCAGTCGCCGAGGCTCTGCCCGTCCGGGGCTTCGGTCCGGATGACGTCGCCGCGCAGCACGACCTGCTCCCCGGCCGCCAGGCGCTCGAGCGCAGCGACGATCGACGGCGCGTCCAGCGACTTCGAGAGCCACCCGCGCGCCCCCGTGGCGAGCGCCGCCGCGATCAGGTCGTCGCGCGACGACCAGGTGTAGACCGCGACGGCTCCGACGCGGTCCTGGCCCACCAGCCCTGCGAGGTCGTCGGTGTGCAGGGACAGTGCGGCGAAGCAGTCGTAGAGCGCGACGTCGACGGGCTGCTCCACCTCGACGCCGAGGTCGAGCTCGACGACCTGCACTCGCTCCGCGAAGTCGGCGAGCATGTCCCGCAGCCCCTTGACGACCACCTCGTAGTCGTTGACGAGGGCGACGCGGACCGCTCCTGAGATGTCTTCTGGCACGAGGCGAAACTACTCGCCGCGGGACCGGGTCAGCCACACAGGCCCGGAGGGCCCGGCCCTCCTCCCAGTGGAGCCGGGACCCTCGTGTGACAAACCCAGTCGCCACTTGTCTGACGCTAGTGGGGCGAGCGGGATCAATGGGGCGCAACGTGTGGAGAGGTGACCTAGGTCCCTGACATGACGGCGGCGCTGGCTCCGCGAGCCTTCTCGAGCCGCTGGACGTGATCACGCAGAGGCTCACCTGCACTGCGCCGAGCACCTGCGCGGCCGAGCCGCGGCCAGACGGGGGACCCGGGCCCTGGACAGTCGACCGTCGCGGAGTAGACGCTGATCGTGTCGGCGACCGGACGGGCACCTTGGACGATGACTGCGAGAGTCGAGACATCGCAGCCAGTGAGACGACCCGTAGGAGGACACCATGAGCGAGAAGTTCCAGCCCGGCGAGGAAGCGTTCGAGGACACGGAAGGGCACGGCTACAGCTCCGGCCGGATCCTGCCGGAGTCCGACGACCAGAACGACGTGGACGGTCACGGGGCGGTGAGGATCAAGGCCATGCCTCAGGAGTCGGAAGACGACACCGAGGGTCACGGCACACTCCGCGGCTCGTTCGTGGCCGATCGCGACGACGTCGAGGGCCACCGCATCTACGCAACGAGCGACCGTTCCATCAAGCACGACGTGGCGCCTGTGGTCTCCGAGGAAGAACCCCACCACGACACCGAGGGTCGCGCGACTCGGGTCGAGTCCTGACTCAACGTCGATCGGCGATCGGTAGGGCAGGCGACCCGTCCGGGCTCGACCGGCCGGCCTCGCGCCGCGCTGAGCGATGCCGTGCGACCCTCCCGTGGGAGTGCCCGCTCGGTGGATGCTCACACGCGTGGCGACAAAAGAATCTGGGACAACGCCCACAGGAGGACCGTTGCGGCCTGTGCTCGGTCCTGGGACGGCGAAGAGTCCCCGCCCACCCGGCAGGTCAGCCGGGGTGAAGTGAAGGGCACAGCAAGAGGCCCTCGAAAGGGCCTCTGACCTGCGAATTCTCTGGTGGGCGATACTGGGTTTGAACCAGTGACCTCTTCCGTGTCAAGGAAGCGCGCTACCACTGCGCCAATCGCCCGGGAACTGCGAGGTGGAGACGGGATTTGAACCCGTGTAGACGGATTTGCAGTCCGTTGCCTCGCCTCTCGGCCACTCCACCAGTGGAGGGGCCGATCACGCCGGATCTGCGACCCTTCTCCGAGCGGACGACGAGGCTCGAACTCGCGACCTCAACCTTGGCAAGGTTGCGCTCTACCAACTGAGCTACGTCCGCCTGCAACTCCGGGCCCCTCGCGGGGCCTGTCGTGCGAGACGAAACTGTAGCGGACAGTCCCGTCAGCACCAACTCGGGGGTGACCCCGCGAGGGCCGCCGGTGTCCTAGGTTGGAGCCATGCAGGCGTGGGTGAACGGACAGCTTCTCGCAGACCCGACGACACCGGCACTGCCGGTCACAGACCACGGGTTCACGGTGGGTGACGGGGTGTTCGAGGCGGTCAAGATCGTCGAGGGACGCCCCTTCGCGTTGACGCGTCACCTCGACCGGTTGGCGGCCTCGGCGCGCGGTCTCGGACTGCCCGAGCCCGACCTGCAGCAGGTCCGCGCCGCGGTCGCGGAGGTGCTCGCCGCTGAGCACCTCCCACGGGGGCGTCTGCGGGTCACCTACACCGGAGGCCCGGCGCCGCTCGGCTCCGGGCGCGGCGACGCCGAACCCACCCTCGTCGTCGTCACCGCACCGCTGCAGGCCTGGGAGGGGCCGGCTCGGGTCAGCGTCGTGCCCTGGCCCCGCAACGAGCGGGGCGCGGTCGCCGGGCTCAAGACCACGTCGTACGCCGAGAACGTGGTCGCCCTGGCGCACGCGGCGACGCTCGGCGCGGGGGAGGCGATCTTCGCCAACACCAGGGGCGACCTGTGCGAGGGCACCGGCTCGAACGTCTTCTACGTCGTCGACGGCCAGCTGCGCACCCCGACGCTGCGCTCGGGCTGCCTCGCGGGCATCACGCGGGGGCTGCTGGTCGAGTGGTGCGACGTCGTCGAGGTCGACGAGCCGGTCGGTGTGCTGTCCCGGGCCGAGGAGATCTTCCTGGCCTCCACGACGCGGGACGTCCAGCCTGTCGGGTGGTGCGACGGGCGGGAGCTCGAGACGCCCGGCCCGGTCACCGCTGGGGCGGCGGCGACGTGGGCAGCGCGCGAGGCGGCCGAGATCGACCCCTAGGTCGTCATCGTCGCGTCCACCGGCAGCGCCCCCAGGCGCGGCCGACCGGGTCCGAGCAGGATCGGGGCCGGATCAGGGGCGGAGCAGAACCGGATCGCCGATCTGCCGGAGCCGACGGCTCAGGCGGCGTCGGCGAGGATCGCGGCGATGGCGCCGTCGATGTCGATCAGGTGGGTCTCGGTGCCCGGCGCGACCAGCTGCGTCATCTCGGAGACGAACGCGGTGATGTCGGAGGTGCGGGCCTGCACGAGAGCCTCGCCGTCGGGCGAGCACAGCTCGATCATCACGACCGAGTGGGCGTCGGTGTCGAGGCAGGGCCACACGTGCACGTCGCCGTCGCCGGTCGGCTCGTAGAGCCCGCCGATGAGCAGGTCGCGACCGAAGGTCCAGCGGACCTCGCCGGCCACGGTGAGGAAGGTGGCGGTGACCGCGAAGGGGTCAGCCAGGTTGTACGCGAGCTCGGTGTCGAGCGGGGTGGCTGCACCGGTCGCGTCGATCAGGTCCAACGTCAGCGTCCTGGTGACGGTGGTGACGGACCGCTTGGTGTTGATGTTCTGCTCCATTTGAATGCCTCTCCCTTGGCAGTAACGTCAGGGAGACGGCCTCCCAGGGCCTCCATGACGCCGATTCCGGGACTTTTCCGGGACTTCTTTCCCGGGCCCTTCGTCGAGATCAATATTCCTCCCACGTCGGGACCAAAGTCCATTGGAACAGCGATTTTGCCGCGTAGTTGACCTCAGATGACTAGTCAGGTCTGGCTATGGGTGGTGCCCTCGATGTCCGTTCGGATGGGGGACCAATCCAAACATCGCGGTGATAGTCCCCCGAAACGGGCAGCACCTGGTCGAGACCAGCGGTGATGACCGCCCATCGACCGTCCCTCGGTTGGGGGGTGCGCCTGCACCAGGACCAAGGTCCTAGTCGGGTCGCCGCGGACACGAATCTGGGCGGCGCGAGCAGGTCCCGAGACGGACATCCGTAGCGGCTCAGTCGCGGCCACGGGTCCTGGGTCGCCTGATGTGAAGGCCGCGGCGACGATGAGATACTGTGACCCGCGCGTCGCCCGGCCGGGCCGGGCACGACGTACGAGGGCGATTGGCGCAGTGGTAGCGCGCTTCGTTCACACCGAAGAGGTCACTGGTTCGAGCCCAGTATCGCCCACTCCTCCTGCATCTCGAGGCCGGCTCCGCAGCGCGGAGCCGGCCTCGAGCGTCGTGGGGCCGGTCGTGGTGGACCGGGGTGGAACTCGGGTGAAGCCAGCGCGGGCCGCTGGATACCATCGCCACGGCCGACGTACGTCGACCCGGTGGCCGCCCGTGCGTGGTTCGCCGACCGCCACGACCAGGGAGATCCCGTGTCCGAGATCCAGGTGACCGTCGTCCACGCAGCCGAGCGCGCGGAGCGAGCCGTCACCACGGGCACGAGGGCCTGGGAGCTGTTCGCCGACGCCCCCGAGGTGGTCGCGGCCCGCGTGGTCTCGACGGGCTCGACCGACCGAGTGCTGCGCGACCTCGCGCACGAGCTGACCGACGGCGACGAGGTGGAGGGCGTGCACATCTCCGAGCAGGACGGGCTCGACATCCTGCGCCACTCGACCGCCCACGTGATGGCGCAGGCCGTCCAGGAGCTGTTCCCCGACGCGAAGCTGGGCATCGGCCCGCCGATCGAGAACGGCTTCTACTACGACTTCGACGTCGCCGAGCCGTTCGTGCCGGAGGACCTGGAGAAGATCGAGACCCGGATGCGCAAGATCATCAAGGAGGGCCAGCGGTTCTCGCGGCGCGCGGTCTCCGACGGTGACGCACTCACCGAGCTCGCCGACGAGCCCTACAAGCTCGAGCTGATCGGCCTCAAGGGGGGTCTCGACAAGCCCGACCACCGGGTGGAGGAGGCCGCCGAGGGCGCGAACGTCGAGGTCGGCGCAGGGGAGCTGACGATCTACGACAACCACCGCCGCAACGGCGACCTGGCGTGGAAGGACCTCTGCCGGGGCCCGCACCTGCCGACCACCAAGCGCATCCCGGCCTTCAAGCTGATGCGCTCCGCGGCGGCGTACTGGCGCGGCGACGAGAAGAACAAGCAGCTGCAGCGTCTCTACGGCACCGCGTGGCCGTCGAAGGAGGAGCTCGAGGCACACCTCGAGCGGATCGCCGAGGCCGAGCGCCGCGACCACCGCAAGCTGGGCCGCGAGCTCGACCTCTACTCGTTCCCCGACGAGCTGGGCTCCGGGCTGGCGGTGTTCCACCCCAAGGGCGGCATCATCAAGCGGGAGATGGAGGACTACGTCCGTCGCCGGCACATCGAGGAGGGCTTCTCCTACGTCGGCACGCCGCACATCTCCAAGGACGGCCTCTTCCACACCTCGGGCCACCTGCCCTACTACGCCGACGGCATGTTCCCGCCGATGAAGCTCGACGGCGCGGAGTACCGCCTCAAGGCGATGAGCTGCCCGATGCACAACCTCATCTACCAGGCGCGCCAGCGCTCCTACCGCGAGCTGCCGCTGCGGCTCTTCGAGTTCGGCGGCGTCTACCGCAACGAGAAGTCCGGTGTCGTCCACGGCCTCACCCGCGTGCGCGGCATGACGCAGGACGACTCGCACTCCTACGTCACCCCTGAGCAGGCGCCGGCGGAGATCAAGCACCTGCTGGACTTCTGCCTCAGCCTCTTCCGCGACTTCGGCCTCGACGACTTCTACCTCGAGCTGTCCACGCGCGACGACTCCAAGCCCGACAAGTTCGTCGGCTCGGACGAGGAGTGGCAGGTCGCCACGAAGGTGCTGTCCGACGTCGCCACCGAGTCCGGCCTCGAGCTGGTCCCCGACCCGGGCGGTGCGGCGTACTACGGGCCCAAGATCTCGGTGCAGGCCCGCGACGCCATCGGCCGGACCTGGCAGATGTCGACCATCCAGTACGACTTCAACCAGCCGCGCGGCTTCGGGCTCGAGTACGTCGCCGCGGACGGCTCGCGCCAGCGCCCGGTGATGATCCACTCGGCCAAGTTCGGCTCGATCGAGCGTTTCCTGGGTGTGCTCGTCGAGCACTACGCCGGTGCCTTCCCGCCCTGGCTCGCCCCGGTGCAGGTCGTCGGGATCCCGGTGGCCGAGCGGCACCAGGACTTCCTGCACGAGACCGCCGACAAGATGCGGCGGCATCGGGCTGCGCGTGGAGATCGACAGCAGCGACGAACGGATGCAGAAGAAGATCCGCAACGCCCAGCTGGAGAAGGTGCCGTTCATGATGCTGGTCGGCGACCGCGACCTCGAGGCCGGCGCGGTGTCGTTCCGCTACCGCAACGGCGAGCAGGACAACGGCGTACCCGTCGACGAGGCGATCGCCCGCGTCCAGTCCGCGGTGTCGGGCCGCGAGCAGGTCTGAGGTGCGCATGAGCGACCAGGAGAGCGGGAGCGCGGGGGAGACCCACCACCAGGGCGGGCTCGGTGAGCCCGACGCCCTGGAGCGGCTGTGGACGCCGCACCGGATGGCCTACATCTCCGGTGAGAACAAGCCGGCGGACGGGACGGCCGACACCTGCCCGTTCTGCCAGATCCCGCAGCTGAGCGACGTCGACGGGCTGGTCGTCCACCGCGGTGAGCAGTGCTTCGTGGTGCTGAACCTCTACCCCTACTCCTCGGGGCACCTCATGGTCTGCCCCTTCCGGCACGTCGCGGGCTACCCCGACCTGACCGAGGAGGAGACCGTCGAGGTCGCGCGACTCACCCAGCGGGCGATGCGGGTGATCAAGACCGTCAGCGGCGCGCACGGCTTCAACGTCGGGATGAACCAAGGCGTCGGTGGCCGGCGCAGGCATCGCCGCCCACCTGCACCAGCACGTCGTGCCGCGCTGGGGCGGCGACGCCAACTTCATGCCGATCATCGGGCGCACCAAGACGCTGCCGCAGCTGCTGACCGAGACCCGTCGGCTGCTCGCGGAGGCCTGGCACACGGCGTGAACTTCGCGACCGTCTAGTCTGGCGTCGCCATGATGGAAAGATTCCGCGCCTTCTGGACCAGCCTCTTCGACCCGGTGGTCCGGGGCCTGCTGCGAGCCGGGGTCAGCCCCGACGCCGTCACTCTGGTCGGCACCCTCGGCGTCAGCGCCGGTGCGGTGATCTTCTTCCCGCAGGGTCAGCTGCTCGTCGGAGTGCTGGTCATCACCGCCTTCGTCTTCTCCGACCTGTCGACGGCGCCATGGCGCGTCAGTCCGGCCGGACCAGCAGCTTCGGGCGCGTTCCTCGACTCCACCCTCGACCGGGTCGCCGACGCCGCCATCTTCGGCGGCCTGGCCATGTACTACGTCGGCCCCGGCGAGAGCGACCTGCTCGCCGCGCTGGCGATCTACTGCCTGACGATGGGCTCGGTCACCTCCTACGCCCGCGCCCGTGCCGAGTCGCTGGGCATGCAGGCCAAGGTCGGCATCGCCGAGCGCGCCGACCGTCTCGTGGCGATCCTGGTCATGACCGGCCTCGCCGACCTGCTCAACGTCCTCGGGGTCGGGGCAGGCGCGCTCGTGCTCATCCCGATCACCCTCGCGGTGCTCGCGATCGCCAGCACCGTCACCGTGGTGCAGCGCATCCTCGTGGTCCGGCAGCAGGCCCACGGCCTGACCCCGTGAGCCTCACCCGGTCCTGGCCACCGTGGAGCGGGCGTGCGCCTCCGGCGCCGAGCAGGCGGTCGCGGCTGCGTACGTCGCCGGCTGGCGCAGCGTCGGCCGGCTCTCCGAGCACCACGCCCGGGCGCTCTTCGACCGGATCGCGGCCCGCATGCACGCCCGGCACGGCACCTCGGTGCGCCGCCTGCGGGCCAATCTGGCGCGGGTCGCGGCCCGAGCTCGACGGTGACGCCCTCGACGAGCTGACCCGCGAGGCGGTGCAGTCCTACCTGCGCTACTGGTGCGAGTCGTTCCGGCTGCCGTCGTGGCCGACCGACGACCTCGTCGCGCGCGTCAGCACGGTCCACGAGGAGCGGTTGCGCACGCCGTACGCCGAGGGACGGGGGGTGGTGGCCGCCCTGCCGCACCAGGGCAACTGGGACTGGGCCGGCGCCTGGGCCTGCGCCACCGGCGACGCCGCTGATGACGGTCGCCGAGCGGCTGCGCCCGCAGCGCCTGTACGACGAGTTCGTCGCCTTCCGGTCCTCGCTCGGCATGCACGATCCTGCCGCTGACCGGCGGCGATCCGCCCCTGCTGCGACTGGCCGCGCACGGCGGGCCGGCGGGTTCGCGCCGCTGCTGGCCGACCGCGACCTCAGCCGCAGCGCCGTCGACGTCGCGCTCTGCGGCCACGCGGCCCGGATGCCGCGGGGTCCGGCGCCCTGGCGCTGGAGACCGGCGCCGCCCTCGTGCCCATCACGCGGCCTACCGCGGCGACCGACTGCAGATCACCTTCCACGCGGAGGTCGACGTCGCCGCGCTGGGCGTCGACGCAGCGACCACCCAGGGTGTCGCCGACGCGTTCACCGCCGCCCTGGTCGCCGACCCCACCGACTGGCACATGATGCAGCGGGTCTTCGTCGACGACCTCCCCGAGCTGGAGCCCCGGGACGAGCTTCTGTGAGCCCGCGGCAGACGAGCGGGCCCACGGCCAGAAGCACACGTGGGCCCACCCCCACGCCCACGGGCACGCCTCTGCGCGTGGGGATGGTGTGCCCCTACTCCCTCGACACCTTCGGCGGCGTGCAGCAGCACGTCGCCGGTCTGGCCGCCGGTCTGCGAGCAGCCGGGCACCACGTCGAGGTGCTCGCCCCCGGCGAGCCCGGTCGCGACCGACCGCCGCACGTGACGGTCGTGGGGGAGGGGCAGCCGCTGCCGTTCAACGGATCGGTCGCCCCGGTGCGGCATGGGGGCGCGCCGGCAGGTCCGCGCCTGGCTCGCGCACGGCCGTTTCGACGTCGTCCACGTGCACGAGCCCGCAGCCCCGAGCACGTCCTTCACAGCCGTTCGCGCACTGCTCGAGGAGCCCGTCCCGGTGGTGGCCACCCACCACATCGCGCAGGACCGCGCCCTGGCGTTGCGGATGGCGGCACCGACCATCCTGCGCCAGGTGCTGCCCCGCGTCGACGCGCACATCGTCGTCTCCGAGGAGGCCCGCCGCACGCTCCTGCGCTACTACCAGGTCGACGCGGTCCCCGTGCCCAACGGCGTGACGGTGGCCGACCTCGACCGCACGCTCACGGCCCCGCCGCTGGCCGACCGGCGCGACCTCGTCTTCGTGGGGCGCCCGGACGAGCCCCGCAAAGGTCTGCAGGTCCTGCTCGCCGCGCTGCCGGAGATCGTGGCCCGACATCCCGGCACCCGGCTCGTCGTGGTCGGCGGTGACCGGCTGCCGCGCGAGGTGGCCACGTCGCTGCGACGCGGCCTCGAACCGTTGGGGCTCGCGCTCGAGGACGTCGTCGACGCGGTCGGCCGCCTGAGCGAGGGGGAGAAGGTCGAGCGCCTGTCGCGGGCCCGGGTGCTCGTGGCGCCCAACACCGGGGGCGAGAGCTTCGGCATCGTGCTGACCGAGGCGATGGCGGCCGGGCTGCCGGTGGTGGCCAGCGACCTCGTCGCCTTCCGCGCCGTGCTCGACGACGGCCGTCGAGGTCTGCTGGTGCCTCCGGAGGACGCTGCCGCGCTGGCCGCCGGGGTGTGCACGATGCTGGGTGACCTCGCTCTCAGCGAGCGGCTCGCCCGGGCCGGCCGCGAGGCGGCGTACGCCTGTTTCGACTGGTCCGTGGTCGTGCCGCAGGTGCTCGAGGTGTACGCCGACGCGAGTGGCGGTCGTGACGGGCGCCGAGGACCCCGTCTCGGTTGGTCTCCGGCACCGTCGGGGACGTAACCTGAAGACGTGAACGCACCGCAGACCTCCCCCCAGCAGACCGAGAACGTCCCGCACGAGAACCGCCTCACCGGCACCGACGGCGTCAAGCGCGGCATGGCCGAGATGCTCAAGGGCGGCGTCATCATGGACGTCGTGACCGCCGAGCAGGCGAAGATCGCCGAGGACGCCGGCGCCGTGGCCGTGATGGCCCTCGAGCGGGTCCCCGCCGACATCCGGGCCCAGGGCGGGGTGTCGCGCATGAGCGACCCCGACATGATCGACAGCATCATCGAGACCGTGTCGATCCCGGTGATGGCCAAGGCCCGGATCGGCCACTTCGCGGAGGCGCAGGTCCTGCAGAGCCTGGGCGTCGACTACATCGACGAGTCCGAGGTGCTGAGCCCGGCCGACTACGCCAACCACATCGACAAGTGGCAGTTCACCGCGCCCTTCGTGTGTGGCGCCACGAACCTCGGTGAGGCGCTGCGTCGCATCTCCGAGGGTGCAGCCATGATCCGCTCCAAGGGCGAGGCCGGCACCGGCGACGTCTCCAACGCCGTCACGCACATGCGCACGATCCGCGCCGAGCTGCGCCGCCTCTCCTCGCTGCCCGCCGACGAGCTCTACGTCGCGGCCAAGGAGCTCCAGGCGCCGTACCCGCTGGTCCGCGAGGTCGCCGAGACCGGCAAGCTGCCCGTCGTGCTGTTCACCGCGGGCGGCATCGCCACCCCGGCCGACGCCGCGATGATGATGCAGCTCGGCGCCGAGGGCGTCTTCGTGGGCTCGGGCATCTTCAAGTCCGGCAACCCGGTGCAGCGCGCCGAGGCGATCGTCAAGGCCACCACCTTCTACGACGACCCCGACGTCGTCGCGAAGGTGTCCCGCGGGCTGGGCGAGGCGATGGTCGGCCTCAACGTCGACGAGATCCCCGAGCCGCACCGGCTCGTCCGAGCGCGGCTGGTGACCACGGGCGCCACGGCTCCCACCTCCGCTCCCGATCCTGCGGTGCCCCGCATCGGGGTGCTCGCGCTGCAGGGCGACGTGCGCGAGCACGTCGCGATGCTCGCTGCGGTCGGCGCGCAGGGCGTGCCGGTACGCCGTGCCCGCGAGCTCACCGAGGTCGACGGGCTGATCCTGCCCGGTGGGGAGTCGACGACGATGTCGAAGCTCGCCCGCGTCTTCGACCTGCTCGACCCGCTGCGGGAGGCGTCGCGCGAGGGCCTGCCGATGTTCGGCACCTGCGCCGGGATGATCATGCTCGCCGACCGCATCGAGGGCGGCACCGCCGACCAGGAGACCATCGGCGGGCTCGACGTGGTCGTGCGCCGCAACGCCTTCGGCCGCCAGGTCGACTCGTTCGAGGCCGACCTCCACCTCGAGCACCTGGGTGCTCTCGACCGGCCCTTCCACGCGCTCTTCATCCGCGCGCCGTGGGTGGAGAAGGTCGGACCCGACGTCGAGGTCGTCGGCACCGTGGCCACCGGACCGGCCACAGGTAGGATCGTCGCGGTCCGACAGGCGCACCTGGTCGCCACGTCGTTCCACCCCGAGGTCACCGGCGACCCGCGCGTGCACGCGTTCTTCGTCGACGTCGTGCGCGAGACCTCCCGATCCTGAGGGTGGACCCGTCGCGCCGGCCTCCTCCGCACCACGAACCGCCGCACCACGAACGTCGACGCAGGAGATGAGAGGGACCCCATGTCAGGCCACTCCAAGTGGGCGACCACGAAGCACAAGAAGGCCGTCGTCGACGCCCGTCGCGGCAAGATGTTCGCCAAGCTCATCAAGAACATCGAGGTGGCCGCGCGCATGGGCGGCGGTGACATCTCCGGCAACCCGACGCTCTACGACGCCATCCAGAAGGCCAAGAAGTCGTCGGTCCCCAACGACAACATCGACCGCGCCGTCAAGCGCGGCTCGGGTGCCGAGGCCGGCGGGGCCGACTACACCACGATCATGTACGAGGGCTACGGCCCCGGGGGCGTGGCGATCCTCATCGAGTGCCTGACCGACAACAAGAACCGGGCCGCGATGGAGGTCCGCACTGCGGCCACGCGCAACGGCGGCTCGCTGGCCGACCCCGGCTCCGTCGCCTACCTCTTCCACCGCAAGGGCGTCGTGGTGCTTCCCAAGCACCAGGAGGACCGCGAGGTCAGCGAGGACGACGTCCTCGAGGCCACCCTCGACGCCGGCGCCGAGGACGTCAACGACCTCGGGGAGTCCTTCGAGGTGCTCAGCGAGGCCACCGACCTGGTCGCCGTACGCTCGGCGCTGCAGCAGGCGGGGCTCGACTACGACTCCGCCGAAGCGCAGTTCGTGCCCTCGATGGAGGTCACCGTCGACGCCGAGGGAGCCGGCAAGGTGATGCGCCTCGTCGAGGCGCTCGAGGACCTCGACGACGTGCAGAACGTCTTCGCCAACGTCGACATCCCCGACGAGGTCATGGCCTCCCTCGACGCCTGAGACCGAGGCCTGGGATCGACGCCTGAGACCCGCTTCGCCGCGGACGCCCGGCGCGTCGCTCGGCAGCGGGCGGGAGACGCTGGGCTAGCGTGGGTCCGAACATGTGTTCGGACGAAAGGTAGCCCATGCTCGTGCTCGGGATCGACCCCGGCCTCACGCGCTGCGGCGTCGGTGTGGTCACCGGCGACGTCGGTCGACCCCTGTCGCTGGTCGACGTGGGCGTGCTCACGAGCTCGTCGGACGCGCCGCTGGCCGACCGGCTGCTGCTCATCGATCAGCAGATCGGGGCGTGGCTGGACCGGCACACCCCCGACGCCGTCGCGGTGGAGCGGGTCTTCAGCCAGCACAACGTCCGCACGGTCATGGGCACCGCGCAGGTCAGTGGGCTGGCCCTCGTCGCCGCAGCGCGACGGGGCATCCCGGTGGCGACGTACACCCCCAGCGAGATGAAGGCCGCCGTCACCGGCAGCGGACGCGCCGACAAGCAGCAGGTCGGGGCGATGGTCACCCGGTTGCTCCGGCTGCCCCGCAAGCCGACCCCGGCCGACGCAGCCGACGCGCTCGGGCTGGCCATCTGCCACGTCTGGCGCGGTGGCGCCCAGGCCCGGTTCCAGACCGCCGTACGCCGTCACACGGCGGGTCTCGCCGGGAGCGGCTCGTGATCGCTTTCGTCCGGGGCCGGGTGGCCCAGGTGGGGCTCAGCTCCGCCGTCCTCGACGTCAACGGCGTGGGCATCGAGCTGCTGTGCAACCCCGGCACGCTCGCCACGTTGCGCGGCGGGGCCACCGCCACGCTGCCGGCCAGCCTGGTCGTCCGCGAGGACTCGCTGACGCTGTTCGGCTTCCTCGACGAGGACGAGAAGTCGTTGTTCGTGATGCTGCAGACCGCCAGCGGGGTCGGGCCCAAGCTGGCGCAGGCGATGCTCGCCGTGCTCTCGCCCGACGACCTGCGCCGCGCCGTCCTCGGTGAGGACGTGCGCACCCTGACCCGGGTGCCGGGCATCGGCCAGAAGGGCGCCCAGCGCATCATCCTCGAGCTCAAGGACCGCATCGGCCCTCCCACGTCCGGGGCGACGACCGCCACCCCCGTGCTGGCGGCCGACGCCGAGCCGACGTGGCGGGTCCAGGTGCGCGAGGCGCTCGTGGGCCTGGGGTGGTCGAGCAAGGAGGCCGACAAGGGCATCGCGCTCGCCGTGCCCGACGAGGACGACGTGCCGGACGTCGCCACCGTGCTGCGGATGGCGCTGCGCGCGATGAGCGGGCGCTGAGATGGACCCCGAGGTCGAGCCCGAGGTCGAGCCCGAGGTCGAGCCCGAGGTCGACCCAGGTCGAGCTGAGCGCCGCGGAGATCGCCTACGTCGAGAGCCGGGCGCTGGTCGACTCTCAGGCCGATCTCGAGGACCGGGTGGTCGAGGCCGCTCTGCGACCGCGCACGCTCGACGAGCTGATCGGCCAGGAGCGGGTGCGCGAGCAGCTGGCGCTGGTGCTCCACGCCGCACTCGGCCGGGGACGGGCGCCCGATCACGTACTGCTCAGCGGGCCGCCGGGGCTGGGCAAGACCACGATGGCGATGATCATCGCTGCCGAGGTCGGCGCGCCGCTGCGGCTGACCAGCGGCCCAGCCATCACCCATGCGGGTGACCTGGCTGCGATCCTCTCGGGGCTCAACGAGGGCGACGTGCTGTTCGTCGACGAGATCCACCGGATGGCCCGCCCCGCCGAGGAGATGCTCTACCTGGCCATGGAGGACTTCCGGGTCGACGTCGTGGTCGGCAAGGGCCCCGGCGCCACCGCGATCCCGTTGGAGCTGCCTCCGTTCACCCTCGTCGGCGCCACCACCCGGGCCGGCCTGCTGCCGGGACCGCTGCGCGACCGGTTCGGCTTCACCGCCCACCTGGACTTCTACGAGCCGCACGAGCTCGACCTGATCGTGCGTCGCAGCGCGCGGCTGCTCGACGCCTCGCTGACCGACGAGGGCGCGGCCGAGATCGCGAGCCGCAGCCGGGGCACGCCGCGCATCGCCAACCGGCTGCTGCGCCGGGTCCGCGACTACGCCCAGGTCCGGGCCGACGGGGTCTGCTCGCTGGAGGTGGCGCACCGCGCCCTCGACCTCTACGAGGTCGACGCCAGCGGCCTCGACCGGCTCGACCGGGGGGTGCTCGACGCGCTGTGCCGCCGCTTCGGCGGCGGGCCTGTCGGGTTGAGCACGCTTGCCGTGGCCGTGGGGGAGGAGCGGGAGACGGTCGAGGAGGTTGCCGAGCCCTTCCTGGTCCGGCTCGGGCTGCTCGCGCGGACCCCGCGCGGCCGCGTCGCCACCGCGGCCGGCTGGGAGCACCTCGGGCTGCGGCCTCCGGCCGGCCTCATCGGTTCGCCCGGCACGATGTCGCCTCCGGTGTCGGCAGTCGACGACCCCGGGCCCGAGACCCTCTTCGACTCCTGAGGCCGGTCGTCAGGGGTCGGTAACGACGTGGGGCCGGTCGTCAGGGGTCGGCAACGACGTGGGGCCGGCCGTCAGAGGTCGGTACCGACGTGGGGCCGGTCGTCGGAGGTCGGTAACGACGTGAGGCCGGTGGATCGGGCCGGTGGACAGTCCTCAGGTCGTTACCGACGTGGGGCCGGTCGTCGGAGGTCGGTAACGACGTGGGGCTGGTCTTCAGAGGTCGTTACCGACGTGAGGCCGGGCGGCCCCCCGGGGACCGAGGGTCCGCTGAAAGTCGCCAGCCCAGAACGGGGCGCGCGGACCGACGTGGGCGAATCGGTTCTGGCGGTGGTGGGGGCTACACTCGGCCGTTGACCGGCCGACCCCCGGTCCCTGTGCCGTGCCGTCCGACGGGTCCCTCCGGGGCCGAGGCGGGGCGCCGGCCCAGATCAGAAGCTCGGCCCGCGGCTGGTCCCGGGTCCCGACGAGAGAGGTGCAGCGCGTGAACGGACTGGAGCAGCTGCTCCCCTTCGTGCTCATCTTCCTCGCTTTCTGGCTGCTGCTCATCCGGCCCCAGCGCAAGCGACAGCAGGAGCTGGCGCGCTCTCAGGGCGAGGTCGTCATCGGTGACCAGGTGTTGCTCAGCGCCGGCATCGTCGGACACGTGCGGGAGGCCGGCTCGGAGTTCCTCAAGCTCGAGATCTCCCCGGGCGCCCACCTGACCGTGGCTCGTCAGGCGGTCGTGCGCACGCTCCTCGACCCGGTCGTCACGACGGACGTGCCCGATCACGACGAGGTCAGCGACCACGACACGGCCTACGACGATGGCACGGCGTACGACCGTGGTGTGGACGGCGGACCCGACGGGCCCGAACCGCACCGCCCCACCACCTCCTGACCCGCGCGGCCGCGCCGCGCCCCGAACGAACCGAATCTGCGAGGAGCAGCATGGCGAACAACGCGTCCCGACCCGGACGCACGCTGATCGTCTTCGCCCTGGTCGTCATCGCCATGTACGGCGGACTGGCTCTCAACGGCGTGTGGGCCCCCAAGCTGGGCCTCGACCTTCAGGGTGGCACCCGCATCACGCTGAGCGCGAGCACCTCGACCGGTGAGGCGATCACTCCCGAGAAGCTCGAGGAGGCCGCCACGATCATCGACAGCCGGGTCAACGGCCAGGGCGTCGCGGAGTCGGAGGTCGCCACCCAGGGGGGCGACACGATCATCGTCGAGATCCCCGGGCAGAACCGCAAGGACCTCGTCGACACGGTCCAGCAGACCGCCCAGCTGCGCTTCCGGCTGGTCGCCGGGGCCGCCCCGGTGGCTCCGCCGGCCCAGCCGACGCCCTCGCCATCGCCCTCGGAGAGTGCCGGTGGTGGCGGCAAGGGCGGCAAGGGCGGCAATGCCGGCAAGGCCGGCAAGCCCGGTGCCGGTAGCGGCGCCGGGACGGACGACACGGTTGCTCCCGACGAGTCCGCCGGCCCGAGCGAGGAGTCCTCGCCCGCGGGTCGCGCGCTGTCGCAGGGGCTGGCGAGCCTGAGCGGCACCAACGACGGCAACGGTGGCGGAGACGGTTCCGGAGCCGGTGGCGGAGACGGTTCCAGCGCCGGTGACGGCGCCGGTGACGGCGCCGGTGGAGCGACCGGTGGAGCGACCGGTGGGGGAGCCGGCGACGGCACCCAGGCGCCTGCGGCCCCGGAGCCCGCCCCGCTCCCCGACGGCGACTCCACCCTCGAGGAGCTCCTGGCCTGGGTCCGCTCGCCCGACGCCGAGTCGTCGCAGCAGTTCCAGCAGGCCACCTGCGACGACGAGGTGGTGGACAACCCGAGCAAGCCACTGATCGCCTGCGACGAGGCGGGCGAGGTGAAGTACCTCCTGACGCCGGCCGTCATCGAGGGCACCCAGCTGAGCGACGCCAGCTCCGGCATCCCTCCCAACGACGTGCAGTACGTCGTCAACCTCGACTTCGACGGCACCGCCACCGACGTCTTCGCCGACGTCACGCGGGCCCTGGTCGGCACCGACGAAAGCTTCGCGATCGTGCTCGACGGCGAGGTGCTCAGCGCACCCCGCGTCACCAGCGCCATCGTCGACGGCAACGCCCAGATCAGCGGCGACTTCGACCAGGCCTCGGCGCAGTCGCTGGCCAACAGCCTGAAGTACGGCGCGCTGCCGCTCGAGTTCGAGGACTCGGTCGTCTCCGAGGAGGGGCCGACCCTGGCCCAGGACCAGCTCTCCGCCGGGCTCATGGCGGGCGGCATCGGACTCGCACTCGTCCTGCTCTACTGCTTGGTCTACTACCGCGGCCTCGGCGTCGTGGTGGTCGCCTCGCTGGGCATCGCCGGTGCGCTGACCTACGCCGCGGTCATCTTCCTGTCCGAGACCGCGGGCTTCACCCTGACG
Organism: uncultured Actinomycetota bacterium; assembly: GCA_963762755.1. Classification (GTDB taxonomy): domain Bacteria; phylum Actinomycetota; class Actinomycetes; order Propionibacteriales; family Nocardioidaceae; genus Marmoricola_A. The sequence goes on along the minus strand of CAVXMH010000018.1, from coordinate 94,658 downwards.
CTGCCCGGCATCGCCGGGCTGATCGTGGCGGTGGGTATCACCGCGGACTCGTTCATCGTCTACTTCGAGCGAATACGTGACGAGCTGCGCGACGGCAAGTCGGTCCGCGTGGCGGTGGAGGCCGGCTGGGTCCGGGCCCGCGCCACGTGTGTCGCCGCTGACGCGGTGTCGCTGCTGGCCGCCGTGGTGCTCTACATCTTCGCCATCGGCGTGGTGAAGGGCTTCGCCTTCGCGCTGGGCATCAGCACGGTCATCGACCTCGTGGTGTTCTTCCTCTTCACCAAGCCCATGACCACCTGGCTGGCCCGCTTCCGCTTCTTCTCGACCGGCCACAAGATGTCCGGGTTCTCGGCCGAGCAGGCCGGGATCGAGCGGATCGGTGCCCGCCCCGTCCACAGAGTGGGGGCACGATGAGCCGCCTCGCCCGTCTCGGTCAGTCGCTGTACGACGGCCGCGTCTCGATCGACTTCGTCGGCCGCAAGTGGCTCTGGTACGGCGTCTCGGGCCTCATCGTCCTGGTGGCGATGTTCGGCCTGTTCTTCAAGCAGCTCAACCTCGGCATCGAGTTCGAGGGGGGCGTGGAGTACCGCGTCTCCTTCGCCTCCGGGCAGGCCGACGACGGCGCTGTGACCGCGGTGCGCGATGCCGTGGTCGCGACCGAGATCGCCGACGCCTCCTCACCGATCGTCAACACGTCAGGAACCAACGGCGACCTGATCCGCGTCCAGACCGAGCCACTGACCACCGACGAGTCGGCGACCGTCGACGAGGCGATCCGGGCCGTCGACGGCGTCGAGGACCTCAGCTCCTCGCAGATCGGGCCGTCGTGGGGCCAGCAGGTGGCCGACCGTGCCCTCACCGGCCTGGTCGTCTTCCTGGTCCTGGTCGTGCTGCTGATCTGGGCCTACTTCCGCGAGTGGAAGATGTCGGTGGCGGCGATCGTGGCGCTCGCGCACGACCTGGTCATCACCGTCGGCGTCTACGCACTGTCGGGCTTCGAGGTCACGCCTGCCACCGTGACGGGCATCCTGACGATCCTCGGGTTCTCGCTCTACGACACCGTCGTCGTCTTCGACAAGGTCCGGGAGAACACGAAGAACCTGGGGCGCACCCACCAGACCTACGCCGAGGCGGCCAACCTCGCCGTCAACCAGACGCTGGTCCGGTCCATCAACACCTCGATCGTCGCGCTGCTGCCGGTCGGTGCCCTGCTCTACGTCGGTGTCTTCACCCTCGGCTCCGGCGCACTCAAGGACCTGGCGCTGTCGCTGTTCGTCGGCATGGCGGCCGGCGCCTACTCCTCGATCTTCATCGCCACCCCGCTCCTGGTGCAGCTCAAGGAGCGGGAGCGTGGCGTCAAGGCGGGCGACCAGCGGGCGCGCAGCCACCGCACCCGTCGTCCGGTCGACCCGTACGCCGCCGTGCCGGCGTTCCGCGAGGACATGGCCTTGGCCGACGACCCGGACGACCCGGCGCCGGTCCGCGGCGCACCGGCCGGCCAGGCCCCGGTCCGACCGACGAGCGAGGGCGGCAACCGCTCCGTCGCTCCCGGCGCCCCTGGGCGGGTCTCGGCCGGGGAGCGGCCGGGCACCGGCCGGCCGGTGTCGGGCTCGACGGCTGCGGGCCGACCGCAGCCGACCCGCAAGCCTCGCTCCCGGCGAGGTCGCCGGTGAGCGACGACGCGGCCCACGTCGAGCGGCTTGTCCGCGACATCGCGGACTTCCCGAGACCGGGAATCGTCTTCAAGGACATCACGCCGTTGCTGGCCGACCACGACGGGATTCTCCTCCGTCGTGCGCGCCCTGGCCGCGGCCGGGCGCGACGCGGACGGCAGCGACGACCGTCAGCAAGGTCGTCGGCATGGAGGCGAGGGGCTTCATCTTCGCCGCGCCGGTCGCGCTCGAGCTCGGAGTCGGCTTCGTGCCCGTCCGCAAGGCCGGCAAGCTGCCCGGCGCGACCCACGAGGTGTCCTACTCCCTCGAGTACGGCGAGGAGACCCTCGAGGTGCACCAGGATGCCATCGCCCCCGGCGAGCGGGTCCTGCTCGTCGACGACGTCCTCGCGACCGGTGGCACGGTAGCCGCCACCCGCGCGCTGGTCGAGCGCTGCGGAGGCGAGGTCGCCGGCGTCGCCGTGCTGATGGAGCTGTCGTTCCTGCCCGGGCGCGAGCAGCTCGGCGGTGCCCCGCTGACCGTGCTCCACACCGTCTGAAGCCGGGCGCGCATAGACTGGCGGGAACCACCGCCGAGGGGAGTGACGCGTGCCGGACGACGGGTCAGCAGCACCGGTGTCCACCGACACCGCTGACGTCGTCACGCCCGCGACCGATCCTGCCCCTGCGACCGGGCAAGCCCCGTCGAGCGAGCGCCCGAGCGCCGAGACTCCTCCGTCCGGGGGACCCATCACGGGCGCCGGTGGGATGCGGGCGCGTCTCGCGCGCATCGGCACCAAGGGCCAGGCCACCAACCCGGTCCTCGAGCCGCTGTTCCGCGTCGTCAAGGCCAACCACCCCAAGGCCGACCTGGCGCTGCTGGAGCGGGCCTACCTGACGGCGCAGCGCCTGCACGCCACGCAGAAGCGCAAGAGCGGCGAGCCCTACATCACCCACCCGCTGGCCGTGACGACGATCCTCGCCGAGCTCGGCATGACCGAGCCGACGCTGGTTGCGGCGCTGCTCCACGACACGGTCGAGGACACGCCGTACACGCTCGGCGACGTGGCCCGCGAGTTCGGCGAGGAGGTGGCGCTGCTCGTCGACGGCGTCACCAAGCTCGACAAGGTGAAGTACGGCGAGAGCGCCGAGGCCGAGACCATCCGCAAGATGATCGTGGCGATGTCGCGCGACATCCGGGTGCTGGTGATCAAGCTCGCGGACCGTCTGCACAACATGCGCACGCTGCGCTACCTCAAGCAGTCGACGCAGGAGCGCAAGGCCCGCGAGACGCTCGAGATCTTCGCTCCGCTGGCCCACCGGCTCGGCATGAACACGCTGAAGTGGGAGCTGGAGGACCTCGCCTTCGGCACGCTGCACCCCAAGATGTACGACGAGATCGTGCGGCTGGTGGCCGAGCGGGCCCCCTCGCGCGACAGCTACCTGGCGCGCGTCATCGCACAGGTCGAGCGTGACCTGGCCTCCTCGCGGATCAAGGCGAGCGTCCGCGGCCGGCCCGAAGCACTACTACTCGATCTACCAGAAGATGATCGTGCGGGGCCGCGAGTTCTCCGACATCTACGACCTCATCGGGATCCGCATCCTGGTGGAGGACGACCGCGACTGCTACGCCGCACTGGGGGCGATCCACTCGCGGTGGAACCCGGTGCCGGGGCGGTTCAAGGACTTCGTCGCGATGCCGAAGTTCAACATGTACCAGTCGCTGCACACCACCGTGATCGGGCTCGAGGGCAAGCCGGTCGAGCTGCAGATCCGCACCTACGCCATGCACCGCCGCGCGGAGTACGGCATCGCGGCGCACTGGAAGTACAAGGAGAACATGCGGGCCGGGGTCGACACCGACCGCAAGGCGGCGGACGGCGGCACCGCCGAGATGGCCTGGGTGCGCCAGCTGCTCGACTGGCAGCAGGACACCGAGGACCCGGGCGAGTTCCTCGAGTCGCTGCGCTTCGAGATCAACTCCTCCGAGGTCTACGTCTTCACCCCGGCCGGCGACGTCATCGCCCTGCCGGCCAGCGCGACGCCGGTGGACTTCGCCTACGCCATCCACACCGAGGTCGGTCACCGCACCATCGGCGCCCGGGTCAACGGCCGACTGGTGCCGCTGGAGTCCACGCTCGACAACGGAGACGTGGTCGAGGTCTTCACCTCCAAGGCGCAGTCGGCCGGGCCGAGCCGCGACTGGCTGACGTTCGTCCGCTCGCAACGCGCCCGCACGAAGATCCGCCAGTGGTTCACCAAGGAGCGGCGCGAGGAGGCGGTCGACAAGGGCAAGGACCAGATCGCCCGACTCATGCGCAAGGAGGGCCTGCCCCTCAAGCGCGTGATGACCCACGAGACGCTGACCACGGTGGCCTCCGAGATGCGGTTGGCCGACGTGTCGGCGCTGTACGCCTCGGTCGGCGAGGGGCACCTGGGCGCGCAGACCGTCGTACGCCGCGTCATGGACCTCTTCGGCGGGGAGGACGGCGCGACCGAGGACCTGGCCGAGGCCGTGCAGATCACCGGCCGGCGTGCCGGTCGGCGTCCCTCACCGGGCGACGCCGGGGTCATCGTGCGTGGCGACGCCGACGTGTGGGTCAAGCTCGCCAGGTGCTGCACGCCGGTGCCGGGCGACGACATCATGGGCTTCGTGACCCGCGGCGCCGGTGTCTCGGTCCACCGGCGTGACTGCACCAACGCCGACTCCCTGCGCGAGCAGTCCGAGCGGATCGTCGAGGTCGAGTGGGCGCCGACCGAGCGCTCGATGTTCCTGGTCAACATCCAGGTCGAGGCGCTGGACCGGGCGCGCCTGCTGTCCGACATCACCAAGGCTCTGTCCGACACCCACGTCAACATCCTGGCCGCCTCGCTCAACACCGGCCGCGACCGGATCGCCAAGAGCAGGTTCACCTTCGAGATGGGCGACCCCAAGCACCTCGGCCACGTCCTGCGCGCCGTACGCCAGGTCGAGGGCGTCTTCGACGCCTACCGCGTCACCTCCTGACCCCACCCCTTCTCTCCTCCGCACAACGCCGTGTGTGCGGGCGCGAGACGCCACCTGTGCGCCTGCACGACTGACGTCTCGCGAGCAGGGGCGGGTCAGGAGAAGTCGGTGAGGGCGCGCTGGGCCTCGGCGAGCCAGGCGGAGCGGGCCTCGATGGCGGCTGCGTGCTCGGCGGCCTTGCGGTCGTTGCCGGCCGCTTCCGCCTTCGCGCGCTTCGCCTCCAGGTCCGCCAACGACGCCTCGAGCTGGGCGACGGTGTCAGCGGCCCGGGCGCGGGCCTCCGGGTTGGAGCGCTGCCACGCCTGGTCCTCGATGTCGCGGATCGCCTTCTCCACCGCACGCATCCGGCCCTCGAGGTCCTTCATGCGCTCGCGCGGGACCTTGCCGGCGGCATCCCACTGGTCGGCGAGGTCGCGGAACGTCGACTTCGTCGCCGTCAGGTCCTTCACCGGGACGAGGGCCTCGGCCCTGACCAGGATGGCCTCCTTCACCGTGGCGTTGGCGGCGAACTCCGCGTCCGTGGCGGCACTGGCCGCGTCGCGCGCCCCGAAGAAGGTGTCCTGGGCGCCGCGGAAGCGTCGCCACAGGTCCTCCTCGACGTCACGTGGAGCCGGACCGGCGGCCTTCCAGCGCCGCATCAGCTCGCGGTAGGCACCGGCGGTGGGACCCCACTCGGTCGACCCCGAGAGCTTCTCCGCCTCGGTCACGAGACGCTCCTTGACGCCCCGCGCTCCCTCGCGCTTCTCGTCGAGCTCGGCGAAGTGGGCCTTGCGGTGCCGCGTGTAGGTCGTGCGCGCCGATGAGAAGCGCCGCCACAGGGCGTCGTCGGCGGCCTTGTCGAGGCGGGGCAGCGACTTCCACTCGTCCAGCAGCGCGCGGAGCCGGTCGGCGCCGGAGCGCCAGTTCTCGCCCGCGGCCAGCGTCTCGGCCTCGGTGACGAGCTCCTCCTTGCGCACCCGGGCGGCGGCGACCCGCTCGGCGCGCTCGGCACGCTTGTGCTCGCGCTGCTGCTTGATCAGGGTCTCGAGCGCCGCCACGCGCGCCTCGAGGGCGTCGATGTCGCCGACGACCTGCGCCTCGTCGACCGCCGCACGGATCTGCTTCAACCCGGCCCCGGCGTCCTCGGGCGAGGCCGTGCCGGCCTTCACCCGCTGCTCCAGCAGGCCCACCTCGAAGGCCAGGGCGTCGTACTTGCGGGCGAAGTGGGCCAGCACCTCCGCCGGCTCGCCGTCGGGCCACTGCCCGACCTGGCGCTCCCCGTCAGCGGTCCGCACGAAGACGGCACCGTCGGCGTCCACACGGCCCCAGGTGGCGGCGTCGCTGGGCTCCACCGCTGGCGCCGGTACGACGGGCGCGGCTGCCGTGGCTGCCCTGGCGGGTCGCCTCGGCGGCGCGGGACGCGGGCCCGGACGGGGGCCCGGGGGGCGGGGGACCGGAGCGGCGGATGCGGGGGCCGGTGCCGGCCCAGCGGCGGGCTCAGCAACCGGCTCCGCCTCGACCACAGCGGGTTCGGCTGCGACCGCCTCGGTGTCCTCCGAGGGAGCGGGGGGTCGCTGCTCCTCGGGCGCCTGCTGGCGAGTCTCGGGAGTCTGCTCGGGGGGCGTCTGCTCGGAGGGGGTCGGGGCCGGGGTGGGGTTCACGGAGGGTCACCTCGTGTCGGCGCCGACATACTGCCGGCGCGTGTCGGTTTGCGCACGTCGCGCCACGGGGCACGGGACCCTCAGCGGCGCTGCGTGGTCATGGTAGTCGTTGAGGCGAAGCCGCCCCGGAGCGGTGGGAAACGGATTCTTCGCCAGGCCCCCGCCCTCGGTAGGCTTCGCCGGGTCCAGCAGCCCCAGCCCCCCGAGGAGAGCCCGACCGTGTTGATCGCCGGATTCCCCGCCGGCCCGTGGGGGACCAACTGCTACGTCGTGGCCACCGGGTCCGGGTCCGAGTGCGTCGTCGTCGACCCGGGCAAGGACGCCGCGTCGGGGGTGGACGAGGTCGTGCGCGAGCACGGGCTGAAGCCGGTCGCGGTGCTCGTCACCCACGGTCACGTCGACCACATGTGGTGCGTCGCCCCGGTCGCGGGCAGCTACGACGCGACGGCGTACATCCACCCGGCCGACCGGCACCTGCTCTCCGACCCGATGGCCGGCATGTCGCCGGAGACGGCCGGGATGCTGCTGGGCGGGAAGTACGAGTTCGCCGAGCCGGACGCGGTCACCGAGATCGGCGACGGCGCCGACCTCGAGCTGGCCGGGCTGACCTTCCGGGTCGACCACACGCCCGGGCACACCCCGGGCTCGATCACCTTCCGCACGCCGTACGACGCCGCACCTGGCGAGGTCAGCCAGGTCATGTTCGCCGGGGACCTGCTCTTCGCCGGGTCCATCGGCCGCACCGACCTGCCCGGCGGCGACCACGCCGTGATGCTGCGCTCGCTGACCGAGAAGGTGCTGTCGCTGCCCGACGACATCGCCGTGCTGCCGGGCCACGGCGAGCAGACCAGCATCGGCCAGGAGCGCGCCACCAACCCGTTCCTGCTCGAGCTCCAGCGCGACGCCGACGAGCCGGCGCGCCCACCCCGCCGCCGTCCCGGGGTCTGTGATGGCCAGGAGCCCGACCCCGCTCAGCGGGTTCCCCGAGCTGCTGCCCGAGCAGCGTGTGGTCGAGCAGCACGTCATCGACACGCTGCGTCGCACCTTCGAGCTGCACGGCTTCGCGGGGATCGAGACCCGCGCGGTCGAGCCGATGGACCAGCTGCTGCGCAAGGGCGACACCTCCAAGGAGGTCTACGTCCTGCGCCGCCTCCAGGACGCAGACGCGGCGCAACGACTCCGGCATCGGTCTGCACTTCGACCTGACCGTGCCGTTCGCGCGCTACGTCCTGGAGAACGCGGGCAAGCTGGAGTTCCCCTTCCGGCGCTTCCAGATCCAGAAGGTGTGGCGCGGCGAGCGTCCGCAGGAGGGCCGCTACCGCGAGTTCACCCAGGCCGACATCGACATCATCGGTCGCGACACGCTGCCGACCCACCACGACGTCGAGGTCGCCCGGGTCATGGTCGAGGCGCTGACCGCGCCTCGCCGTGCTGCCGCCCTTCCGGCGTCCAGGTCAACAACCGCAAGCTGATCCAGGGCTTCTACGCCGGCATCGGGGTGGCCGACAGCGACGAGGTGATGCGCCTGGTCGACAAGCTCGACAAGCTGCCTGCCGCGGAGGTGCACCGCCTGCTCGTGGCCGAGGCGGGAGCCAGCGAGCAGCAGGCCGACCAGGCGCTGGCGCTCGCCGCGATCGCCACCGCCGACGACCTCTTCGTCGCGCGCGTGCGCGCCCTCGGCGTGGAGCACCCGCTGCTCGAGGAGGGTCTGACCGAGCTGGCCGCGGTGGTCCGCGGCTGCGCGCCGCTGGTCTCCGAGCGCGTCCAGGTCGTCGCCGACCTATCGATCGCCCGCGGCCTCGACTACTACACCGGCACCGTCTTCGAGACCCGCCTCGAGGGCAGCGAGGGCCTGGGGTCCATCTGCTCCGGCGGCCGGTACGACGCCCTCGCCGACGACGGGCGCACGACGTACCCGGGGGTGGGCATCTCGCTCGGCGTCAGCCGGGTGCTGGTGCCGCTGCTCGCCCGTGGTGAGGTGACCGGCAGCCGCACGGTGCCCTCCGCGGTGCTGGTGGCGCTCGCCGACGAGGACGCCCGCGAGGCCTCCGACGCGGTCGCGACCGCGCTGCGCTCGCGCGGCATCCCGACCGAGGTCGCAGCCTCCGCGCAGCGCTTCGGCAAGCAGATCCGGTACGCCGAGCGTCGCGGCATCCCGTTCGTGTGGTTCCCGGCCGCTCCGGTGGCCGACGCCGACGGGCCCGGTGCCACCCACCAGGTCAAGGACATCCGCAGCGGCGACCAGGTCGAGGCCGATCCCGGCACCTGGGCCCCCCCGGCCCAGGACCTCCGCCCCCACGTCGTCTCCAGCCATGCTTCGTCTCCCGAAGGAGAATCCCGTTGATCCGCACCCATGACGCCGGCGCCCTGCGCGCCGAGCACGTCGGCCAGACCGTCACCCTCGCCGGGTGGGTCGCCCGCCGCCGCGACCACGGCGGTGTCGCCTTCCTCGACCTGCGCGAGGCCAGCGGTGTCGCCCAGGTCGTCGTCCGCGACGAGGCGCTCGCTCACCAGCTGCGCGCCGAGTCGTGCATCGCCGTGACCGGCGAGATCTCCACCCGCCCGGAGGGCAACCAGAACCCGAACCTGCCCACCGGCGACATCGAGGTCATCGCGACCGACGTGGAGATCCTCGGTCCGAGCGCGCCGCTGCCGTTCCCCATCGACGACCACGTCGAGGTGGGGGAGGAGGTGCGCCTCGCGCACCGATACCTCGACCTGCGTCGCTCCGGCCCGGCGGCCGCCATCCGCCTGCGCAGCAAGGTCAACCACGCTGCGCGGGCGGTGCTCCACGAGCGCGACTTCGTCGAGATCGAGACGCCCACGCTGACCCGGTCCACCCCCGAGGGCGCTCGCGACTTCCTGGTGCCGGCGCGGCTGCGACCTGGCAGCTGGTACGCACTGCCGCAGAGCCCGCAGCTGTTCAAGCAGCTCCTGATGGTCGGTGGGATGGAGCGCTACTACCAGATCGCACGCTGCTACCGCGACGAGGACTTCCGCGCCGACCGGCAGCCGGAGTTCACCCAGCTCGACGTCGAGATGTCGTTCGTCGACCAGGACGACGTGCTCGAGCTCGCCGAGGAGATCCTGGTCGCGCTGTGGCGCCTCATAGGCCACGAGATCAGCACGCCGATCCCGCGGATGACCTACGCCGAGGCGATGCGCCGCTACGGCAGCGACAAGCCCGACCTGAGGTGCCCCGGCGAGCTCGTCGAGTGCACCGACTTCTTCGCCGACACCCCGTTCCGGGTGTTCCAGGCGCCGTACGTCGGCGCGGTCGTCATGCCCGGAGGGGCCTCGCAGCCGCGCAAGCAGCTCGACGCCTGGCAGGAGTGGGCCAAGCAGCGCGGCGCCCGTGGCCTGGCCTACCTGCTGGTCAAGGAGGACGGCGAGCTGACCGGCCCGGTGGCCAAGAACATCAGCGACGACGAGCGGGCCGGCATCGCCGCCCACGTCGGGGCGGTGCCGGGGGACTGCATCTTCTTCGGCGCCGGCGCGCCCGAAGTCCTCGCGTGCGCTGCTCGGCGCTGCGCGGCTCGAGATCGGCCGGCGCTGCCGGCACCATCGACGAGTCGGCCTGGGAGTTCCTCTGGGTCGTCGACGCGCCGCTCTTCGAGCCCGCCGACGAGGCCACCGCGGCCGGTGACGTCGCCGTCGGCAGCGGCGCCTGGACGGCCGTCCACCACGCCTTCACCTCGCCGAAGCCCGAGTCGGTCGACACCTTCGACACCGACCCCGGCAACGCGCTGGCCTACGCCTACGACATCGTCTGCAACGGCAACGAGATCGGCGGTGGGTCGATCCGTATCCACCGCGAGGACGTCCAGAAGCGGGTGTTCGCGATCATGGGGCTCGGCGAGGAGGAGGCCGACGAGAAGTTCGGCTTCCTGCTGCAGGCCTTCAAGTTCGGCGCCCCGCCGCACGGCGGCATCGCCTTCGGGTGGGACCGGATCTGTCGCGCTGCTGTCGGGCGCGGACTCGATCCGCGACGTCATCGCCTTCCCCAAGAGCGGTGGCGGCTACGACCCGCTGACCGCGGCGCCGGCCGCCGATCACGCCCGAGCAGCGCAAGGAGGCCGGGGTCGACGCCAAGCCGGCTCCGGAGCGCCCCACCGGTCAACGAGCCGGCCGCCAGCCCGCGCGTGAGCTGAGCGACGTACCGTCGGCGGGGGGGTGCTGCCCCCACGAAACCGGCGCTTCCCGAGTGAAACATCGTTTGGGAAGCGCCGAGTTTCACCAGGTACCTAGTGAAACCGGCGGCCCCCACGCGCCCTAGCTGGATGGCGTGGACGACGTCGCGCTCCTCGGCGAAGTGGCAGGCGGCGAGCTGGTCGCCGTCGCCGTGCGGCTCGAGCGGCGGCTCCTCCTCGGCGCAGATGTCCTGCGCCTTCCAGCAGCGCGTGCGGAAGCGGCAGCCCGAGGGCGGGTTGGCCGGCGACGGGCAGGTCGCCCTCCAGCATGATCTGCTCGCGGTGGCCGCGCAGCGTCGGGTCCGGCACCGGCACGGCGGACAGCAGCGCCTGGGTGTAGGGGTGCATGGGCTGCTCGTAGATCTCGTGCTCGTTGCCGATCTCGACGACCTTGCCGAGGTACATCACGGCCACGCGGTCGGAGATGTGCCGCACCACGGACAGGTCGTGGGCGACGAACACGTAGGAGAGGTCGAACTCCTTCTGCAGGTCCGCCGAGCAGGTTGACCACCTGGGCCTGCACCGAGACGTCGAGGGCGGAGACCGGCTCGTCGCAGATGATGACGCTCGGGCGCAGCGCCAGCGCGCGGGCGATGCCGATGCGCTGCCGCTGGCCGCCGGAGAACTGGTGGGGGTAGCGGTTGATGTGCTCGGGGTTCAGCCCGACCACCTCGAGCAGCTCCTGCACCTTCTGCCGGCGCGACGCCCTTGGGAGCGACGTCGGGGTGGATCTCGAACGGCTCCCCGACGATCTTGCCGACGCGTCATGCGCGGGTCGAGCGAGGTGTAGGGGTCCTGGAAGATGATCTGCACGTTGCGGCGCACCGCGCGCAGCCGCTTCTGCGACATGCCGACGAGCTCCTCGCCGTGCAGCTTCACCGAGCCCGGACGTGGCGGGGATCAGGCCCATCAGCACGCGGGCCAGGGTCGACTTGCCGCAGCCGGACTCACCCACCACGCCGAGGGTCTCGCCCTTGTGCAGCTCCAGGAGACCCCGTCGACGGCCTTGACCTGACCGACGGTGCGCTTGAAGAGGATGCCTTCGGTGATGGGGAAGTGCTTGACCACGTTCTCGGCGGACAGCACGACCTCGTCGGTCATCGGGCTCATGACCGAGCACCTCCTCGTAGTAGTGGCACGCGCTCTGCCGGGTGCCGTCGACGTCGTACAGCGGCGGCTCCTCGCTGGCGCAGCGGTCCTTCGCGAAGGCGCAGCGCGGGCGGAAGGCGCACCCGGTCGGGCAGGTCGACCAGGCTCGGCGGCAGCCCCTTGATCGAGGCCAGGGCCTGGCCCTTCATGTCCACGCGGGGGATCGACTCCAGCAGCGCCTTGGCGTAGGGGTGCGCCGGGCGGGCGTAGATGTCGAGGACGCCGGCGCGCTCGACGACCCGGCCGGCGTACATCACGCAGATGTCGTCGGCGACGTCGGCCACCACGCCCATGTCGTGGGTGATGAGGATCAGCCCCATGTTGCGCTCGCGCCTGCAGGTCGGCCAGCAGCTTCATGATCTGGGCCTGCACCGTCACGTCGAGCGCCGTGGTGGGCTCGTCGGCGATCAGCACGTCGGGGTCGAGGGCCAGCGCCATCGCGATCATCACGCGCTGCCGCATGCCGCCGGAGAACTGGTGCGGGTAGTCGGCCACCCGCGCGCTTGGCGTCGGGGATGCCGACCAGGTCGAGCAGCCGGACCGCCTCGGCCTTGGCCTGCTTGCGCGAGAAGCCGCGGTGCACCCGGAACAGCTCGCCAGCTGCCAGCCGACGGTGAAGACCGGGTTGAGCGCGCTCAGCGCGTCCTGGAACACCATGCCGACGCGGTCGGAGCGCACCCGGCGGCGGGTGTCCTCGGGCAGCTTGAGCAGGTCGACGCCCTGGAGCAGGACCTCGCCGCCGGCGATGCGCGCGGGAGGCATGTCGAGGATGCCCATGATGGCCTGCGCGGTCACCGACTTGCCGCAGCCGGACTCCCCGAGGATGCCGAGCGTCCGCCCGGCCTCGACGGTGAAGTCCACCCCGTTGACGGCGTGCGCGACACCCTCGCGGGTGTGGAACTCGACCTGCAGGTCCTTGACCTGCAGCAGCGGGGCGGAGGTGTCGAAGTGGACGTTGCGCAGGTCCTCCTTGGCCACGCGCGAGGAGGTCGTGCCCGGAGCGTTGCCGTCGGTCGCGAGGGTCTCGGAGGCCATCATCGTCCCTTCGGGTCGAGGGCGTCGCGCAGCTTGTCGCCCATGAGGATGAAGCTGAGCACCGTCAGGATCAGGGCGAAGCACGGGAACACCAGCAGGTGGCTGAAGCCGGCCGTCGCGAGGTTCTGGCCCTCCTGGATCGTGATGCCCCACGACAGGGTCTCGCCCTGGGGGAGCCCCACGCCGAGGAAGGTCAGCGTCGCCTCGGCGGCCACGAAGGAGCCGACGTAGAGCGTGGCGAGCACGATGATGGGTCCCAGGGAGTTGGGCAGGATGTGGCGCAGGATGATCCGGCCGTTGCTCGCGCCCATGGCGCGGGCGGCGTCGACGAAGTCCTGGTCACGAAGCGACAGCACGCTGCCGCGCACGATGCGGCTCATCGACGTCCACCCCAGCGCCACCAGCACGATGGTCAGCGGCGAGATGCCCTGCGACTTCAGCAGGGCCAGGAAGACCAGGGCGCCCAGCAGGAACGGCAGACCCAGCACGATGTCGGTGATGCGGGAGATGATCGTGTCGGTCCAGCCGCCGAAGTAGCCGGACAGGATCCCGAGCGTGGTGCCGATGAGCGACGGTGAAGAGCGTGACCATGACGGCGACGATGATCGAGGGCCGCGCGCCGTAGATGATCTCGGAGTACATGTCGCACCCGAGCGTGGTGGTGCCGAAGAGGTGGCCGTCGACGAGACGGTCCTCGGTGATGCCCGGTGGCAGGTCGAAGGGCCACCAGGTCGGAGGCAGGTTCGACTCGCCGATGTCGCACTCGGTGCGCCCCTGGGTGACCCAGAGGCTCGGGGCCACGGCCCAGGACAGCACGACGAGCAGGATGAGGAGGGCAGTGACGAACATCGGGCTGCGCATGAGGTCGCTGCGGGCGTCGGCCCACAGGCTCTTGCCGCCGGACTTCCGCTTCTTGTCGGACGGGGGCTCGTTGCCCGCCCGCACGGCCTCGCCTTCGTAGGCAGGCTGGTTGCTGCCTGATCCGGCGTTGAGGTCACTCATAACGGATCCTTGGGTCGAGGACGGCGTAGAGCAGGTCGACGAGCAGCGACGCGACGAGGAAGACCAGCGTCAGCAGCGTCACGACCGCCAGGATGACCGGGGTCTCGCCGTTGCGGATCGAGCGGAAGGTGAGCCCGCCGATCCCGGGGATGTTGAAGATGCCCTCGGTGATGAGGGCGCCGCCCATCAGAGCACCGATGTCGATGCCGATGAAGGTGACGACCGGGATGAGCGAGTTGCGCAGGGCGTGGACGCCGACGACGCGGCTCTGCTTGAGCCCCTTCGCCCGGGCGGTGCGGACGTAGTCCGAGCGGAGGCTCTCGATGAGGCTGGTGCGGGTGAGTCGGGCGATGAAGCCCAGGGAGAGGGCGCCGAGCACGAAGGCCGGGATCACCAGGCTGGCCCAGGGGTAGTCCTCCTGGTAGGCCACCGAGAAGGTCGCCTTCAGCGCGTCGGGCACCTCGCGCGTCCTCAGCCAGTTGCCGAAGTAGAGACCGAAGAAGATCTGCACCAGCACGCCGAGCACGAAGATCGGCACCGAGATGACCAGGGTCGTGGAGATGCGCACGACGTTGTCGGTCAGCTTGTCCTTGCGGAGCCCGGCCAGCACGCCCGCGACGATGCCGATGACGGTCTCGAAGACCACCGCGAGGAGGGTCATCTTCAAGGTGAAGGGGAGGGCCTCGACGATGAGGGTGAGGACGTCGCGGCCGTTGAAGTCCTGGCCGAAGTTGCCGGTGGCGAGGTTCTTCAAGCGGTCGACGAACATGCTGAGGCACGGGTTGCCCGTCTGCTCCAGGCACGGGTCGTCGAGCCCGTAGGCGCGGGTGATGTTCGCGATGGTCTCGGGAGGCGGTTGCCGGTCACCGAAGAGCGCGCGGATGGGGTTGCCGTTGATCTGGAACGAGAGCGTCTGCAGGTAGTGGAGCAGGAACAGCGTGCCGAGGATGACCGGGATGAACTGCAGCAGACGACGCACGGTGTAGCGGCCCATGGAGATCCCTTCGGGGGGCTCGACGTCCAGACCCGTGGTGAGGGCGCATGGAAGCGTACAAGGGAGTGCGGGTGTGGACCAGGTCAACCGGTCCACACCCGCACAGTAGCTTGATCAGCTGGTGACGCTCACGTCGTCGAGCAGCAGCTGGTCGGTCGGGCTGTAGGCGACGTTCTCGACGTTCTCGCTGAGGACGTAGAAGGTCTGGCCGAACCACAGCGGGATGACCACCACGTTGTCCAGCACGACGTCGGCAGCAGCCTGGTACGACGGGATGCCCTCGTCGACCGTGGCAGCGGCGTCACCCTCGTTGACCAGGTCCAGGAACTCCTGCTGGTCGGCGGCGGAGTCGCCCTCGCCCCACTTGCCGTAGTTCGACGAGCCCTCGCCGTACAGCGGGTCGAGGTAGTTCTGCGGGGACGGGTAGTCCGGCAGCCAGCCGAGACGGTAGGGACCGTCGACCTCGGACTGGGTGCCCAGGGCCTTGAGGTACGGCGTGAACGGCTGCGACTTGAACGTGAAGTCGACACCGAGATCCTGCTGCCACCCCTGAGCCATGGCCTTGACCCACTGCTCGTGGCCACCGTCGTTGTTGAACCAGATCGAGATCTCGTTGCCCTCGACACCGCCGGCGCCGTCCCACAGCTCCTTGGCCTGGTCGGGGTCGTAGACGCAGTAGTCGCAGGCGTCGTCGCGCGAGCCCGGGACGAAGGGCGAGATGACGTCGGTCGCGGGGATGAAGCGACCCTGCAGCACGTTGTCGATGATCGACTGGCGGTCGATGGCCAGCGACAGGGCCTGACGGATCTCGGGCTTCTGGAAGTCCGGCTCGTAGAACGGGAAGCCGAAGTAGGCGAACGAGCCGCTGTCGACCTCGAGGAGGCTGTCGGCGTACTGCGCGCGGGCCTGGGGGATCTGCGACGGGTCGGGGATGACGATGTCGAGGTTGCCGCCCTGGAAGTCACGGAAGGCCGTGCTCAGGTCGGCGTAGATCTTGAACTCCATGCCGTCGGCGAGACCGGCGGTCTCCTCGTCGGAGTAGTCGGCGAACTTCTCCAGCGTGATCGACTGGTTGTGGTTCCACTTCTCGGCGAACTGGTACGGACCGTTGCCGATGGGCTGCTCGTTGCACGCCTTGATGTCGTCGAGGCACTCCTGAGCCATCGGCGCGGAGGCCGGGGTGTAGCTCATGGTGAGGGGGAACTGCGAGAACGGCTCGGTGAGCGCGACCTCGAAGGTCAGAGGGTCGACGACCGTGAGGCCCGACATCTCCTCGGCCTTGGGGTTCTCGCCCTGGAGGTCGTCGTAGCCCTCGATCTTGGAGAAGAAGAAGCCGAGCTGGGTGGCGTTGGCGCCGTTCGCGGCGTAGTTCCAGCCGCGGACGTAGGACTCGGCGTCGACGGGCTCACCGTTGTGGAAGGTGAAGCCGTCCTTCAGCTTGATGGTCCAGTTCTGGCCGTCCTCGGACTCGAAGGACTCGGCCATCTGGAGGTTCTGCTCCGAGGTCTCCGGGTCGACCTTCAACAGGCTGGTCCACACCAGGTTGATGATCTGCGAGCAGTCGGAGGAGTAGCAGTTGCTCGTCGGCGCGAACGCCTCCGGCTCGCTGCTGGACACGCTGAACGTGCCGCCGGCGGTGCCGGCGGACTCGCCGCCCTCGGAGCTGCTCGAGCTCTCCGAGCTGCTGTCTCCGCTCGACGTGTCGGACTCGGCGCTGCACGCCGTCAGGGCAAGGGCAAGGGTGAGCGGAATCGCAAAGAGCAAACTCTTTGGTCGCCTCATAGGGTTCCTCCAGTCAGAAACGCTTCGTGGTGTTCACGAGCCGGGACAGGGCGGGACCGGTTGGTGCCGGACACGCCGCAGGGGCAACCTATGCATCGGCCGGGACGTTCGTCACCATGTGTGCACGAACGGTGACCGAGTCGTGAACGAATCGTTACCTCCGGACCGCGGCGGTCTCGACAAGGTGGGTAGACCTATCGGACGGCGCCCGGCGATCTTCCTGCCTCCTCCGGGGGACGCCGGACTCTTGCCGGTGATCCTGCCCCCGAGGGACCACAGGTCCCACGGGCCGGGACCCGCGCCTCGGCGCGGCTACGCTGCGCGGGTGGAAGGTCTCTTCGACGCGGCGGCCGTGGGTGGCCCGAGCGCGGGTCCGGACGTCGGCGCGCCCGGCGCCGGGACGCTCGCGGGCAACCAGCACGGCTCGGCACCGCTGGCGGTCCGGATGCGCCCCGAGACGCTGGAGGAGCTCGCCGGCCAGGAGCAGCTGCTGGCCCCCGGCTCCCCGCTGCGCCGCCTGGTCGAAGGCGACCAGCCGATGTCGCTGCTGCTGTGGGGACCGCCCGGCACCGGCAAGACGACCATCGCCAGCATCCTCAGCCGGCAGACCCAGCGCGGCTTCGTGGAGGTCTCCGCCGTCACGGCGGGCGTCAAGGAGGTGCGGGCCGCCATCGACGCCGCGCGGCGCCGTCTGGCCACCACGGGGGAGGAGACCGTGCTCTTCGTCGACGAGGTGCACCGCTTCACCAAAGCCCAGCAGGACGCGCTGCTCCCCGGAGTCGAGAACCGGTGGGTGACCCTGGTGGCGGCCACCACCGAGAACCCCTTCTTCAGCGTGATCTCCCCGCTGCTGTCCCGGTCACTGCTGCTCACGCTGACCTCGCTGACCGACGACGACGTGCGCGGGGTCATCGAGCGGGCTGTTGCCGACCCCCGCGGCCTGGACGGCCGGGTCACCCTCGACGACGAGGCGCTGGCCCACCTGGTCCGGCTGGCCGGAGGGGACGCCCGACGCGCGCTGACCTACCTGGAGGCGGCGGCCGGGGCGGCCGATTCCCTGGGCACCGACCACGTCGACGTACCGACCGCGGAGCGGGCCGTGGACCGCGCCGCGGTGCGCTACGACCGTCAGGGCGACCAGCACTACGACGTCACCAGCGCGTTCATCAAGTCGATCCGGGGCTCCGACGCCGACGCCGCGCTGCACTACCTGGCGCGCATGATCGAGGCCGGCGAGGATCCGCGCTTCATCGCCCGGCGTCTGGTGATCCTCGCCAGCGAGGACGTCGGACTGGCCGACCCGAGCGCCCTGACCACCGCGGTGGCCGCCGCCCAGGCCGTGCAGCTCATCGGGCTGCCGGAGGGTCGCCTGAGCCTGGCCCAGGCTGTGATCGCGCTGGCGGTGGCCCCGAAGTCGAACGCCGTGATCGCCGCGATCGACGCGGCTCAGGCCGACGTACGAGCAGGCAAGGTGGGCACGGTGCCGGCCCACCTTCGCGACGGCCACTACCCGGGCAGCAAGGACCTCGGGCACGGCACCAGCTACCGCTACGCCCACGACGGCGAGTTCGGCGTCGTGGAGCAGGACTACGCCCCCGACGAGGTCGCCGACGCCGTCTACTACCGGCCCACCTCGCTCGGAGCCGAAGCAGCCGTCAAGCAACGGTGGGAGAAGCTGCGCCGCATCGTGCGGGGACGCTGACTGGGTCGTCCCGTCCGTCCTGACGTCGGTACCGACGTGGGGACGGTGGGCTGAGGTCGGTACCGACGTGGGGACGGTGGCCTGAGGTCGGTACCGACGTGGGGACGGTGACAAGACACCTGGGACCGTCCTGAGGTCGGTACCGACGTGGGGACGGTGACCTCACGTCGGTACCGACGTGAGGACGGTGCGCGAAGCCCAGCCCCTCCCGTGCGGGTGTCGCTGGGGACGGGGAAGCCGGTCGGCCCGCCTGCGGACCCTCCGCGACCCCGGCGCGCGGAGGGTAGGGTTCCGTGTCATGCATCCGCTCGTCACGCTCCTGCTGGCGGTCGGCGCGACGCTCGGGTCCGCGGCGCTGGTGCTGCTGCTCGTCCTGACGGTGCGCCGTCGCAGTCGTCGCGCCCAGGCGGAGGCGGAGGCGATTGCTGCCGAGCGTCGGGCCCAGGCGCGGGCCGACGAGCAGATTGCCCGCCTCGACGCGCGCGTGAGCGAGCTCTCGGCAGACGTCGCCCGGGCGCGCGGTGCCTCGACGCGGCGCGGGGCCGGCGCCCGCGACTACGTCATCACCACCCTCCTCGAGCCTGACGACCAGCGAACCGGAGAACAAGAGGCGCCGGACGACGTCGTACGCCGCCGTGTCGACGCGGACCGCGCTCGGGACCTCGCCGTGCCCGCTTCCTCCGGGACCCTGGGTCGTACGGCGCGAACCCCCGGGCCGGCGCAGGCACTGGCCCGGGCCATGGAGACCCAGGTTGTGGCAGCGCTCGCGCGCCACCAGGGCGTCTCGTCGCTGCGCGACCGAGCAGTCGACCTCGGGGTGCACGGGGTCGCGCTGGCTCATGGCGTGCGCCGAGCCCTGTCGGCCGAGACGCTGGACCGGGCGGCCGCTGAGGCCCACGTGGCGCGGCGCCGGTCGCGCCGGGTACGCCGCGCAGAGGTCCGTGAGGCCCGCCGTCTCGTGCGGCACCTGCGTGCCGGCGACGGGGGACCCGTCACGGTGCGGGCCGAGCGCCCGGCCGGTGACCGGGACGTCGCTTGAGGCGCTCGACGAGGGCGGCGTGAGACGCGGACTGTGGTTCCTGGCCGGGACCGCGGCCGGGGTCTACACGAGCGTGCGCGCCCGCCGGGCCGCCGAGTCGATGACCGCCGACGGCCTGCAGGACCGGCTCCAGGGGCTTGCCGCCGGGGCGCGGGTGCTGCGCGACGAGGTCGCTGCCGGCCGCGCCGAGAAGGAAACCGATGTGCGGGCCCGGCTGTCGCTGGTGTCTGATGAGACCACGTCCGGGGAGACCCCGGAGATCACCACAGGAAAGGTCGACGACTGATGGAGACCGCCGAGATCCGGCGACGGTTCATCGCGCACTTCGAGCAGCGCGGACACACCCCGGTGCCGTCGGCGCCGCTGCTCGTCGACGACCCCAACCTGCTGTTCGTCAATGCCGGCATGGTGCCTTTCAAGCCCTACTTCCTCGGGCAGGAGGCGACGCCGTACCCGCGAGCGACGAGCGTGCAGAAGTGCATCCGCACCCCCGACATCGAGGACGTCGGCAAGACCACGCGGCACGGCACCTTCTTCGAGATGTGCGGCAACTTCTCCTTCGGCGACTACTTCAAGGAAGGCGCCATCGAGCTGGCGTGGGACCTGGTCACCAAGCCGGTGACCGACGGCGGCTTCGGCTTCGAGGAGAGCCGGCTCTGGCCCTCGGTGCTGGCCGGTGACGACGAGGCGCTGCACCTGTGGATGAAGGTGACGGGCCTGCCCGAGAAGCGGATCGTCAAGCTCGGCCCCAAGGAGAACTACTGGTCCATGGGCGTGCCCGGGCCTGGCGGGCCCTGCTCGGAGATCCTCTACGACCGCGGACCCGAGTACGGCCCCGACGCCGACTGGGAGGCGATGGGCCCGGCCATGGCGCCGGCGCTCGAGGACCGCTACCTGGAGTTCTGGAACCTCGTCTTCATGCAGGACGAGCTCAGCGCGGTGCGGTCGAAGGAGGACTTCGACGTCGTCGGGTCCTTGCCGCGCAAGAACATCGACACGGGCATGGGCCTGGAGCGGGTGGCCTACCTGCTCCAGGGCAAGCAGAACATGTACGAGATCGACGTCATGTTCGGAGTCGTCGAGCACGCCGAGGAGCTCTCGGGCGACGCTACGGCGCCGACCACGGCGACGACGTGCGCCTGCGCGTCGTGGCCGACCACGTGCGCAGCAGCCTGATGCTCATCGGCGACGGCGTCACGCCGGGCAACGAGGGCCGCGGCTACGTGCTGCGCCGGCTGATGCGGCGCGCGATCCGGTCCATGCGCCTGCTCGGCGTCGAGGACCGGGTGCTGCCCGAGCTGCTGCCGGTCAGCCGGGACAAGATGGGCGAGACCTACACCGAGCTGCACCGCGACTGGGACCGCATCTCGACGGTCGCCTACGCGGAGGAGGACGCGTTCCGCGCCACCCTGCGTGCGGGCACCCAGATCTTCGATCTCGCCGCGGGCGACGCGAAGAAGGCGGGCAGCCCCGTCCTGAGCGCGGAGCGGGCGTTCTCGCTCCACGACACCTACGGGTTCCCGATCGACCTGACCCTCGAGATGGCCTCCGAGCAGGGGCTTGAGCGTCGACGAGGACGGTTTCCGTCGCCTGATGGGCCAGCAGCGCGACCGCGCCAAGGCCGACGCCAAGGCGAAGAAGGCCAAGCACGGCGACGCCACCGCCTACCGCGAGGTGGCGGAGGGGCTCGGCGGGCGGTCGAGTTCACCGGCTACGACGAGGTCGTCTCCGAGGGCACCGTGCGCGGCATCGTCTCCGGCGGCGGGGCCGTCACGACCGCGCAGGCCGGGCGAGGAGGTCGAGCTCGTGCTCGACCGCACGCCGTTCTACGCCGAGGGCGGCGGCCAGCTCGCCGACCAGGGCGTCATCGAGCTCGGCAACGGCGCGCGCGTCGAGGTGCTCGACGTCCAGTCCCCGCTGACGGGGCTGGTCGTCCACCAGGTGCGCGTCTCTCGACGGGGAGGTCTCCGTCGGCGAGGCGGCCCAGTCGCTGGTCGACGTGGAGCGACGCCGCTCCATCAGCCGCGCTCACACCGCGACCCACATGGTCCACAAGGCGTTCCGGGAGGCGCTGGGCGACACCGCCACCCAGGCCGGCTCGGAGAACGCGCCCGGCCGCTTCCGCTTCGACTTCTCCGCCACGGGCTCGGTGCCGGGCTCGGTGCTCGCCGACGTCGAGGCGCGGGTCAACGACCTGGTGCTGGCCGACCTGCCGGTCGAGGCCGAGATCATGACGCAGAAGGAGGCCGTCGCCTCGGGCGCGATGGCGCTGTTCGGCGAGAAGTACGGCGACCAGGTCCGTGTCGTCTCCGTCGGCGACTGGGCGCGCGAGCTGTGCGGCGGCACCCACACGGGTCGCTCGGCGCAGCTCGGTGTCGTCAAGCTGCTGGGGGAGTCGTCCATCGGCTCCGGCGTACGCCGGGTCGAGGCGCTGGTCGGGGCCGACGCCTACCGTTTCCTGGCGCGCGAGCACGTGCTCGTGGCCCAGCTCAGCGAGACGCTCAAGGCGCGCCCCGAGGAGCTGCCCGAGCGGGTGTCCGACCTCGTCGAGCGCCTGCGCGCGGCGGAGAAGGAGATCGAGTCGTTCCGGGTGGGCCAGCTGCTCGCTGCGGCTGGACGGCTGGCGTCCGAGGCGGATGCGGTCGGCGAGGTCGCCTTCGTCGGTCACCGTGCCGACGGCGCCGACGCCGGTGACGTGCGCCGTCTCGCGCTCGACGTCCGCGGACGGCTGGCGCCCGATCGTCCCGGCGTGGTCGCCATCGTCGGCTCGGCCAACGGCAAGCCCGTCGGTCGTGGTGGCGGTGAACGACGCCGCGCGCTCGCGTGGCATCTCGGCCAACGCCCTGGTCAAGGCGGCTGCGACCGCCCTGGGGGGCCGCGGCGGCGGCAAGGACGACGTCGCCCAGGGCGGCGGCGCCGACACCAGCAAGGTCGAGCAGGCCCTCGCGGACGTGCGCGCCGAGCTGGCCCGCGCCGTGACTGCGTCGCGGACGCCGCCTCGGTGTCGACGTCGGCGACGTGCGGATCGGGGTGGCCGTGAGCGACCCCGACGGCCTGATCGCCACCCCGGTGGAGACCGTGGCGCGCGGACGCGGCGACCTGGCGAGGCTGCGCGAGCTCGTCGTCGAGCACGAGGTGCTCGAGGTCGTGCTCGGCCTGCCGCGCTCGCTGTCGGGAGGCGAGGGCCCGGCGGCGGCGAAGGCGCGGACCTTTGCCGACACCCTCGTGGGGGCCGTCGCGGGCACCGGCGCGTCGCTGCGGCTGTGCGACGAGCGGCTCAGCACGGTGTCGGCCGAGAACGTCCTGCGGCAGCAGGGGCGCAAGGGAAAGAAGCGCCGTGCTGTCGTAGACCAAGCGGCGGCCGTCGTCATATTGCAGAATGCTCTCGACACCGAACGCGCCACGGGGCGACCTCCCGGGGAGGTCGTGACGCTTCCGGAGCAGGGACCCGCCCGGGACCCGTCGAGCGATCAGGGAGAGTCGTGAGCGACGAGCGCGAGGATCAGTGGGCTGACCGCCCGGCCCCTGGTGAGGACCCCGACATGGTCGGCGACACCGGGGAGCACGCGAGCTGGGGGGGTTCGATCCTCGCCCGCGACGAGCGCGAGGGGTACGACGACGCCGCTCACGACGCCGGCCACGACGCTGCGTACGACGACCCGGACCACCACGACTCCTACCTCGAGGAGGACCGGCACGTCCGGCCGCGGCGCACCCGCAGCGCGGCGTCCTGCCTCCTCGTGCTGCTCGTGGTCGGTGCCGTCGTGGCGGCCCTCGGCTTCGGCGTCGTCGCCGGGGTGGACAAGCTGCAGGGGGCCTTCTCCAGCGCCGACGACTTCTCCGGCGAGGGCACGGGCTCGGTGGTCTTCGAGGTCAAGGAGGGCGAGACGGTGGCGGCCATCGGTCGCAACCTCAAGGCCGACGGGGTGGTCGCCAGCGTGGAGGCGTTCACCGACGCGGCCGCCGTCGACCCCGACGCCAACAGCATCCAGGTCGGCTTCTACGACCTCAACGAGGAGATGGCCGGCGGCGTCGGCGCTCGCCGTGCTCGTCGACCCCGAGAACCTGCTCCAGTCCGAGGTCACCGTGCCTGAGGGTCTGCGGGTCGAGGACGCGCTGAAGACCCTGGCCAAGGGCACCGAGATCCCGTTGGCCGACTACCAGGCGGCGCTCAAGCGCGACCAGGCGATCGGCCTGCCGGCCTTCGCGAAGGGCAACCCCGAGGGCTACCTCTTCCCGGCCACCTACGCCGTGCCGCCGAACGCCGACGCCGTCGACGTGCTGTCGATGATGGTCGACCGCTGGCGGCAGGCCGCCGAGGAGGCCGACCTCGTGGCGGCAGCCGAGGAGCTCGGCTACACCCCCGGCGAGCTGATGATCGTGGCCAGCCTGGTGGAGTCCGAGGCCAACCGTGACGAGGACCGCGGCAAGGTCGCCCGCGTCATCTACAACCGGCTCGAGACCGACGAGACCGGCGGACTGCTCCAGATCGACGCCACCGTCAACTACGCGCTCGGTCGCGACCTGGGCCTGGGGCTGACCCCCGAGGACCTCGACGTCGACTCGCCGTACAACACCCGCAAGGTCCCGGGGCTCCCCCCGGGACCGATCGAGTCGCCCGGCGACGCAGGCCATCGAGGCGGCCACCACGCCGACCGAGGGCCCCTGGCTCTACTACGTCACGGTGAACCTCGACACCGGCGAGACCAAGTTCACCGACGACTACGACGAGTTCCTGCGGTTCAAGAACGTCGAGCTGGCGGCGTACTGCGACGGCTCGGACCGCTGCTGAGCGCCGAGGACCCCGGGTCACCCGCTGCGCGGTGCTGGGCAGCCCGATCGCCCACTCGCTCTCCCCGGTGCTGCACCGGGCGGCGTACGCCGAGCTGGGGCTGGACTGGTCCTACGACGCGGTCGAGGTGGGCGAGTCCGGGCTGGCCGGCGTTCGTCGGGCGGGCTCGACACCACCTGGCGCGGGCTGTCGCTGACCATGCCCCTCAAGCGCACCGTGCTGCCGCTGCTCGACGAGGTCAGCGACCAGGCGGCCGCTGGCGCAGGCGGCGAACACGGTCGTCCTCGACGCAGGTCGCCGAATGGGCCACAACACCGACATCCCGGGGATCGTCGAGGCGTTCCTCGAGGGTGGCGCCCACCGCGCTGGCGACGGTGACCGTGCTCGGTGGGGGCGCGACAGCAGCCTCGGCCGCGCTGGCCGCGGCAGACCCTCGGCTTCCGGTCCCTGGTGCTCGCGGTCCGGAACCCGTTGCGGGCCGCGGAGACGCTCGCGGCGGTGGCCCGGCACCCGGACCCCCCTCCTGAGGTGAGGGTCGTCGGGCTGGCCGACCTGACCGACGAGCCGTGCGACCTGCTGGTCAGCACCATCCCGGCGACGGCGCAGGACCGGCGGGTGCGCGCGTGTGGCGCGAGCGGCGCAGGCGTCGTGTTCGAGGCGCTCTACGACCCGTGGCCGACCCCGCTCGCCCGTGCCGCGACCGCCGCCGGGCGCCCGCTGGTGAGCGGGCTCGACCTGCTGGTCCACCAGGCGGTGCTGCAGGTCGAGCTGATGACCGGCCGCCCCGGTCCGCTCGCCGCGATGCGGGCGGCGGGCCGGAGCGCCCTCGACGCCCGGTCCGCCGGGACGTGACGGGCCCCGGTTCCTCCCCAGCCCGTCGCGCCACGCGCCGTACCTCCCTCTGCTCGCCTAGGCTCCGCGGGTGAGCCTGGGCCGACTGGGCGTTCGACACCGCCGCCGTGACCGCGATCGCGGGCGCCCTCGGGGGGCTGCTGGTCCCCGAGATCGTCGGACGGCTCCCCGAGCCCCCGGAGCCGGCCGCCGACAAGCAGCCCTACGCCGACATCGCCCGCAGTCCCGGGCTCCGGTGGCGCAGCGCCCTGGTCAGCGGCGTCGCCTCCGCCGGCACGGGGGCGGCGGTGGGCTGGTCGTGGGCGCTGCTCTTCCTGCTCTACCTCGGTGTGGTCGGCACGGCCCTGGCCGTCATCGACTGGCGCACCCGGCTGCTGCCCACCAAGCTGGTCGCGCCGTCCTACCTGGTGGTCGGGGCCCTGGTGCTGCTGGCCGCCGGCCTCGAGCGCTCCGGCGACGACCTGGTGCGCAGCCTCCTGGGCTGGCTGGCGGCCGGAGGCGTGTTCTGGCTGCTGTGGCGGATCTACCCCCGGGGCATGGGGTACGGCGACGTCCGACTGGCAGGCGTGCTCGGTCTGGCGCTCGGCTACCTCGGCTGGGGCGAGGTCCTCGTCGGGGTGTACTCCGGCTTCGTGCTGGGGGCCGTCGTCGGCACGCTGCTGAGCCTGCTGCACCTGGTGGACCGCAAGGCCTACCCGTTCGGACCGTTCATGCTGCTCGGAGCCTGGCTCGGGGTGCTGCTGGGACCGTGGGTGGGCGGGCTCTACCTCGGGAACCTCGGGACTCATCATCGGGATCATCGGGATCATCGGGCTCTGAGACCTGTGGGTGGGCTCGACCGGGGGCGTGGAAGACTGACGCCCATGCTGCGTTGGCTCACTGCGGGCGAGTCCCACGGACCTGCTCTGGTCGCGATCCTGGAGGGACTGCCGGCTCACGTCGAGGTCACCTCCAGCGACATCTCGGAGGCGTTGGCGCGCCGCCGGCTCGGCTACGGTCGCGGGGCGCGGATGAAGTTCGAGGCCGACGAGATCGAGGTCGTCGGGGGCCTGCGCCACGGCCGCACCCAGGGTGGCCCCTTCGCGGTCCGCATCGCCAACAGCGAGTGGCCCAAGTGGGAGAAGGTCATGGCAGCCGACCCCCTCGACGAGGCCGACGCCGCGGAGCTGGCCGGCTCGGCCCGCAACGCGCCGCTGACCCGCCCCCGTCCCGGCCACGCCGACCTGGTGGGCATGCAGAAGTACGACTTCGACGAGGCCCGCCCGGTTCTCGAGCGGGCCTCCGCGCGCGAGACCGCCGCCCGGGTCGCGCTCGGTGCCGTGGCCGCGAAGTTCCTCGAGCAGGCCACCGGCGCCCAGGTCGTCTCCCACGTGGTGAAGATCGGCACCGCCGAGGCGCCCTACGGCTCGGTGCCGCAGCTCTCCGACGTCGCCGCCCTCGACGAGGACCCGGTGCGCTGCCTGGACCCCGTCGCCAGCAAGGCGATGGTGGCCGAGATCGACCAGGCCCACAAGGACGGCGACACCCTCGGTGGCGTCGTCGAGGTGTGCGTCCACGGCCTGCCCCCCGGCCTGGGGTCCCACGTCCACTGGGACCGTCGGCTCGACGCACGACTGGCGGGTGCCCTGATGGGCATCCAGGCCATCAAGGGCGTCGAGATCGGTGACGGCTTCGCCCTGGCGGCGGATCCCGGCTCCCTGGCCCACGACGAGATCGTGCAGACCGAGGACGGCATCCGGCGTACGTCTGGACGCTCGGGAGGCACCGAGGGTGGCATGACCACCGGCGAGACGCTGCGCGTCCGCGCCGCCATGAAGCCGATCGCCACCGTGCCGCGCGCTCTGCGCACCGTCGACCTCGCGACCGGCGAGGCGACGGTGGCCCACCACCAGCGCTCCGACGTGTGCGCGGTGCCGGCCGCCGGCATCGTGGCCGAGGCCATGGTCGCGCTCGTGCTGGCCGAGGCGGTGCTGGAGAAGTTCGGCGGAGACTCGGTGGGGGAGACCCGCCGCAACGTGACCGGCTTCCTCGAGTCCGTGAGGTACGCATGAGCCAGGCGCCGGGCCCGCTCGTGGTCCTGGTCGGGGCCATGGGTGCGGGCAAGACCACCGTCGGGAAGAGGCTCGCGCTGCGCTGGCGCGTGGGCTTCCGCGACACCGACCTCGACGTGCAGGACGCCGAGCGGCGCAGCGTCTCCGACATCTTCGTCGACGAGGGCGAGGCCTACTTCCGCGAGCGGGAGCACGACGCGCTGCGGGTCGCGCTGGAGACCCACGCCGGTGTGCTGGCGATCGGCGGCGGCGCTGTCATCGACCCGCGCAACCGCGCGCTGCTTCGCGACCATCTCGTGGTGTTCCTGCAGGTGGGGCTGGCCGACGCCGCCGCCCGCGTCGGACTCGGCCAGGGGCGCCCGATGCTGCTGGGCAACATCCGCTCGCGGATGAAGAGCCTGCTCGACGAGCGACTGCCGCTCTACCTCGAGGTCGCCGACGTCAACGTCTCCACCGACGGTCTCGCCGTCGACGAGGTCGTCGAGGAGGTCGACCGGGCGGTGATGGCCCACATGCGCGCCCACGCCGGGGACGAGGAGCCGGGCCGGTGAGCGACGCCGCCACGCTGGCGGTCGGCGGGCCCGGCAGCCAGGCCGGGCCGTACGACGTGGTGGTCGGCCACGACCTGCGCCACCACCTCGACGGGCTGGTCGGAGGCGTGCGTCGCGTGGCCGTGATCCACCCCCGCACGTTGGCCGACCGGGCGGAGGGGCTGCGCGCCCACCTGAGCGGGCTGGGCCTCGACGCCCACGCGATCGAGGTGCCCGACGGTGAGGAGGCCAAGGACGCCCGCGTGCTGGCCTTCTGCTGGCAGGTCCTGGGCGCCAACGGGTTCACGCGCTCCGACCTGGTCGTGACCTTCGGCGGCGGCTCGACGACCGACCTGGGTGGGTTCGTCGCGGCGTCGTGGCTGCGGGGCGTGAAGGTCGTGCACGTGCCGACGACGCTCCTCGCGATGGTCGACGCCGCCGTCGGCGGCAAGACCGGCATCAACACCGCCGAGGGCAAGAACCTGGTGGGCGCCTTCCACGAACCGGCCGGGGTGCTGTGCGACCTCGACCTGCTGGAGACGCTCCCGCGCGCCGAGCTGGTCAGCGGACTGGCCGAGGTCGTGAAGTGCGGCTTCATCGCCGACCCCGCGATCCTGGAGGTCGTCGAGCGTGCCCCCGAGGCGTCGGTGACGCCGGGGTCGGCGGAGCTGCGCGATCTGGTGGAGCGTGCGATCCGGGTCAAGATCGACGTGGTGTCCGGCGACCTGCGCGAGAGCGCGCGTGCGGCGGGGGGACACCCGGGACGGGAGGCCCTCAACTACGGCCACACGCTCGGCCACGCCATCGAGCGGGCCGAGCGCTACCGGATGCGGCACGGCGACGCGGTGGCCCTCGGGATGCTGTTCGTGGCCGAGCTGGCGCGTCTGAGCGAGCGGTTGGACGACGCCACGGCCGAGCGGCACCGCAGCGTGCTGGAGCTGCTCGGACTGCCGACGACGTACGGCGGGGCCTCGTTCGACGACCTGCTGGCCACCATGCGCATCGACAAGAAGACGCGCGGCGACTTGCTGCGCTTCGTCGTGCTCGAGGGGCCGGGGCGACCGGTGGTCCTCGAGGGGCCGACCGAGCCGGTGCTGCGCGAGGCCTTCGGCGCGCTCTCGGACCGGCGCTCGCGCTTCCCCTTCTTCCGGGACTGAGCCACGCTCAGGAGCGTGAGGCGCTGCCGCGCAGGCGGATCGGCTCCGCGACCTGCTGGATGCGCACGGTGGCGAGCTCGATCATGAGGCGGGCGGCCGGACTGAGGACCGCTCCGGCACGGTGGACGATGGCGAGGGTGTCGTACTGCCGCGGCCGCAGCGACACCATGCCGGCCTCGGGAGCGAGCCGGGGGAGGAGCTGGATGGCGGCGCCACGGTTCATCACGGTGTCGGCCAGCCCCATGCCGACCAGCTCGACCGCGGTCTCGACGTCCTCGACCTCGATGCGGGTCTGGGGGTTGCGGCCGGTCTCGTGGAGCATCTGACGCAGCACGATGCGCGTGGAGTCCTCCGAGCGCCAGGTCGTCTCCGGCATGACGAGCTCGGCCTGGCTCAGTCGCAACGGTGTGATCGGCGAGGCCAGGCGGTCCTGGTGGATGCTGACGTAGACGAGCTCGTCGCGCGCCACCGGCAGCACCGTCATGCCTTCGCTGGTGACGCTGGAGACCGCGATCATCGCTGCTTCGATGCGGCCTCGGCGCAGCTGCTCGAACACGTCGCTGGAGTTCTGGCCGATGAGCTCGACGCGGACTCCGGGGTGGCGCGCCAGCACGTCGGCCACCAGACCGGCTCCGGCGTACAGGCGCGCGGTGCCGAACATCCCGAAACGGATGGTGCCGGTCTCCAGGGAGCGAGCCTGCTGCACGGCGTGGCGGGCGTCGTCGACGGCCGCGAGCACACGCTCCGCGTGCGGTCGGAGCGTGTCGGCGACCGTGGTGGGCACGACGCCGCGGCCGACGCGCCGGAACAGCTGAACGCCGAGCGTCTGCTCGAGCGAGCGGACCTGCTCAGAGACCGATGGCTGGGCGTAGCCGAGCTCCTCGGCCGCGGCCGTGAGCGAGCCGTGCTCGTAGGTGGCCAGGAAGCAGGTGAGCTGGTGGAGTGAGAGCACGGTCACATTCTTCCATAGGGTCTTCCTCTGGCTCCTGAAGGAATCCGAGGCTACCCCTGTGGCTGCGGACCCTTCACACTGGAGTTGTACCCGATCCGTCTTCCGAGGGAGGTTCCCCGTGTTCGCCCGTCACTGCTCCGCCTGCGACCGCCGCCAGCTGATCTTCTCCACCCAGATCACCAGCCTGGTCAACACTGAGCACGGAATCGAGGTGCACTACACCTGCTGGTGCGGTGAGCCCCAGATGCTGCTCACCGGCAAGAAGGCAGCCGCTCTGAGCGAGCGGCTGGCCACGGTAGCCGTCGCGGCCTGACGTCCCTGTTGGTCGAGCTCGTCGAGACCGGGGTCTGTTGGTCGTCGTCGAGACCGGGGTCTGTTGGTCGAGCTCGTCGAGACCGGGGTCTGTTGGTCGAGCTCGTCGAGACCGGGGTCTGTTGGTCGAGCTCGTCGAGACCCGGCTCTGTTGGTCGAGCTCGTCGAGACCCGCTCTCGTCGCAGGTCCGGTGCCGCATCAGACGATGTCATGGACGATCTCGGTGAGCTGCGCGAGGTTGCGGCACTCGGCCATGGCAACCACCTCGGCGTACTCCGGGGCGGCGGAGTCGCCGGTGCCCCACTGGCGGGTGTGCTCGGGGTTGAGCCACCAGGCGTGGCGCGCGGCAGCCGTCATCTGACGCAGATCGTGCAGCCCGGGGTCGGTGTAGTTGGACCGCCCGTCACCGAGGATGAGCAGGCTCGACTTCGGGGTCAGGGCGTCGGCGTGGCGCTCCTGGAAGAGACCGAAGGCGCGGCCGTAGTCGGTGCGGCCCCACATCGAGGCGTGGCGGGCGCTGTCGGCCAGGCGGGTCAGCACCTCCTCCGGGTCGGCGCCGGGGGTGAATTCTGCGGTGACCTCGTGCAGGTCGTCGACGAAGGTGAAGGCCCGGACCTTGGTGAACTGTTCGCGCAACGCGTAGACGAGCAGCAGGGTGAAGGACGCGAAGTTCGCCACCGAGCCGCTGACGTCGCACAGCACGACCAGCTCGGAGCGGTGCGGCCGCTTGGGTCGGTGGTGGGTGGTGAGCGGCACTCCGCCGGTGGCAAGGGAGGCGCGGACGGTGCGGCGTACGTCGAGGGGGCCGCGGCGGCGGGCGTGCTGCTCCTTGGCCAGCCGGGTGGCCAGCCGGCGGGCCAGGGGATAGATCTGCCGGCGCATCTCGGCGATGTCGTCGCGGCGCGCCGAGGTGAACGCGAGCTGGTCGATGCTGGGGCGCAGGGTGGTGCGGGCGACGTGCTCGGCGCCCTTGTCCTCGGCGAGGCGGCGTCGCACCTCGGTCTCGACGCGGCGCCGCCAGGCGTCGACGCGCCGGGTGGCTGTTGACGTCCGCAGGCTCGGGTCGTCGCCGTGCTCCGCGGCCAGCGCACGGGCGAGGCGCAGGACGAGGGTGTCGGGGGAGACGGCGCGCATCGTGTTGTACGACGACCACTGCGACAGTCCCTGCCCACGGCCCGGCATCGCGCCGAACTGCTCGACGCCCCGGACCGCGAGGGCCTGGAGGGCGGCGGCGTCGTCGGCGGCCATGGCCTCGACGAGGGCGCCGCGGATCTCGGCGAGACGGGCCTCCCGCTCCGCCGCCGACGCAGAGCCGCCCGGCTGGGCGCCCGGTTCATTCGGGGTGCTCTCGGGCCCGTCGGTCGCGACCTGGGGGGTGAGCGAGACTCCGCCGCCGAGCAGGGCCGGGTAGTGGAGGTCGAAGAGCGCGTCGAAGCTGGGCCGGTGGTTCTCCCTCTTGAGCAGGGTCGCCGCCAGCCCGGCCCGCAGGGTCTCGCGATCCGCGAGCCCTAGGTCGGTCATCGCCCGGACCGAGTCGAGGTCCTCGGCCAGCGACACCGGCAGGCCCACGGTGCGCAGGGCACGGACGAAGGCGAGGTGGCGGTCGAGGAGGGTCATGGGGCGGCCTCGGGCGGTGTGGTCAGCGCGTGGAGCGCGAGCGGGATCGGGAGGAGGAGCCGGGCCGCCCGGGTCGGTTGGCGTCTCCGCGGAGGGCCGCCAGGGCCTTGTCCTGGTCGGAGGCGTGCTTGAGCACCACCCCGAGCGTGGCGTCGACGGCCGTCTCGTCGAGGTCGGAGATCTCGAGGGCGATGAGGGTGCGGGCCCAGTCGACGGACTCGGCGATGGACGGGGCCTTCTTCAGCTCCAGCTCGCGGAGCCGGGCGATCATCTGCACGAGCTGACCGGCGAGGGTGTCGTCGAGGTGCGGCACCTGTGACAGCACGATCTCCTTCTCCCGAGCGGCGTCGGGGTAGTCGAGGTGCAGAAAGAGGCAGCGGCGCTTGAGCGCCTCGGACAGCTCGCGAGTTGCATTCGAGGTCAGCACCACGAAGGGGCGCCGTACGGCGGTGACGGTGCCCATCTCGGGGATCGTGACCTGGAAGTCGGAGAGCACCTCGAGCAGAAGGCCCTCGACCTCGATGTCGGTCTTGTCGACCTCGTCGATGAGGAGGACCGTGGGCTGCTCGCGCCGGATCGCGGTCAGCAGCGGGCGGGGCAGGAGGAATTCGTCGGTGAAGATGTCGTCGTGGGTCTCCTCCCAAGCCTGGTCGCTCGAGGTGGCCTGGATGCGGAGGAGCTGTTTCTTGTAGTTCCACTCATAAAGCGCTCGCGCCTCGTCGAGACCCTCGTAGCACTGGAGCCGGACCAGCTCCGCGCCGTGGGCACGCGCGATCGCCTTGGCCAGCTCGGTCTTACCCACACCGGCAGGCCCTTCGACCAGGAGCGGCTTCTCCAGCGCACCGGCGAGGTACGTCGTCGTCGCGGTGGACGTGTCGGCGAGGTACGCAGCCTCGTGGAGCTGCTCGGACGCGTCCGCCGGGGACTGGAACCAGGTCACGCGGGCAGCCTAGTTGGCCCGGGGGTGCGACCCGGGGGTGTGGTCCGTGGGGCGGCGGGGTGTGCCCGCGATCGGGTGCAGTTGGTGCCACCTGCTGACACCAGATGCACCCGATCACGACGGTGTGTTGTCCACAGGGCCCGGGAGGGGTCTCGGCACGGAGGTCTCGCACGGGTTATCTTCGCCGGACGTCGTCCTGCGGCGACGCTGTGTCCACATAGCCTGTCGAGTCGACGGCTCTGGTGCTCGGAGCCGGTCGGGGGAGTCATGCCGTCTGTTCGTCCACGCCCGCTCCGCGCCGTCGTCGGTGGAGCCGGCGTCGCGCTCGCGCTCCTGGTGGCCGGTTGCAGCGACCCCGCTCCCGAGCCGGCACCGCTCGACAGCTCTCCCTCGTCCTCACCGGAGCCGACGCCGACGGCCGAACCCGAGCCCACCAGCGACGTCCCGGGCCCACCCGAGATGCCCGCCGCCGCGCGAGGGACGTCGCGGAAGTCCGCCGAGGCTTTCGTCCGGTACGCCGTCGACGTCCTCAACTACGGCGACGCATCCCTTGAGCCCGACACCATTCGTAGGTCTCGGCAGCCGGCTGAGTTGCTTGCGGGTCCTGCATGGCGTTCTCGAGCGACATTCGCAGGATCACGAGGACGGGGCAGCATCGAAGGCGGTGCCTGGACGGTCTCGGAGCTCTTCACGGTGGGTGCAGCATCCATCAGGTCCGCAGGACCTGTCGATCCAGATGGTCGTGGTATCGCCAGCCGCAACGTGGTCCGGGAGAGGTCGCGGCGGCGAGCGTGACACGTCACCCGGCGGGTCCAGCCTCCTTCGATTTCACGGTTACGCCGGCGTCGGACGGAGACTGGCGTCTGTCGGGCTGCTGAGCAGGTAAGTCAGTGAGCGCCGTCGAGCGATTACGCGTCGTGCCGTCGTGCTGTCAGCTCTGCTCTTCACCCAGTCGGTCTCGCTCGCCCGCTGCCTGCTGGCCGCCGATGCACCGGCCAGTGGTGGTCTAACGGCCGGTTCGATAGCCGTCGGATCTGAGTTGCGCAGCAGGGCGGGACTGCAGATCGCAGCGCGACCGGCGCTCCACTAGGTCAAGCATCGACAACGAGCCGTGACCCATATGAGCGAGTACCAGCTGGGCAATCTCCTGCTTCGGCTCAAGTCCCAGCAGCGCCTGTCGAGTCTGAATGCGTTGGGGCACAGCAATGTGCTGACCCTCTGGCTCGAGAGTTTCGGCTGTGGGGTCGAGCGGGCGGAGCGAATGGATGCCCCTCGGTCGCCAATGCTTCGGGGGGACGCCGGAGGAGTACGTACCACCCGAGGTGACGCCGGGGGACGTTCTGTCCGCGCTCGAGCGGACCGGGCTGCCGTACCTGACGGTGCAGACCCAGCCGGCGGGCGAGACCCTCGTCAACTTCGACACGATCTTCTACGTCGACCCGCAGCAGGTGAGCGTCGACCTGACGATCCTCGGTCAGGCGGTTGACGTGGTGGCCACGCCCGCTGGGTACGCCTGGAGCTTCGGTGACGGGAGCGGCCTGTCGACGACCTCCCCGGGAGCGCCGTACCCGTCGAAGGACATCACGCACCGCTACCCCGACGCGGACGTGACGGTCGAGCCCTCGGTGACGGTCAGCTACACCGCCCGGTTCCGTGTCGGGGGTGGCGCGTGGCAGGACATCGACGGGACCGTCAGCAGCGCCGGCCCGGGCACGCCGCTGCTGATCAGCGAGGCGACACCGCTGCTCACGGCCGGAGACCGCTGACACCACGCGAGGTCCGTCTTACGTTCGGACGCTTCCTGCCGTGAGAAACCGTCGATACGTAAGACGAACAGCGACCGGCCGCATTGGCAGGCCCGATCGTGCCGTCAGCGGCCTTCGGACCAGAGGTAGTCGATCTGCCGCGCGGTCGCCTCGGCCAGCGCCCGGTCGACGTACCTCGCGACGAGGTGCAGCGACATCGCGATCCCGGAGCTGATCCCGCCTGAGGTGACCAGGGACCCGCTGTCGACCCAGCGCACCCCGTCGCGGACCTGCGCGCCGGTCTCGCGCAGCAGGCGCACGTCCTCCCAGTGCGTGGTGACCGCGCGACCCTCGATGAGTCCGAGTCGCTCGAGGAAGAACGCGCCCGTGCAGACCGAGGCGAGGACGTCGCTGCGCGGGGCCAAGGCGCGGATCGCCTCGTCGGGCTGAGCGCCGTCGATGTCGATGGCACCCGGTACGACGAGCAGGTCGAGGTGCTCGACGTCCCCCGGAGCGACCGTCGGCCTGAGCCGAAGTCCGCCGAACACCGTCACCTCGGCCTCCCCGATCACCAGCACCTCGAAAGCCGGCTGACGACCGTCTCGTGCAAGCAGCCGGTTGGCGGTCAGGAGCACCTCGTAGGGGCCGATCAGGTCCATGGCATCGCAGTCGTCGAAAGCGAGCAGACCCACGCGGAGCTTCGTCATGGCCTACAGCATGGCCGTGCCCGCGGCCCGACGGACAGCAGCGTCGCTGCCAGGGCAGCACGACTTCCGGTCACGTCGACCCATCGGCGTGCACAAGAGACGCCTCGGACGTACAGAAGAGACGCTTCGCGCGTGCACAAGTGACGTCTTCGCGCGTGCACAAGTGACGTTTCGCGCCGGGGGCTACATCTGGTCGGGGGTCTGGATGCCGAGCAGGTCGAGACCGGCGACGAGCACGTCGAGGGTCCGGGTGCACAGGGTCAGACGGGACGCGCGGACGGCGTCTTCGTCGGTCTTGAGGACCGGGCAGTGCTCGTAGAACGTCGTGAACGCCTGGGCCAGCTCGAACAGGTAGCCGCAGAGCCGGTGGGGCTCCAGGGTGTCCCCGACGGCCGCCACCACGTCGCCGAACCCGAGCAGCGCCAGCCCCAGCGCGCGCTCGGCCTCCTCACCGATGACCAGCGGCCCCGCCGCGTGACCCGATGCGCCGGCCTTGCGGAGGATCGAGCGGATCCGGGCGGCGGCGTACTGCAGGTAGGGGCCGGTGTTGCCCTGCAGCGAGAGCATCCGCTCGAAGTCGAAGGTGTACTCGCTGTCGTGGGAGACCGACAGGTCGGCGTACTTCACCGCCCCGATCCCCACCTGCCAGGCGATGTGCGACCGCGCCTCGGCTTCGAGGTCGGGACGAGACTCGGCGATCACGCCCTCGGCGCGCTCCACGGCCTCCTCCAGCAGCGACATCAGCCGGATCGGGTCCCCGCTGCGCGTGCGCAGGATCTTGCCGTCGGGGCCGAGCACGTTGCCGATCTTCACGTGGGTGACGTCGACGCCGTCCGGCAGCCAGCCGGCCTTGCGCGCCGTCTCCCACACCATCTGGAAGTGCAGCGCCTGGGGCGCGCCGACCACGTAGAGGACCCGGTCGGCCCGGAGGTCCTCGACGCGGTGCCTGATCGTCGCGAGGTCGGTGGTGGCGTAGCCGTAGCCGCCGTCGCTCTTGCGGATGATGAGCGGCACCGGCTTGCCCTCGCGACCGGTGTGGCCGTCGAGGAAGACGCAGAGCGCGCCCTCGCTGACGACCGCGATCCCGGCAGCCTCGAGCTCGTCGCAGATCCCGGCGAGCGCGTCGTTGTAGATGCTCTCCCCGGCCAGGTCTGCGTCGGTGAGCGTCACGTCGAGCAGCCGGTAGATGCGGTTGAAGTAGGCCTTCGAGAGCTCGATCAGCTCGCCCCACAGGCGCAGCGTGTCGGGGTCGCCGGCCTGCAGCGTGACCACCCGCTGCCGCGCACGTGCGGCGAACGCCTCGTCGCCGTCGAACTTCGCTCGCGCCGCCTGGTAGAAGCGGTTCGGGCTCGCCTCCAGGTCGTGCGCCTCGTCGGAGTCGCGCCCGACGTCGAGCAGGTGCTCGATGAGCATGCCGAACGGCGTGCCCCAGTCGCCGACGTGGTTCTGCCGCACGACGTCGTGGCCGAGGTGCTCCAGCGTGCGCGCCAGCGCGTCGCCCACGACGGTGGTGCGCAGGTGGGCGACGTGCATCTCCTTGGCCACGTTGGGCGCGGAGTAGTCGAGCGGCACGACCCGCCGCGGCTGCTCCGGTACGCCGAGGCGGGTCCCGAGCTGCTCGACCTCCGCCGCGACCCACGCCGGGCGGACCCGGAGGTTGACGAACCCCGGCCCCGTGACCTCGGGGGTCTCGACGACGTCGTCGGCGTCCAGCGCCTCGACGAGGCGGGCGGCCACGTCGCGCGGCTTGGAGCCCAGCCGCTTGGCCAGCGCCATCGCGGCGTTGGCCTGCAGGTCGGCGTACTGCGAGGGCCGGATCACCGGGTCGGCGTCGGCGTACTCGTCGCCGAACGCCTTTCCCAGGGCCTGCTGGAAGCGCTCGGTGAGGGCGACGGTGGGGCTGGTCATGGGTCCAAGGTTAGGGGCGGGCGCCCACCCGCGATAAACTCCCACCGCTGGCCGGTGACCAACCCCACGTAGGACGTGTCATCACGGCCCCTCCGAGGGCCTCGGCCGCCCCGCACGACCCACCGTCTCCCACCCACGAAGAGGTTCACGCGCGCATGGCGACCACCAACGACCTGAAGAACGGCATGGTTCTCAAGCTCGACGGCCAGCTCTGGCAGGTCATGTGGTTCCAGCACCACAAGCCCGGCAAGGGCGGCGCCGTCGTGCGCACCAAGCTGCGCGGCATCGAGTCCGGCAAGACGGTGGACAAGACCTTCAACGCCGACCTCAAGGTCGAGGTGGCGAGCGTCGACAAGCGCACGATGCAGTACCTGTACAACGACGGCACCAGCTACATCTTCATGGACAACAGCGACTACGAGCAGCTCGAGATCGCCCCGGAGATCGTCGGCGACGCCTCCAACTTCCTGCTCGAGCAGCAGGAGGCCATCGTGGCCACCAACGAGGGCCGCGTGCTCTACATCGAGCTCCCCGCCTCCGTCGAGCTGCTCATCGAGTACACCGAGCCGGGCCTGCAGGGCGACCGCTCCAGCGGCGGCACCAAGCCCGCCCGCCTCGAGACCGGCCACGAGATCCAGGTCCCGCTGTTCATCACCAACGGCGAGAAGGTCAAGGTCGACACCCGCGACAGCAGCTACCTCGGCCGCGTCAACAGCTGACCTCGCTCCGCTCCCCGTCACTCCAGCAGGTCTGAGGCTCCCCATGTCGGCACGGTCCAAGGCACGCAAGCGTGCGCTCGACGTCATCTTCGAGAGCGAGGTCCGCGGGCTCGCGCCCGACGGCACGCTCGCGCAGCGGCTCGACGTGCCCGACCGCCCGATGAACGACTACACCGTCGAGCTCGTCCGCGGCGTGGCCGCGCACCTCGCGGAGGTCGACGGCGTCATCTCGCAGTACGCCGAGGGCTGGACGCTCGACCGGATGCCGGCGGTGGACCGCAACGTCCTGCGCATCGGCGTCTTCGAGATCCTCCACGTCGACGACGTGCCCGACGCCGTGGCGGTGAGCGAGTCGCTCGCGCTCGTCCGGGAGCTGTCGACCGACGAGTCGCCGGGCTTCGTCAACGGTGTCCTCGGGACGGTGGTGCGTCACAAGCAGGAGATCCTGGCGTCCATCACGCCGTCGTCCTGACACCGGTCCGACGCGGCGGGTCTCAGGCCAGGAGCGTGCGGGTCCAGACGTCCGCGACGAGAGCGGCGTACTGCTGGGGGGTCCGACCGCGCGAGGCGAGCGCGGTGAACCACGCGGAGTCGTTCGTCGACCAGACCAGGTCCGCGGCCGTAGCGTCGTCGAGGTCGTCGCGCATCTCACCGGTGCCCCTCAGGTCGGCCACGAAGAGCCGCATGTTCTCGGCGCGACGCTGCTGGACCGACTCCCACGTGGCGCGGCAGTCCGCATCGGTGGCGCCGGCCTCGCGCAGGGCCTCCAGCAGGGGAGCGGTGCGGGGCAGCACACGCCCCAGCGCCTCGGCGTACGTCGCGATCTTGGCGCGCGCGCCCTCGGCGGCTCGCACGGCGGCGACGTACCTGCGCTGCTCGGCGCGGAGCGGTCGGCCGTCCTCGGCCAGCTCGCCCTCGCCCAGCAGGAGATCGTGGGCCGCGAGCAGCAGCGCCGGCTTGCGCCCGACGGTCGCGTAGACGGTGTCGACGGCGACCCCAGCGGCCTCGGCGACCGCGGTCATGCTGGTCGCGGCGTAGCCATGAGTCGTGAACAGCTCCACCGCCGCCTCGACGACACGACGTCGTCGCGCGCCGGCCGCCTCGCGGCGGCGGTCGCCGGAGTAGGCACGGGTCTTGACCGGGTCGGGCACGGGCCCTAGCGTAGCAATTGATCCGAAGCAGGTTCGGATCAATACGTCGGAGCCGCCGCATGACCGCACGTGCCGTGATGACAGAGCCCGGCTCCGGCCGGGGCACCTGGGCGATGGGCTCGCTGTTCGAGCACCTCGTGGAGGGCGACGCCACCGACGGCGCTCTCGGCGTCGCGATGGTGACCCAGCCCCCGGGGATCGCGACGCCGCTGCACCGGCACACCACGGAGGCCGAGGCGTTCTACCTCGTCGAGGGCCGGATGAGCTACCGGGCCGGCGAGGAGACCTTCGAGCTCTACGACGGTTGCTTCATCTACCTGCCGCAGGGTCTGCCGCACGCCTTCCGCATCCGCGGCGACGCCCCGGCGCGCATCCTCGCCCTCACCGTGCCCGCCGGGCTCCTCGGGCTGTACGACGAGGTCGGGATCCCCGCTGCCGAGCGCCGGCTGCCCGGCGAGGACGGACTCACCCCCGAGGTCGAGATCCCGCGGTGGGTCGACGTCGGCCCGCGCTACGGCCTCGAGGTGGTGGGACCACCCATCCCCGAGTGAGGCGCACCCGGTGCGTCCCGGCGCGACCGCGCGCAAACCGCGTGCGGCGGTAGGAGGCGGTGGCAGGGTGGGCGCATGCCTCCTCCTCCGCCTCCTCCCCCTCCGCCTGCCGAGAAGTTCCCCCGCGCGGCGGCGGGTCGGGTGGCCGTGGACCGCTCGAGCGCCGCCGACGACCTCCGGGACGAGTACGACGTCGTCGTGGTGGGCCTGGGGCCCGGCGGTGAGTTCACCGCCAACAAGCTGGCGATGGCCGGCCTCGAGGTGCTTGCGATCGACGAGCACCTGGCCGGGGGCGAGTGCCCCTACTACGGCTGCGTCCCGAGCAAGATGATGATTCGCGCCGCCGAGGCACTCGCCGAGGCGCGCCTGGTCCGCGAGGTCGCCGGCGACAGCACGGTGACGCCCGACTTCGGCCCGGTCGCCGAGCGGATCCGCACGGAGGCCACCCACGACTGGGACGACACCGTGGTCGTCGACCGTCTCTGCGAGAACGGCGCCGACGTCGTGCACGCCCACGCGCGCCTGGTTGGCGAGGGCGTCGTCGACGTGGGCGGGCGTCACGTGCGGGCCCGCTCCGGCATCGTGCTGGCCACCGGCACCCACCCGACGGCCCCGCCGATCGAGGGGCTGGCCGACACGCCCTACTGGACGAACCGAGAGGTCGTGAAGGTCACCGAGGCGCCCGGCTCACTCGCCGTGATCGGCTCCGGGGCGATCGGCACCGAGCTGGCCCAGGTCTTCCAGCGCTTCGGCTCCCAGGTCACCCTGCTCGAGGTCGCCGACCGCATCCTCGTCGCCGAGGAGCCCGAGGTCAGCACCGTCCTGACCGAGGTCCTCACCCGCGAGGGCATGCGGGTGATGCCCGGCGTCGACATCGCCTCGGTGTCCTACGCCGACGGCCGGTTCGCCCTCGACCTCGGTGACGAGACCCTCCACGTCGAGAAGCTGCTCGTCGCCGCCGGACGGCGCACCAACCTGCCCGACCTGGGCCTGCAGACGGTTGGCCTGGACGGCGAGGTCGACGCGCTCGACACCGACGACTGCCTGCACGTGCTGCGCGACGGCAAGCCGGTGCCAGGGCTCTTCGCGGTCGGCGACATCGTGGGCAAGGGTCCCTTCACCCACACCGCGAAGTACCAGGCCGGCATCGTCATCCGCCAGCTGCGCGGCGAGCCGGGCCCCCCGGCCGACTACCGCGCCGTCCCTCGGGTGACCTTCACCCAGCCCGAGGTCGGCGCCGTGGGTCTGACCGAGGAGCAGGCGCGCGAGCAGGGCCTCGACGTGCGGGTGGGATGCGTCGGGCTCCCGGAGTCGTCCCGCGGCCACATGCACGGTCCGGGCAACGACGGGCTCATCAAGCTCGTGGCCGTCGACGACCGGCTCGTCGGCGCCACGTCGGTCGGACCCGCCGGGGGAGAGGTGCTGTCGATGCTCACCCTCGCCGTGCACGCGCAGGTCCCGATCGGTGACCTGGAGAGCATGATCTACGCCTACCCCACCTGGCACGGCCAGGTGCGCGTCGCCCTCGCCCGGATCGTGTGAGCCCGGCGTCAGCCGGTGGGGTACGTCGGGGGCGCGAGGGTGAAGGTGGAGCGCTCGACGACGGCGCCCAGGTGGCGACCGGGTCTCAGCCAGGTGGCGAGGTCACCGGGGGATCCGACCTCGACGTCGACCAGGGCCGGGCGGATCCGGGCGGAGGCGCTGAGACGGCTGGCGCCGACCCGGCCGCCGGCGAGCTCCTGGCGAGTCGTGGCGCGGCTGCGCGCCGGCAGCCGGGGACCGCGGACGCGGGGCGTCGCGCTCACCGACCAGTCGACCTCGTCGACGCCGCGCGCCACCATCGTCGAGTCGTTGCCGATCTCGCCCGTGAAGGCGCCGAGGGTCTTCGGCATGCCCCAGTTGGCGCGTCCTGCGACGAGAGACGCCGGGGAGTCGACCGACATGAAGCACACCGACCCCCACCCGTGACGTCCGCTGCGCGATCCGACCAGCCCGAAGACCTCGTCGTACGGTCCGACCGGGGTGTCGCTGTAGCGCACCACACCTCCGACCACGAGGAGGCCACGGTGGCCCGCCCGCAGCGCGGGGGGCAGCGCCTGCGTGGCCGCGTCGCCGCCCCCGCACACCCAGATGACGGCCTCGCACGTCACCGTCCAGGGCGCCGGCGCGTCGTTGGCGGGCAGGGTGGCCAGCAACGCGACGCTGATGGCCGACTCCGGCACACCGCGTACGCCGCTGATCTCGGGTCGGATGGTGCTCACGAGGCTCCCTGCGCTGTGGTGTCGGTGCTCGGGCGGGAGCCCGACCCTAGCGGCCGAGGGCTCGCTCGCTGTTAGGGTGAGCCCCGATCGACATCCTTTAACGAGCCGTCCCGTGAGGCGGAGAAGGAGGTCAGACGCGCTGATGCCGTCACCCCCGCAGCAGGACCCCCAGAGCACGGCGTCCACGCCGTCCACGCCGTCCACGCCGTCCACGCAGAGCGGCACCACGGAGCGCGTCGTCCTCGACGCGCCCGACATCGCCCGGGCGCTGACCCGCATCGCGCACGAGATCCTCGAGCGCAACAAGGGCGCGTCCGACCTGGTGCTCCTCGGCATCCCGCGCCGCGGTGTGCCGCTGGCCCAGCGGGTGGCCGAGCGCATCGCCGCCGTCGAGGGCGCCACCGTGGCGGTCGGCTCGCTGGACGTGACGATGTACCGCGACGACCTGCGGCTGCGTCCCGCCCGGGCGCTGCTGCCCACCGAGATCCCGCACGACGGGATCGACGGCCGGGTGGTGGTGCTCGTCGACGACGTCCTCTACTCGGGGCGCACCATCCGCGCCGCGCTGGACGCGCTCAACGACCTCGGACGACCCCAGGCGGTCCGGCTCGCCGTCCTGGTCGACCGGGGCCACCGCGAGCTGCCGATCCGCGCCGACTTCGTCGGCAAGAACCTGCCCACCTCGCTGGCCGAGAACGTCGAGGTCCGCCTCGACGAGTTCGACGGCCGCGACGCGGTGGTCATCACCGGTGGCACGGAGGGACTGCGATGATGAAGCACCTGCTGAGCGCCGGCGACCTGACCCGCGACGACGCCGAGCTCGTCCTGACCACGGCCGAGGAGCTGCGCAGCCTCGCCGACCGGCCCATCAAGAAGCTGCCGGCGCTGCGCGGCCGCACGGTCGTCAACCTGTTCTTCGAGGACAGCACCCGCACCCGGATCTCGTTCGAGGCAGCGGCGAAGCGGTTGTCGGCCGACGTCATCAACTTCGCCGCCAAGGGGTCGAGCGTCAGCAAGGGCGAGAGCCTCAAGGACACCGCCCTCACCCTGGAGGCGATGGGCGCCGACGCCATCGTCATCCGTCACGGCTCGAGCGGCGCCCCGCACCGGCTGGCCCACACGGGCTGGACCCGCTCCAGCGTCATCAACGCCGGCGACGGCACCCACGAGCACCCCACCCAGGCGCTGCTCGACGCGTTCACGATGTGGCGCCACCTCGGCTCCCTCGACGGCCGGCGCATCGCGCTGGTGGGCGACGTCCTGCACAGCAGGGTCGCGCGCTCCAACGCGCTGCTGCTGCGGACCTTGGGCGCGGAGGTCACGCTGGTGGCGCCCCCGACGCTTCTGCCGGTGGGCATCGAGGG
This sequence comes from uncultured Actinomycetota bacterium, assembly GCA_963762755.1. Classification (GTDB taxonomy): domain Bacteria; phylum Actinomycetota; class Actinomycetes; order Propionibacteriales; family Nocardioidaceae; genus Marmoricola_A. The sequence goes on along the minus strand of CAVXMH010000018.1, from coordinate 51,857 downwards.
CTGGGACGTCGAGACGTCGTACGACATCGACTCGGTGCTTCCCAAGGCGGACGCCGTGATGATGCTGCGCGTGCAGCGCGAGCGGATGAACGCCGCGTTCTTCCCCACCGTGCGCGAGTACTCCCGCCGCTACGGCCTCGACTCCCGTCGGATGGGGCTCCTGCAGGAGCACACGCTGGTCATGCACCCCGGGCCGATGGTGCGCGGCATGGAGATCACCGCCGACGTCGCCGACTCCCCGCGCTCGGTCATCGTCGAGCAGGTCACCAACGGCGTCGCCGTCCGCATGGCCGTGCTCTACCTGCTGCTCGGCGGCAACGGCCCCGCCGGTACGCCGACCGCCCCCACCGCACCGATCGACGGAGCCGACCTGTGAGCAGCTACCTGATCCGCGACGTCCGCCCGTACGGCGGCGAGACCGTCGACGTGCTGGTCACCGACGGGAAGATCGCCGAGATCGGGGTCTCGGGCTCGGTGTCGACGGGCTCGACCACCGAGGACCCCGAGACCACCGTCGAGGGCGGCGGCGCCGTCCTGCTGCCGGGTCTCGTCGACCTCCACACCCATCTGCGGGAGCCCGGGCGCGAGGACGCGGAGACCGTCGACACCGGCACGCAGGCCGCCGCGCTCGGCGGCTTCACCGCCGTCCACGCCATGGCCAACACCGACCCGGTGGCCGACACCGCCGGTGTCGTGGAGCAGGTCTGGCGGCTGGGCCGCGAGGCCGGCCACTGCGACGTCTTCCCGGTCGGCGCGGTGACCGTCGGCCTCGGCGGCGAGCGGCTGGCCGAGCTCGGCGCGATGGCCGACAGCGCGGCCCGGGTCCGGGTCTTCTCCGACGACGGCAAGTGCGTCAGCGACGCCGTGCTGATGCGGCGGGCGCTGGAGTACGTCAAGGCCTTCGACGGCGTCATCGCCCAGCACGCGCAGGAGCCGCGGCTGACCGAGGACGCCCAGATGAACGAGAGCGAGCTCTCCGGCCGGCTCGGGCTGCGCGGCTGGCCCGCGGTCGCCGAGGAGGCGATCATCGCGCGCGACTGCCTGCTCGCCGCCCACGTCGGCAGCCGGCTGCACATCTGCCACGTCTCGACGGCCGGCTCGGTGGAGATCGTGCGCTGGGCCAAGAGCAAGGGCTGGAACGTGACCGCCGAGGTGACCCCCCACCACCTGCTGCTGACCGACGCGCTGGCCGAGACCTACGACCCGATCTACAAGGTGAACCCGCCGCTGCGCTCGGACCGGACGTCGAGGCGGTGCGGGCCGGGCTGGCCGACGGCACCCTCGACATCGTCGCCACCGACCACGCGCCGCACCCGCACGAGGACAAGGACTGCGAGTGGGCCGCGGCCGCCTTCGGCATGCTCGGTCTCGAGACCGCGCTGTCGGTCGTGCAGCACGACGATGGTCGACACCGGGGCGATGACCTGGGAGCAGGTCGCGCAGCGGATGTCGGTCAAGCCCGCCGAGATCGGCCGCGTCAGCCGGCCACGGCCGACCGATCGCGGTGGGGGAGCCGGCCAACCTGACCGTCTTCGACCCCACCGCCACCCGGGTGGTCGACGCCGCCGACACCGCCAGCCTCTCGCGCAACAACCCCTACGCCGGGCGCGAGCTGCCCGGGTCGGGTCGTGGCGACCTTCCTGCGCGGGGTGCCGACCGTGCTCGACGGCAAGCTCGCCTGACGGGTCCCCCTGCCACCCGGCACGCCACCGCAGCTGATCGCTCCGAGAGCCGGTTCCCAGGACGTCCGCCGGGGGGTTACATTGCCCGGCATGTCACTGTCGCGCTCCCTTCACCTCGCTCGTACCGCCCGCGTCCGTCCTCTGGCCGGCCTGGCGGCCCTCTCCGTGACGGGCCTGCTCGCCGCTGGACTCGCCGCGGTGGCTCCGGCCGAGGCCAAGCCCGCCCCTGGTACGACGACCGGCACCGGTCGCGGTGTTCATGGTCAACCCGGTGCAGTCCAGCGGCGACCAGAGCTCACCGACCAGGACGACGCCGCGGGCGCCGTGCCCGCCTCGGCGTACGCCACCGGCCCGCTGCGCAACCTCGACGGCTCGGGCTACCTGCGCGGTCGCTGGGTCGACGGTCGAGTCCTCGACCGGCACCCCGGCGTACTCCTCGACGGGCAGCTACCTCTACGACCGGCACGCCAGGACCAGTTCGAGCAGGTGATGGGCTACTTCTGGGTCAACCAGGCCCAGGAGTACCTCCAGTCGCTCGGGTTCGGCTCGACGCTGCCCGGGGTGCTCGACGAGCCGTTCTCGGTCAAGATCAACCAGTACGGCGGCGACAACAGCTACCAGACCGACAAGCCCTTCCGGATCCGGCTCGGCAAGGGCGGCGTCGACGACGCCGAGGACGCCGAGGTCATCGTCCACGAGTACGGCCACGCCGTGCACGCCGACCAGGTCCCCGGCTACGGCCAGAGCCTGGACGCCGGCGCCATCGGCGAGTCGTTCGGCGACTACCTGGCCGTGACCGTGGGTCTCGCCGCCGCCCGGCAGCAGGGCTGGCCGGTGCGCGCCGAGGAGGCCTGCCCGATGGACTGGGACTCCACCTCCTACACGGCGGCGCCGCACTGCATCCGCCGCTTCGACCGCGACCTGACCGTGGCCGACCGCCGCGAACCAGGTGCACTACGACGGGCAGATCTGGAGCCAGGCGCTGTGGGAGATCCGCAAGGGCTACGCGACGCTCGGCCTGACGCAGCCGCGCCTGGGACACCACGCTGATCGCCTCGCAGTTCGACTACGCCCCCGGACACCTCGTTCTCCGCGGCGGCGCAGACACCTACCGCACCGCGCTGGCCCGGGACGGCAAGCGGGCCGCCGCGATCGTCAAGGACCGCTTCGCGGCTCGGGGCATCACCTTCTGAGCGCTCAGAGGTGGACGCGGAGGGCGTGCAGCCGCTCGTAGACCGGGCGGCAGGCCTCGGCGACGGCTGCGTCGTGCTCGTTGAGGTCGACCTCACGAGGCCGGTACGGCGCGAAGCCGGTCGAGGCCCACACCGCGTCGTACCAGTGCGGGGCCCACACGCCGTCGGAGTCGCGCGGCCCGGCCGGCCACGCCAGCATGCGCTCGGTGAAGTCGATGCCGAGCCAGTCGCAGACCCAGCGCAGGTGGCCCTCGGGGTCGCGCAGGAAGTCGGCGGCGTCGATCACCGGCGGTGGGTCGGCGCCGTCGGCGGTCAGCTCGTCGAGCAGCCGGCCCTGCTGGGGCAGGCCGATGTCCTCGGGCTCGCACGCCTCGCGCGACTTCACGTACGACGCGACCACCTCGCGCGGGTCGCGCACCAGCAGCACCGTGGCGAAGTCACGGACCCACGCGAGGTCGTCGCCGGGCAGCAGGTGGTGCGCCATGTGCTTGGCGTAGTGGACGCGCGTCCCGTCGGGCAGCGGCGCCCGCAGCGCGGCCACCGCGTCGGCCAGGTCGGTCGGCTGGGAGGCGATGACCTCCTCCCGGGCGGGGTGGTCGAGCCCGGTGCGGTGCAGGTACGACGCGTAGAGGGGCTCGTCGACCACCACGGTGTCGGGGCGGTTCTCCCAGGCCCGCATCATCGCGGTCGAGATGTTGCGCGGTCCCGACCACATGGCGACGCCGCACCGCGTCGGTCGCCGGCGCACGGTCACCGCGCCCGGCGCCACCCGTCCCGCGACGTCGGCCCGCACGTGGTCGGCGTACAGCCCCTGGAGGCGCTCGACCACCGGGCCGCGGGTGCCGGAGCCGATGGTGCGGCCGTCGACGGTGCGCACCGGCACCAGCCCGGCGAAGGTGCCGGTCACGAACGCCTCCTGCGCGGAGTAGACGTCGGTCAGGCTGAACGTCGTCTCCCGTGCGGTGATGCCGGCGTCGCGGCACACGTCGAGCACGTTGCCGCGGGTGATGCCGCCGAGGCAGAACCGGCCGTCGGAGGTCCACACCTCGGGCTCCGCCGGCGTCCCGAGCACCACGAAGAAGTGGGTGGAGTTGCAGGTCGCGACGAATCCGTGCGGGTCGAGCATGAGCGCCTCGTCGGCGCCGGCGGTGTAGGCCTGGATGCAGGCCTGGATGTCGTTGAGCTTGCTGTGGGCGTTGAGCTTCGGGTCGAGCGTGTCGGGCGTGGCGCGGCGGACGTGGGTGGTGAACAGCGTGATGCCCTCGGTGACCGTCGACGGCATCGGCTCCTTGTGCTCGGCGATGATCACCACGGTGGCGGGCCCGACGGTCACCCGCGGGTCCTGGTACGGCGTCGACTTCACGCCGCGGGTGGTCATCAGCCGGATGTGGACCCCGTCGCGCATGCCGTTGGCGGCGATCGTGTCGTAGATCGCGCGGGTGATCTCCTCGCGCGTCATCGCGAGGTCCATGAGGATCGCCCGCGCCCCCTGGAAGAGCCGGTCGAGGTGCTTGTCGAGGAAGGCCGGGTGACCGTCGTGGACCCGCAGCCCCTCCCACACCCCGTCGCCGAGCACGAAGCCCGAGTCGAAGACCGACACGACGGCCTCCGCCCGCGGCTTCAGCTCGCCGTTGACCCAGATGAGGATGTCGTCGTTGCGGGGGTCGCCCGCGTGGTCGTGCGTGCCCGTGCCCATGGTCGTCACCCTAGGACGGCACGCGTCCGTCCGCTGGTAGGGTCCGGGGTGCTCGAACATCCTTTAACGATCCGTCCTGTGAGGCGGAGAAGGAGGTACGACGCGTGAATCTGCGCGCACCCGCGATCCTCGTCCTCGAGGACGGCCGGACCTTCCACGGGGAGGCCTACGGCGCCGAGGGGGAGACCTTCGGCGAGGCGGTCTTCAACACCGGCATGACCGGCTACCAGGAGACGCTCACCGACCCGTCGTACCACCGGCAGGTCGTCGTGATGACGGCCCCGCACGTCGGCAACACCGGCATGAACGACGACGACCCCGAGTCGCGTCGCATCTGGGTCAGCGGGTACGTCGTTCGCGACCCGGCCCGGGTGCCGAGCAGCTGGCGGTCGGTCCGCACGCCTCGACGACGACCTGCGCGACCAGGGCGTGGTCGGCATCAGTGGCATCGACACCCGCGCCCTGACCCGCCACCTGCGCGAGCGCGGCGCGATGCGGGTCGGCATCTCCACCACCGAGACGGACCCCGACCCGCCTGCTCGAGCGCGTGCTGGTCTCCGGGCAGATGGCCGGCGCCGAGCTGGCCGGGGAGGTCAGCGTCACCGAGCCGTACGTCGTGCCCGCCCTCGACCCCGACCGCGAGCCGCTGGGCACTCCGCGGTTCCGCGTCGCCGCCATCGACCTCGGCATCAAGACCAACACACCGCGGATGATGGCCGAGCGCGGCCTCGAGGTGCACGTGCTGCCGGCCACCTCGAGCATCGACGACGTGCTCGCCGTCGCGCCCGACGGGTTGTTCTTCTCCAACGGACCCGGCGACCCGGCCGCCACGACCGACCAGGTCGCGCTGCTGCAGGCCGCGCTGGAGCGGGGGCGTGCCCTACTTCGGCATCTGCTTCGGCAACCAGCTCTTCGGTCGTGCCCTGGGGCTGGGCACCTACAAGCTCACCTACGGCCACCGCGGCATCAACCAGCCGGTGATGGACCGCACCACCGGCAAGGTCGAGGTCACCGCCCACAACCACGGCTTCGCGGTCGCCTGGCCCTCGGGCACGTCGCTCGACGCGACCGTCAGCACGCCGTACGGCGAGGCGAGCGTGAGCCACGTCTGCCTCAACGACGACGTCGTGGAGGGCCTCGAGCTGCGCGACGCCGAGGGATCGCTGGCGGCCTTCTCGGTGCAGTACCACCCCGAGGCGGCGGCCGGGCCGCACGACGCGGCGTACCTCTTCGACCGGTTCGTCGCCCTGATGTCCGAACGAAGTGAGGAGGTCGAGCAGCGAGCGCCAGCGAGCGTCGTCGAGACCCAGGATGAGGAAGCTGAATGCCCAAGCGCGACGACATCCGCTCGGTGATGGTCATCGGCTCCGGGCCGATCGTCATCGGCCAGGCGTGCGAGTTCGACTACTCCGGCACCCAGGCCTGCCGCGTGCTGCGTGAGGAGGGCATCCGCGTGGTGCTGGTGAACTCCAACCCCGCCACGATCATGACCGACCCCGAGTTCGCCGACGCGACCTACGTCGAGCCGATCACCCCCGAGTTCGTCGAGAAGGTGATCGCCCACGAGCGGCCAGACGCGCTGCTGGCGACCCTCGGCGGGCAGACCGCGCTCAACACCGCGATGGCGCTCGACGCCGCCGGCGTGCTGGAGAAGTACGGCGTCGAGCTGATCGGCGCCAGCATCGAGGCGATCAACCGGGGCGAGAACCGCGAGTCGTTCAAGAAGATCGTCGAGGAGCTCGGGGGAGAGGTGGCCCGCAGCGTGGTCTGCCACACCCTCGAGGAGTGCTTCGCCGCCTCGGACGACCTGGGCTGGCCGATGGTGGTCCGCCCCAGCTTCACCATGGGCGGCACCGGTTCGGGCATGGCCTACGACGAGACCGACCTGCGCCGCATCGCCGGCGCCGGACTGGCCGCCAGCCCGACCACCGAGGTGCTCCTCGAGGAGTCGATCATCGGCTGGAAGGAGTACGAGCTGGAGGTGATGCGCGACACCGCCGACAACGTCGTCATCGTCTGCTCCATCGAGAATCTCGACCCGATGGGCGTGCACACCGGCGACTCGATCACCGTCGCCCCGGCGATGACGCTCACCGACCGGGAGTACCAGTACCTGCGTGACCTCTCGATCGGCATCATCCGGTCGGTCGGCGTCGACACCGGCGGCTGCAACATCCAGTTCGCCGTCAACCCCGACGACGGCCGCGTCGTCGTCATCGAGATGAACCCGCGGGTCTCGCGCTCCTCGGCGCTGGCCTCGAAGGCCACCGGCTTCCCGATCGCCAAGATCGCGGCCAAGGTGGCCATCGGCTACACCCTCGACGAGATCCCCAACGACGTGACGCAGGAGACGCCGGCCTCGTTCGAGCCGACCCTGGACTACGTCGTGGTCAAGGTGCCGCGCTTCGCCTTCGAGAAGTTCCCTGGCGCCGACCCGACGCTGACCACCCACATGAAGTCGGTCGGCGAGGCGATGGCGATCGGCCGCAGCTTCACCGAGGCGTTGCAGAAGGCCCTGCGCAGCCTCGAGAGCAAGTCGGCCCCGTTCGACTGGTCGCACACTTTCGTGGAACTTGACAAAGTCTTCGCTGCTGGACGAGATCCGCGTGCCCCACGACGGTCGGCTCCGCAAGGTCATGGACGCGATCCGCGCCGGTGCGACGCCGGAGGAGGTGCACGACGTCACCGGGATCGACCCGTGGTTCGTCGACCAGCTGCTGCTGCTCAACGAGGTCGCCCAGGAGCTCATCGACGCACCGGAGATGACGGCTCCGCTGCTGCGTCGCGCGAAGCGGCACGGCTTCTCCGACCACCAGGTCGGCCGGATCCGCAACCTCTCCGAGGACGTCGTCCGCGGAGTCCGCCACGCGCTCGGCATCCGGCCGGTCTACAAGACCGTCGACACCTGCGCCGCCGAGTTCGCCGCTCGCACGCCCTACCACTACTCGTCCTACGACGAGGAGACCGAGGTCGTGGCGCGGGAGCGGCCAGCGGTGCTCATCCTCGGCAGCGGGCCGAACCGCATCGGGCAGGGCATCGAGTTCGACTACTCCTGCGTGCACGCCGCTCTGGCGCTGTCGGCCTCGCCACACGCGCCCGGTGGGGCCGGCTACGAGACCGTGATGGTCAACTGCAACCCCGAGACGGTCTCCACCGACTACGACACCAGCGACCGGCTCTACTTCGAGCCGCTGACGCTCGAGGACGTGCTCGAGATCTACCATGCCGAGAAGGCCGCCGGCCCGATCGCGGGCGTCATCTGCCAGCTCGGCGGCCAGACCCCGCTCGGACTGGCACAAGGTCTCTCCGACGCCGGCGTCCCGATCGTGGGCACCTCGCCCGAGGCCATCAACCTGGCCGAGGAGCGCGGCGCCTTCGGCCACCTGCTGGCCGCCGCCGGACTGGTCGCGCCCAAGCACGGCATGGCGACGTCGTACGTCGAGGCGCGGGGCATCGCGGCCGAGATCGGCTACCCGGTGCTCGTGCGGCCCTCCTACGTCCTGGGTGGTCGCGGCATGCAGATCGTGTACGGCGACGACGCCCTGCGCTCCTACATCGAGGCCGCCACGGAGATCAGCCCGGACCGGCCGGTGCTGGTCGACCGCTTCATCGACGACGCGGTCGAGATCGACGTCGACGCGATCTTCGACGGTGAGGACCTGTTCCTCGGCGGTGTCATGGAGCACATCGAGGAGGCAGGCATCCACTCGGGCGACTCGGCGTGCGCGCTGCCGCCGATCACGCTCGGCGCGGCCGAGATCCTGCGCATCCGGGAGGCGACGCGTGCCATCGCCGAGGGGATCGGGGTGCGTGGGCTGCTCAACATCCAGTACGCCCTGGGGTCCGACGTCCTCTACGTGCTCGAGGCCAACCCGCGCGCCAGCCGCACCGTGCCGTTCGTGTCGAAGGCGACCTCGGTCTCGCTGGCCAAGGCCGCGGCCCGGGTGATGCTCGGGGAGTCGATCGCGTCGCTGCGCGAGGCCGGGCTGCTGCCCGAGCGCGACGGCGGGCAGCTGCCGGGTGACTTCCCGATCGCGGTGAAGGAGGCGGTGATGCCCTTCAACCGGTTCAAGACCGCCGACGGCACCAACGTCGACACCGTGCTCGGGCCGGAGATGAAGTCGACCGGCGAGGTCATGGGATTCGACTCCGACTTCGGCGCCGCCTTCGCGAAGTCGCAGGCTGCGGCGTACGGCTCGCTGCCCACCGAGGGTCGGATCTTCGTCTCGATGGCCAACCGTGACAAGCGGACGATGATCTTCCCGATCAAGGTGCTGTCCGACCACGGCTTCGAGATCCTCGCGACCCAGGGCACCGCCGAGGTGCTGCGCCGCAACGGCATCGACGCCCGCGTGGTGCGCAAGCACTTCGAGGGCCGCGGGCCGGCGGGCGAGCCCACCACCGTCGACCTCATCACCGAGGGCGAGATCCACCTGATCGTCAACACCCCGCACGGGGCGACGGCCGGGTCGTCGGCGCGCGTGGACGGTTACGAGATCCGGACGGCAGCGATCCTCGCCGGGGTCCCCTGCATCACCACGGTGCAGGGGCTGGCCGCGGCGGTGCAGGGCATCGAGGCGCTACGACGCGGCGACATCGGTGTGCGCTCGCTGCAGGACTGGGCGCGAGCCACGCGCTGAGCCCCCCGGGACGGTCGCGCCGGGTCACGGCGCACCCGCTCTGGCTGGAGCGCCCCGGCTACCGTCGGACCATGAGCTGGCAGCAGGCACCCACCCCGACGCGGCGACATTCGACGGCGGGCGTCGCCTTTCGGGTGACCCTGCTGTTCGTCGTCGCTCTGTACGTGGTCGAGCTGCTCGACCAGCTGTCAGGGAACTGGCTGCAGGACAACGGCGGGATCGAGCCGCGCCGGACCGAGGGCCTCGACGGGGTGCTGTTCGCCCCGGCGTTGCACGGCCCCTGGGAGCACCTGATGGGCAACACCGTGCCTCTGCTGCTCTTCGGCTTCCTCCTGCTGCTCGCCGGGGTACGCCGGTGGCTCGTCGTGACCGGCTCGGTGTGGCTCGTCGGCGGCGTGGGGGTCTGGCTCACCGGCGGCACCGGGACGATCCACGTCGGGGCGTCGGTGCTGGTCTTCGGCTGGCTGAGCTACCTGCTGCTGCGCGGGGTCTTCTCGCGCCAGGCCGGTCAGATCGGCCTCGGGGTGCTCCTTCTCGTCCTGTACGGCGGGGTGCTCTGGGGCGTGCTGCCCGGTCAGCCGGGCATCTCCTGGCAGGGCCACCTCTTCGGCGCGATCGGTGGTGGCCTGGCCGCGTGGCGGCTCGGTCTGATCGACCGGGAGACGGGGGAGTCCCCCGGCTGGCCCTAGGGGTCGAAGAAAGTTTCGAATAACGTCTCAGACTCCGAGACCAGCGGCTGATCCTGTCGGTGGGGGCCGGGATCCTGGAGACATGACCACCCCCGCCGTTGACGCCGACACCTCGGGGCCGGACCTGCCCCCGGTCGGGCCGATCGGGGCGCTGGGACGGGCCTCTGACGCCCTGGACGAGGCGGCCGTGACGATGTGGGCCGCCCGGTCCGGTGTCGAGCTGGTCGCGACGATCGAGGCCGTCGCCCGGCTGCGCGCGAAGCTCGACGGGCTGGAGCTCGCAGTCGCGGCGGAGCTGGAGGTCGGAACGGCGGAGCAGGCACTGAAGGACGACGGCTGGGCGTCGACGAGGGACTTCCTGACCCACACCGCCGGCGGGCGTCGGCGCAGTGGCCCGGCGACCGCCCGGCTGGCCCGTCAGCTCCAAGCGCTGCCTGTGGTGGCCGAGGCCCTGGCTGAGGGCTGGCTCTCGCGCACCAAGGCGCACGTCGTCGTCGACGCGGTCCAACGTCTGCCGCAGGACACCGCCCTGCGCGAGCGTGCCGTGGCGTTGTTGCTCGACGAGGCCACACGGCTGTGCGCCGAGGACCTCGAGGCCGTCGGTCACCGCCTCGTCGAGACCCTCGACCCGACCGGTGACACCGCCCGCCGCGAGCGTGAGCTCGAGCGCACCGAGCGCTCGGCACACCTCAACCGTTCGCTCCGCATCGGCTTCGACGGCCTGGGTGGTGGCGCTGGCCGGTTCACCGGGGCGAAGGAGGACCTGCTGCTGCTGTCGACCGTGCTGGTGTCGCTCGCCGCGCCGCAGCCGGCTGAGCCGGGCTCGTGCGGCGGTGACGACGTCTGCACCGATCTGCAGTGCCGCACCTTCGGTCACTCCGGCCGCGACCTGCGCGACCACGGCACCCGCATGTTCGACGCCCTCCTGCAGCTCGCCCGCACGGCGCAGTCGAGCGGCGTCCTGCCGCAGGGCCACGGCGGGGTCCCGCAGGTTGTCGTCACGATGGCCCACGACGACCTCCGCGACGGCGTGGGGAGTGCGACCACCACGGCGGGCGTCGACCTGGACCCCGCAACAGCTCGCCGTCTGGCGTGCGACGCGGACCTGATCGCCGCGGTGCTGGGCGCCGACGGCAGCGTGCTCGACGTCGGCCGGGCCCAACGACTCGTCACTGCGGCGATCTGGCTGGCCCTGGTCGTCCGCGACCAGCACTGCGCCTTCCCCGGGTGTCGCCGCCCGCCGGTGATGTGCCACGCCCACCACGTCGTGCACTGGAGCGACGGCGGGCCGACGAGCCTCGCCAACCTGGTGCTCCTGTGCGGGACGCACCACCGCATCCTCCACGGCACGCCCTGGCGTGTCAGGATCAGCGGCTCCGACGCTCGACCGGAGTTCCTGGCACCCGGTTCCGCGACCTGGGCCCGCGATCGCGGGATCGAACCGCGGGGCGAGCGACAACGCCGGCCCGCCGCATGAGGCGGGCGCCCCGTACGACGCGCTCGGTCCCCGGGACGAGCGGGCCGGGCGGAGCGCGCGCGCTGGTAGGTTCGGGCCCCGGAACACCCCCAGACACCCGCACGAAGGGCAGACCGAGGACTCCATGACCCACGCCTCCCGCCTGGTCACCAGGGAGCTGCGGCCGTGACGGCGTACGACTGGGCCTTCCGCCACGCCGCCGTCCGGGTGGACGCCGAGAAGGCGCACCACGCCGGGTTCGCCGCCATCCGCGCCGCCCGTCCCGCCCTGGAGCAACAGGGACGCCGGCTGCGGCGCGACCTGAGGCCGGTGCGCGCGATGGGCCTCACCTTCCACGGCCGGCTCGGGCTGGCCGCCGGCTTCGACAAGAACGCCGCCGGGGTCGACGCCCTGGGCGGGCTGGGCTTCTCGTTCGTCGAGATCGGCACCGTCACCGGTCACGCGCAGCCCGGCAACGACCGGCCACGGCTGTTCCGGCTCCCGGACGACGGCGCGATCCTCAACCGGATGGGCTTCAACAACGACGGCGCCGAGGCCGTCGCGGCCCGATTGGGGCGCCGGGCGAGCAGCCAGGCCGCCCGGCCGGGCCGGCACCGCACCGGCGACCTCGTGCTCGGCGTCAACATCGGCAAGACCAAGGCGGTCGGCGAAGACCAGGCAGCCGCCGACCACATGCGCAGTGCCCGCCTGCTGGCGCCGTACGCCGACTACCTGGTGGTCAACGTGTCCTCGCCCAACACACCCGGTCTGCGCGACCTCCAGGCCGTCGACAAGCTGCAGCCGCTGCTCGCCGCCACCCGCGCCGCGGCCGACGACGTGACCAGCCGGCATGTGCCGCTGCTGGTCAAGATCGCCCCGGACCTCGCTGACGGCGATGTATTGGCCGTCGCAGACCTCGCCCTCGCCGAGGGCCTCGACGGCATCGTCGCGACGAACACCACGATCCGGCGCGACGGCCTGACCACGCCTGCAGACGCGGTTGCCCGGATGGGCGCGGGCGGGGTGAGCGGGGCGCCGCTGACCGAGCGCGCGGACCAGATGACGCGGCTGCTGCGCGACCGGGTCGGCCCTGACCTCACCCTGATCGGGGTCGGAGGCGTCAGCACGCCCGAGGACGCCGTGCGCCGCGTGCGCGCGGGCGCCACCCTGGTGCAGACCTACACCGGCTTCGTGTACGGCGGACCCACCTGGCCTGCGCGGGTGCAGCGAGCCCTGGACCAGGACCTGCGGGGCTCCGGTCACCCAGGGCCCACCCCCCCGACGAGCGGAGACGCCTGATGGACCCCTTCGGCACACGGCTGGAGACCGCCCTCGCCCATCACGGACCGGTGTGCGCCGGGCTGGACCCGCACGCCGCGCTGCTGTCGGCGTGGGGCCTCGACGACGACGCCGCGGGCGTCGGCCGCTTCTCGCAGGCGTGCGTGGAGGCCTGGGCCGGTCGCGTAGCTCTGGTCAAGCCGCAGTCGGCGTTCTACGAGCGCCACGGCTCGGCCGGCATCGCCGTCCTGGAGGAGACCGTCACCGCCTTCCGCGCCGCCGGCACCCTCGTGCTGCTCGACGTGAAGCGCGGCGACATCGGCTCCACGGCCCAGGCGTACGCCGAGGCCTACCTCGACCCGGCCGCGCCGCTGGCGGTCGACGCCATCACGGCCAGCCCGTTCCTCGGGGTCGGTTCCCTGACCCCGATGGTCGACCTGGCCCGCGCCCACGGGGCCGGGCTCTTCGTGCTGGCCCTGACCTCGAACCCCGAGGCGCCCCAGGTGCAGCTGGCCCGCACCACCGTGGGACCGGACGCCGGGCGGACGGTCGCCGCCACCGTGCTGGCGGCGCTGGCCGACCTGAACGGCGGGACGGCCGCGGCCGCGGCCGCCTCGGGGGACCGGCCGGGCGCACCGCTCGGCTCCTTCGGGGCCGTGGTCGGGGCCACCGTGCCGCCGAGCGATGAGCTGAGCGCCGCCCTGGACTTCGGGGGCCCCGTCCTGATGCCCGGGGTCGGCGCCCAGGGCGGCACCGTGCAGGCGGTGCGCGAGCTCGCGGGGCCGGCCAGGGAGCGGGTCCTGCCGTCGGTCAGCCGCGAGCTGCTCGGTGCGGGGCCGGACCCGCAGGCCCTGCGCGACGCGGCGGCGAGCCTCAACGAGACCTTCCGGGCAGCGCTCCGTGGCTGACCGACCGCCACGTCCGGGGCTGCCGACGCAGCCCGGGCAGCCCGGGCATCCGGGGGGGCCGGCTCTGCTGTGCCGGCGGGTGACGGGCCTGGTGCTGGCCGTGGCGCTGCTGGGCGCGACCTCGGCGTGCGGCGGGGGTGAGGACCAGGAGGGCTACTGCACGAGCTTCCTCGACCGACGCCAAGAGCTCTCCGACCTCACCGCCCGGCAGAGCGAGGCGTCGAAGGACGGTGAAGGCGTCGACGTGCTGACCCCGACCCTGGCGGCCTTCGAGGAGCTGCGCAGCGCGTCGCCCGCGGAGCTGCGCGACGAGTGGGACACGCTGGTGTTCGCCTACCGCGATCTCGCCGAGGCGGTCGACGACAGCGGGCTCGACCCGGTCGAGTTCCGGGTGGGGGAGGTCCCGGAGGGACTCGCGCCGGCCGACCGGAAGGTGCTGTCGCGCGTCGCGAGCAAGCTGGGGGCGCCCCGGGTGGTGGAGGCGGCCGCCGGGATCGAGGGTTACTCCGCCCAGGTCTGCGAGGTCAGTGAGGACGGGGGCGACGAGAGCGCACCGACCGAGGAGCCCTGACGCGGGCCCTGACGCGGGCCCTGACCCGGGCCCGGCCGTGCTGCAGACGGGACCGGTGCGTCGCGTTTGCGGGTCGCGCGAGGCCGTGACTAGATTGCCCCCTGTACCTGTCGCGGATCGACTCTGGACCGACTCCGCACTGACCTGTCCCCGTCCGTCCTCGACCGACAACGAGGTGCCCCTGTGGCTCTGCCCCGGCTCAGCCCCGAACAGCGTCAGGCGAACCTCGACAAGGCGGCCGCGTCGCGACGTGAGCGGGCCGAGGTCAAGAACCGGTTGAAGCACTCGGGAGCGTCGATCTTCGAGGTGCTCGAGCAGGGACACACCAACGAGGTCATCGGGAAGATGCGCGTGGTCGACCTGCTCCAGTCGATGCCCGGTCTGGGCAAGGTCCGGGCCAAGCAGATGATGGAGCGGCTCGCGATCTCCGAGAGCCGCCGGGTCCGAGGTCTGGGCAACAATCAGCTGGCGGCGCTCCGGGAGGAGTTCGCGCGCCGGGAGCAGGGCACGAGCCAGGGGTGAGCGGTCGGCTCACGGTGCTCGCCGGCCCCACGGCGGTCGGCAAGGGCACGGTGGCGGCGTACGTGCGCGCCCACCATCCGGAGGTGTGGATCTCGGTGTCGGCCACGACCCGTCCCGCTCGTCCCGGCGAGGTCGACGGGGTCCACTACCACTTCGTCGACGCCGAGACCTTCGAGTCGATGGCGCAGCACGGTGAGCTGCTCGAGTGGGCGGTGGTCCACGGCCGACACCGCTACGGAACCCCGCGCGGCCCGGTCGAGGAGGTGCTGGCCCAGGACCGGCCGGCGCTGCTGGAGATCGACCTCCAGGGAGCCCGGCAGGTGCGGGCCTCGATGCCCCGTGCCCGCTTCGTCTTCCTCAAGCCTCCGTCGTGGGAGGAGCTGGTCAACCGGTTGGTCGGTCGGGGGACCGAGTCGGAGGAGGAACGGACCCGTCGCCTCGAGACCGCGGTGAGCGAGCTGGCCGCCGAGGAGGAGTTCGACGTGACCGTCGTCAACACCGACGTCGCCGAGGCGGCCGAGGAGTTGGTAGGCTTGATGGTGGATCCATCCGCCTGACGCCGTCGTCGCCGGTGCGCCGACCCCTCCGGGTCGGCCCGGCCGCCACCCGTCATCCATCTGCACCCGAATCTGTGAGGCTCACCCACGTGTCTGGCACCCCTGTCGCTGAAGGCATCACCAACCCCTCCATCGACGAGCTCCTGACCAAGACCGACTCGAAGTACCGCCTGGTGCTCTACGGAGCCAAGCGTGCGCGTCAGATCAACGCCTACTACGCCCAGCTGGGCGAGGGCCTGCTGGAGTACGTCGGCCCGCTCGTGGACACCCACGTGCAGGAGAAGCCGCTGTCGATCGCGCTGCGCGAGATCAACGACGACCTGCTCACCTGCGTGGAGTACGACCCCGAGGCCGAGCCCGAGGTCACCGCCGAGGGCACCGTCCCGGCCGCCGGCACCGCGGACGACCTCGAGCTCTGAGGGCTCACCCGTGACCGAGCCCGGGGCCCCTGCGGGCCCGCGCGTGGTCCTCGGGGTCAGCGGCGGCATCGCGGCCTACAAGGCCTGCGAGGTGCTCCGCCGCCTCACCGAGTCCGGCCACGACGTCACCGTCGTGCCCACGGCAGCGGCGCTGCGCTTCGTCGGTGCGCCCACCTGGGCGGCGCTGTCGGGCAAACCGGTCGGTGACGACGTGTGGACCGACGTCCACCGGGTGCCGCACGTGCGGGTCGGGCAGGAGGCCGACCTCGTCGTCGTCGCCCCGGCCACCGCGGACGTGATGGCCAGGGCCGCCCACGGGCTGGCCGACGACCTGCTCACCACCACCCTGCTGACGGCGCGCTGCCCGGTGGTCATGGCTCCGGCGATGCACACCGAGATGTGGGAGAACGCCGCCACGCAGGCCAACGTGGCCACCCTCCGCTCGCGCGGCATCGTCGTGCTCGAACCGGCCGAGGGTCGCCTGACGGGTGCCGACACCGGCAAGGGCCGGCTGCCCGAGCCGGCAGAGATCGTGGCTTCGGTGCTCGACGTGCTGGGCCGCGGCGGCACCGACGGGGGGCTCGGCGACGACCTGGCCGGTCACCACGTGGTTGTCTCGGCCGGAGGCACCCGGGAGTACCTCGACCCGGTCCGCTTCCTCGGCAACCGCTCCTCCGGGCGGCAGGGCGTGGCTCTGGCGCGCACCGCGGCCGCCCGCGGGGCCCGCGTCACCCTGGTCGCGGCCAACGTCGAGCTGGCGGACCCGGCCGGCGTCAGCGTCGTACGCGTCGAGACCACCGCCGAGCTGCGCGACGCGGTCGTGGCCGCGACCGCCGATGCCGACGCGGTGGTGATGGCTGCCGCGCCCGCGGACTTCCGGCCCGCCACCACGAGCGGCACCAAGATCAAGAAGGACGACGACGGCGGCGGCGCGGAGGTGCGGCTGGTGCAGAACCCCGACATCCTCGCCGAGCTGGCCGCCGACCGGCCGCACCCGGGCCTGGTCGTGGTCGGCTTCGCCGCCGAGACCGGCGACGAGCGGGGCTCGGTCCTCGAGCACGCCCGCGCCAAGCTGGCCCGCAAGGGGTGCGACCTGCTCGTGGTCAACGACGTCAGCGGCGGCAAGGTCTTCGGCAGCGAGGACAACGAGGCCGTCGTGCTCGACCGCGACGGTGGCTCCACAGCCGTCCCGCTCGGGTCGAAGGCGGCGCTGGCACACCTGGTGTGGGACCAGGTGGTGTCGCGCTGGGCCTCCCCGGCGGTCCCTGCGTCCAACAGCCAGACGCGCTGAGGGTCGTTGGTCCTGGGTGACTACGCTGGCGCAGAGTTCACCAGACATCGCAGACAGCGCAGACGTCGTACGGAGATGAGGCAGCACACGTGGCGGGACGACTTTTCACCTCGGAGTCAGTGACCGAGGGGCACCCGGACAAGATCGCGGACCAGATCAGCGACAGCATCCTCGACGCCATGCTCGCCGAGGACCCGCGCAGCCGCGTCGCGGTCGAGACGCTGGTGACCACCGGACTCGTCGTGGTCGCCGGAGAGGTCACCACCGAGGCCTACGTGCCCATCGCGCAGCTCGCCCGCGACCGGATCCTCGCCATCGGCTACGACAGCAGCGACAAGGGCTTCGACGGTGCGTCCTGCGGGGTCCAGATCGCCATCGGCCAGCAGTCGGCGGACATCGCCCAGGGTGTCGACAGCGGTCACGAGGAGCGCACCGGCGGCTCGGTCGACGAGCTGGACAAGCAGGGCGCCGGCGACCAGGGCATCATGTTCGGCTACGCCTGCGACGACACACCGCAGCTGATGCCGCTGCCGATCACGATCGCGCACGGCCTGTCCGAGCGGCTCTCCGAGGCCCGCCGCAGCGGCGACATGCCTTACCTGCGCCCGGACGGCAAGACCCAGGTCACCATCGAGTACGACGACGACGACCGTCCGTTGCGGGTCGACACGGTCGTGGTGTCCACCCAGCACGCCCGGGGCATCGACCTCGACAACCTGCTGACCCCCGACGTCAAGAGGTTCGTGGTCGACCCGGTGCTGGCCGCCTACGACGTGCCGTCCGACGACTACCGGCTCCTGGTCAACCCCACCGGCGTCTTCGAGATCGGCGGCCCCATGGGCGACGCCGGACTGACCGGTCGCAAGATCATCATCGACACCTACGGCGGCATGGCGCGTCACGGTGGTGGGGCCTTCTCCGGCAAGGACCCGTCCAAGGTCGACCGCTCGGCGGCGTACGCGATGCGCTGGGTGGCCAAGAACGTCGTGGCCGCCGGTCTCGCGCGCCGCTGCGAGGTCCAGGTCGCCTACGCCATCGGCAAGGCCCAGCCCGTCGGGCTGTTCGTGAACACCTTCGGCACCGAGGCCGTCCCGGCCGCCTCGATCCAGAAGGCGGTGCTCGAGGTCTTCGACCTGCGTCCGGCCGCGATCATCCGCGACCTGGACCTGCTGCGGCCGATCTACGCCCAGACCGCCGCCTACGGCCACTTCGGCCGTGAGCTGGCGGACTTCACCTGGGAGCGCACCGACCGCGCCGACGCCCTCAAGGCCGCCGCCGGCCTCTGACCCGACCCGACCCACCCACCCGACCCGACCCGACCCGACCCATCACGCATGTAACGCGGGGTCATGGACGCCTCGCTTGGGTCGTGACCCTTGCGAGGCGTCCACAAGCCTGGCACGGATCCCGGGTGGGACCGGGGCAGGCCTGAACCGTCGGACGGTGCTGGTTGAATCGCGGCCATGACGCCACCCGACGACGCTCCCGACGGCCAGGGGGCCCTGCTCCCGGCCCTCGCCGGAGCGCGTCGCAAGGCGGCCGCCGCCACCGCCGAGGTACGCCGCCGCGAGTCTCGCGCTCCCGTCGAGCCCGCGGCACACCTGCCGGTGGCGCGCGTCCTGGTCGACGTGCCGCTGGCCCACCTGGACCGGCCCTTCGACTACGTGGTGCCCGAGACCCTGACGGACCGGGTGGTGCCGGGCTCGCGGGTCAAGGTCCGCTTCGCCGGTCAGGACGTCGACGGCTTCGTCCTCGAGAGGGTCACCGCGAGCGACCACCCCGGTCGGCTCGCCCCGCTGCGGCGGGCCGTGAGCGCCGAGCCGGTCCTCAGCCCCGAGGTGGCCCGGCTGACGGGTCTGGTGGCCGCTCGCTACGCCGGCACCCGCTCGGACGTGCTGCGCCTGGCGGTGCCGCCGCGCCACGCCACCGTGGAGAAGGAGACCCCGCGGGAGCGTGCCGGAGATCCCGCCCGGGACGGGACGGTGCTGCGTGAGGCCGCCGCGTGGTGGGCGCGCTACCCGGGCGGTGACGCCCTCGCTGCGGCCTGGGCCCGCCCGGCCCACGCCCCGGCCCACGCCGACGCGGCCTGCCGTCCGACTGACGCGCCGCCGCGCGTGGTGTGGACCGTGGCCCCCGGGGACGACTGGGCGACCGGGCTCGCCCACGCCGCCGCGGCCACCCGGTCGGCGGGGCGGGGGGCAGTGCTGTGCGTGCCCGACACCCGCGACCTGGCCCGCCTCGACGAGGCCCTCACCGCCGCCCTCGGACCGGACCGGCACGTCACGCTGAGCGCCGACCTGGGCCCGGCCCCGCGCTACCGGGCCTTCCTGGCGGTGGCCCGCGGGGACGTCAAGGTCGTGGCCGGGACCCGTGCGGCTGCCTTCGCCCCGGTCCACGACCTCGCCCTGGTGGCCCAGTGGGACGACGGTGACGACCTGTACGCCGAGCCGCGCGCGCCGTACCCCCACACCCGGGAGGTCCTGCTGCTGCGGGCCCACGACACCGGCGCTGCCGTGCTGCTGGCGGCCCGCGCCCGCAGCGTGGAGGCCGGCGCCCTCGTCACCTCCGGCTGGGCCCGCGAGGTCGTCGCCGACCGTGCCGAGGTGCGACGGCGGGCACCGCGCGTCAGCGTCACCGGCGATCGCGACGTCGAGATCGAGCGCGACCCCCACGCCCGCGCGGCCCGCATCCCCAGCACCGCCCACGCCGCCGTCCGTGACGCTCTGGAGGTCGGACCGGTGCTGGTCCAGACGCCTCGGCTGGGGTACGCCGCCGCCCTCACCTGCCGCACCTGCCGCACCCCGGCGCGCTGCCGGCGCTGCCAGGGTCCGCTGGTGCTGCCCCGGGCCGGCGAGGCGCCCACCTGCCGCTGGTGCGGACAGGCCGATCCTGCCCACGCCTGCCGGGTGTGCGGCGACCAGGCGGTGCGGGCGCCGGTCGTGGGGGACCGGCGGACTGCCGAGGAGCTGGGCCGGGCGTTCCCCCGGGTCCCGGTGCGCCGCTCCAGCGGCGACCACGTGCTCGACCGGGTCGGGCCCGAGCCCGCCCTGGTGATCGCGACGCCGGGGGCCGAGCCGGAGGCGGAGGACGGGTACGCCGCCGTGGTCCTGCTCGACACGTGGTTGCTGCTGGCGCGGGCCGACCTGCGCGCCGGCGAGGAGGCGGCTCGACGCTGGTTCAACGCCGCGGCCCTGGCACGACCAGCCGGGCGAGGGGGACGCGTCGTGGCGGTGGGGGAGCCGGCCGAGCCCGCGCTGCAGGCCCTGGTGCGCTGGGACCCGGCAGGACTGGCCGTCCGCGAGGCGGAGGACCGCTCCGCCGCCCACCTGCCGCCGGCCTCCCGGCTCGCCGTGCTGAGCGGCGACCCGCAGGCGGTGGAGGACGTGCTGAGCGTGCTGCAGCTGCCCGACGGGGCCGAGGTGCTCGGGCCGGTGACCGGCCCGGTACCCCGCGACGGGCCCCCGGGCCCCGTGACGGGAGACGTCGAGGCCCGGGTGGTGGTCCGGGTGCCGCGCGCCTCCGGCCCGGCGCTGTCGCGGAGCCTGCTGGCCGTCCAGGGCGTGCGCGCCGCCCGCAAGCTGCCGACGGTCCGGGTCCAGGTCGATCCGTGGGCACTGGGCTGAGCCGTAGACTGTGCGCCGCTCCCGACCCGAGAGGCCCCTGTGACCGTCCAGCCCATCCGACTCCTCGGCGACCCGGTGCTGCGCACCCCGGCCAGCCCCGTCGTCGACTTCGACGCCGAGCTCCGCCGCCTCGTCAAGGACCTCACCGAGACGATGCTGGACGCCCCGGGAGCCGGGCTGGCCGCCCCGCAGATCGGGGTCGGGCTGCGGGTCTTCACCTGGAACGTCGACGGGGAGGTCGGCCACCTCGTCAACCCCGAGCTGACGCTGTCGGAGGAGACCCAGCACGGAGAGGAGGGCTGCCTGTCCATCCCCGACCTCACCTTCGACTGCACTCGCGCCCTCAGCGTGGTGGCCCGCGGCTTCTCCATGCACGGCGAGCCCGTGACGATCCAGGGCTCGGACCTGCTGGCCCGGGCCCTCCAGCACGAGACAGACCACCTCGACGGGGTGCTGTTCGTGCAGCGTCTGGACGCCGAGACCCGCAAGGCCGCCATGAAGGCGATCCGCGAGTCCGAGTGGTTCGGTGCACCGCCGACGATCAAGGTCAGCCCGCACCCGACCGCCCCGGGCCTGGGGCTCTGAGGTCGTGCGCATCGTCTTCGCCGGCACCCCCGAGGTCGCGCTGCCCTCCCTGGCCGCCGTCGCCGCCAGCAACCACGAGCTGGTCGGGGTCGTCACCCGGCCCGACGCGCCCGCCGGCCGCGGTCGCCGCCTCGTCGCCTCCCCGGTCGCCCAGGCCGCCGAGCAGCTCGGGGTGCCGGTGCTCAAGCCCGAGCACCCGCGCGACCCCGACTTCCAGGCGGCGCTGCGCGACCTCGCCCCCGACGCCTGCCCGGTCGTGGCGTACGGCGCCCTCCTGCCGCAGTCGGCGCTCGACATCCCCCCGCACGGGTGGGTCAACCTGCACTTCTCCCTGCTGCCGGCGTGGCGGGGCGCCGCTCCCGTGCAGCGCGCGGTGTGGGCCGGTGACGAGATCACCGGGGCCACCACCTTCCGCATCGTCAGGGCCCTCGACGCCGGCCCGACGTTCGGGGTGGTGACCGAGCGGGTCCGGCCCGCCGACACCTCCGGCGACCTGCTGGGCCGACTCGCCGAGGCGGGAGCGCCGTTGCTGGTGGCCACCCTCGACGGCCTCGAGAGCGGTGCAGTCGAGGCCAGGCCCCAGCCCGAGGACGGGCTGTCGCTGGCCCCCAAGATCTCGGTCGACGAGGCGCAGGTCGACTGGACCGAGCCCGCCCGGGCCGTGGACCGACGGGTGCGCGCCTGCACGCCGGCACCCGGGGCGTGGACCACGCTCGACGGTGAGCGCGTCAAGCTCGGAGCTGTGCGGCTCGACCCGGAGGTCTCGGCCGCGCCCGGTGAGCTGGTGGTGTCGAAGAACGCCGTGCACGTCGGGACCGGCAGCCACGCCGTACGCCTCGGGGACCTCAAGGCCTTCGGCAAGAAGCAGATGGCGGCCGCCGACTGGGCCCGCGGTGTGCGGGTGGACCCCGGCGCCCGGTTCGGCTCCTGATGGGCGACGACCCGGCACGCTCGGCGGCGCTCGCGGTGCTGCGCGCCGTCGCCGAGGACGGCGCCTACGCCAACCTCGCCCTGACTGCCGTGCTGCGCGAGCGCGGGCTCGCGGGCCGCGACGCCGCCCTCGCCACGGAGCTGGCGGCCGGGTCGCTGCGGCGGCAGGGCACCTACGACGCGATCGTGGCCGCCTGCGCCGGTCGCCCGCTGGAGCGGATCGACGCCCCCGTGCTGGCGGTGCTGCGGCTGGGCGCGCACCAGCTGCTGTCCACGCGGGTCCCGCCGCACGCCGCGGTGGCCACGTCGGTCGACCTGGCCCGCGAGGCCGGCGGGCGCAAGGTGACCGGATTCGTCAACGCGGTGCTACGACGGGTGGGGGAGCACGACCTCGAGACCTGGGTCCGTCGACTGGCTCCCGACCCCGAGCGCGACCGTCACGGCTTCGCGGTGCTCGCGCACGCCCACCCGCGATGGGTCGTCGACGCCCTCGCCGAGGCCCTGGCCTCGACCGGTCGGGCCGCGGAGCTCGACGACCTCCTGGCCGCCGACAACGAGTCCCCGACCGTGACGCTGGTGGCGCGCCCGGGCCTCGTCGACCCCGA
Organism: uncultured Actinomycetota bacterium; assembly: GCA_963762755.1. Classification (GTDB taxonomy): domain Bacteria; phylum Actinomycetota; class Actinomycetes; order Propionibacteriales; family Nocardioidaceae; genus Marmoricola_A. The sequence continues at coordinate 29,212 of CAVXMH010000018.1, read as the reverse complement.
GGAGCTGGTCGGGGACGCCGCAGCACACGGGGCGACGCGCACGTCGTGCTCCCCGATCGGCGTGCGTCTGGCCCAGGGGGACCCTGGTGCGCTGGCCTCGGTGCGATCCGGCCGTGCCGGAGTGCAGGACGAAGGGTCGCAGCTGGTCGCCCTGGCGCTCGTCGACGCCCCCCTCGAGGGGACCGACGCGCGGTGGTTGGACCTGTGCGCCGGCCCCGGCGGCAAAGCGGCGCTGCTGGGCGCGCTCGCCGCGCAGCGTGGCGCGACCGTGCAGGCCGTGGAGCCGCAGCCGCACCGTGCCGACCTCGTACGACGTGCCACTGCGGCCCTTCCCGGAGGCACGGTGCGGACTGTCGTGCGGGACGGCCGAGAGCCGGACTGGCCCCTCGGCAGCTTCGACCGGGTGCTCGTCGACGCGCCCTGCACGGGACTCGGTGCGCTCCGTCGACGGCCCGAGGCCCGCTGGCGGCGCACCCCGGAGGACCTCGACACGCTGGTGCCGCTCCAGCGAGCCCTGCTGGGCGCTGCGCTCGACTCCGTGCGCCCCGGAGGAGTGGTCGCCTACGTGACGTGCTCGCCGCTGCTGGCCGAGAGCTCCGGTGCCGTCACCGCAGTGCTCGCGGAGCGCGAGGACCTCGAGCTCCTCGACGCCGGTGCCGTGCTCGGGCAGGTGCCGGACGCCGCCGGTCCCCTTCCGGGCACCGTGCAGCTGTGGCCGCACCGGCACGGCACGGACGCGATGTTCCTGGCGCTGCTGCGGCGGAGATGACGAACGGCACCCGGACTCCGGGTGCCGCTCGTCGTCCGGACGGGGCCGGTCGTGCCGGTCACCCCGCCGGGGTCGTTCTTCGTCGCGTCAGGTGCGGGGCTGGGTCGGCTCCTGCGGCGTGCTGCCGGTGCCAGGAGCCTGGGTCGTCCCGGTGCCGGGCGCGTGGGTCGTCCCCGTGCCGGGGTCGGTCTCGTGGCGCGTCTCCATGGGCGTCTCGTGCGTGTGGCCCGAGGGCTGCGGGCGGTAGTCGTCCGAGCGGTGGTCGACGTCGGGGTCGAGCCGGTCCGCTTCGCGGATGACGTCCTCGTGCCGAGCCTGCTCGACGTGGGCGCCCTGCTGGGCCTGGGCGGCGTCGGTGTCGGCGCGCTCGGCCTCGAGCTTGGCGCGGGCGGCGCGCGCCTCGGCCTCCTTCGCCTCGACCTGGGCGTGAGCCGCACCGGTGGAGTGCTGGCTGGCCTCGTGCCGCATGCGCTCGGCCTCGACCCGCCTGCGCTCGGTCTCCTCGTGCTCCCGCTCGACCTTCTTGCGCTTGGCAGCCATCGCGAGGGCCGCGAGGGCGGCGAGCACGAGCAGCGCGACGACGACGATGATGATGATGGCGCTGGTGTCCATGGGACCTCCCGAGTATCGGTTTCCGCCCGCCCAGATGGGCAGGAGGCCTTCGGTGTGCCCTACCCGGTTCGGCCCGGACCAACCCTCCCGGACCGCGGCCCACTACGCTCGGGGCCACCATGGCCGCCCAGATCTCGCCCAGCATCCTGTCCTGCGACTTCGCCCACCTCGCCGACGAGGTCGCCCGGATCCGCAACGCCGACTGGCTCCACGTCGACGTGATGGACAACCACTTCGTGCCCAACCTGACCCTGGGGCTGCCGGTGGTGGAGTCGTTGCGGGCCGCGGCGCAGACGCCGCTGGACCTGCACCTGATGATCGAGGACCCGGACCGGTGGGCGCCGGCGTACGTCGAGGCCGGGGCGGGCTCGGTGACCTTCCACGTCGAGGCCGCGACCGCACCCGTGCGGCTGGCGCGCGAGCTGCGCCACCAGGGGGCGCGCGCCGGGATGGCCCTGCGTCCCGCCACCGCCGGTCGAGCCCTACGAGGACCTGCTCGGCGAGCTCGACATGCTGCTGGTCATGACGGTGGAGCCGGGGTTCGGCGGGCAGACGTTCCTCGACCTGTGCCTGCCCAAGATCCGCCGGGCCCGTCAGCTCATCGACCGCCACGGCCTCGACCTGTGGCTGCAGGTGGACGGGGGCGTCTCCGAGGAGACGATCGAGCGCTGCGCGGAGGCGGGGGCCGACATGTTCGTCGCCGGCTCGGCCGTCTTCGGGGCCGACGACCCCGCCGCGATGGTCGACCGCCTGCGCGGGCAGGCTGAGCGGGCCGAGCCGGCGACAGGCACAACCGCGCAGGCGTGACCGGCGACACCCGCCTCTCCCGCTGACGCCGCCTCGAGCCGTGTGGGAGGCTTGTCCTCGACGAGCCAGTGCTCGCGTGCTCTGGGGTCGGTGAAAGTCCGAGCCGGCGGTGACAGTCCGCGACCCGGCCACAGCCAGTGGCCGGTTGACCAGGTGGGAGTCCTGGACCGACGGTGAGAGTCCGGATGGGAAGCGCACGCAGTGCCTCGCCGACGCCTCCCGTGTCGACGAGCGCCCGCGTCCCCTCCCTGCCCGGTGTCCGTGAGCGGACCGAGAGGGCAGTTCCCATGACCGGGCACATGACCGGCGCGACGCACGAGCGCTTCGCTCCCGCCGAGACGGCGGCGATGCGACGCGCCCTGGTGCTCGCCGCGTCGCCGGACGCCCCGCTCGGACCCAACCCGCGGGTGGGCTGCGTGCTGCTCGACACCTCCGGGACGGTCGTCGCGGAGGGCTACCACCGCGGTGCCGGCACGCCGCACGCGGAGGTCGACGCGCTCGCCGACCTGGCCGCGCGAGGTGGGTCCGCGACGGGCCTGACCGCGGTCGTCACCCTGGAGCCCTGCAACCACACCGGCCGCACCGGGCCGTGTGCGGAGGCGCTGCTGGCCGCCGGCGTGCGCCGGGTCGTGCACGCGCAGTCCGACCGTCGGTCCGGTGTCCACCGGGGGAGCCGCCCGGTTGCGCGCCGCCGGGGTCGACGTCGACGGCGGTCTGCTGCTCGCGGAGGCGCGCGAGCTCAACCGCTGCGTGGACGTTCTCGGTCGAGCACGCTCGTCCCTTCGTGACCTGGAAGATCGGCCGCCTCCCTGGACGGCCGCAGCGCCGCGGCCGACGGCACGTCGCGCTGGATCAGCAACCCCCGTCGCGCCGCGACGTCCACGCCCGCCGCGGTCAGGCCGACGTCGTGCTCACGGGCACGGGCACCGTGCTGGTCGACGACCCACGGCTCACCGTGCGCGACGAGCACGACGCCGACCTGCCTCGGGAGCGGCAGCCGCTGCGGGCCGTCATGGGGCAGCGCGACCTGCCGGGCGACCGTCGCGTCCTCGACGACGCCGCGGAGACCGTCCTGCTGCGCACCCGCGACCCCCACCGAGCGTCTCGCCGACCTGCACGCACGCGGGCGCCGCCACGTCTTCCTCGAGGGCGGGCCGCGGCTGGCCGGCGCCTTCCTGGAGGCCGGGCTCGTCGACGAGGTCGTCGCCTACCTCGCTCCCGTGCTCCTCGGGGGCGGCCCCCACACGGTCGAGGGGCTCGACGTACCCACCCTGGCGGCCGCCCACCGGCTCGAGGTCGTCGACGTCGCCGTCCTCGGGGACGGGCCCGACCGCGACGTACGGATGCGGATGCGGACGCGGCGCGCGCGACCGGGCGACGCACGTGACACCTCGGAGCGACGGACGTGACGATCCGCGCTCGCCGGAGCGACGCTTCGCCAGGACCGACCAGCAGGACCAGCAGGGACGAGAAGGAGGACTGAGGCCATGTTCACGGGCATCGTCGAGGAGCTCGGCGCCGTCGCCGACCTGACCGACCAAGGCGACGCGGTGCGCCTGAGCGTGCGCGGGACGGCCGTCACCGAGGGCACCGCGCTGGGCGACTCCATCGCGGTCAACGGCTGCTGCCTCACGGTGGCCGAGCTGCAGGAGGACGGCTTCACCGCCGACGTCATGACGCAGACGCTGCGGCTGACCAGCCTGGGCACGCTGCGACCCGGTAGCCGGGTCAACCTGGAGCGCGCGGTCACCCCCACCACCCGTCTCGGCGGTCACGTCGTCCAGGGACACGTCGACGCCACCGGCGAGGTCGTCGCCCGGACGCCCAGCGAGCACTGGGAGCTCGTCGAGGTCTCGCTGCCGGCCGAGCTCGCGCGCTACGTCGTGCGCAGGGCTCGATCACCGTCGACGGCGTCAGCCTCACCGTGGCGGCGCTCGACGACGCCGCGGGCACCTTCACCGTCTCGCTCATCCCCGAGACCCTGGCGCGGACCACGCTCGGCGCCGCCGCGGTCGGCACGGTCGTCAACCTCGAGGTCGACGTGATGGCGAAGTACGTCGAGCGCCTCCTCGCCCACGGGGCTGCTCCTCCCGCCGGCACGCCCAGGCCCGGCACGCCCAGGCCCGGCACTCCCACGCCCGGCGCTCCCACGCCCGGCACCACCGGCACCACCAGCACCCCGGAAGGACAGTCATGACAGGGCACGAGGGCATCCGTCTCGACGACGTCGAGGACGCTGTGGTCGACATCGCCGCCGGCCGCCCGGTCATCGTCGTCGACGACGAGGACCGCGAGAACGAGGGCGACATCATCTTCGCCGCGAGCAAGTCCACCCCCGAGCTGATGGCGTTCACGATCCGCCACAGCTCCGGGGTGATCTGCGCCCCCATGCCCGGCGACATGCTCGAGCGGCTCGAGATCCCGCTGATGACTCCGCACAACCGCGACAAGATGCGCACGGCGTACACGATCTCGGTCGACGCCCGCGACGGCGTCAGCACCGGCATCAGCGCCGCCGACCGCTCGCACACCGTGCGCACGCTGGCCGACTCGGCCACCGAGCCGTGGGAGCTCACGCGACCCGGCCACGTCTTCCCGCTGCGCTACCGCGAGGGTGGCGTCCTGGTGCGCCGCGGGCACACCGAGGCCGCCGTCGACCTGACCCGGATGGCCGGCCTCACCCCGGTCGGCGTGCTCGTCGAGGTCGTCAACGACGACGGCACCATGAAGCGCGGGCCCGAGCTGCGCGACTTCGCCGACGAGCACGGGCTGACGCATGATCTCGATCGAGCAGATGGTCCACCACCGCCGGCGCGTCGAGTCGCCACGTCGAGCGGGTCGCGACCACCCGGTTGCCGACCCGCTTCGGCGACTTCACCGCCTTCGGCTACCGGATCTCGATCGACGGCTCCGAGCACGTCGCGCTGGTGTACGGCGACCCGGCCGGCCTCCGAGCGGCGAGCCGGTGCTGACCCGGGTGCACTCGGAGTGCCTGACCGGCGACGTCTTCGCCAGCAGCCGCTGCGACTGCGGGCCCCAGCTCGACGAGGCGATGGAGCGCATCGTCGCCGAGGGTCGCGGCGTCGTGATCTACCTGCGCGGCCACGAGGGGCGCGGCATCGGCCTGCTGGCCAAGCTGCAGGCCTACCAGCTGCAGGACGGCGGCCGGGACACCGTCGACGCCAACCTCGAGCTCGGCCTGCCGGCCGACGCCCGCCACTACGGCGCCGCCACCCAGATCCTCAAGGACCTCGGCGTCGCGTCGGTGCGGCTGATGACCAACAACCCGGCCAAGACCGAGGGCCTCGAGGCCTACGGCGTCGAGGTCGTCGAGCGGCGTCGCGCTCACCCCGCACCCCAACGACCACAACCTGGCCTACCTGCAGACCAAGCGGGACCGGATGGGTCACGACCTGCCCGACCTGGCCGGCCGCGTCCACCGTCGAGCCCGTCCAGCCCGTCGAGCCCGTCACCGAGCCCGTCCAACCCCCACGAAGGAGCAGCCCGTGAGCGGCGAAGGATCCCCGACCGCGCAGTACCAGGCCGAGCCGTTCGACGGCAGCGACCTCCGGGTCGCGGTGGTCGCGGCCAGCTGGCACGACCAGGTGATGGAGCGGGCTGCTCGCCGGCGCCCGCCGGGCGCTGGACGACTTCGGCGTCACCTCCCGCGACGTCGTGCGCACGCCCGGCTCCTTCGAGCTGCCCGTGGTTGCCGGCGCCCTGGCCGACCAGGGGTACGACGCCCTGGTCGCCCTCGGCGTCGTCATCCGCGGCGGCACCCCGCACTTCGACTACGTCTGCTCGGCCGCCACCGACGGACTCGCCCGGGTCGCGCTCGACCACGGCGTACCGGTCGGGTTCGGCCTGCTCACCTGCGACACCGAGCAGCAGGCCCTGGATCGCGCCGGTCTCGAGGGATCGGTCGAGGACAAGGGCTACGAGGCGACCTCGGCGGCGCTTGTCACGGCCGCGTTCGCTGCTGGCCATCCGTGAGGGCGGCGCGGGCGCGTGAGCTCGTCCCGGGGCCGTACCCTGGTGGGCGCCCTGACCGGGCCCGAGGATAGCGTGGAGATGAAGACCTTCGAGGAGCTGTGGACCGAGCTCAACGACAAGGCCGTGACCGCCCGGCGGGGTCGGGCACCGTGCAGCGCGCTGGACGCCGGCGTCCACGCATCGGCAAGAAGCTGGTCGAGGAGGCCGCCGAGTCGTGGATGGCCGCCGAGCACGAGACCCCCGAGCGCGCCGCCGAGGAGATCAGCCAGCTGCTCTACCACGCCCAGGTGCTCATGCTCGCCTCCGGCCTGACCCTCGACGACGTCTACGCGCACCTGTGAGACGATGACCACCCATGACCACACCGAGCACCCCACGCACCCGCCCGCGCCCGACGAGCGCGTCCGCTGCTGCGCGTCGCCGTGCCCAACAAGGGCTCGCTGAGCCAGAGCGCCTCGGACATGCTGCGCGAGGCCGGCTACAAGCAGCGCAACGACTCCAAGCAGCTCGACGCTGACCGACCCCGCCAACGGCGTCGAGTTCTTCTACCTGCGCCCCCGCGACATCGCTGTCTACGTCGGCGAAGGCACCCTCGACCTCGGCATCACCGGCCGCGACCTGCTGCCTGGACTCGCGGCGCCAAGGCCGAGGAGTCGGTGCGACTCGGCTTCGGCCGATCGACCTTCCACTTCGCCGCACCCCCCGGCGTGCTGGGCCTCCCTGGTCGACCTGGCCGGCAAGCGCATCGCGACGTCGTACGACGGGATGGTGGAGCGCTGGCTGGAGGCCCGCGGCGTCGAGGCGACCGTGATCCGCCTCGACGGGGCGGTCGAGACCAGCGTGCAGCTGGGCGTGGCCGACGCGATCGCCGACGTCGTGGAGACCGGCAGCACCCTGCGCCAGGCGGGCCTGGAGATCGTCGGGGAGGTCGTCCTGGAGTCCGAGGCGGTGCTCGTCGGCCGGGTCGGGGCGCAGCAGTCACCCGCCCTCGACATCTTCTTGCGGCGCGTCCAGGGCGTCCTGGTGGCCCGCTCCTACGTGATGATGGACTACGACATCCCCTCGGTGGAGGTGGAGCGCGCGGTGGCGCTCACGCCCGGCATCGAGAGCCCGACGGTCTCGCCGTTGCATCGCGAGGGGTGGGTGGCGGTGCGGTCGATGGTTCCGCGCGAGGCGGCCCAGCGGATCATGGACGAGCTGTTCGAGATCGGTGCCCGCGGCATCCTCACCACCGACATCCATGCCTGCCGGCTCTGATCGGGAGGGGGAGCCCGTCGTCGAGCCGACCGACCTCCCGGTCACCTTCCGGCCGCGCGGGGTCCGCATCGCGGCCGTGGTCTTCGGGGGGCTGCTGCTGGCGACCGTGGTGGTCCTCTGGCTGTCCTTCCCCGAGGACGTCCGGGCCTCCTTCACCACCTTCCAGCGGCTGACGGTGCTGGTGCTCGGGCTGATGGTGCTCGTGATCGAGCACGGTCTCTCGCGCTGCCGCATCGACGCCACCACGGCCGGGGTGCACGTCGTCAACGGCTACCGCGCCCACGACTACACCTGGCCCGAGGTGGTGGCGGTGACGCTGCGCCCGGGCAACCCGTGGGCGGTGCTGGACCTCAGCGACGGCACCTCGCAGGCGGCGATGGGCATCCAAGGGTCCGACGGTGCGCGCGCCAAGGCGCAGGTGCGCCGGCTCAGGGCGCTGGTCGAGGCCCACGCCGCCGACGAGCCACCGCGTCCGGGACCCGCGTAGCGCCGCTGACGCCGTCCACCAGCAGGTCGGCGCGCTCCCGGGTCCGCTCGCGGTGGTGCAAGAGGTCCTCGTCCGGCACGAACGCGTCCCAGTACGCCGCCAGCTCCTCGCCGTCGCGGGCCAGGCCGCGGGCGCGACGCAGCGCCGCAGGCGCCTCGACCCAGGCGAGCGCAGCCAGCGCGTCGGCGTAGCCGGGGTGGCCCGAGCCCACCCCCTCGAGGACCACGAGGTCGACCAGCGGGACGACGACGGTCTCGGCCGTTCGACGGGTGTGCCAGTCGTAGCGTCGGTAGGCCCCGTCGCTCCCGGCGAGCAGGGGCTCGACGACCTCGGCCCGCAACCGGGGACCCAGCTCGGCGAGGCCGTCCCAGCCGCGCAGGACGTCGTCGGTGGCCACGACGCTCACGTGCAGCCCGGCGACGCCCGCCAGCTGTGCCAGCGCCGCCGCCACCGTGGTCTTGCCGGAGCCGGCGGGCCCGTCGATCGCGACCAGCCGTCCCGACCGGTCACCGCCGGGCCCCAACCGGCACGGAGTGGCGAGCGCCAGCTCGAGCAGCACGGCCGCCGCTGCGGGGTCGGTCACGTGATGCCGCGGCGCCGCAGGAGGTCCTCGATCTCGTCCATCTCCGGATCGCCCGGCCCCGCCCCTGTCCCAGCGTCTGTCCCAGCACGGGTCCCTGCTCCGGCCCCTGCTCCGGCCCCTGCTCCGGCCCCTGCGCCCGCAGCCGGCGGGGGAGTGGCGGGAGCGGCCGCAGGAGGTGCGCTCGTGCGGCTCCCGACCGCTCCCGACGCCCAGGCCGCGTGGGATCTCCCGGGTCGGGGGTCGCGGGCGATCAGGCGGCCGCTGAGCAGGAAGAGGACCGCCGAGGCGCCGGCCACGGCGATCCCGGTCCACGTGAGGGGGTCCAGGACCAGCCGCGAGGACCAGCGGCCGACGGCGCCGACGACGTCGGCGACCAGGCGCAGGGTGCCGGTGAGGGCCGCGGCGAGCGGGACCAGGCTCCAGGCAACGGCGCGCAACCCGCGGGCCGGACCGCGACGGGACCAGACGTAGGTCGAGGCGCCGAGACCGAGCAGGGTCAGCACCAGACCGAGGGCCTGCCAGGTCGCTGTGTCGAGCCCGCTCATGCTCCCCAGCCTACGGGCCGCCCCGGACCGGCGCGTGCCACGATGGCCCCGTGCGCTCGATCCCCGACCCCGGTTTCGCCGGCGACGACGGCTCGGCCTCCCCGGAGGTCGAGGCGGCCCTCGCGGCCTACCAGCGACCCGGCGGCAGCCGCCTGGCGGCGTTGCAGGTGCTGCAGCACGCCCGTCTGCTGGTTCCGGTCGTCGCGGTCCTCGGTGAGGTCGAGGTGGACGAGGCGGGCCTGGCCCACGACAAGTCCTCCGACATGGCGACCGTGCTGATGACGGCCCCGGACGGGCGGCGCGGGCTGCTGGCCTTCACCAGCGCCGCGGCCATGACGCGCTGGGACTCGGCCGCCCGGCCCGTGCCGGTCGCGGCACGCCTGGCGGCCCAGGCGGCCCGGCAGGAGAAGGCCGAGGCGCTCGTGGTCGACGTCGCCGGTCCCGTGCCGTTCGCGGTGGAGGGCGAGTCGCTCGCGAGCCTGGCCGAGGGGCTGGTGCTGACCCGGTTGCGCACCGCCCCAGGCGACGGCGCGGGCGACGGCGCGGGCGACGGCGCGGGCGACCCGCGGGCGCGAGTGCCCGTCACGGGGCCGGCAGCAGCGACCGTTTCGGCTGGGTGCGCGTCGAGGCCTGAGGGCGGACGCCGGCCCGGGAGCCGGAATGTGCGTCCCGCGCCGAGGGTTGGTACCCTTGTCGGGACCGATCCGTCCGGTGGTGCGAGCCACGGGAGGGATCCGACAAGCGGAGCTCGTCTCCCACCCGCACCGGCCGCACCAGGTCGTCGGGTCCGGTCATGGAGAGCACCACGGGAGACCGGGGTGTCGCTCCTGCAGTGCCAGTGATGCAGTGAGGCGGGGAACCACCCGTTCGCAGCACCGGCGCTGGGCTGGCTTCCGCTGTCGCAGACGCGGAAGCCTTTTTCATGCGGGTTCCCGGGTCGGGGTCCATCACCAGACCAACCCAGGAGGACTCAATCACCACCGAGCTGCGCATCAACGACCGGATCCGGGTTCCCGAGGTCCGACTCGTCGGTCCCAACGGAGAGACCGTGGGCATCGTCCGCATCGACGACGCCCTGAGGCTGGCCTCCGAGGCCGACCTCGATCTCGTCGAGGTCGCGCCCATGGCCAGGCCGCCGGTCTGCAAGCTCATGGACTACGGGAAGTTCAAGTACGAGAACGCCCAGAAGGCCCGTGAGGCACGACGGAACCAGACCAACGTCGTGATCAAGGAGATGAAGCTCCGTCCGAAGATCGACGCGCACGACTACGAGACCAAGAAGGGTCACGTCGTGCGGTTCCTCAAGCAGGGCGACAAGGTCAAGATCACGATCATGTTCCGTGGTCGCGAGCAGCACCGCCCCGAGCTGGGCCTGCGCCTCCTCGAGCGCCTGGCCGACGACGTCACCGAGCTGGGCTTCGTCGAGTCCTCGCCCAAGCAGGACGGCCGCAACATGATCATGGTCCTCGGACCGGTGAAGAAGAAGGCCGAGGCGAAGGCCGAGGTCAAGGCGGCCAAGGCCGAGCGCGCCGCCGAGCGTGCCGCCGAGGCCGAGGCGGAGCGTGTGGAGTACAAGGAGCGCGCCGCTGCCGCGCACGCCACCCCGAAGCCCGAGCGGCCGGCCAAGACCTCGGAGAACACCGAAGACGTGTGACCTGCTGGAGCGTCGGCACCGACCGGCCTCCCGCCCCGAACCGGCCAGCGCCACCGCGCTGGCCGCACCAGATGAAGTAAGGACGATCTGACATGCCGAAGAACAAGACCCACTCGGGTGCCTCCAAGCGCTTCCGGGTGACCGGGTCCGGCAAGCTCCGCCGCGAGAAGGCGGGCCTGCGCCACAACCTGGAGAAGAAGCCCTCCAAGATGACGCGGCGCATGTCCGGCACCACCGAGGTCTCCAAGAACGACACCAAGACCGTCCGCAGGCTGCTCGGTCGCTGAGCACGTCCCCAGCACACCCGCGCCCACCGGCGCACCAGCACCGAAGCCAGGAAGCGTCGTCTTCCCCCTCAGCTTCCCGAACTACCTAGGAGAACCACGTGGCACGCGTCAAGCGGGCGGTCAACGCCCAGAAGAAGCGTCGGGTAACCCTCGAGCGCGCCTCCGGCTACCGCGGACAGCGCTCGCGCCTGTACCGCAAGGCCAAGGAGCAGGTCACCCACTCGCTCACCTACAACTACCGCGACCGCAAGGCTCGCAAGGGTGACTTCCGCAAGCTGTGGATCCAGCGCATCAACGCTGCGGCCCGTCAGCACGGCATGACCTACAACCGCTTCATCCAGGGCCTCAAGGCCGCCGAGGTCGAGGTCGACCGCAAGATCCTCGCCGACCTCGCCGTCAACGACGCCGCCGCCTTCGGTGCGCTCGTCGAGCTGGCCAAGGCCAACCTGCCCGAGGACGTCAACGCGCCCCGCGCCGAGGCCGCCGCGTCCTGACCGCGTCCCGTCGGGTCCGCACCACGACCCGACCCGCGGCTCGCACCCAGGTGACGGGGCCGCCCCTCGGGGCGGCCCCGTCGCTGTTCCCAGGAGGTCCGATGAGCGAGCAGACGGGGCCGACCGGGCCGACCGGGCCGACCGGGCCGACCGGGCCGACCGGTCTGACAGCGCGCAGCGGACGGGTGCGCACTGCCCGCAAGCTGCTGCGCCGGGCCGGTCGCCGTGAGACGGGCCTGTTCCTGGCCGAGGGCCCGCAGGCGGTGCGGGAGGCGCTGGCCGGCGGACACGTGCGGGAGGTCTTCGCCCGCCCGGACGCCCAGCCCGACCTGCGCTCGGTCGCCGTCGGCGCGGGCCTGCCCTGGTACGACGTGGACGAGGCGGTCCTGGCCGAGCTGATGGACACCGTCCACCCCCAGGGTGTGGTCGCGGTCTGCCGCGTGCTCGACGTACCGGTGGGTGAGGCGGTGCCCCCCGGGGTGCGGCTCGCCGCCGTGCTGGCGGACGTGCGCGACCCCGGCAACGCCGGCACCGTGCTGCGCTGCGCCGACGCCGCCGGCGCCGAGGCGGTCGTGCTGGCCGGCCACAGCGTCGACCTCTACAACTCCAAGACCGTCCGGGCGTCGGCCGGGTCGCTGTTCCACCTGCCGGTGGCCGCCGGTGCGTCACCGGCCGACACCGTCGCCGAGGTGCGACGCGCCGGGCTCACCGTGCTGGCAGCCGACGGCGCGGGGGAGCTGGACCTGTTCGAGGCCGAGGCCTCCGGGCTGCTCGCCCGACCGACGGCGTGGCTGTTCGGCAACGAGGCGTGGGGCCTGCCCGAGGACGTGGCCGCGCTCGCCGACCACCGGGTCCGCATCCCGATCTTCGGCGCCGCCGAGAGCCTCAACCTCGCCACCGCCGCCGCGGTCTGTCTCTACACCAGCGCTCGTGCCCAGCGCCCCCCGCGCGCCACCCCCTCCTGACCCCCCACGGGCGCGAAGCGTCGCGCGTGTACGCGCGAAACGTCGCCCCTGTACGCGCGAAACGTCGCCCGTGTACGCCCGAGACGTCCATCGTGCACGCGCGAGACGTCGATCGTGCTCGCGGTCAGCGACCGGCGAGCCCCTCCCAGGCGGCGCCGGCCACGATGCGTCCCATGGCCGCCGGGTCGGTGTCGCCGTCGGGGTCGTACCACTCGGTCAGCGAGTTCACCATCCCGAACACCAGCCGTGAGGCGACCTCCGGCGCCACGTCAGCGCGCACGCTGCCCTCCGCGACGGCTGCGGCGACCAGTCGGGTGAGGCGGGCGTCGATGCCGCGCCGGCGCTCGAGCGCCTCCTGCTCGGTGTCGCTGTTGCCGCGCACCCGCAGCACCAGACGTACGGCGGGCAGGTGGGCGGCGAGCACCTCGACGCTGCGGCCCATGGTCCAGCGCAGCCGCTCACCCGCGCCCCCGGCACGCTCCTCGGCGTCGTCGAGCAGGGACTCCAGCGCTCCCAGACCCTCGTCGAGGGCGGCGCGCAGCAGGTGCTCCTTGGTGGGGACGTGGTGGTAGATCGTGGACTTCGACAGCCCCAGCTCACGGGCCACGTCGTCCATGCTGGTGGCGTCGTACCCGCGCCGGTTGAAGACCTCGACCGCACGACGCACCACCGTCTCCCGGTCGTAGCCGGGGCGGCCGCGACGGGCGGGTCTGGCGCCGGGCTCGACGGACATGGCGCCCAGCCTGCCACGCGTACGCCGCGCGGACGTCGTGGCCTAGGTTGGCTGCATGTCAACCGATCCCGGGGCAGGCTCCACCTTCGCCGGCGAGCACTTCGACGTCCAGTCCGTGATCGACGCCCTGCCCGACGGCATCGTGCTGGCCGGACCTGACGGCTGCGTCACGCACGTCAACGCGGTGGCGTGCCGGCTCCTCGGGCGCCAGGAGGTGGTGGTGGGTACGCCGCTGCGCGAGGCGTTGCCGCTGCAGGACCTCGACAGCTGCGGGTGGTGGGAGACCCTGGAGCCGTACGCCGGCCTGGCCACCCGGAGCGCGCTGTCCGAATCGGCCTGGTTGCTCCCCGACGGCACCGAGCTGCTGGTGACGGCGCGGCTCGACCGCGCCGAGCCCCTGGCCCCGGTGCGGGGGGTCGCGGTGTCCCTGCGACCTGCGCGGGCCCGGGCCCGGCTCGAGCAGGAGCGGGCGAACCTGCTCACCACGATGGCCCACGAGCTGCGCTCGCCGTTGACCGGCGTCCGCGGTTTCACCGCCACCCTGCTGGAGCGCTGGGATGCCTTCGACGACGCTCAGAAGCGACTGATCATGGAATCGGTGCACCATGACACCGACCGGTTGGCGCGCCTCATCGGCGACCTGCTCGAGGTCGCGCGCATCAGCGCCGGGCGCCTGCCGCTGGCAGCGAGCGCCACCGACCCGGTCGCGACGGCGGAGGCCGTCGGGCGGTCGGTGGCGGCGGGGTCGGGTCGCGACGTCGAGGTGCGGGTGGACCCGGGGAGTGGGCCCCGTGGGGCCGCGACGGGGGACCTGAGGCTGCACGCCGACCCCGACCGTCTCGCCCAGGTGCTCACCAACCTCGTGGAGAACGCCGTGCGCCACGGGCGGGGGCAGGTGCGGGTCCTGCTGTCGTCGTACGACGACGACGCCGTGCTGCTGGCCGTGGAGGACGACGGCGACGGCATTGCCCCCGACCTGCGACGACGCGTGTTCACCAAGCACTGGAAGCACGGTGACCGGGCCGGCACGGGACTCGGCATGTTCATCGCGCACGGACTCGTGCGCGCCCACGGCGGCGACATCGAGGTCAGCGACGCGGCGTCCGGGGGAGCGCGCGTCGAGGTCGTCTGGCCGCGGGCGCGCGACCTGAGCTGACGTCGGGCGACGGTGACCGCGGCGCATCCCCGTCAGGTGGACGGCCGTGCATGAGCTCCTCGGCGACGCCTCACCGGCAACGACGACTGGTGAGAGTGCCCACCGCGGGAAACCCGGTGGGAGGTCAGGGCCGGACGTTCCTAGACTGTGCCGGTTCCTAGACTTGTCCCCGTCCCGCGCACCCCGCGCGGGGCGCACCGCGTCGAGAGGCACCGATGTCCGGCCCGAACACCGAGTACGACCCGGTCGAGGTGACCCCGCTCAAGGCCGAGCAGGTCGACGCCGCGGTGACCGAGGCGCTGGCTGCCATCGACGCGGCCACGACGCTGGAGGAGCTGAAGGAGGCCCGGCTCGCCCACGCCGGCGACCGGTCCGCGCTCGCGCTGGCCAACCGGGAGATCGGAGCGCTGCCCCCGCAGGCACGCAAGGAGGCCGGGCAGCGGATCGGCACGGCACGCGGCCGGGTCAACCAGGCGCTCGCCGCCCGGCAGGCGACGCTCGAGGTGGAGCGCGAGGCCCGCATCCTCGTCGAGGAGGCCGTCGACGTCACCCTCCCGTGGGACCGGGAGCCCGTCGGCGCCCGCCACCCGATCACGACCCTCTCCGAGCGCATCGCCGACGTCTTCGTGGCGATGGGCTGGGAGGTCGCCGAGGGCCCTGTCGTCGAGGCGGAGTGGCTGAACTTCGACGCCCTCAACCTGGGTCCCGACCACCCGGCCCGCACCATGCAGGACACGTTCTGGATGGAGCCGACCGAGAACGCCATCGTCCTGCGCACCCACACCTCGCCGGTGCAGGCGCGCACCATGCTGACCCGCACCCCGCCGGTCTACGTCGTGTGCCCGGGCCGGGTGTTCCGCACCGACGAGTACGACGCCACCCACAGCCCGGTGTTCCACCAGGTCGAGGGCCTGGCGATCGACGAGGGGCTGACGATGGCCCACCTCAAGGGCACCCTCGACCACTTCGCCACGGCGATGTTCGGCGAGGGCATCACGACCCGGTTCCGTCCGTCGTACTTCCCCTTCACCGAGCCCAGCGCCGAGGTCGACCTCGTGTGCTTCGTCTGCCGCGGGACCGCCGTCGACGCCGGGGGCGGCACCTGCCGCACCTGCCGTGGCGAGGGCTGGATCGAGTGGGGTGGCTGCGGCGTGGTCAACCCCCGCGTGCTGATCGCCTGCGGCGTCGACAGCGAGCGCTACACAGGCTTCGCCTTCGGCATGGGCATCGACCGCACCCTGATGTTCCGCCACGGCGTCGAGGACCTGCGGGACCTCTTCGAGGGCGACGTCCGGCTGACCGCCGCGTTCGGGACGGAGATCTGATGCGCGCCCCCTTGTCCTGGATCCGCGAGCTCGTCGAGCTCCCGGAGCCCGTCACCACCGAGCAGGTGGCCGCTCGCCTGACGATGCTCGGCCTCAAGCTCGAGGCCCTCGAGCACGGCGGCGCCGACATCTCCGGCCCGCTGGTCGTCGGTCGCGTGCTGACGATGGAGCCCGAGCCGCAGAAGAACGGCAAGACCATCAACTGGTGCACCGTCGACGTCGGCGACGCCAACGGCACCGGCGAGCCCCAGGGGATCGTCTGCGGCGCGCACAACTTCGCTCCCGGCGACCTCGTCGTCGTCGTGCTGCCGGGTGCGGTGCTGCCCGGCGACTTCGCCATCAGCGCACGCAAAACCTACGGCCACGTGTCCTCGGGCATGATCTGCAGCGCGGCCGAGCTCGGCCTCGGCGACGACCACGACGGCATCATCGTGCTGGCCTCGGACGCCGGTGAGCCCGGCGACGACGCCTTCGACGCGCTCCACCTGCGCGAGGACGTCATCGAGATGGAGATCAACCCCGACCGTGCCTACGCGCTCTCGCTGCGCGGCGTGGCCCGCGAGGTCGCGCTCGGCTTCGGCGGCTCCTTCACCGACCCCACCGACCGCGACGTGCCCGCGCCCGACGACGCCGGCTACCCGGTGCGCGTCGAGGATCCCGAGGGCTGCCCGGTCTTCGTCGCCCGGACCGTGTCCGGCTTCGACCCTGCCGCCCCCACGCCGTCGTGGATGGCCAGCCGCATCCGTCTGGCGGGCATGCGGCCGATCTCGCTGGCCGTGGACGTCACCAACTACGTGATGCTCGAGACCGGTCGCCCGATCCACGGCTACGACGCCGACAAGCTCCAGGGACCGATCGTCGTACGCCGTGCACACGCCGGCGAGCGCCTCACCACCCTCGACGGCACCGACCGCACGCTCTCGACCGAGGACCTCGTCGTCACCGACGACTCCGGCCTCATCGGCCTCGGCGGTGTCATGGGCGGCGAGACCACCGAGATGGCGGCCACGACGACCCGCGTGCTCGTCGAGGCCGCCCACTGGGACGCCACCGCGATGTTCCGCACCGGGCGGCGTCACAAGCTGACCTCCGAGGCCGGCAAGCGCAACGAGCGAGGCGTCGACCCGACCATCTGCGGGGCCGCGGCCGACCGGGTGGTCGAGCTGCTGACGACGTACGGCGGCGGCACGGTCGAGCCCGGCGTGACCGTCGTGGGCACCCCGCCCGCGCCTGCGACCATCACGATGGCCGCCGGCCTGCCCGCCCGCACCACCGGAATGGAGATCGACGCCGCCACGACGGTCGCGCACCTGCGCGCCGTGGGGTGCGAGGTGACCGAGGACGGGCCGACGCTGTCCGCCGTCGTGCCGCCGTGGCGCCCTGACCTGGTCGACCCCTTCGACCTCGTCGAGGAGGTCGCGCGCGTCGTCGGCTACGACCGGGTGCCGTCGGTGCTCCCGACCCCGCCGTCCGGTCGCGGCCTCACGCCGAGCCAGTCGCTGCGCCGCCGGGTCGGCCGCACGCTCGCGGGTGAGGGGTACGTCGAGGTCGTCTCCTTCCCGTTCGTGGGAACTCCCGAGCTCGACCGGTTGGGGCTCGACGCCGAGGACCCCAGGCGCTCGGCCATGCGGATCGCCAACCCGATCAGCAGCGAGCAGCCGTTCATGACGACGACGTTGCTGCCCGGCCTGCTCGAGGCCGCGGCCCGCAACGTCGGCCGCGGCCAGTCCGACCTGGCGCTGTTCGAGGTCGCGACCGTCACGCTGCCGCGCGGCGCCGTCGCGGCGCCGATCCTCAGCGTCGACCGCCCGCCCACCGAGGGCGAGTGGGACGACCTGCAGAAGGCGTTGCCCGAGCAGCCGCTGCACCTGGCCGTGGTGGCGACGGGCGAGCGGGAGCGCAGCGGCTGGTGGGGTGCCGGCCGCGCCGCCCAGTGGAGCGACGCCCTCGCCGCGGTCCGATCCGTCGCCCGCGCGCTCGGGGTCGAGATCGAGGTCCGCGCCGTCTCCCGGGCGCCGTGGCACCCGGGGCGCTGCGCGGAGGTCCTCCTCGGAGAGCACGTCGTGGGCCACGCCGGCGAGCTGCACCCGAACGTCTGCAAGGCGTCCGGGCTGCCGGACCGTGCCGTCGCGGCCGAGATCGACCTCGACGTGCTGCTCCAGCACGCGACCGCGCCGCAGGGCCCGGTCTTCTCCTCCTTCCCGGTGGCGAAGGTCGACGTCGCTCTCGTCGTGCCGGTCGAGGTGAGCGTCGCAGACCTGACCGCCACGTTGCGCGAGGGCGCCGGCGAGCTGCTCGAGTCGGTGCGGCTCTTCGACGTCT
Source organism: uncultured Actinomycetota bacterium (assembly GCA_963762755.1). Lineage (GTDB taxonomy): Bacteria > Actinomycetota > Actinomycetes > Propionibacteriales > Nocardioidaceae > Marmoricola_A. Next base: position 11,223 of record CAVXMH010000018.1, on the reverse strand, counting down.
ACACCGGCGAGCAGGTGGGGGAGGGCAAGCGATCGCTCGCCTTCGCGCTGCGCCTGCGGGCGCCGGACCGGACGCTCACCGACGAGGAGGTCAAGGCGGCGCGCGACGGGGCGGTGGCCCTGGCGGCCGAGCGGCACGGCGCCACCCAGCGCGGCTGACCGCTGCCGGGCTGGGTGCCGAGGCCGGCCGGGTGTTGTGCGGCGGATCGGTGCCACCGGGTGACACCGCTCCGCCGCACAGCGGCGCCGCGGCCTCGCCACGGACCCGAGCCGGGGGCGTCAGACGTGCCGGTGGATAGCTGCGTCCGCCCACAGCCGCGTGAGGACTCCGGACGCGCCCTCCACGCGTCGCTCGTGCCCGCGACGCTCGGTCTCGGGCGTCCAGCGCGTCGCGGCCAGCATCGCCTCCACCTCGGGGGCTCGCAGCACCCCGGCCAGCGCAGCCACGAGGTCGGCCGGGTCGCCGCCGGGTAGGCCGAGCTCCACCGTTGCGCCGTGGAAGTCACGTGACATCGCCACGACGCCCTCGCGCACGGGCCATAGCAGCGCCCAGCCGTCGAGTCGGCCGCAGGACAGCCTGCAGACGGCAAGCTCGCGGGTCTCCCACGACCGATCGGCGCTCGCGCGGGCGACCTCGGCGTCGTACTGCGCAGCGTCGAAGGCCAGGTCCGGCACCGGCAGCGCGTGCGAGGAGACGTCGTCGACCTGCACCGGGTCGGGTCCTGAGTCTGGCGAGGGCAAGGCGTCGTGGTACTCGCCGGTGACCGTGCGGAAGTCTCGCCAGACGACGAGTGCGCCGTCGCGCTCTACGAGCGGAGCCACCACGAAGCACCCGAATTCGCCGCACCCACAGCCGTAGAGCGCGATGCGCCGAGGCGGGAGCTGCGGGACCAGGGCGCCGTTGTCGAGTAGACCCGCAGGGCTGTTGCGTTCCTCCCCGTCCGTCCGCAGGACCTCGTCACCGCCGACGAGCAGCCGCACCTCGGGCCGTTGCGGCACGGAGGTGTCGACCTCGAGGTCGAGTCGTGAGATTTCCACGGCGTCAGGTGAGCGGGCGGCGCAGGACGCTCCGCACGGCGTCGATCGGGGCGGGGTCGCCCTCGAACGTGAGGACGTCGTCGCCGCGGCGGTGCCAGAGCCAGGCGTCGAGGTCCTCGGCGGTGCCGCTGACCGTCGCCGCGGCCTCGGCGTCGTCGACGACCGCCAGCGCGTCCTCGTCGTACGACGTGCCGGTGTCGGGGTCGGTGCCGACGAACCGGCCGGGCCGCACGACCCGGTCGGCGTCCGAACGGTCGGTCAGGTGGAACCGCACCGGTGCGACGGCAGGCGTGAAGGTGCCCCAGTCCTCCGGGATCCCGCCGTACATGATCGCCAGGCACTCGTCGACCCCGTCGGCGGCCAGGTCGGCATCGAGCGGGGTGACGTCGTCGACGGTCAGCTCGGCGTCGAGCCGGTGGATGAGCGCCTCGTGGGCCTGGCGCCGGCGGATGTAGCCCACAGTCTTGTCCTCGGCCCACATGTAGACCTCCGTGGACGGGGAGGTCTCGGTCAGGACCCGGACCAGCCGGTCGGTCTGCTGGGCGGCGAAGGTCAGCAGCGCGTCATGGTCGGTGGGCCGCGGCGGGTGCTCGATGCCCTCGGTGCTGCTGCGTCGTTCCTCGACGATCGTGGCCCAGAACCACTGCACCTCCGCCAGGTGCCACAGCAGGTCGGCCGCGGCCCACTCGGGGCAGGAGGGCACGCGCGCCGATGGGTCGGCCTCGGCGAGGAGGTCGAGGAAGCGGTCCGACTCGCGACGCAGGTGGTCCAGGAAAAGGAGGGTCACGGTCCCGACCCTGCCACGGGTCGGCTACGCGAGCCACTGGGTTGTTGCCGGCCCGGGGCGGCACAGCGGCGTACTCCCCATGGAGACCTGGCGCTCCCCACGGTCCCTGCGCCATGGGGAGCGCCAGTTCGCCTGCATACCTTGGGAAACCAACACCCCCAATGTGCATGAAGTTGCGGGTCTCTGTATAGTCATGCGACATGACGATCAGGGTCGCCGTGGCCGGCGCGAGCGGGTACGCCGGGGGAGAGCTCCTGCGACTGCTGCTGTCCCACCCCGAGGTGGAGATCGGCGCGCTGACAGCCGGTTCCAACGCCGGGGCCACGCTGGGCCCGCTGCAGCCCCACCTGCTGCCGCTGGCCGACCGCGTGCTCGGCGTCACCGACGCCGCGACCCTCGCCGGGCACGACGTCGTCTTCCTGGCCCTGCCGCACGGCCAGTCGGCCGCCCTGGCCGCGGAGCTGGGGGAGGACACCCTCCTGGTCGACTGCGGCGCCGACTTCCGGCTCACCGACGCCGACGTCTGGCAGCGCTTCTACGGCGGCGAGCACGCCGGCTCCTGGCCCTACGGCCTGCCCGAGCTCGGCGACCAGCGCTCCGTCCTCGAGGGCGCGCGCCGCGTGGCCGTCCCTGGCTGCTACCCGACCGTCTCCACCCTGGCGCTGGCGCCGGCCGTCGCAGCCGGGCTCGTGGACCCCGCCGACCTGGTCGTCGTCGCCGCCAGCGGCACCTCCGGGGCCGGGAAGGCCCTGAAGACGAACCTGCTCGGCAGCGAGGTGATGGGCAACGTCAGCGCCTACGGCGTCGGCGGCGTGCACCGCCACACCCCCGAGATCGTGCAGAACCTCCGCGGCCTCACCGACGCCGACGTCCGGGTCAGCTTCACCCCGGTCCTGGTGCCGACCAGCCGCGGCATCCTGGCCACCTGCTCGGCTCCCGTCGCCGCCGGTACGACGACCGCGGACCTGCGCAGCGCCTACGTCGCGGCGTACGAGAAGGAGCCGTTCGTGCACCTGCTGCCCGAGGGCACCTGGCCCCAGACCCAGGCCGTGCTCGGCTCGAACGCCGTGCACCTGCAGGTCACCGTCGACTCCTCGGCCGGGCGGCACGGGCGTGCGGTCGTGGTCGGCGCCGTCGACAACCTCGCCAAGGGCACCGCCGGTGCCGCCGTGCAGTGCATGAACCTGGCGCTCGGGCTGCCCGAGACCGCCGGCCTCTCGAGCGTGGGGATGGCACCGTGACCGAGCCGACCGCGATGCCCGAGACCCCAGAGACCAGCGACCAGCCTGGTCTGGTCCTGCTGCGCTACCCCGAGCACCTGGCCGTGGTCCGTCTCGGCCCCGGCACCGACGTGCCCGCGTGGGCCACCTCGGCCACCGTCTACAGCGTCACCGCGACGGCGAGCGAGACCTCGATCGTGTGCGCGCGTCGGGCCGTGCCCCGCAAGGCCACCCAGGCCGGGCCGTTCCTGGCCTTCGCCGTCGAGGGCACCCTCGACCTCGCCCTGGTCGGCATCCTCCACCGGCTGCTCGGTCCGCTGGCCGAGGACGCGGTCCCCGTCTTCACCCAGTCGACGTACGACACGGACTGGCTGCTGGTGCCCGTCGACGCCGCCGAGCGGGCCGTCGCGGCGTGGCGACGATCCGGCGTCGAGGTGCGCGACGCGCCCCTCGACCTCCGGTCCTGACCAGCCCACGCAGCCCAAGCAGCCCGAGCAGCCCGAGCACCCGAGAGCGAACGACACCACCATGAGCATCACCCACCCGCAGGGGTTCCGCGCCGCCGGCGTGCCCGCCGGCCTCAAGAGCACCGGCGCCAAGGACCTCGCCCTCGTCGTCAACGACGGCCCCACCCACGACTCCGCCACCGTGTTCACCGCCAACCGCTGCAAGGCGAACCCGGTCCTGTGGAGCCAGGAGGTGGTCAAGGACGGCATCGTCCGCGCCGTCGTCCTGAACTCCGGGGGTGCCAACTGCTACACCGGACCGGAGGGGTTCCAGACCACCCACGCGGTCGCCGAGCGCGTCGCCGTCGGCCTCGGCATCGGCGCCGGAGACGTGGTGGTGTGCTCCACCGGTCTCATCGGCCTGGCCAACCCGCGCGAGCTGCTGCTCGCCGGGGTGGACGCCGCCACCGCGGCGCTGGACGCCGACAACGGGGTGGCCGCCGCCGAGGCGATCATGACCACCGACTCGGTCGCCAAGCAGGTCGTCGTCGAGGGGGCCGGCTGGTCGGTCGGCGGCATGGCCAAGGGCGCCGGCATGCTCGCCCCGCAGCTGGCGACCATGCTCGTCGTGCTCACCACCGACGCCGTCGTACCGGCTGCCGAGGCCGACGTCGCGCTGCGGGCCGCCACCCGAGTCTCCTTCGACCGCCTCGACTCCGACGGCTGCATGTCGACCAACGACACCGTCACGCTGCTCGCCAGCGGCGCGTCGGGCATCACGCCGACCCCCGAGGACTTCACGACCGCGGTGACCCGGGCCTGCACCGACCTCGCCATGCAGCTGCTGGCCGATGCGGAGGGTGCGGACCACGAGATCGCCATCACCGTGCTGCACGCCGCCACCGAGGACGACGCCCTCGAGGTGGGCCGCAGCATCGCCCGCAGCAACCTGTTCAAGGCGGCCGTCTTCGGCAAGGACCCGAACTGGGGCCGCGTGCTGGCCAGCGTCGGCACCACGCGGGCGGCCTTCGACCCCGCCGACCTCGACGTCGCCATGAACGGCGTCCGGGTGTGCCGCCACTCCACTCCGGACGAGCCGCCCGACGCGGTCGACCTCACGGGCCGCGAGGTCACCGTGACCGTGGACCTGAAGGCGGGCACCGAGCGCGCCACCGTGTGGACCAACGACCTGACGCACGCCTACGTGCACGAGAACAGCGCCTACAGCAGCTGAGCCGGCTCCGGGCCGAGCAGAGGAGCACCGAGATGGACGAGCAGCAGAGCGAGATCTGGAGCCGGGCGACGGCCCAGGCCGTGACGCTGGCTGGGGCGCTGCCCTGGCTGAAGAGCTACCACGGCAAGACGATCGTCGTGAAGTACGGCGGCAACGCCATGACCGACGAGACCCTCAAGCGTGCCTTCGCCGAGGACGTCGCCTTCCTGCGCTACGCCGGCTTCAAGCCGGTCGTCGTGCACGGCGGCGGCCCGCAGATCTCCTCCATGCTCGACCGGCTCGGCATCGCCTCGGAGTTCAAGGGCGGGCTGCGCGTCACCACCGAGGAGGCCATGGACGTCGTGCGCATGGTGCTCGTGGGGAAGGTGCAGCGCGAGCTGGTCGGGCTCATCAACGAGCACGGTCCGCTGGCCGTGGGTCTCTCCGGCGAGGACGCCGGGCTGTTCACGGCCACCCGCACCAACACGGTCGTGGACGGCGAGGAGGTCGACCTCGGTCTCGTGGGTGAGGTCACCGGAGTCCGCCCCGAGGCGGTGCTCGACCTGGTCGACGCCGGGCGCATCCCGGTCATCTCCTCGGTGGCCCCGGACGCCGACGGTGTGGTCCACAACGTCAACGCCGACACCGCCGCGGCCGCGCTCGCCGCTGCGTTGGGCGCCGAGAAGCTGCTCGTGCTCACCGACGTGGAGGGCCTCTACGCCGACTGGCCCGACTCCACCGACGTCATCGGTGAGATCAGCCCCGAGGCGCTCGCCGAGCTGATGCCGACCCTGTCGTCGGGCATGGTGCCGAAGATGGGCGCGCTGCTGAAGGCCGTCACCGAGGGCGTGCCCCGCGCCACCGTGATCGACGGCCGCGAGCCCCACGCCGTGCTCCTGGAGATCTTCACCGACGAGGGTGTGGGCACCCAGGTGCTGCCCGGTGTCCCCACCAAGATCCGCAGCGCGATGTACGCCACCAGCGTCGCGCCCAGCCACGCGCCTGTCCCGGCGCCCCTGAAGGGAGTGTCCCCGTGAGTCGGACCCTGGAGCGCTACACCGGCAGCGTCATGAACACCTTCGGCACGCCGAAGCTGGTGCTGACCCGCGGCCGCGGCGCGGAGGTGTGGGACGAGGACGGACGCCGCTACCTCGACCTGCTCGGCGGCATCGCGGTCAACGCCCTCGGCCACGCCCACCCGGCCGTGGTGGACGCGGTCACCGAGCAGCTGTCGACGCTGGGCCACATCAGCAACTTCTTCACCTCCGGGCCCCAGGTCGAGCTGGCCGAGCGGCTGCTGGGACTGCTCGGCGGCGACGGGCGGGTGTTCCTCACCAACTCCGGCACCGAGGCCAACGAGGCCGCCATCAAGCTGTCCCGCCGCACCGGCCGCACCCGGCTCGTCGCTGCCGAGGGCGCCTTCCACGGCCGCACCATGGGCTCGCTCGCACTGACGTCCAAGGCCGCCTACCGGGAGCCCTTCGAGCCGCTGCCCGGTCACGTCACCTTCGTCCCGTACGGCGACGTGGCGGCCCTCGAGGCGGCCGTCACCGACGAGACGGCGGCCGTGGTGCTCGAGCCCATCCAGGGCGAGGCCGGCGTCGTCGTACCGCCCGAGGGCTACCTGGCCGCTGCTCGGCGCATCACCTCCGACCACGGGGCGCTGCTGTGGCTCGACGAGATCCAGAGCGGCATGGGTCGCACGGGCGCCTGGTTCGCCCACGCCGCGAGCGGTGTCGTGCCCGACGTCGTGACCCTGGCCAAGGGGTTGGGGGGCGGCTTCCCGATCGGCGCCTGCATCGGCCTCGGCGCCGCGGGTGGGCTCCTGACCCCGGGCAACCACGGCACCACCTTCGGCGGCAACCCGGTCGCGTGCGCCGCGGCGCTGGCCGTCATCGAGACGATCGAGACCGACGGCCTGCTCGCCCGGGTCGCCGCGGTGGGGGCGACCCTGCGCGAGGGGCTCGCGCACCCGCACGTCACCGAGGTGCGGGGTGAGGGACTGTTCGTCGGCATCTCGCTCGACGAGCCCCGGGCGACGGCCGTGGCGAAGGCGGCGCTGGCCGCCGGCTTCATCGTCAACGACTGCGCGCCCGACCGGATCCGGCTCGCGCCGCCGCTGGTGCTCACCGACGGGCAGGTGGCCGAGGTGCTGGCTGCCTGGCCCGGCGTCCTCGAGCACGCCTACGCGCAGGAGACGGCATGAGGCACTTCCTGCGCGACGACGACCTGACCCCGGCCGAGCAGGCCGAGGTCCTCGACCTCGCGCTGCGCCTCAAGGCCGAGCGGCAGGCCGACCGGGTGCCGACGTCGCCGTTCGGCGCCCGCACGACCGTCGCGCTCGTGTTCGACAAGCCGACGCTGCGCACCCAGGTGTCGTTCAGCGCCGGGGTGTCCGAGCTGGGCGGATCCGCCATGCTCGTCGACGGCTCGCTGGCGCAGATCGGCACCCGCGAGTCCGTGCCCGACGTGGCCCGCGTGCTGGGTCGCCAGGTCGCGGCGATCGTGTGGCGGACCTACGGCCAGGAGCGGATCGACGCGATGGCGGCGTACGCCGGTGTCCCGGTGGTCAACGCCCTCACCGACGAGTTCCACCCGTGCCAGCTGCTGGCCGACCTGCTCACGATCCGCGAGCACCGCGGCACCCTGGCCGGGCAGCGGCTGACCTTCCTGGGCGACGCAGCCTGCAACATGGCCCACTCCTACCTGCTGGCCGGCGCCACCGCCGGCCTGCACGTCACCGTCTCCGGGCCCGAGGGGTTCCAGCCGGACCCTGCGATCGTGTCGCGCGCGCGGGAGATCGCCGCCGTCACCGGCGGCTCGGCGACCGTCGAGCCCGACCCGGTGGCGGCGGTCAGCGGAGCCGACGTGGTCGCCACCGACACCTGGGTCTCGATGGGCAAGGAGGGCGAGGCCGCCGAGCGCAGCGCGCCGTTCCGGCCCTACGCCCTCGACGCCTCCCTGCTGGCCCACGCCGCCGACGACGCCATCGTGCTGCACTGCCTGCCGGCCTACCGCGGCCAGGAGATCGCGGCCGACGTCATCGACGGAGCCCGCAGCGTGGTCTGGGACGAGGCCGAGAACCGGCTGCACGCCCAGAAGGCGGTGCTGGTCTGGCTGCTGCGGGCCGCCGCCGCGGGAGGCGCGTCGTGACCACCCCCGCGCTGGTCCCGACGACCAAGAACGCGCGCCAGCAGAAGATCGTCGAGCTGCTGACCCGCCACGAGGTCCGCAGCCAGGGGGAGCTGGGCGAGCTGCTGTCCGGCGACGGGCTGCACGTCACCCAGGCGACCCTGTCGCGCGACCTGCTCGACCTCGACGCCGTCAAGGTCCGCACCGCCTCCGGCTCCCTGGTGTACGCCGTGCCCGCCGAGGGCGGCGACCGCACCCCGCGGGCGGCCGGCGAGACCGGCGCCGCGGAGGCCCGGCTGGGCCGACTGCTGGGCGAGCTGCTGGCCACCGCGGACTCCTCGGCGAACCTCGTCGTGCTCCGCACACCGCCCGGCGCCGCCCAGTTCCTGGCCTCGGCCATCGACCGCGTCGAGTGGCCCGACGTGCTGGGCAGCATCGCCGGCGACGACACCGTGCTCGTCATCGGCCGCGACCCCGCCGGCGGCGACGCCCTGGCCCACCGCTTCGTGCAGCTCGCCACCCCCGAGACACCGCCCGAGAACCCCACCCACCGTCTGGAGACCCCCACCCCATGAGCAAGGTCCTCACCTCCCTCCCCGTCGGCGAGCGCGTCGGCATCGCCTTCTCCGGCGGGCTCGACACCTCCGTGGCCGTGGCCTGGATGCGCGAGAAGGGCGCCGTGCCGTGCACCTACACCGCCGACCTCGGCCAGCACGACGAGCCCGACGTCTCCGGCGTCCCGGCCCGTGCGCTGGCCTACGGCGCCGAGATCTCGCGAGCCGTGGACTGCCGCCGCCCGCTGGTGGAGGAGGGGCTCGCCGCGATCGCCTGCGGCGCCTTCCACCTGCGCTCGGGGGGCCGGACGTACTTCAACACCACGCCGCTGGGACGCGCGGTCACCGGCACCATGCTGGTGCAGGCGATGCACGAGGACGGCGTCGACATCTGGGGCGACGGCTCGACGTTCAAGGGCAACGACATCGAGCGCTTCTACCGCTACGGCCTGCTGGCCAACCCGGCGCTGCGCATCTACAAGCCGTGGCTGGACGCCGACTTCGTCACCGAGCTCGGCGGCCGCGCCGAGATGAGCCAGTGGCTCGCCGAGCGCGACCTGCCCTACCGCGACAGCCAGGAGAAGGCCTACTCCACCGACGCCAACATCTGGGGCGCCACCCACGAGGCCAAGACGCTCGAGCACCTCGACGTGTCGCTGGAGAGCATCGACCCGATCATGGGTGTGAAGTTCTGGGACCCGTCGGTCGCGATCGAGACCGAGGACGTCACCGTCCGTTGGCAGAACGGTCGGCCGGTGGCCGTCAACGGCACGTCGTACGACGACCCGGTGGCGCTGGTGCGCGAGGTGAACGCGATCGGCGGGCGGCACGGGCTCGGCATGTCCGACCAGATCGAGAACCGGATCATCGAGGCGAAGTCGCGCGGCATCTACGAGGCGCCCGGCATGGCGCTGCTGTGGATCACCTACGAGAGGCTGCTCAACGCCATCCACAACGAGGACACGATCGAGAGCTACCACCCCGAGGGGCGCCGCCTCGGGCGGCTGCTCTACGAGGGCCGCTGGCTCGAGCCGCAGGCGATGATGCTGCGCGAGGCCGATCCAGCGCTGGATCGCCTCGCTGGTCACCGGTGAGGTGACGCTGCGGCTGCGGCGCGGCGAGGACTACTCGATCATCGCCACCGACGGCCCGGCGTTCTCCTACCACCCCGACAAGCTGTCGATGGAGCGCACCGACAACGCCGCGTTCGGCCCACCGACCGGATCGGCCAGCTCACGATGCGCAACCTCGACATCGCCGACTCGCGCGCCAAGCTCGAGCAGTACGCCTCCCAGCCGCTCGACCAGGGCAACGTGCTCGTCGAGCACGGCACGCTGCTCGGGGGCCTCGAGCGGGGCGGGGCCGACCTCATCGCGGAGAACCCGGGCGGCCGGCGACGAGGAGCAGGCTGCCCTCGACGCCGCCGCCTTCGAGTTCGGCTCCGACTGACCACTGGCCGCACTGGCCACTTCCCGCACGGATGCCTGTCCGTCCGGGACGCGCGAACGGCGCACCATCGCGGGAGATGGTGCGCCGTTCTCTACGCGCCGACGCGGGGCCGTGTCGGGGTCTCGCTCCGGGAACCGGCCGCCGTGCGGGGAGTGACCAGAAGCCGGCCGGCCCCGGCGAGGGCCAGTGGTGGGCTCAGTCGGAGTCGACGTCGTCGTCGACCCAGTCGAGGGTCTTGGTGACCGCCTTCTTCCAGTTGCGGTAGAGCCGCTCGCGCTCGTCCTCGTCCATCTGCGGGGACCAGCGCTTGTCCTCACCCCAGTTGTTGGTGATGTCGTCGGTGTTCTCCCAGTAGCCGACCGCCAGCCCGGCGGCGTACGCCGCACCGAGGGCGGTCGTCTCCGCCACCTTCGGCCGCACCACGTCGACGCCGAGGATGTCGGCCTGGAACTGCATGAGCGTCTCGTTGACGACCATGCCGCCGTCCACCTTGAGCTCGGTCAGCGGCACCCCGGAGTCGGCGTTCATGGCGTCGAGCACCTCGCGGGTCTGGAAGGCCGTCGACTCCAGCACCGCGCGGGCGATGTGGCCGCGGTTGACGAAGCGCGTCAGCCCGACCAGGGCGCCGCGGGCGTCCGAGCGCCAGTGCGGGGCGAACAGGCCGGAGAACGCCGGCACGAAGTAGGCGCCGCCGTTGTCGTCGACCCTGGCGGCGAGCTCCTCGATCTCGGAGGCGTCCTGATCATCCCGAGGTTGTCGCGCACCCACTGCACCAGCGAGCCGGTGACCGCGATCGAGCCCTCGAGCGCGTAGACCGGCTTCTCGTCGCCGATCTTGTAGCACATCGTCGTGAGCAGGCCGTTCTCGCTGGGCACCGCCTCCTCGCCGGTGTTGAGGAGCATGAAGTTGCCGGTGCCGTAGGTGTTCTTGGCGGTGCCCTTCTCCAGGCAGGCCTGGCCGAAGGTGGCGGCCTGCTGGTCGCCGAGGATGCCGGCGATCGGGGTGCCGTTGAGGACGCCGGGCTTGCACTCGCCGTACACCTCGGAGGAGGACTTGATCTCCGGCAGCATCGACATCGGGATGCCCATGTCCTCGGCGATCGACTCGTCCCACGACAACGTGTCGAGGTCCATCAGCATCGTCCGGCTGGCGTTGGTGACGTCGGTGACGTGCACGCCGTCGTTCTCCGCGCCGCCGGTCAGGTTCCACAGCACCCAGGTGTCGGTGTTGCCGAAGAGCAGCTCACCGTTCTCGGCCTTCTCCCGCGCGCCGTCGACGTTCTCCAGGATCCACATCACCTTCGGCCCCGAGAAGTACGTCGCCAGCGGCAGTCCCAGTCGCCTGTACTTGTCGGGACCGTCGTCCCCGGCGAGCTTCTTGACGAT
>CAVXMH010000017.1:0-73724 GCA_963762755.1 uncultured Actinomycetota bacterium | reverse complement strand
CGCACCGACGCGCGGGGAGGGGTGGCGGCGGGGGTGTCGTCGGACGGGGACGGGTCGTCGCCGAACGGTCGGTCCGGCACGACGAGCGGTCGGCCGGCCGGTCGTCTGTCGTCCGCCGTCAGCCGTCAGCCGTCAGCCGTCAGCCGTCAGCCGTCGATGAGGCGGCGGACCACACGTCCACGGTCGAGCGCCACGCTCTCGGGGGTGTGGAGTCGCACCATCGTGGTGTCGACCCCCGCCGGCACCCGCCCCGGGGTCAGCAGCGAGCCGACGACCATGGTGAGGAAAGCCACCGGAACCGTCCAGGCCGCCGGTTGGGCGAGCAGCGCGCCGAGCCAGCCGTCGTGCTCGGTGGCCAGCAGGGAGTCGATCACGGCGCTGCCGCACAGCAGGCCGCCCACGACCATCCCCGCCACGGCACCGACGTCGGTCAGCCGGCGCCACCAGATCCCCAGCACGATGAGCGGGCAGAAGGTGGACGCGGCGAAGGCGAATGCCAGCCCCACCGCGCGGGCCACGCCGACGCCCTCGGAGAGCACGGTGAGGGCGAGCGGCACCAGCACCGCGGCCACCGCGGCCACCTGGAAGGACCGCACCCCGCCCCGCCGCCGCAGACGTTCCGAACGCCCCAGCACGTCCTGGCTGAGGGCGCCCGCGACGGCGATGGTCAGTCCGCTCGAGGTCGACAGGAAGGCCGCGAACGCCCCGGCCGCGGTGAGGGCGGCCAGCAGCTCGCCGAGCGGCCCCTCGACCATGCGCCCGGGCAGCTCGAGCACCACGGTGTCGCTGCTCCCCGCCGCCACCAGGTCGGGGGCGTAGAGGCGACCGAGGGCGCCGTACACCGGGGGGAGGACGTAGAAGAGCCCCAGCAGCGCCAGCACCACCAGCGTGGTGCGGCGGGCCGCGCGGCCGTCGGGGTTGGTGTAGAAGCGGACGACCACGTGCGGCAGGCCCATGGTGCCGAGGAAGGTCGCGACGATGATCGAGTACGTCGTGTACAGCCCGGTCGCGCCACCGGGGGCGACCACCTCGCGCCAGGCCGCGCCGGTCGTGCCTGCGGCGTCGACCCCGGCGGGACCGGTGGCGCCGTCGCCCCACCACACCGACAGCAGGAAGAAGACCGGCACGAGGAGGGCGGTGAGCTTGAGCCAGTACTGGAAGGCCTGCACGAACGTGATGCTGCGCATCCCGCCGAAGAGCACGTTGAGCAGCACCACCCCCGCCACCAGCAGCCCCCCGCTCCAGGTGGGGGCGCCGGCGACCACACCCAGGGCGAGACCGGCGCCCTCGAACTGCGGGATGAGGTAGAGCCACCCGACGGCGACCACCAGCAGGGAGGAGACCCGTCGCACGGTCTCCGACTCCAGCCGGCTCTCGGCGAAGTCCGCGAGCGTGTAGGCCCCCGAGCGGCGCAGCGGCGCAGCCACCAGGACCAGCAGCACCAGGTAGCCGGCGGTCCACCCGACCGGGTACCACAGCATGTCGGCACCGAAGGCGAGCACGAGCCCGGCGACCCCGAGGAACGACGCGGCGGAGAGGTACTCCCCGCCGATGGCACTGGCGTTCAGCCCCGGACGCACCGAGCGGGACGCCACGAAGAAGTCGCTGGTGGTGCGCGAGAACCGCCAGCCGTAGGCGCCGATGGCCAACGTCGCGATCGAGACCAGGGCGACGGCCACCGCGCCGTACACGGGGCTCACGGGTGCCCGCTCCCGGGATCTGGGGGGGACGTCGGGGCAGACGTCGAGGCGTCCGCGACGAGCGGGTCGACGAGGTCGGCGAAGGCCTCCTCGTTGCGCTCGGCCCGGCGCACGTAGAACCAGCCGCAGGCCAGCAGGAACGGGTGCACCGCGAAGCCCAGCACCACCCAGGGCAGCGGCATCCCGAGCACCTCGCGCTCGGCGATGGCGTCGAGCCGGAGCAGCAGCGGCAGGGACACCAGGGTGCCGACCCCCGCGAGCAGCACGCCCACCGCGAGGAGGAGCTGGGTACGCACCAGCGAGGAGAGGTAGACCTGCCCGAGGCGGGTACGCCGGTCGATCTCGACGTTGGGGGCGACCCGGCGCACCTTGGCGGCACCGGTGCGGGGGCTGGTCACCCGCACCCGCGGCGGGGTGGTCACCGGCCGCCCGGCCGCGCGCGGCGCACGAGCAGGTCACGCAGCTCGCGGGTGTGGCGGCGAGCCACTGTCAGCTCCTCGCCGTCGACGACCACGGTGACCCGGCCACCGTCGCTGCGGATCTCGCTCACGTGCGCCAGCGCCACGAGGTGCGAGCGGTGGATGCGTACGAAGCCCGCATCGGCCCACTCCTCCTCCAGCCGCGCCAGCGGCACCCGCAGCAGCGGGGAGCCCTCGGGCGTGTGGAGCCGCGTGTAGTCCCCGTGCGCCTCGACGAAGCGGACGTCGGCGCGGCGGATGAAGCGCGTCACGCCCCCGAGCTCGACGGGGATGGCGTCGTCGTCGTCCTCGCGGCGCCGTCGGTACGGCGTCCGCGACCCGGCGCACCGCCTCCGCCAGCCGCGACTCGCGCACCGGCTTGAGCAGGTAGTCGACGACGTCGAGGTCGAAGGCCTCCACGGCGTGCTGCGTCGTGGGCGGTGACGAAGACGACCCGTGGCGGCTCACGGAAGCGGCGCAGCACCTGCACCAGCTCGAGACCGGTGAGGCCGGGCATCTGGATGTCGCAGAACACGACGTCGACGTCCTCCTCCTGCAGCACGCGCAGCGCCTCGGCCGCCGAGCCGGCCGTGTGCACGGTGCCGATGCGGGGGTCGCGGCGCAGCAGCCACTCGAGCTCGTCGCAGGCGGGACGCTCGTCGTCGACGGCGAGGGCGTTCAGCGGTTCCGGCGCGCTCACGCGTGCACCCCGGGGGCGAACTTCGGCACCCGCACGGTGACCCGGGTGCCGGCCCCGACGGCCGTCTCGACCACGAGGCCGAACTCGTCGCCGAACACCGAGCGGAGCCGGCCGTCGACGTTGCCGAGCCCGACGGAGTCGGTGTCGGACTCACCGGCCAGGGCGCGGCGTACCCGCTCGGGGTCGTCCCCGACGCCGTCGTCCTCGACCCAGATCACGGCCTCGGCCGCGTGGTCCTCCGCGACGATCTCGATGCGACCCGGCCCGTCCTTGGCCTCCAGGCCGTGGCGCACGGCGTTCTCCACCAGCGGCTGCAGGCACAGGAACGGCACGGTCACGGGGAGGACCTCGGGGGCGATGCGCAAGGTGACGTGGAGGCGGTCGCCGAAGCGCGCCTGCTCGAGGACCAGGTAGCGCTCGATGGAGCGCAGCTCCTCGGCCAGCGTCGTGAACTCGCCGTGGCTGCGGAAGGAGTAGCGCGTGAAGTCGGCGAACTCCAGCAGCAGCTCGCGGGCGTGCTCGGGATCGGTGCGCACGAACGACGCGATGGCGTTCAGCGAGTTGTAGATGAAGTGCGGCGAGATCTGGGCCCGCAGCGTCTTCACCTCCGCCTCGACCAGCCGACGTCGGCTCTCCTCGAGCTCGGCGAGCGCCAGCTGCCCGGTCACCCAGGCCGCGACCTCGTCGGTCGCGCGCACGAGACCGGCCGAGACAGCGGGCGCGAAGACCTGGAGGGTGCCGACCACGACGTCGTCGACGGCCAGGGCGCAGACCACGGCGTGCGCGGCCTCGCAGCCGGGCCGGTCGCAGCGGAAGTCGCGGTCGTGGACGGTCGTGGCGCCGCTGCCCTCACGGGCGAGCTCGCGGGCGAACCGCTCCGCCAGGTCGCGGTGGTGGCCCCCCGAGCCGTCCCAGGCGAGCACCTCGGCGGTGTCGGTCAGGACCACCGACGGGGTGCCGAGCAGCACGCGCAGGTGGCCGACGGCGCGCTCGGCGGACGAGCGGGTGAGTCCTCCGCGCAGCGCGGGCCCGGCCAACGAGGCGGTGTGCAGCGTGCGGAAGGTGGCGCGGTCCGCCTCGGTGCTGAGGTGGCCGGTGCGTCGCCACCGGGCACCGCGTCGCCAGACCGCCATGAGGGCACCCTAGACGGGCCGGGGCCCGGGCGAGCGCGGTCGTGACGGGCTCGGCGTACCCTCACGGCCATGAGCCTGCCCCGGGGCGAGATCCGGTTCCTGTCCGCCGACGACGCCCAGGAGCTTCACCAGGCGCTCACGACCGAGGGGTACGACGTCGTCCTGCGGCCGGTGCCCGAGGACCGCGAGGCACCCTGGCGGCTCGAGGTGACGCCCTTCGGCGACGACGTCGTCGCGATGGTCGACGTCTACGGAGGCTGGCTGCCGACCGACCTCTGAGGTCCGCACGCGCTCTGCGCGATCAGCGGAACGAGATGAGGGTGGGGCCGTCGTCGCCGCCGTTCGACCCGGTCGACGTGCGCCGTGCCGCGTCGTCGCTGTGCCGGTCGGCCTCGGCACCGGGGGACGTCTCGCCCCGGCGGATCGCCTCAGCGGCGGCCGTGAGGTCGGCGCTGTGCTCGGGCTCGTCGATCAGACCGCGCGGACGGACCACGGCGCGGTAGCAGTGCGTGACGTAGGGCAGCATCAGGCCGTCGGAGGAGCGGTCGTACTCCGCGAACAGCTCGGTCACCTTGCGCAGCACACGGTCCCGGGCCGACGGGTCCATGAGCGCGATGTTGGATCGTGAGCGCACCAGGTCCAGCAGCGCCTCACGCTTCATCGGCATCCAGTGCTTGAACGTCTCGGTCTCGACGTAGCCGAAGTGGCGCGAGGCGACCAGCGTCTCGCTGGGGTCGATCGCGGCAGCGGAGTCGCCGATGATGCCGCCCAGGCGCTTGACCCACGGGATGCGCTCGTCGCGGACGTTCCAGGCCAGCGCGATGCGGCCCTCGGGCTTCAGCATCCGGGCGGCCTCGCGCAGGGCCGCCTCGGCGTCGAACCAGTGGAAGGCCTGGGCGGCCACCACGACGTCGACGCTGCGGGTCGCGACCGGCACCGCCTCGGCGGAGGCGGTCACCACCCGCAGGCCGGGATGACGCTCGCGGACGTGCTCGAGCATCGTGTCGAGCGGGTCGGTGACGAGCAGGTCGTGGCGCAGCTCGACCAGGCGGTCGGTGAGCTTGCCGGTGCCGGCGCCGAGCTCGACGACCGTGGCCGGAGACCGGCCGGTGAGCCACTCGACGGCGGGGCGCGGGTAGGTGGGACGGGCTCGGTCGTAGGCGTCGGCCACCGCGGCGAAGGAGAGCGCCGGGTCGGGGCCGGAGGAGGGGTGGTTCATCTCGGCGCAATCTACACCGGTCACTGGTCCGGACCGGGTTGGTGCAAGCGTGTAATGATGTAATCATGACGACGAAGGACGAGCTCGACCGCATCACCGGCTGGTTCCGCGCCCGGCTGCCCGAGGAGTGGGCACCGACCGAGGCGGAGATCACTGTGGACCGGGAGGAGATCACCGTGCTGGTCGCCCTCCCCGACGTCGCGATCGCCGCGGGCGACAGCGACGACGTGGCTGCCGAGGCGCGTGCTGCCCGCGCCGAGGCGTTCCGCGAGGAGACCCGCAAGCGGCGCATGGAGCTGGCCGAGGCGGCCCAGCGCCGCTTCGGCCGCGCGGTGTCGTGGGGGGTGTCGCTCGGTCCGGCGGGAACAGACGTGCACGGCACCACCGCGGCCACCGACCGGCACCGCGAGCTCTGGACCCACGTGGCCGCACCGGTCATGACACGTCTGCGCCAGCCGCAGCGTCTCGTGCTGGACACCCTGGTCGAGGCCGGGGTCGCCCGCTCGCGTGCCGACGCCCTGGCGTGGTGCGTGCGGCTGGTCGGCCAGCACGAGGACGACTGGCTGGGCGAGCTGCGCGCGGCCATGACCGGGGTGCGCGAGGTCCGCGAGCGGGGGCCCCGCGCCTGAGACGGACGGTCCGCGGACGAGGCGGCGCCCGCGGCCCGCAGCGCGCGGTGGCCGACTAGGGTGCGCCCCGTGGATCCCCTTGCCGACCTCAGCGCCCGGGAGGGCGTCGCCTCCGCGATGGCCTCGGCTCGTGACGGCATCGACGTCCTGCTCCGCGACCGCGGGCTGCGCAAGACCACGCCCGACGTCGCGGCGGAGTCGCTGCTGCGCGGCGCCTGGGCCAGCGCCGTGCTCGCTGGCACCACCAGCGACGAGGACGCGGTCCGCGCCGGGCGCGGCGACGCTGTCGCCCAGGCGTCGCTGCGGCTGTCGACGCACGTCCTCGGGCTCACCGGCGTGCTGGCTCGCTCGCCGCTGCAGGTCCTGGCGCGGCTGCACGCCGTCGCCGCGGCCGACGAGCCGTCGGACACGGTGGGACGGCCCCGCGACGCCGACTCTGCGCGCCGCCTGGCCGACGTGGCCGCGCTGCTGAGCCGGCCCACGACGGCACCCGGGCTGGTGGTTGCCGCGGTCGTGCACGCCGAGATCCTCAGCGCACGCCGTTCGCCACCCACAACGGTCTCGTGGCGCGCGCCACCGAGCGGCTCATCCTCCTCGAGCGGGGCGTCGACCGGCCTCGGCGCCACCGTCCCGGAGGCCGGGCACCTGGCGGCCGCCCGGCGTACGAGGCCCGCATCGCGGCGTACGCCGAGGCGTCGGAGTCGGGCGACCCGCGTCGCGGACTCGCAGCCGCACACGCCTGGCTGCTGTACGCCGCGGAGGCCTACGCCGCCGGCGCGGACCACAGCCCGCTGCTGCGCTGAGTCCCGGATGCGCGCGTGCGTTTCCGGCGTGCCTGCAGGACCGGACAAGCGAGCGGCGCCCCCGCGAGGAGGGCGCCGCCGCTGGCACACGGGAAGCGGGTTACCAAGCGTGCACGCAATGTGTCGCCTCGGGATGAACCCGGCGGTCGACGCCCTGAAAGAAGGGTCGGTCAGCGCGTGGGTTCCCGTCCGTGTGCGGGTCTTGAGTTGTCTTCCTCCTTTGTACGTCGCCCGCTTCCGGGCGACAAGTCCTGGGAGGAAGTCGGTGGACGACGCGCCGCAACAGGACGTGATCTGTCCACACCGGGGTTGACGTGGGAGGCCGCAGGTGGGTGCCGGTCAGCCGCGGGTGAGCCGGTCGATGCGACGGCGTGCTCCGAGGTAGATCGCCGAGCCCACCACGACCGCCGAGCCCGCGGCCAGGACGACCAGCGTGCTGCGGCTCTCGGGCAGGTGCATGCGTGAGCGCAGCGCCACGGGCCGCGAGAAGTCGAGCACCGGCCACTCCCGGCTGACGGCCAGTCGGCGCAGCTCCTTGTCCGGGTTGACCGCGTGGGGGTGGCCCACCGCCTCGAGCATCGCCGCGTCGGTGATGGAGTCGGAGTAGGCGTAGCTGCGGGCCAGGTCGTAGCCCCGCTCGGCAGCGAGCTCGACCATCGCGACGGCCTTGTTCTCGGCGTAGGCGTAGAAGTCGATCTCCCCGGTGTAGCACCCGTCGCGGACGGCCAGCTGGCTGGCGATGACGGCGTCGACCCCGAGCATCGCCCCGATCGGCTCGACCATCTCGCGCCCCGAGGCGGAGACGATGATGACGTCGCGTCCTGCGAGCCGGTGCTCCTCGATGAGGGACACAGCCTCGTCGTAGACCAGCGGCTCGACGATGTTGTGCAAGGTGTCGTTGACCAGCTCGCTGACGGTGTCGACCGGCCAGCCGGTGACCATCTGGGAGAGGAAGGCGCGCATCTTCTCCATCTGGTCGTGGTCGGCGCCGCCGGCCAGGAACACGAACTGTGCGTAGGCGCTGCGCAGCACCGAGCGCCGGTTGATCAGGCCGCCGGCGTAGAAGGACTTGCTGAAGGCCAACGCGCTCGAGGTGGCGATGATCGTCTTGTCGAGGTCGAAGAACGCCGCCGGCCGACCGGGCGGACGCGCGCGGCGGGGCGTGCTGGTCGCGCCGTCGGTCGTCACGGTCTGCAGTGCTCCTCGCGCTCGTACCGGACGGAGGGTATGTACCACCGGCACTTCTCCTCCGGTCAATCTACGCCCCTGTTTCGGCTGTTCGGGCTCACTTGCCCAGGCGACGCGACTACACTTGACTGCACGTCGACACCGACGTCCCGGGGCTCCCCCGGGACGCCACGATCTCCAGCGATCCCCCCATCGCTGGTCAAGGTCCGGGCCTATCCCCCCCAGGTCTGGACCGTGGGCTCCTGGCTATCCCCCCTGGCCAGGAGCCCGCCCCGTTTTTCGGCCGCCGCGAGCCGGGTCCCGTCCCCAGGCGAGGCGACCCGCGGACTCTCCCCAGGACGGTCGGAGCCCGACCGACAGGGCGACCCGGGCGGCACAGTCACCACATGACGCGATCCAGCCTCCTGCTGCTCACCTCCGACGACGTCCTCGCCGAGACCGTGCAGCAGCTCGCGGCCGCGGCCGGGGTGTCGGTGGAGCGGGCCTCGCCGGCCGGGGAGGGGACCGCGGTCGACGACCGCGGGCACGCCGCCGTGCGCGCCTCGGTCGTGCTCTCCGACGTCGCACACCTCGACGTCGGTCCGGTACGCCGAAGGCGTGCGGTGCCGCTGCACGTGCTGGCCACCGCCCCGGTGCCCGACGCCGTCTTCCGTCGCGCTCTCGAGGCCGGCGCCCTCGGTGTGCTGGCGATCCCCGAGGACCTCGCCCGGCTGCGCGAGCTGCTCGCCGAGCTCGACCGGCCCCGCCAGGGGCGGGTGGTGGCCGTGACCGGGGGCTCGGGGGGAGTCGGAACGAGCGTCACCGCGACCGCGCTGGCGCTCCGCGCGGCGGTCGACCCGACGCTGCTGGTGGATCTCGACCCCTGGGGCCCCGGGCTCGGCCGGGTGCTCGGGGGGCGCCCCGGCGAGGGCATCACCTGGGGCGACCTGAGCGGGGTCGACGGGCGGCTGTCGGCCAGCGAGCTGTCCTCGGCCCTTCCCCGGGAGGGCGACCTCGCGCTGCTGACCTGGCCCGACGACGGCTCGGTCCTCCTGGACGACCGGCTGGTCGCCGAGGTGGTCGCCGCCGGGGCCCGCGGCCACGACTGGGTGGTCCTCGACTGTCCCCGGGGCGCGGCGCGGTCCCCGGACCTCCTGGGGCTCTGCGACCTGGTGCTGCTCCTCGTGGCGGGCACGGTCGCCGGTGTCGCGTCCGCGGCCCGGGTGGCCGCACCGCTGCGGGCGTCGGGCGCCCCGGTCGGGCTGGCGGTGCGCGGCGGGGGCACTGCTGTCTCGGCCACCGAGGCGTCACGCCTGCTGGCCCTGCCGCTGGTCGCCGAGATCGGTCACGACCGCCGGCTGGGCGAGCACGTCGACGCCGGTCTCGGTCCGGTGCGCGGACGTCGCTCGTCCCTGGTGCGGGCCGCCGACGAGGTGCTCGCACTCCTCGAGGACGATCGCGCCATCGGGGAGTCGCGGTGACCTCCGCGGCGGTGGTGCGGGCCGCGGAGCAGGTGCGGTCCCAGCTGGCGCGTGAGTCCGCTGACCTGACCCCGGAGGTCGTCGCCGCCGCGCTGCGCGCCGACGGTCGACCGGTCGGCGACGTGACGGTGCTGGCGGTCCTCGACGTCCTGCGGCGTGACGTCCTGGGGTCGGGGCCGTTGGAGGCGCTGCTTGAGCTCGAGGGCGTCACGGACGTGCTCGTCAACGGACCCGACGCCGTCTACGTCGACCGGGGTCGCGGTCTGGAGCTGACCGAGGTCCGGTTCGGCGACGACGACGCCGTCCGTCGGCTCGCCCAACGGCTCGCCGGGACCGCCGGTCGCAGGCTCGACGACGCCTCGCCGTACGTTGACCTGCGGCTGGCGGACGGCACGCGGCTGCACGCCGTGCTCACCCCGCTGGCCCGCCCGGGCACCTCAATCTCGCTGCGCGTCCCGCGGCGTCGGAGCTTCACCCTCGACGAGCTGGCGACGGCCGGCGACTGGGGGCCGGAGGCGTTGCGCCTGATGCGCCGGCTCGTGCGCCGGCGCCTGGCGTTCCTCGTCAGCGGCGGCACCGGCTCGGGCAAGACGACCCTGCTCAACGCCCTGCTCGGGGAGGTCCCGGGCGATGAGCGCCTGGTCCTCGTCGAGGACACCCGCGAGCTGCAGCCCGCGCACCCGCACGTCGTGGGGCTGGAGGCCCGGCAGGCCAACGTCGAGGGGGTCGGGTCGGTCGACCTCCGCACGCTGGTGCGGCAGGCCCTCCGGATGCGGCCCGACCGGCTGGTGGTCGGGGAGGTCCGTGGCGCGGAGGTGGTCGACCTCCTCGCGGCGTTGAACACCGGCCACGAAGGTGGGTGCGGCACCATCCACGCCAACTCGGCCGTCGACGTCCCGGCGCGGGTCGAGGGACTCGCGCTGGCCGCCGGACTGCCGTCCAGCGCGGCCCACGTCCAGATGAGGGCGGGTCTCGACCTGGTCGTGCACTGTGTCCGCGACGGTGGCCGGCGCCGGCTCGGGGAGATCGCCGTGCTCGAGCACACCGATGGGCGCACGCATGCCGTGCCGGCGGTGCGCTTCGACCCCGAGGGACCCTGCTTCCGGCTGCCCGGTGCGGACCGGCTGGCAGCGCTGCTCGAGGGGACACCGTGACCGGGACCGTCCTGACGCCCGCCGCGCTCGCCGCGGCCCTGCTGGCGGCGGCCGCGACGGCCCTGCTGCTCGGCGCCCGCCCCTCGCGCCGCGACGGGGCGCTGCCGGTGCCACCGCCCGTCGGCGGATCGCCCGGCGGATCGCCCGGCGAACCGCCGGGCGTGGGGCATCTCACGCGCCTCGGGGTTCCGCTCCAGGTCGTGCTCGTCGCGACTGGCGTGGTGCTGGTCGCGGCCCTCCCGCTGCGGCGGGCCGTCCTGGCCGGTGTGCTGCTCGCGGTGGCCTTCGCGGTCGTGCGCGCTGTGGCCCGGCGTCGCGCCGAGGTCGAGGCCGAGGAACGTCGTCGAGCGGTGGTCCTGCACGCGGAGGCCCTGCTGGGCGAGCTGCGCGCCGGTCTGCCGGTCGGTTCCGCGCTGGCCCGTGCGGTCGACGCCTGGCCCGAGTCCGCCCCGGCGGCTGCGGCCGCCCGCTGGGGCGCGAGCGTCCCCGAGGCGTTGAGACGGCTCGGGCAGCTGCCCGGCGCCGAGAGCGTCACCCGGCTGGCGGCGGTCTGGCAGCTCTGTGCGGGGTCGGGCGCGAGCCTCGCCGTCGGCGTCGGTCACGTGCTGGAGACGGCTCGGGCCGAGCAGGCCACCCGGCACGTGGTCTCTGCCGAGCTGGCCTCGGCTCGCGCGACGGCGCGCATGCTCGGGCTGATGCCCGTCATGATCCTGGTCGCAGGGCAGGGGATCGGCGCCGAGCCGTGGCCGTTCCTGCTCGACTCGCCGCCCGGTCTGGCCTGCCTGGCCGCGGGCTCTGCCTGCGCGTTGAGCGGTCTGTGGTGGATCGACCGCATCGCCGGGCGTGCTGCCCGGGGCGCCGCGTGAGCGCCGCGGTCGCGGCCGCGGTCGCGGCCGGCGCGGGAGCGGTCGCGGTCCTGCTCACGTTGCGTCGCCCGGCCGTCCTCCGCAGGGCCCAGCCCCGCGCAGGCCCCGACGGGGCGGCCGGGCCCGGTTGCGACGCGGGCAGGAGCGGACCGAGCGACGGGGACGGGGACGGTTACGGGGCGTCGGCGCGGTTGCGGGTCGCGGCCGCCGGTGGTGCCGCGGTCGGTGCGGCCGTCCTGCTGCCCGGTTGGTACGCCGCGGCGGGTGCGGTGCTCGCCGGCGGACTGGTCTGGCACCGCAGCGGCGGGTGGGAGGACCGCGGTGTGCGGCGGCGTCGGGAGGAGCTGGAGTCCGAGGTCGTGCACATCGTCGACCTGATGAGCGCGGCCGTCAGTGCCGGGGCGGCGCCGGCGTACGCCCTGCACGAGGTGACGAACCTGCTCGACGGGGCCGGAGCCGAGGCCCTGCGCCGGTGGTCTCGCCGGCTGCGGTGGGGCTCGGAGCCGACGGACGTGTGGGCCGACATGGCGACGCACGACCAGCTGGGCCGTCTCGGGCAGGTGCTGCTGCGCTCGGCGGTGAGCGGCGCTCCGGTGGCGGAGTCCCTCGCACGGCTGGCCGAGGACGAGCGGGAGCGCCAGCGAGGCCAGGTCGAGGCGCGCGTGCGCCAGATCGAGGTGAAGGCCGCGGCCCCGCTCGGGCTGTGCCTGCTGCCGGCGTTCGTCCTGCTGGGGATCGTGCCGCTCGTCGCGGGCTCGGTGACCGGTCTGGTGCTCGGGTGAGCGGCGCCGGTTTCCGTCCCCACCGGTGACGAGGCGCAGCCCGTCCCCAGATCCGGACCGGCCCCTCCCACGAGGTCTCGCACGCCCGCAGGCTCGTGGCGTCAAGCGCCGCCGGACCGACCGGCGGCCCATCGCCGGGAGCCCCCGGCACGTCAGGAGGAACAGATGTCCGTCACCACTCCCATCCTCGGCCCGTCCCGGAGCGACGAGGTCACCCACGCCGAGCTCGAGGGGCTGGCCCCCGTGGTCGATCTCGCCGGGCGCCGCTCGACGCCAGCCCCTGACACAGCCGCGTCCGCCGGCGCCCTGGCGGAGGCCGGCGCGGCCAGCGCCGAGTACGCCGCGGTGACGGCCTGCGGCGTCGGTCTGGCCGGCGTTCTGATGAAGCTGCTGAGCAGCGACTTCGGCCAGAACCTGCTCGAGACCGTCCTGAAGTTCTTCCTCAGCATGGTCGGGATCGGCTGAGCCGTGGCGGACGAGCTGGTCGTGGGGGCCCGGAGCGGAGCCACCCCGACGCCGCGCCGGGCCCCCACGGTCACCTCGACCCCCACCGCCACGACGAAGCTCGCGGAACGGGGCGCGGTGACGGCCGAGGCCGCCGCGGTCCTGCCCCTGCTGCTGGCCCTGGCCTGGGGCCTGCTGTGGGTGATCTGCCTGGCCTCCGCCCAGGTCAGGGTGGTCGACACCGCCCGGGAGGTGGCGCGCGCGGCGGCACGCGGGGATACCGCACCCGACGTCGACTCGGGCGAGGACCCGGTGCGGGTCTCGGTGACCCGCAGCGGTGGCACCGTGCATGTCGTCGCGACCAGCACGGTCCGCGGGCCCGGGGGCCTGTTCGCGGTGCTGCCGTCGGTGGAGCTGACCTCCACCGCCGTCGCGGCGGAGGAGCCGTCGTGAGAGACGACCGTGGGGCCGCGACGCCCGTCGTGCTCGGGCTGGCCTGCGCCCTGGTCCTCGCCGCGGTCGTGCTGCTGGCGGGTGGGCGACTGGTGGTGGAGCGTCGCCGAGCGGCGGCCGCCGCCGACCTGGCCGCGCTGGCGGGTGCGGTGGCGCTGCAGCACCTGCGGCCCGCCTGTCCCGCGGTGGCCCGCGCGGCCGCCGACAACGAGGTGGAGCTGGTGTCGTGCCGGGTCGAGGGCGAGGAGGTGCGCGTCGGCACCGCGGTCACGCTCCGACTCCTCGGACGCGAGCTGACGGTGGAGTCACGCGCGCACGCCGGGCCCGTGGCCCGTGCGCCCGGGACCTGATCCTCGTCGTGCCGAGGTGGCGGCCGGCGGCCGCGGGCGTTCAGCCGCGGCTCGGACCGAGACCGGCGAGCAGCACGTCGAGCAGCAGCCCGGCCTCGTGCTTGGCGAGGGGCTGGTTGCCGTTGCCGCACTTGGGCGACTGCACGCAGGAGGGGCACCCCGCCTGGCACTCGCAGGCGGCGATCGTCTCGCGGGTGGCGCGCAGCCACGACCGCACCGCTGTGAAGCCGCGCTCGGCGAACCCGGCCCCGCCGGGGTGCCCGTCGTAGACGAAGACCGTCAGCCGGCCGGTGTCGGGGTGCAGGGCGGTGGAGACGCCGCCGATGTCCCAGCGGTCGCAGGTCGCGACCAGGGGGAGGATGCCGATCGAGGCGTGCTCGGCGGCGTGCGCGGCCCCGGGCAGGTCGGCCTTGGCGAGGCCGGAGTCCGCGAGCAGCCCGGCGGGCACGGTCCACCACACGGCCTTGGTCTCCAGCACCCGCGGTGGCAGGTCCAGCGGCTCCTCGCCCAGCACCTCCCCGGACGGCACCGCCTTCTTGAGGAACGCGACGACCTGCTGGGTGACCTGCACCGTGCCGAAGGACAGCGTGCACGCGTCCGGTCCCGCTGGCACCCCGTCGTCGACCCTCTCCTCGGCCACGACGTGGATGTCGGTGAGGTCGCGGGCGTACGTCGCGTAGCCCGGGTCGGCTGCCGAGAGCACGGCCACGCCGTCCTCGAGGTCGAGGTCGTCGACGACGTAGGACTCGCCCTGGTGCAGGTAGACGGCACCGGTGTGGACGCTGGCGTGGGAGGAGCCGGCGTCGACGGTGCCGATCACGCGGCCCGTGCGCTTCTCCACCAGCTCGACCGGGCGCCCACCGGTGCTGCGCAGGTCGGCGAGGTCGCTGGGTCGCCCGCTGCGGGTCCAGTACCAGCCGGCGGTGCGCGCCCGCAGCCAGCCGTGCTCCACCAGGGCGTCCAGGGCGTCGCGGACCGAGGCCGCGCCGTCGGGGCCGTCGCCGAAGAGGTCGAGGTCCTCCTCGCGCAGCGGCAGCTCGGCCGCCGCGGCGCACAGGTGCGGGCCCCGGACGTAGGGGTTGCCGGGGTCGAAGACGGTCGCCTCGACGGGTGCCCCCACGAGCATCTCGGGGTGACTGACGAGGAAGGTGTCGAGCGGGTCGTCGCGCGCGACCAGCACCGCCAGCGCGTCGGTGCCGCGCCGCCCAGCGCGGCCGACCTGCTGCCACAGCGCCGCCCGGGTGCCCGGGAAGCCGGACATCAGCACCGCGTCGAGCCCGGAGATGTCGATGCCGAGCTCCAGCGCGTTGGTGGCTGCCACCCCGGTGAGCCGACCCGAGCGGAGGTCCTCCTCCAGCGCGCGCCGGTCCTCGGGCAGATAGCCGCCTCGGTACGCCGCCACGGTGGCCGGCAGCGCCGGGTCCACCTCGGCCAGCAGCCGCTGGCACGTCAGCGCTACCGACTCCGCGCCCCGACGCGAGCGGACGAACGCCAACGTGCGCACCCCGCCCGAGACCAGGTCGGCGAGCAGGTCGGCGGTCTCGGCGGTCGCGGCGCGGCGCACGGGCGCACCCTGCTCGCCCACGAGATCGGTGAGTGGGGGCTCCCACAGGGCCAGCGACACCTCGCCGCGACGGGAGTCGTCGACGTCGACGACCTCGACGGGCAACCCGGTGAGCCGCCGGGCCGAGACGCCGGGCTCGGCCACCGTGGCGGAGGCGAGCACGAAGGTCGGGTCGGAGCCGTGGGCGGCGCAGAGCCGGCGCAGCCGGCGCAGCACCTGGGCGACGTGCGCACCGAAGACGCCACGGTAGTGGTGGCACTCGTCGACCACGACGTAGCGCAGCTGGCCGAGAAAGCGGGCCCACCGGGCATGGCCGGGCAGCAGCGAGTGGTGGAGCATGTCGGGGTTGGTCAGCACCCACTCGGCATGGTCGCGGGCCCACTCCCGCTGCTCGGGAGGGCTGTCGCCGTCGTGGGTGAGTGCGGCGAGCCGGGGAAGACCCAGCGAGGCCAGGCCCTGCAGCTGGTCGTTGGCCAGTGCCTTGGTGGGGGACAGGTAGAGCACGGTGGCGCCGGGACGACCGTTGGGACGTCGCGCCGCCAGCACCTCGGTGAGCGCCGGCAGCTGGAAGG
This sequence comes from uncultured Actinomycetota bacterium, assembly GCA_963762755.1. Taxonomy (GTDB): domain Bacteria; phylum Actinomycetota; class Actinomycetes; order Propionibacteriales; family Nocardioidaceae; genus Marmoricola_A. Next base: position 58,249 of record CAVXMH010000017.1, on the reverse strand, counting down.
CCATCGTCTTGCCCGACGCCGTGCCGGTGGACACCACGACGTGGCGACCGGCGTACGCCGCCTCGGCCGCGAGCACCTGGTGCCGCCACGGCTGCTCCACCCCCCGCTCGGTGAAGGCCGCCACCACCCGGGGGTCGGCCCACTCCGGCCACGGAGCGGTGACCCCCGGACGGGGAGGGAAGGTCTCGAGGTGCCGCAGCTGCCCGTGGTCGCGCGGGCGCACCAGGGCGAGCGGGTCGGGGGACGCGGAGGGGGCACCCGGCCAGTGTCGCAACCGGGGGCGACACTCCACCCGCCCCGGGGTCGAGGGGATCACGGCCCCACCCCGACGGGTGGCTCGGCGCGACGTGCCGGGGCATTCGTGCGAACCATGAGGGGCGGCGTGGTTGAATGCGGTCTGGGCGGATCGGGACGTACCTGGACCGCCGGAGCAGACGCGAGGAGATGTTGTGGACCTGTCTCTGGAGACACGCCAGGAGAACGACCGGACGGTCGTGGAGGTCGGCGGCGAGATCGACGTGTACACGGCGCCGAAGCTGCGGGAGTGCATCTCCGGGCTCGTCGACGACGGGCAGCGCCAGATCATCGTCGACCTGGAGCAGGTCGAGTTCATGGACTCCACCGGCCTCGGCGTCCTCGTCGGCGCCCTCAAGCGCGTGCGCACGGTCGAGGGGAACCTCGACCTGGTCTGCACCCAGGAGCGTCTGCTCAAGATCTTCCGCATCACGGGCCTGAGCAAGGTCTTCCCGATCCACGACTCGCAGTCCGCCGCGCTGTCCGCGCCGTGACCGCGAGCCTCTGACGCGATCGGCGTGCCGGTGGTGACACGGACGGACAACGAGGTGGTCATCGCGATCGCCCGCGACGCGGCGCTGGTGCGGACCGCACGGCTGGTGGCGGCCGCGGTCGCGCGGCGCGCCGACCTCTCGGGCGGCCTCATCGAGGAGGTGCGCCTCGGCGTGGGGGAGGTCTGCGCGATCCTCATCGGATCGATCGAGCCCGGGACGCCCCACACCGTGGACATGGTCCACGTCGGCCTGCGGGGCGGCGTGCGGGGCGGCGGCAGCTTCGTCGTCGAGATCCGCGGGACCTACCGGCGTCCCGACGGTGACCTCGACGAGCTCGGGATCGACCCCTGGGCCCTGCTGCGCGGCGTCACCGACGACGTCGTCGTCGACCTCCAGGGCGAGCAGGCCACCGTCACGATGACCTGGCCCGCCTGACCCGCCACCGAACCTCGTGTGAGACACGCCACCCCCCTGTCCTTCGCAGGCGAGGCGCGTTAGTAGAGTCCCCAGCGTTCGTCGGGGGCAGGCGCCTGCCTGCCCGCACTGCGCGCGTCGCACTCAGGCGGCGTGCCCGGTGCCCCATCGAAGGGCGCGCAGCGCTCGAAATCGGAGGAAACGCATGTCGCGGGTCTCGCTCGGCGTCCTGAACGCCGAGACAACCGTGGAGCTCTCCGGCGGCAACTTCGTGCTGGTCCTGATTGTCGCTGCCATCGCGGTCGTCGCGCTGGTCATGGCATTCGTGTTCCGGTCCGAGGTGCTGTCCGCCGGTGAGGGCACGGACAACATGAAGCGGATCGCCCTAGCGGTCCAGGAGGGTGCCTCGGCGTACCTGACCAGGCAGTTCCGCACGCTCGCTGTGTTCGCCGCGGTGGCGTTCTTCGTGCTGCTGGCGCTGCCCGCCCCTGACGCGGGGGTGCGGATCGGTCGCTCGATCTTCTTCCTCGTCGGCGCGGGCTTCTCCGGTGCCGTCGGCTACCTGGGCATGTCGCTCGCAGTCAAGGCCAACCTCCGGGTGGCGGCCGCGGCGAACACCGAGGGCCGCGAGCCGGCCATGACGATCGGTCTCCGCACCGGCGCCATGGTGGGCATGCTGACCGTCGGGCTGGGCCTGCTCGGTGCTTCCGTGGTGGTGCTGCTGTTCAAGAACGAGGCCCCCGACGTGCTGGAGGGCTTCGGCTTCGGAGCCGCGCTCCTGGCGATGTTCATGCGGGTCGGCGGCGGCATCTTCACCAAGGCCGCCGACGTCGGCGCCGACCTGGTCGGCAAGGTCGAGCAGAACATCCCCGAGGACGACCCGCGCAACGCGGCCACCATCGCCGACAACGTCGGCGACAACGTCGGCGACTGCGCCGGCATGGCCGCCGACCTCTTCGAGTCGTACGCCGTCACCCTGGTCGCCGCGCTGATCCTCGGGTCCCAGGCCTTCGGCGACAAGGGTCTGGTCTACCCGCTGCTCATCCCTGCCATCGGCGCGCTCACCGCGGTGGCCGGCGTCTACCTCACCAACCCGAAGCCGGGCGAGAACGGTCTCACCACCATCAACAGGTCGTTCTACCTCAGTGCCGGCGTCGCCGCGCTCGGCTCGGTCGTGCTGTCGTTCCTCTACCTGCCGACCAGCTTCGGCGACTTCGAGGGCCTCGGCTCCAACTCGCTCGAGCTCATCTCGGGCGCCCCCGAGGGCAACCCCGCGCTCATCGCGAGCGTCGCCGTCGTCATCGGGATCGTGATGGCGGCCGGCATCCTGGCCCTGACCGGCTACTACACCGGCACCGAGTACCGCCCCGTCAAGGACGTCGGCAAGACCTCGCTCACCGGTGCGGCCACCGTGATCCTGGCCGGGCTCTCGGTCGGCTTCGAGTCCGCGGTCTACACGACGCTGGTCATCGGTGCCGCGGTGTTCGGCTCGTTCCTGCTCGGTGGTGCCTCGCTGACCGTCTCGCTGTTCGCCGTGGCGCTGGCCGGCTGCGGTCTGCTGACCACCGTCGGGGTCATCGTCGCGATGGACACCTTCGGCCCGGTCTCCGACAACGCCCAGGGCGTGGCCGAGATGTCCGGCGACGTCAGCCCCGAGGGCGCGCAGATCCTCACCGAGCTCGACGCCGTCGGCAACACGACGAAGGCGATCACCAAGGGCATCGCGATCGCCACAGCCGTGCTCGCCGCGACCGCGCTGTTCGGGTCCTACGCCACCTCGGTGCTCGAGGCGCTCAGCGAGTCCGGTGCCGACTCCGAGGAGACCACGCAGGAGCTGCTCAGCTTCTTCGTCTTCAACCCCTCGGTGCTGGTCGGCGTGCTGCTCGGCTCGGCGGTCGTGTTCCTCTTCTCCGGCCTCGCCATCAACGCGGTCGCCCGCGCGGCCGGCGCGGTCGTCTACGAGGTGCGTCGCCAGTTCCGGGAGATCCCCGGGATCATGGAGGGCACCGGGCGTCCGGAGTACGGCAAGGTCGTCGACATCGTCACCCGCGACTCCCTGCGCGAGCTCATCACGCCGGGTGTCCTGGCCGTGATGGCCCCCGTCGCGGTCGGGTTCGGCCTCGGCGCCACCGCCCTGGCCGGGTTCCTGGCCGGCGCCATCGGCACCGGCACCCTCATGGCGGTCTTCCTGGCCAACGCCGGCGGCGCCTGGGACAACGCCAAGAAGCTCGTCGAGGACGGCCACCACGGCGGCAAGGGATCGCCGGCTCACGAGGCCACCGTCATCGGTGACACCGTCGGTGACCCCTTCAAGGACACCGCCGGCCCGGCCATCAACCCGCTCATCAAGGTGATGAATCTGGTCTCGCTGCTCATCGCCAGCGCGGTGGTCTCCCTCAGCGTGGGCGACGACTCCAACGACGCCGTGCGGATCCTCATCGCCCTGGTGGCGGTGGCGATCATCGCCGGCGTGGTGATCATGTCGTCGCGTCGCGGGGTCACGATCGGCGGCGACGCCGAGGAGCCGCGCACGACCCAGGTCTGACCGGCAGCACCCGACGAGCCGCACTCCCACCGGGAGGGCGGCTCGTCCGCGTCCGGCCCTAGGCTGCGCGGGTGGACCCCCTCGAGACCGACGTCGTCCGACGTCTGCGTGACGCGTTGGCCGCCGCCGACTACACCGTCGACACCGTCGCCGACACCCTCGGGCCCGTCGCGCACTCCGCGCTCGGCCGCAACGAGACCACGGCGGCCCGGCGCGCCACGACGGGCGGCACGCGGGGGGAGACGCTCACCCGGCTCTGGCTGCTGCAGGCGTCCGTCGGACGGCCCGCGCTCGACGCGGCGCTGCCCGGCCTCGTCCCCGACCTGCTCGCCGCCGGGGTGCTCACCGGTGGTGACCAGGACGGGGAGGTCCGGGCCGCGGTCGACGTGAGCCCCTACTCCACCGACGACGGGGACTGGTGGGTCCTCAGCGACCTCACCCCCGGGCTCGACGGCGCCCCCAACGCGGTGGCCCCCGACCACGTGCTCGGGATCAGCTCGGCGTCGGGGTCGCTGGCCCAGCTCGCCGTACGCCGCCCGGTCGGGCGCGCGCTCGACCTCGGCACCGGGTGCGGCGTCCAGGCGCTGCACCTGACCCGGCACGCGGGCGAGGTCGTCGCCACCGACGTCAACCAGCGGGCGCTGCTCATGGCTCGCACCACGGCGGCGCTCAACGAGGTGGAGGTCGACGTGCGAGCCGGCAGCCTCTACGAGCCGGTCGCGGGCGAGCGCTTCGACCTGGTGGTGACGAACCCGCCCTTCGTGGTCTCGCCACCGGGCGGGGAGCTGCTCGTCTACCGCGACTCCGGCCTGCCGGGCGACGAGGTGGTGCGGCGCGTGGTCGTCGAGGCGCCGGCGCACCTCACCCCCGGCGGCGTGGCGCAGGTGCTGGCCAACTGGGTGCACGTCGATGGCCGACCCTGGCAGGAGCGGCTCGAGGAGTGGCTCGCCGGCTCGGGCTGCGACGCCTGGGTGGTGCAGCGCGAGGTCGCGGACCCCGCGGAGTACGTCGAGCTGTGGCTGCGCGACGCGGGCGTCCACGGGCGTCCTGAGTACGTCGCCCGCTACGACGCCTGGCTGCAGTGGTTCGCCGACCAGGGCGTGGCCGGGATCGGCTTCGGTTGGCTGACGCTGCGGCGCACCGACCGCGAGCAGCCCGTGACCCGGCTCGAGGACTGGCCGCACGCCGTGGAGCAGCCCCTCGGACCGACCGTCGACGACTGGCTGGCGCGGGTGGACCGGCTGGACGGCCTCGACGACCGGGACGTGCTCGCTGCCCGCTGGAGGCGTCGTACCGACGTGGTCGAGGAGTCCACCGGCGAACCCGGCGCGGGCGACCCGGAGACGATCGTGGCGCGTCAGCAGCGAGGTCTGCGACGGGCGCGAGAGGTCGACACCGTGACCGCCGCGGTGCTGGGCGCCAGCGACGGCGAGCTCAGCCTGCACCAGATCCTGGTGGCCCTCGCCCAGCTTCTCGAGCGTCCCGTGGAGGAGCTGGTCGCGTCCGCGCTGCCGGAGGTGAGGTCGCTGGTCGACGACGGCTACCTGCTGTTCTGAGGCAGACCGTTCCCCGGCCGTTGACCGCAGGGGCTACCGTCGTGTGCTCCACTGTCCTGGACCGACCCCACGAACGACGCGATGTCAAGGGTGGGCCAGCGGTCGTCGTCAAGTCCGTACCTAATCACCGATGAGGGAGTGCCCGCGTGGCAAGCAAGGGATCCAAGGCAGGCTCCGGCGGCTCAGGAGGTCACAAGCTCGTGATCGTCGAGTCGCCGGCCAAGGCGAAGACCATCGCCGGCTACCTGGGCTCGGGCTACGTCGTGGAGTCCTCCATCGGTCACATCCGCGACCTGCCGCGCGACGCCGCAGACGTGCCCGCGTCCATCAAGGGGGAGAAGTGGGCGCGGCTCGGCGTCGACGTGGACAACGAGTTCACGCCGTACTACGTGGTCAGCCGCGACAAGAAGCCCCACATGACCAAGCTGAAGGGTCTGCTCAAGGACGCCTCCGAGCTCTACCTCGCCACCGACGAGGACCGCGAGGGCGAGGCCATCGCGTGGCACCTCGAGCAGGAGCTGAAGCCCAAGGTGCCGGTGCACCGGATGGTCTTCCACGAGATCACCCGCCAGGCGATCCAGGAGGCCGTCGACAACCCGCGCACGCTCGACCTCGACCTCGTCGAGGCCCAGGAGGCGCGGCGCATCCTCGACCGGCTCTACGGCTACGAGGTCTCGCCGGTGCTGTGGAAGAAGGTCATGCCGCGGCTGTCGGCCGGCCGCGTCCAGTCGGTCGCGACGCGCCTCGTGGTGGATCGGGAGCGGGAGCGGATCGCCTTCCGCGTCGCGTCGTACTGGGACCTCGAGGGCACCTTCGACGCCGGCAGCGACCACGCCGAGCGCATGTTCCCGGCGAAGCTCTCCTCGGTCGACGGCGCCCGGGTGGCGCGCGGCTCCGACTTCGACCCGCAGGCCAACCTGGTCTCGACCGGCAAGGGCGTCGTGCACCTCGACCGCTCGCGGGCCGAGGCCCTCTCGGCGGCCGTCAGCGACACCGACTTCACCGTGCGCTCGGTCGAGGCCAAGCCCTACACCCGCAAGCCCTACGCGCCGTTCCGCACCACGACGCTGCAGCAGGAGGCCAGCCGCAAGCTCGGCTACGGTGCCTCGCGCACCATGCAGATCGCGCAGCGGCTCTACGAGAACGGCTTCATCACCTACATGCGCACCGACTCGATCACGCTGTCGACCTCGGCGGTGAACGCGGCCCGGGGCCAGGTGCGCGAGCTGTACGGCGCGGAGTACCTCCCGGACTCACCGCGGACCTACCAGTCGAAGGTGAAGAACGCGCAGGAGGCGCACGAGGCGATCCGCCCCGCCGGGGAGTCCTTCCGGACCCCGGCGCAGACCGGCCTGTCGGGCGACGAGTTCCGGCTCTACGAGCTGATCTGGATGCGCACCGTCGCCTCGCAGATGCGCGACGCCCAGGGACGCTCGGTGGCGATCCGGCTCGGCGGCACCGCCGCGACCGGGGAGGACGTCGTGTTCAGCGCCACCGGCCGCGTCATCACCTTCTACGGCTTCCTCAAGGCCTACGTCGAGGGCTCCGACGACCCGGAGAAGGAGTCCGATGACTCCCAGACCCGGCTGCCCGACGTGCGGGAGGGGGACGTCGTGACGGCGGCCCGCATCGCCGCCGCCGGCCACGAGACCAAGCCGCCCGCCCGCTACACCGAGGCCAGCCTGGTCAGGGAGCTCGAGGAGCGCGAGATCGGCCGCCCGTCGACGTACGCCTCGATCATCGGCACCATCCTCAACCGCGGCTACGTCTACAAGAAGGGCACCGCCCTGGTTCCAGCGTGGTTGGCGTTCTCGGTCACACGGCTGCTGGAGGACCACTTCCCGCGGCTGGTGTCCTACGAGTTCACCGCCTCGATGGAGGACAACCTCGACGAGATCGCCTCCGGTCGTCGCGACCGGGTCAACGAGCTCGGCGAGTTCTACTTCGGCTCCGCCGAGGTCGAGGGGCTGCAGAAGCTGGTCACCGAGCTCGGCGACATCGACGCCCGCGAGCTGGCGACGTTCCCGATCGGCGAGGGCATCAACCTGCGGGTGGGGCGCTACGGCCCCTACGTCGAGGACGAGGAGCAGAACCGCGGCAACGTGCCCGAGGACCTGCCGCCCGACGAGCTCACGGTCGAGAAGGCCAAGGAGCTGCTGGCGAACCCGGCCGGGCAGGAGCAGGTGCTGGGTGAGGACCCCGAGTCGGGCCTGAAGATCGTGGCCAAGAACGGCCGCTACGGCCCCTACGTCACCGAGCAGCTGCCCGAGGACGCGCCGAAGTCGGCGCGGCCGAGGACCTCCTCGCTGTTCAAGTCGATGTCGCTGGACGCGATCACGCTCGAGGACGCGCTGCGGCTGCTGACGCTGCCGCGCGTGGTGGGCGAGGACCCGGAGTCCGGTGAGGAGATCACGGCGCAGAACGGTCGCTACGGTCCCTACCTGAAGAAGGGCACCGACTCGCGCACGATCGGCTCCGAGGAGCAGCTGCTCACCATCTCGCTCGACGAGGCGCTGAAGATCTACGCCCAGCCGAAGGCACGCGGGCGGGCGGCTGCCGACCCGGGTCGCGAGATCGGCGAGGACCCGGTCAGCAAGCAGATGATCACGGTCAAGTCGGGCCGCTTCGGCCACTACGTCACCGACGGCGAGTACAACGCCACGCTGCGCCAGGGTGACGACCAGGCCACCGTGACCCTGGAGCGCGCAGCCGAGCTGCTCGCCGAGCGTCGCGCCAAGGGCCCGGCCAAGAAGGCCGCCAAGCGCGGCGCCAAGAAGGCCCCGGCCAAGAAGTCGACCGCGAAGAAGGCCACCGCCACGAAGACCTCGGCCACGAAGACCTCGGCCACGAAGACGACGGCCAAGAAGGCCGCCAAGAAGGCCTGACCCCCGCGCGAGGCGTCGCGGGTGGGTCGGGCGCGCCCGGTCGGTAGGGTGAGGCGGTGAACGCACTGCGCATCCCGGCGTTCCGGCGGTTGTGGGTGGGGCTCGGGCTCTCGAGCCTGGGGGACTGGCTGGGGCTGCTCGCGCTGACGGCGATGGCCAACCAGCTGGCCGACGGCTACGCGGGGAAGAACTACGCCATCGCCGGCGTCCTCTTCCTGCGGGTGCTGCCGGCGATCGTGTTCGGCCCGCTCGCCGGCTACCTCGCGGACCGCATCGACCGGCGCACGGTGCTGGTCTGGGGCGACTACGTCCGGGGCGCGCTGTTCCTGACCATCCCGCTGGTCGGCACCCTGTGGTGGGTCTTCGTCGTCACCGTCCTGGTGGAGATCGCCAGCCTGCTCTGGTTGCCGGCCAAGGACGCCACCGTCCCCAACCTCGTGCCCCGCCACCTCCTCGAGCAGGCCAACCAGATCAGCATCGCCACGACCTACGGCTCGGCCGTGCCCGCGGCCCTGCTCTTCGCCCTGCTCACGACGCTGGACCGTGTCGTCCCCGGCCTCATGGGGTGGGTCGACCGGGGCGCGGTCGACGTCTCGCTCTACGTCAACGGCCTGTCCTTCATCGTCTCCGGGGTGGTGATCGCCCGGTTGGCCCAGATCCCGTCCGGCCCCGCGGCCCACGAGGAGGAGGGCAGCGTGTGGCGCGTCATCGGCAACGGCTGGTCCTACGTCCTCGGCACACCCGTGGTGCGCGCGCTGGTGCTCGGGATGGCCGGGGCGTTCGCCGCCGGCGGCGTGGTGGTGGGCCTGGCGCGCACCCACGTCGCCGACCTCGGCGCCGGCGACTCCGGGTACGGCGTCCTCTTCGGCGCCGTGTTCGTGGGCATGGGCACCGGCCTGTGGCGCGGTCCCCGCCTGCTGTCGCGCCTCAGCCGACGCCGGGTCTTCGGGGTGGCCCTCACCGGGGCCGGCGTGCTCCTCGTCCCGCTCGCCCTCGTGCCCCACCTGGAGGTGGTGGCCGCCCTCGCGGTCGGCGTCGGCTTCCTGGCGGGCGCCGCGTGGGTGACGGGCATGACGCTGCTGGGGCTCGAGGTGCCCGACGAGCTGAGGGGGCGGACCTTCGCGTTCGTGGCCACGTCGGTGCGGCTCGTGCTCGCGGTGGTCCTCGCCGTGGCCCCGCTGGTCGCCGGCCTGATCGGCGTCGTCCGCTTCGGCCCCGTCGACGCCAACGGCCAGTCCTTGTTCGAGTACCGCGGCGCCGCGCTCACCATGCTCGTGGCCGCCGTCGGCATGACCGTTGTCGGTGTGCTTGCCTATCGTCGGATGAACGACGACGAAGGGCGGTCGCTGGTGGACGATCTCGGACAGGCGCTGCCGCCGGGTCTGCGGGACCGTGCCGCGGGCCGCTACGCCTCGCAGGGGGTCTTCATCGCCCTCGAGGGCGGCGAGGGTGCCGGCAAGTCGACGCAGGCGCGGCAGCTGAGGGAGTGGCTCCAGCTCGAGGGCTACGACGTGGTGCTGACCCGGGAGCCGGGCGACACCGCCATCGGCCAGCAGCTGCGCCGCATCGTGCTGGACCCGGCGACCGGCGCCATGTCCGACCGCACCGAGGCGCTGCTCTACGCCGCCGACAAGGCCGAGCACGTCGATCGCGTCGTGGTCCCGGCGCTGGAGCGCGGAGCCGTGGTCGTCACCGACCGCTACGTCGACTCCACGCTCGCCTACCAGGGGGCGGGGCGCGACCTCGTCGACTCCGAGGTGGAGCGGATCGCACGCTGGGCCACCGACGACCTGCGACCCCACCTCACGGTGCTGCTCGACCTCGAGCCGACGACCGGCATGGGCCGCTTCGAGGGGCGCGACCGCATCGAGGCCGAGTCGCTGGAGTTCCACCAGCGGGTGCGGGCGATGTTCCTGCGGCTCGCCGCGGCCCAGCCCGAGCACTACCTCGTCATCGACGCCCGGGCCTCGGTGACACAGATCGCCGGCCAGGTCCGCGAGCGAGTGGCTCCGCTGCTGGAGCAGGCCGCGCGGTCGGTCGGCACCCGCACGCTGCGGGCCACAGGGCCGGAGGAGCCGCGATGAGCGTCTGGGACTCCCTGGTGGGTCAGCGGCACGTCATCGCCACGCTGTCGGCGGCCGCGCGGGGCGAGGGCATGACGCACGCCTGGCTCTTCACCGGCCCACCCGGATCGGGCCGCTCCAACGCCGCGGTCGCCTTCGCCGCCGCCCTGCAGTGCCTCGACGCCGGCTGCGGCCACTGCGACGAGTGCCTCAGCGTGCTGGCCGGCTCCCACCCCGACGTCACCCTCAAGCGCACCGAGAAGGTCATCATCTCCGTCGACGACGCCCGACGCTGGGTGCGCGACGCCTCGCTGCTGCCGGTGCGCAACCGCTGGCAGGTGATCGTCGTCGAGGACGCCGACCGCCTGCACGAGCGCGCCAACAACGCGCTGCTGAAGGCCATCGAGGAGCCGGGCCACAAGACGGTGTGGATCCTCTGCGCCCCCCAGCCCGACGACGTGCTCCCGACCATCCGCTCGCGCTCGCGCCGCGTCACGTTGGCCACGCCCTCGACGGAGCAGGTGACCGGGTTCCTGCGGGAGCGGGTCGGGGTCGAGCCGGGGCTCGCCGCCCACGCGGCGCGCGCCAGCCAGGGTCACATCGGCCTGGCCCGGGCGCTGGCCACCCAGGAGGACACCCGCATCCGTCGGCGCGAGACCGTCACGCTGCCGACCCGGCTGACCTCGCTGGGGGCCTGCATGACGGCTGCGGCCAACCTCGTCGACATCGCCAACCAGGAGGCGGCGTCGCGCACGAAGGCGGCCGTCGAGCGTGAGACCGCCGACCTCGAGACGCTCTACGGCGAGGATCGACGGTCGAAGGCCTCGCGGTCCTACCGGGCCGCCGAGGCCGACCTGAAGCGCAACCAGAAGGCGCGCGAGAGGCGGGTCGTCCTCGACGTCGTCGACCGGTCCCTGATGGACGTGCTCTCGGTGCTCCGCGACGTCCTCATGCTGCAGACCGGTGCCGGGCAGCCGCTGGTCAACGACGAGCAGCGGGTGGCGTTGGCCGAGCTCGCCCGTGCCACGACGCCGGAGGGGACGCTGCGCAAGGTCGACGCCGTCTACGCCGCGCGCGAGCAGATGCTGGAGTTCAACGTGCCCCCGCTGCTGGCGATGGAGTCGATGATGGTCGCGCTGCGCGTCCCGAGCCGGGCCGCTCGATGAGCCCACGGCGTACGCCGCGCGCGGTCGCCCTCGTGCTGTCGACGGTCCTCGCGCTGATGACCCTGGCCGGGTGCTCCTACCTCGGCGACGAGGACCTGCCGAGCGAGCCGCTGGCCGAGGTGGAGGCGACCGACGGCGCCCCCACCCCGCTGCGTGAGGTCTACGACCAGCAGCTCAGCTGGCGGGAGTGCCGCGCCGACCGGGAGTGCGCCGAGCTGCAGGTGCCCCTGGACTACGCAGACCCGGGCGGCGAGCAGATCACGCTCGCGCTGCTACGGGTGCCGGCCGAGAATTCCGAGCGCCGCATCGGGTCGTTGGTGGTCAACCCCGGTGGGCCCGGGGTCTCGGGCGTCACCTACGCCGCCGAGGCGGACACCTACTTCGGTGAGGAGCTGCGCGAGGTCTTCGACATCGTCGGCTTCGACCCGCGCGGCGTCGCCGAGAGCACCCCGGTCGACTGCCGCACCGACGCCGAGCTGGACGCCTACATCGGCGCCGACCCGGACCCGGAGACGGTTGCGGAGCGTCGCGACGCCCGCGCACTCTTCGCCGCGTTCGGTGAGGGCTGCCTCGACAGCAGCGGCGACCTGACCCGTCACGTCTCCACCGAGGAGGTGGCCCGCGACCTCGACGTGCTGCGGGCCGTGCTGGGCCAGGCGAAGCTGACCTACTTCGGCGCCAGCTACGGCACCTTCATCGGCGCGACGTACGCCGACCTCTTCCCGGCCCGGGTGGGCCGGCTCGTGCTCGACGGCGCGATCGACCCCACGGTCGGCCCGGTGGAGCAGGCGACCGTCCAGGCGCGTGGGTTCGAGACCGCCCTCACGGCCTACGTCGAGGACTGCGTGGCCGACGACTGCTACCTCGGCAGCGACGTCGAGGGGGCGCTCGGCCGGATCCGCGGGCTGCTCGACGACCTCGACGCCCGTCCGCTGCCCGCCGGGGACGGCGACCGCCTGCTCACCGAGGGGCGCGCGATCTACGGGATCTGGGCGCCGCTGTACGACGAGTCCTCCTGGGGGCTGCTCGACAGCGCCATCGGCTCGGCCCTCGAGGGCGACGGGGCCGACCTGCTGCGCCTCAGCGACGCCTACACCTCGCGGGGCCCCTCGGGCTACGTCAACAACTCCCTCGAGGCACTGGTGGCGGTGAACTGCCTGGACCGGCCGCAGGGCCTGACACCCCGCGAGGCACGCGCCGCCGCGCCGCAGGTCGAGAAGGCGTCGCCGACCTTCGGTCGGGTCTTCGCGGTGGGGCTGACCGGGTGTCGGGACTGGCCGGTCCAGAGCGGCAACGAGCCCGGCCCGCTGACCGCCCCCGGCGCCGACCCGATCCTGGTCGTGGGCACCACCCGCGACCCGGCCACGCCGCTGGTGTGGGCCGAGGCTCTGGCGGACCAGCTGACGAGCGGGGTGCTGGTCCGGCGTGACGGGGACGGTCACACCGGCTACCGGGCCGGCAACGACTGCGTGGACGTGGCGGTCGAGCGCTACCTGGTCTCCGGCGACGTGCCCGCGGGCACCGTCGACTGCTGACGGCGCACGTCCCCCGCAGCGCGACAGGTCCGTCGGCTCCCGCGCGCGTCATGCGCCGCCGGGTGGGTACATCCCTGTCATGAGCACCCCAGGATCGAGCAGCGAGAACGACGAGCCGGTGCGCGACAACCCCGGCCAGGACAACGAGCAGACCGCCGACCCCGCCGAGGGCGACACCGCTCCGACGGTGCGCCAGCCCGAGCACGGATCTCCCGCGACCGGCGAGGCCGAGTAGGCCCGCGAACGTCCCGCTCTCGGGTCGGATCCGATTGGGAGGCGACCGGCGTCTCCCCCTATACTCGTCCGGCGTGGCCAGGCCCGGGTCGTCCCGGGAGCCTGGCCACGAGGCCGCCTTAGCTCAGTCGGTAGAGCGATTCACTCGTAATGAATAGGTCGTCGGTTCGATTCCGACAGGCGGCTCCACCAGGTGCCCGGTCCCCTCAGGCGGTCAGCGCTGCCGCGACCTGCGCCACCGCGCCGGGGTCGAACAAGATCGTGTAGTGGTTGGCGCCCGCGACCGTGTGGGCCTCCAGGCCCGGCACCATCTCGGCGTACGACGCCACGGCCTCCGCCGGCAGCAGCCCCGGCGCCTCACCGAACATGCCCAGGGGTGCGGCCAGCAACGTCGTCGGCACCACGAGCCCGCGCAGGGCCCGGTCGACGCGCTGACCGAGCCCCAGCAGGTCCCGACCGTCGGCGCGGACCGCCTCCTCGACGGCGCGCGAGCGGACCCCGTCGCCGGTCTCGAGGGCGTCGTAGCGCGCGTAGGTCTCCACGTCGGGGCTCCAGTGAGGCCCCAGCGCCGGGTGCTCGCGGAAGAGGTCGACGTACGCCTCGGCGTCGGGGAAGGTCTGGCTCAGGCGCGTCAGCGCCGGGCCGAGCGTGGCCTGCAGCAGGTCGTCGAGGTCGACGCCGTCGGGGACCGGCAGCGGGACGCCGCCGTCGACCAGCACCAGGCGCCGGAAGCGGTGCGGGGACTGCGACGCCAGCAGCAGCGCGACGTAGGCGCCCAACGAGTGGCCGGTGAGGACCAGGTCGCCGCTGCCGGCAGGGTCGAGGTGGGCCACCACCCGCTCGAGGTCGTCGACGTGACGATCGAGCCCGGCGGGTCCGGGCAGCTCGCGCGAACCACCCCGTCCGCGCAGGTCGACCGCGACGAGGCACCAGCCCGCGGGCAGGCCCCGGGCCACGGCGGGCCAGGCCCGCGACGAGGCGGTGATGCCGTGCACCGCCAGCACGGTGCGACCCGGTCCGGCGTCGGGCGAGCCGTAGCGGAAGGCGGCCAGCGTGCCGCCGTCGACGGGTACGTCGAGCCGCGCCGGGGCGCTCGGGGAGGGCCGGCCCTCCTGGGCGGGGGACGGGGCGGACGTGGCGCGGGCGGACGGATCGGAGGACATCGCCGCCATCATGCCGCATCCTCACGCCACCCCTGCGGGGCTACCGGGGGTGACACGCCCGCCTACGGTCGAGCGAGACCGACGAGAGAGGTCACCTCGTGCGCAGGTCCCCCGCAGGGTGCCGCACCGCGGCCGTCGCCGGCGTTCGGCTGCCCAGAGGGACGTGACACCTGCACGGCCCCCGGGCCTCGACCCGATCACGACTTCGTGGACTGCACGTGGGACTCGTGCATGAACAGCTTCACCCCGGGTCAGGCCACGCGCACGAACGGGTCGTGGGCGGCGTGACCAGAGCCGGGACGGGTAAGAAGGACCCATGACCGACGACGAGAAGAACCCGAGCTCCGCCCAGTCCTCCGAGCCGTCCGGCTCCTCGGAGGAGGGCGCGGACGTCGGCATCTCCGACGACCAGCTGCCGGACGACCTCCAGCCGACCGACGACAACCCGCTCGCCAAGCCGCCGTCGGACGATGACGAGGACTCCGGCATGAGCCTGAACCCCAACGATGCCGACGGTGCCGGGATGGGCGCGTGAGCTCCCTCCGCACGGTCGCGGCGTCCAGGACAGCACCGTGCGCGACGCCATCGAGGTGACGCGGCAGGACGCCGGCTGCTAGCACCGTGGTCCGTAGGAGGGCGCTGCCGGGCGTTGCGGGCGTACCGTTGGACACACGGGCGCGGCACGCGGGCGCACCCGAGGCGTCCCGTCCGCGGGCAGGAGACGAGCAGCAGGAGCCCCAGTGTCACGCATGTCGGCCGACGATCGACGTGAGCTCCTCGTGCACGCCGCCATCCGTGTGATGACGCGCGACGGGGTCGCGAGGGCCACGACACGGGCCATCGCCACTGAGGCCGACATGCCCCTCGGGGTCTTCCACTACGCCTTCCGCTCCAAGCAGGAGCTGATGGTGATGGTCACGGAGACCATCGCGCGCCGGTCCAAGACCGAGATCGACGCGGCCGTGCTGACCGGCGCCGAGCGCGACCTGGCGGCCATCGTGCGCGCCGGTCTGAGCGCCTACTTCGACCACGTCGTCGCTCACCCGGAGGAGCATCTGGTCACCTACGAGCTGACCACGGCAGCGCTGCGCGACGACGAGATGGGCGACATGGCGACGCGTATGTACGCCTACTACCTCGGCGAGAACCAGAAGCTGCTCGAGGCTGCGGCCTCGGCCCTGGACGTGGTCTTCCTGGAGCCGGTGGAGGTGGTCTCGCGCTACGTGTTCTCGACGATGGACGGACTGGCGCTGAACTACCTGGCGCAGGGCGACGAGGACCAGGCGCGGGCCGTGCTCGACATGGTCGCGCGCACCCTGCTGTCCTCGGTCCGGGTCGAGGCAGCCCGGTGAGTCCTGCCGGTCCCGCGACCTGGGTCGCCGACGCGCCCGGCTCCGGCTTCGACCGCGACCACCTGCCGTACGGCGTCGTGACCGTCGCCGGGGGAGCGCCGTGGTGCGGGGTCCGGATCGGGTCGTGGGTGCTCGACATCACCTCGGCTGCCACCGCCGCCCCCCAGCCGTACGCCGAGCCCGCCCGCCTCCTCGGGGGCACCGACCTCGACCCGTTCCTCGCCGCCGGACCGGCCGCGTGGGACCGGGTGCGGGCGTGGCTGGTCGCGCAGCTGTCCGACCCGGACGCACGGGGGTGGCTCGAGCCCCACCTGCACCCGCTGACGACCGTGACGCCGCACCTGCCCTTCACCGTGGCCGACTACGTCGACTTCTACGCCAGCGAGCACCACGCCACCAACGTCGGACGGATCTTCCGACCCGGGGCGGAGCCGCTGCACCCGAGCTGGCGGCACCTGCCCATCGGCTACCACGGACGGGCCGGCACGGTCGTGGTCTCCGGCACCGACGTGGTCCGGCCCCGAGGGGTGCGTCCCGCGCCGGACGGGACGGGACCGACGTACGGTCCGTCGCTGCGGCTGGACCTGGAGGCCGAGCTCGGCTTCGTCGTGGGCGTCGGGTCGTCGCGGGGGACCCCGGTCCCGGTCGCGGAGGCCGCCGGCCATCTCTTCGGCGTCGTTGGCCTCGACGACTGGTCGGCGCGCGACGTCCAGGCCTTCGAGACCGTCCCCCTGGGCCCCTTCCTCGGCAAGTCGTTCGCCACGTCGGTGTCGGCGTGGGTGACGCCCATGGCTGCGCTCGACGCCGCCTGGGTGGACCTCCCCGGCCAGGACCCGCCACCGGCGGCCCACCTCGCGGTCGAAGGGTCGGCCGGGCTCGCGATCGACGTGGAGGTGGAGGTCGCAGGCCACGTCGTCGCGCGTCCGTCGTACGCCTCGATGTACTGGTCGCCGTGGCAGATGGTCGCCCACCTCACCTCCAACGGCGCCTCGCTGCGCACCGGCGACCTGCTGGGTTCAGGGACGGTCAGCGGTCCCCGACGCGACCAGCGCGGGTCGCTGCTGGAGCTCAGCTGGGGCGGGACCGAGGACGTCGTGGTGGGCACCGGCACACGGCGCTTCCTCGAGGACGGCGACGAGGTGGTGCTGCGCTACGGCGCACCCTCGACGTCGGGGGGGCGGATCACGCTGGGCGAGGTGCGCGGGCGCGTCCTGCCCGCGCGATGTGACTGACACCGCTGCCGGATACCGTCCGGATCGGCGGTTTCCAGGACACGACGGTCACGGTCCCGTCAGGATCGGGACGTCACACACCCGCGGCGGCAGCGAGCGCCGCGCACCCGGGCCACGACAGGGAGCGCGCACATGGCCAAGAAGATCAGCCTCGACCACATCGACCGGTTCTCGGACCTGAGCGACGCCGAGGTCAGCAAGATCGCCAAGACGGGCACCTACATCACCGTCCCGGCCGACTGGGGCCTCATGGGCGAGGGCACGTCGGCCGACAAGGCCTACCTGCTCATCACCGGCGAGGTCTCCGTGCGCAAGGACGGCAAGGAGGTGGCCCAGCTCGGTCCCGGCGACATCTTCGGCGAGATGGGCATCGTGAGCAAGAAGCTGCGCAGCGCCTCCGTGGTCTCGCTGTCGCGCCTGGAGTGCCTGCACTTCACCCGCAGCCAGATCGCCGAGCTCGAGGAGTCCATCCCCGCCTTCAAGGCCGCCCTGGAGGCGTCGACGGCGGAGCGTTCGCAGCCCTCCGAGTAGCACCGGGTGTCCGGACCGGAGGACGCCGCGGCTGACGACCAGCGGCTGTACGAGGAGCTCGAGGGCGTGATCCTCGGTGGCCAGCGCACGCTCACGCGCGGTGAGGTCGCCGAGCGCGCGGGTGTCCCGCTCGAGCGCGCCGTCCAGCTGTGGCGCTCGCTCGGCTTCACCGCTGTCGACGACGACGAGGCCTACTTCACCGAGGCCGACGTCGAGGCCCTGCGCTCCGTCGACTGGCTGGTCGAGCAGGGCTTCGTGCAGGAGGCCGACGAGCTGACCCTGGTGCGCAGCATGGGTCGCACCTTCGCCCGGCTCACGGAGTGGGAGGTGGGCGAGCTGGCCGCGCAGGCGCTCGCCGCCGGCCCCGGCCGGCAGAAGGAGCTCGAGGAGATCGTGGTCGGCCTCATCCCGGTCGTCGAGGACGTGCAGAACTACGTCTGGCGCCGGCACCTCGCCGACGCGGCCGGCCGGCTGCTGCTGCGCCCGCAGGGCGAGGAGGGTCGTCAGACCGTGGTCGGCTTCGCCGACATCGTCAACTTCACCCGCCGCAGCCGCTCCCTGGACGCCGAGGAGCTGGGGGCACTCATCGAGAGCTTCGAGAGCACCAGTGCCTCGATCGTGGCCGAGCACGGGGGACAGGTGATCAAGACCATCGGCGACGAGGTGATGTTCACCGTGGACGACCCGGTGGAGGCCGCCCGGGTCGGGCTGGCCCTGGTCGCGGCCGAGGACGACACCTTCCCCGAGCTGCGGGTCGGACTGGCCCACGGGGCGGTGCTCGCCAAGCTCGGCGACGTCTTCGGCCCGGTCGTCAACATCGCGGCGCGCCTCACCAAGCTCGCCAAGCCGGGCCGGATCCTCGTCGACCGGGACCTGTCGGCGTACCTTCGTGACCACGCCGAGGACTCGTTCCGGCTGCGCCGCGCCCGGACCGCCTCCGTGCGCGGCTACAAACGGCTCGAGACCTGGAGCCTCACACCACCTCGGGAGAGCAGCTCATGACCGCAGTCCACGCCCGCCGCGACCAGCCCCGTCGTCCGGTACGCCGTCGCGCCCTCGCGACCGGGACGCTCGCCGCCGCGCTCGCGTCGGCGCTGCTCGGCGGCGCGGCAGCCGCCGAACGGCCCGCCGACCACTCCGCGACGAGCCGCGAGCAGGCCGCCGCCGACGCCGGGGGCCGGGTGCCGCAGACGTCTGACGGGGTCGTGGGTCCGATCGCCGCGCCGGTGGCTCCGGGGGCACGGACCGCAGCACGCGTCACCAACGAGTCGGGCTTCCGGGTCGGCCCGGGGCTGACCTACCGCCGGTGGGACCAGACCGACGCCCGCGGGCAGATCCGGGCCCACCTGCTGCGGGCGGACCTGGGTCGTGACGGCCTCGCGGTCGACTACGTCGGCAGCGACCTCGTCGCCAGCCTGACGAAGGTCAAGGCGTTGGTGCGCGAGGACCGCGGGGTCGGCGGCGTCAACGGAGACTTCTTCGACATCAGCGACACCGGGGCGCCCGTGGGGGTCGGTGTCAAGGACGGCGTGACGCTGCACGGGCCGGCGCAGCCGTTGGGCTGGAACATCTCCTTCGTCATCGGCGCGGACGGCGCGCCGGTCATCAAGAGGTCGCCGACCCGGACCACCATCACCGCCCGTCCCGGGCTCCGGGTCACGAACGTCAACGGCCCGCACGTGATCGAGCAGGGCATTGGCCTGTACACGCCCCGCTGGGGCCGCGCGCCGGGCTACCGGGTCCTCGAGGGCGCGCCGCGCGACAACGTCCGCCAGGTGGTCATCCGTGGCGGCCGGGTCGTCTCCAACACCCGCACCGTGTGGACCGACCGGGCGGTCGAGGGCCGCTTGCTGCTGGGCCGCGGGGACGGCGCCGAGAAGCTGCGCCAGGAGCTGCCGGTCGGCACCCGCACGGCCGTGGTGCTGGGCACCACCGACGCCCCCCGGGTCGCGATCTCCGGCGACGCCGAGCTGCTGCGGGACGGAGCCCTGGTGACCGACGACGACCGCGAGCTGCACCCCCGCACGGCCGTCGGCATCGACGAGGACACCGGCGACGTGCTGCTCCTCGTCGTCGACGGACGGCAGAGCTTCAGCCGTGGCTACACCCAGGTGGAGACCGCCCGGCTGATGCGCGACCTGGGCGCGGAGGACGCGCTGAACCTCGACGGCGGGGGCTCGTCGACGATGGTGGCACGCAAGGCGTCCGGTCGGCTCGGCATCCTGAACTCGCCTTCCGACGGCTACCAGCGACCGGTCGCCAACGGGCTGTCGTTCGGCTACGTCCGCGACCGTTAGGGCGGGTCACGCCAGCGCGAGGGTCAGTCCCACCACCCAGGCCGGGTCCTCGAGGCGCTCGCCGTACAGCTCGCGCAGCTGCTGCATCCGGTAGCGCACGGTCTGCGGATGGACGAAGAGGTCGGCGGCGACGGCGTCGCGGCGACCCTGGTGGAGCAGCCACGACCGCAGCGTCTCGCGCAGCTTCTCGGCCGCGGCCGGCTTCAGGTCGGCCAGGGGCGCGAGCACCTGCCGACGCAGGTCCTCCAGCGCGGAGGGGTCGGCCCGCAGGACGATCTGGGGCAGGTGCTGCTCGGTGTCGAGCGGCTCGGCGGCCGTGTCCTCGTCGGGGACGAGACCGAGCGCCACCGTGCGCAGCGCCCGCTCGTAGGACTCGGCCGCCGTCAGCCAGGGGCGGGCAGGGCCGACGACGGCGCGCCGGCCCTGCAGCCGTCGCAGCAGCGTGGCGCGTGACGAACCCCGGGCGCTGGGCACGAGGAGCACCGTGAGGTCCGGGTGCTCCTCGAGACCGGGCACCTGCTCGGTGGGCTGCAACGTCTCGGGGTCGAGCTGGCCGAGCACGCCGCGGGCCAGTCGGTCGGGCAGCACCACCGCGGTGAGCAGGCGGGGCGGTGCCCAGTCGGCGCGGTCCGCCGCGGCCTCGAGGGCGTCGGCGCTGCTGCCGCGCAGGATCGCCTGGGTCAGGCGCTCCAGGTAGCGCTGCCGCACCCGGCCCGCGGTGGCCAGCTCGTCGGTGTGCCCGGCAGCGCTCGCGGCGGAGAGCTGGTCGATGTAGGCGAAGACGAGCTCGGCGAAGCGCGCCAGCGTGCCCGCCGACAGGCCGGCGTCGACACCGGCGCCGCTCAGGTCGCGCCAGGAGACGCGGGCCCCCACGCGGTAGGCGCTGAGCAGAGCCTCCATGCTGCGCCCGCTGCGGGCCTCCCCCCGGCCCAGGCCGTACGCCGCCTCCGAGACCTGCTCGACGGTGGCGACGGGGCCGGCGTCGGGATCGTCGGAGGCGAGGTCGAGGAAGCCGCCCAGGGCGAGCTTCACCGCGTTCTCGATGGTCCGGCCCATCTCGCCCGAGAAGGGGTCGGCGTAGCTCGGCACCTCGGCCCGGATGGCGTCCACGACCTGCTGGGCGACGCGGTTGAGCTCGGCGCGCATCGCGACCACGACGGCGGGATCGAGGCTCAACGTGACCGGTGCCTCACGATCAGGCGGTTTGCTGGGCATCTGGGACTCCTGGGCGGCAGGGATTGTTCGTATCGAACAGATCCGGGCGTTCGTTTCACGCTGGTCGGTCATGATTTTAGATGACTGAGGCAGGAGACTGGTACTCATGACGACGACAGCTCCGACGCCCGCCGCGGGCTCACGGCACCGAGGCACCCGCCTGGGTGACCGTCTCGTGCGCTTCGCCGAGGCCGCGACCACGCCCCTGCTGCCCGCCGACTACCTCGACCTGGTCAACCCGCTGCGCTCCGGCGCCGACCTCCGGGGCCGTATCGAGGACGTCCAGCACGAGACCGCCGACGCGGCCACCATCGTGATCCGCCCCGGCGCCGACTGGGCCGGCCACGTCCCGGGTCAGTACGTCCGCATCGGCATCGACGTCGACGGGGTCCGGCAGTGGCGCGCCTACTCGCTGACCCACGGCCCCCGCCGCGACGGACGCATCTCCGTCACCGTCAAGGCCGTGCCCGACGGCAAGGTCAGCCACCACCTCGTGCACCGTGCCCGCCCCGGCACCCTGGTCCACCTCGAGCAGGCCGCCGGCGACTTCGTGCTGCCGACCGAGGGTGGCAAGCTCCTCTTCGTCACCGCCGGCTCCGGCATCACCCCGGTCATCGGGATGCTGCGCAACCTCTTCCCGGTGACCGACGAGGGCGCGGTACGCCTCGAGCGGAGCGAGCGCTTCGACATCACCGTCGTGCACGTCGCGCCGACCGAGCCCGACTCCATCTTCCTCGCCAACCTGCGCGAGCTCGACGCGGCCGGCCTCATCCGTCTGGTCGCGCGCTACGACGACCAGCACGGCGTGCTGGACGTCGCCGACCTCGCCACCCTCGTGCCCGACCTCGAGGAGCGAACCACCCTGGCCTGCGGGCCCGGAGGTCTGCTGGAGGCGCTCGAGGCGCACCACACCGAGCGCGGTCTGACGCTGCTCACCGAGCAGTTCCGTCTCACCACGCTGGTCACCGGCGAGGGCGGCACGGTCAGCTTCACCGAGAACGGCACGTCCTTCGAGGCGACCGGCGACAAGCCGATCCTCGAGCAGGCCGAGGAGGCCGGCGTGCTGATGCCGAGCGGGTGCCGCATGGGCGTCTGCTTCGGCTGCGTGCTCCCGCTGCGCGAGGGGGTCGTCCGCGACCTGCGCAGTGGCGACATCACCAGCGCCGTCGAGGGCGACGGCGTCGTCATCCAGACCTGCATCAACGCTGCGGCCGGCCCATGCCGCATCGACCACTGACCCACCACCACCCCGGCACCACCGATCACCCCTGAGGAGATCCCATGACCACGATCCAGAAGAAGACCGACAACCCCATCGCCCACCTGAGCGACGAGGACATCGAGCAGATCGGCAAGGAGCTCGACGCGATCCGCGCCGAGGTCATCGCCGAGCGCGGCGAGTCCGACGCGGCCTACATCCGCAAGGTGATCGACGTCCAGCGCAAGCTCGAGCTCGGCTCGCGCGCCGTGCTGCTCGGCTCGATCTTCCCGCCGCTGTGGATCGCCGGCACCGTGGGCCTGAGCGTGGCCAAGATCCTCGACAACATGGAGATCGGCCACAACATCATGCACGGGCAGTGGGACTGGATGCGCGACCCGAAGATCCACTCGACCACGTGGGAGTGGGACAACGTCTCCCCGTCGGCGCAGTGGAAGCACTCGCACAACGAGCTGCACCACACGTACACGAACGTGATCGGCAAGGACAACGACCTCGGCTACGGCATCATGCGTGTCGACGAGGAGCAGCGCTGGGTGCCGTTCTACGTGCTCCAGCCGGTGTGGAACCTGATCAACGCCTGCTTCTTCGAGTACGGCATCGCGGCCTATGACCTCGAGCTGGGCAAGAACCTGAAGAAGGGTCGCTGGAAGAAGCCGGAGTTCCAGGCCCGCGCCAAGCAGGTCGGCGGCAAGATCCGTCGTCAGTTCACCAAGGACTACCTCGTGCACCCGCTGCTGTCCGGCCCGTCGGCCCCGACCACGCTCGCGGCGAACTTCACCGCCAACCTGGCCCGCAACCTGTGGACCCACTCGGTCATCATGTGCGGCCACTTCCCCGAAGGCGTCGAGACCTTCGAGCGTCGCTCGATCATCGGCGAGACCAAGGGCGAGTGGTACGTGCGCCAGATGCTCGGCGCCGCCAACATCTCCGGGTCGCGGGCGATGCACGTGATGTCCGGCAACCTGTCCTACCAGATCGAGCACCACCTGTTCCCCGACCTCCCGAGCAACCGCTACCAGGAGATCGCGCCGAAGGTGAAGGACATCTTCGACCGCTACGAGCTGACCTACGTCACGGGGCCGCTGCCCAAGCAGGTCGCCTCCGCGTGGGCCAAGATCATCCGGCTCTCGCTGCCCAACGACTTCGCCACGAAGACGCCGGTCCTCGCGCCGGTCGTCTCGCTGGTGACGCGGGCGGACCGCAAGGCTGCCGCCTGACCCCTGGACTCCTGGCGGTCAGCGGGCGGGGAGGTTCTGCACCCGCAGCTGGCCGCGGGAGACCAGGCGCCCGGTGGCGTCGTGGGTCTCCACCAGCCACACCTGCTGGCTGCGGCCCTGGTGGATCGGGGTGGCAACCGAGGTCAGCTCACCCTCGCGCACCGCGCGGTAGAAGTCGGTGGAGTTGCTGACGCCCACGCATGTGCCGTCGTCGCCGTACCAGAGGGCGGAGCCGACGCTGCCGAGCGTCTCGACGACGCTGGCGTGCACCCCGCCGTGCACGATCCCGTAGGGCTGGTGGTGCTTCTCGCCGGCGGTCCAGGTCGCGCTCACGCGATCGCCGCTGGCCTCGGTGATCTGCAGCCCGAGGTGCTCGACGAACGGGCCGCTGTCGCGGGGGTCGAAGTCCATGGCGCGATCCTACGGACCGCCGGGTTCAGGAGCCGCCGCGCAGCAGGTCCTCGAACGGCGTGACGTCGTCGAAGGGGTCGCTACGTCGCTCCGCGTGCCCCCGGTGCGGCGGCCGTTCCGCGCCCGACCAGCAGCGCGACCAGCTCGGCGGCGGCGCGCTCGACGCGCTTGGAGAGCCGGCTGTCGGTGACCGAGCCGAAGTCCTCGGTGGCGGCGAAGACGCCGGTGGGCACCGCCACGGCCTGCAGGTAGGAGAACAGCGGTCGCAGTGCGTGCTCGACCACCAGCGAGTGGCGGGCGCTCCCGGCGGTGGCCGCCAGCAGCACGGGTACGCCGCGTAGCGCGTCCTTCTCCACGACGTCGAAGAACGACTTGAAGAGCCCGGAGTAGGACGCCGCGAAGACCGGGGTGACCGCGACCACCGCGTCCGCCTCGGTCACCGACCGGACGGCCGCGTCGAGGTCGGGCGGCGGGAACCCGGTGAGCAGGTTGTCGGCCAGGGCGTGGGCGAGCGGGCGCAGCTCGACGTTCTCGACGAGCACCTCCTGCTCGGCGGCGCGGACGCCCGCGACGACCGCGGCGCTGATCCGGTCCGCGAGCAGCCGCGTCGACGACGGCTGCGACAGCCCGGCGGAGACGACCGCGACGGTGAAGGTCATGACGCCACCGCGGCGCCGTTCGAGACGCTTGCGGGCACCGAGCCCGAGCCCGGGTCGTCCCGGTCCGCCGACACCAGCGAGGCGTGGGTGGGGGCGTCCGGCACGTGCGCGGGTCGTCCCTCGGCGAACCCGGCGCGCAGGTCGGGGAGGATCTCGCCGAGCAGGTCGAGCTGCTCGAGGACGGTCTTCAGGGGCAGTCCGGCGTGGTCGAGCAGGAACAGCTGGCGCTGGTAGTCGCCGACGTACTCCCGGAACCCGAGGGTCCGCTCGACGACCTGCTGGGGCGAGCCCACGGTCAGCGGCGTCTGCGCGGTGAAGTCCTCCAGCGACGGGCCGTGGCCGTAGACGGGGGCGTTGTCGAAGTAGGGGCGGAACTCGCGGACCGCGGCCTGGCTGTCGCGGCGCATGAAGACCTGGCCGCCGATGCCGACGATCGCCTGGTCCGCGGCGCCGTGGCCGTAGTGGGCGAAGCGGCGGCGGTAGAGCTCGACCATGCGAGCGGTGTGCTCGGCCGGCCAGAAGATGTGGTTGGAGAAGAACCCGTCGCCGTAGTAGGCGGCCTGCTCGGCGATCTCGGGGGAGCGGATCGAGCCGTGCCACACGAACGGGGGTACGCCGTCCAGCGGCCGAGGCGTCGAGGTGTAGCCCTGCAGCGGGGTCCGGAAGCGGCCCTCCCAGTCCACGACCTCCTCGCGCCACAGGCGGTGCAGGAGGTGGTAGTTCTCGATCGCCAGCGGGATGCCGTCGCGGATGTCCTTGCCGAACCAGGGGTAGACCGGGCCGGTGTTGCCGCGGCCCATCATGAGGTCGACCCGGCCGTCGGAGAGGTGCTGCAGCTTGGCGTAGTCCTCGGCGATGAGCACCGGGTCGGTGGTGGTGATCAACGTCGTCGAGGTCGAGAGGATGATCCGCTCGGTCTGCGCCGCGATGTAGGCCAGCGTCGTGGTCGGTCCGGAGGAGATGAACGGCGGGTTGTGGTGCTCGCCGGTGGCGAAGACGTCGAGGCCGACCTCCTCGGCCTTCTTCGCGATGGCCACGGTGGCCTTGATCCGCTCGTGCTCGGTCGGGGTCCGCCCGGTGGTGGGGTCGGTGGTGACGTCGCCGACGCTGAAGATGCCGAGCTGCATGAGGTCACTCCTTGAGGTTGAACTGTCAACCATCGTAACGAAGGTGCACCGTACCTTGTTCCCGCTCCCGCCCGGGCTACTCGGGGGTGTTGCCGGTCCCCGAGCCGATCTCGTACGGCGTGGTGACCCCGGCGTACATCAGGTGGGCCACGAGGCCCTCCTTGGCGTGCGGCAGGTTGTGGCAGTGGTCCATCCAGACCCCGGGGTTGTCGGCGACGAAGGCGACCTCGTACTCGTCGCCGGTGGCCACCTCGAGGGAGTCCACCCACCACGGACTGCCGGTGGCGGGCTCGCCGTTGCGGCTGAGCACCACCACGTGGTGGCCGTGCAGGTGCATCGGGTGGGACTCCCCGCTGTCGTTCTCGATGCGGAACACCGCGACGTCACCCTCCTCGACGACGAACATCGGCACGTCGGGGAAGAGTCGGCCGTTGATCGACCACCACAGGCCGGGGCGGCCGTCGACGAAGCCGGGACGACGGCCGATCGCGTAGTCGAAGCGACGGTCGGGGGCGGACGCGTCGAACGGCAGGTCCGCGGGGGTGCCGTAGGAGAGCAGGTCCAGGTCGGCCCCCGGCTGCGCCGGCGCCTCCGGTACGTCGACCCCGTCCGGTCCCACCACCAGGGCCGCGGCCCCACCGACCTGGACCCGGACCGCGCCGGTCTCGGGAACGGTGACCTCGAGGTCGGCGCGTGCCCCGGCGGTCAGGGTGAGCGTCCGGTCCTCGACGGGTGTCGGTCCCACCAGGTCGAAGCCGTCGATCGCCAGCACCCGGTAGGGCGTGTCGGCCCACAGCGCCACGAGCGCGTTGTCGGTGTTGACGACCCGCAGCCGCACCGTCTCACCGGGCTCGGCCTCGACCGGAACGTCACCCTCCTGGCCGTTGACGGTGCGCACCCCGAACGTGTGCGTGACCGCGACCGCCTCGACGTCCTGCTCGATCCCGGCGCGCGGCTGGACCACCAGGGCGCCGAACAGCCCCTTCACCACCTGCTCGTGGGAGACCTGGTGGGAGTGGTACCAGTAAGTGCCCGGGTCCTCGGCGACGAAGCGGTAGACGAACTCCTCACCCGGCATCACCGCGTCCTGGGTGACCCCGGCGACCCCGTCCTCCCCGTTCGGCACGTCGACCCCGTGCCAGTGCAGCGTCGCGCCGTCCGCCACCGACTCGTTGCGGAAGCGGACCTCGACGAGGTCGCCTTCCGTGGCCTCCACCAGGGGCCCGGGGCTGGTGCCGTTGACGGTGAACCCGTCGATCTCGCGGCCCGAGGGCAGGCTGAGCGTGCTCTCGGCGGCGACCAGCTCGACGGAGACGTCCGGGGTCCCGGTCGGGTCACCGCGCAGGTCCGTGACCGACCGGGCGGACCCGGCGGTCGCTCCGCCCCCGTGCGCGCCGTGCCCGACCGTCGGGCGCGGACCGCCGCCGTAGTCGGCGTACCCCATGTCCATGACGGTGTACGCCTCGGGCATGCGGCTGTCGAACCACATCCACCCCAGCGGGACCACGATCGCCAGCGTGGCCAGGGCAGCGACGAACGCGGAGATGCGCCGACGGTTCACGCTCGACGTACCCCCGCGGTCGGTCGGGCGCTCAGACGTGCGCCGGAGCCGCGTGCGTCTGGTCGACCGCGGCTGCCTTGCTCGGGAGCCGTCCGGCATGGATCGCGCCACCGAAGATGATCAGCGCGTTGATGCCGTGGAGCAGGCCGGAGATGGCGATCTCGTGTCCGAAGATCCCCAGAGTCACCTGCAGGACGACCAGAGCGAGCAGTCCGCCGGCGGCGGCGATGCCGCCCGGGACCTTGGCGAAGAAGGACACGATGAGCAGGGCGAGCGCGACGAGCGGGATGAGCATCATGCCGTTCATCCCGTGGACCATGAAGCCCACGACCTCGTCGAACGGCGCCTCGTCGCTCTCCATCGCGGCCTTGTCCAGGACGCCGCCCTCCTCGACCCAGATGCCCAGACCCGCCACCGCGTAGGCGATGGCCGCGGCCTGCACCACGACGAGCACCGCGATCAGGTTGGCCAGAACTTTATATGCACCCCGCATGACAATCTCCTCGATCACGTGCCGCGGCCGCCCCGCGGTCAGCAGCACCATGATGGCGTCGCAAGGTCCCGGGCGCCAGGGAATTAAGGCCGTGTCACTGCGCGCCTGCCCGAGGTGTGAAGTCGCCCGAAGCCCCGCAAATCGCTCTCGAAGGGCGGTCCGAGAGGGCCGCGTCACACCCGCGTCACACCCGTGTCGCACCCGTGTCGCCCGCGCGTCGCCACGGCGCGGACGCCGGCTCCGCTCGATTTCATGACGGGCCCCGGCCGTGTGTATGCTCTGTCCCGGCTTGCCCCTTTAGCTCAGTCGGCAGAGCGTCTCCATGGTAAGGAGAAGGTCTACGGTTCGATTCCGTAAAGGGGCTCTGGGAGAGGAGCCTGCGGCGCGAGAGCGCCGCAGGACCCGATCCCGTGGCGGGGTAGCTCAGGTGGTTAGAGCACACGGCTCATAATCGTGGTGTCGCGGGTTCGAGTCCCGCCCCCGCTACTCGACCACACGCAGTCGGATCGCAGCGCAGTCGCTCCATTTGGAGGCCCTGGCGTGGTGCGGCAGACTGGAAGCAGACCGGCGACCAGAAGAAGAGGCACATCGTGGCCAGCAAGAGCAGTGACGTCCGCCCCAAGATCACCTTGGCGTGCACGGAGTGCAAGGAGCGCAACTACATCACCAAGAAGAACCGGCGCAACGACCCGGATCGCTTGGACATGAAGAAGTTCTGCCCGCGCTGTCGCACCCACACCTCCCACAAGGAGACCCGCTGACCGCGGGAGCACCCTGACACCGGAAGCGGCGTCTCCTCGCACCGAGGAGGCGCCGCTTCGTGCTTCGCGCCTCACGGCGGTAGCGTCGCTGCATGGCAGTCGACGAGTCCCTGGCCGGACGCACGTTCCCGCCCACCGATCCCTACCTGGTCACCGAGGAGCGGGTCGCCGAGTTCGCCGCTGCCACGGGCGGCACCTGGGAGGGCGGTCCCGCACCCGTCACCTTCCCGATCGTCGTGGCCTTCGCGGCCATGACCGGTCTGATGGAGGACCCCTCGGTCGGCATCTCGTTGCACAACGTCATCCACGGAGAGCAGCGCTTCACCTACCACCGTCCCGTCGTCGCCGGTGACCGGCTGAGCGCCGAGCTCACCGTCGACTCGCTGCGTCAGATCGGCGGCGCCGACATCATCGGCACCCGCAGCGAGATCACCGACACCGACGGCACCCCGGTGCTGACCGCCCGCGCCGTCCTGGTGCACCGATGAGCGGGCTGGAGAAGGGGACCGAGCTCGCCCCTCAGGAGTACGTCGTCACCCGCGCCGACCTGGTCCGCTACACCGGGGCCAGCGGCGACCGGAACCCGATCCACTGGTCCGACCGCGTCGCCACGTCCGTGGGCCTGCCGGGCGTGATCGCGCACGGCATGTACACGATGGCCCTGGTCGGCCGCGCCCTCGACACCTGGGCCGGCGGGCCCGGCCGCGTCGTCGAGCTGGGCTGCAAGTTCACCAAGCCCGTCGTCGTGCCCGACGACGACGCGGGCGTGAGCGTCCGCGTCTCCGGCACGGTCACCTCCGTCGAGGACGACCGGGTCGGCGTCACCCTCGACGTGCGCTGCGGCGACGAGAAGGTCCTCGGCATGCCCAAGGCGGTCCTGCGGGTCCCCTCCGGTGACTGACCGCGCTCCCGCCGGACTGGCTGAGCCGCCGGCCGACGCCGGCGGGGGGCGCCGGCTGTCGGACCGCACGACGTTGCGTCTGGGCGGTCCCGCCCGGGGGTGGGTCCGTGCGACCGAGGAGACGAGCCTGATCGAGGCCGCCCACGCCGCCGACGTCGCCCACGAGCCGCTGCTGGTCCTCGGCGGCGGCAGCAACCTGGTCGTGGCCGACGACGGCTTCGAGGGGACCGTCCTCGAGGTCGCCACCCGCGGCGTCGAGGTCGAGGGCGACACCTGCGGCGGCGCGTTCGTGACCGTGCAGGCGGGGGAGGTCTGGGACGACCTCGTCGACCGCGCCGTCTCGGAGGGCTGGATCGGCATCGAGGCGATGACCGGCATCCCCGGCGCGGTCGGGGCGACCCCGATCCAGAACGTCGGCGCCTACGGCCAGGAGGTGGCCGACACGGTCGCCCGGGTCCGGGTCTGGGACCGCCACGAGGGGCGGGTCCGCACGATGTTCGCCGCCGACTGCGGGTTCGGCTACCGCACCAGCCGCTTCAAGGCCGAGCCCGGCCGCTTCGTGGTGCTCACCGTGACCTTCCAGCTGCGGTTCGGCGACCTCGGCGCCCCCGTGACGTACGCCGAGCTCGCGCGCACGCTCGGCGTGGAGCCGGGGGGGCGTGCGCCCGCGGCCGAGGTCGTGGCCGCCGTCCGTGGTCTGCGGGCCTCCAAGGGCATGCTGCTCGACGGCGCTGACCACGACACCTGGTCAGCCGGCTCCTTCTTCACCAACCCGGTGCTGCCGGCCGCCGCGGTGCCGGACGGGGCGCCGGCCTGGGAGCAACCGGACGGCCGGGTGAAGACGAGCGCCGCCTGGCTCATCGACCGGGCGGGCTTCGGCAAGGGTCACGGTCTCGACCGCAACGCCGGGGTCTCGCTGTCGACCAAGCACCCCCTGGCCCTGACCAACCGCGGCGACGGGTCGACCGAAGCGTTGCTGACCCTGGCCCGCGAGGTCCGTGACGGCGTGCGTGCGCGCTTCGGCGTCACCCTCGAGAACGAGCCCGTCCTCGTCGGCTGCACTCTCTGATCCCTCGCGAAGCGTCGTTCGTGTACGCGCGAAGCGTCGTTCGTGTACGCGCGAAGCGTCGCTCATGTTCGATCGAGACGTCAGCGGCGGACGGCGGGTGTCGTCCCTGATCGCCGCCGACGGACACGAGCGCCGTCTCACGCGTACCCACCTGACGCTTCGCGCGTACCCACCTGACGCTTCGCGCGTGGACCGGCGACGCGTCGCGCGTACACACGTGACGTTTCGCGGGGGAGGTGGGGTCAGGTGAGCCAGGCGTCGACGTCGGCGAGCAGTTCGGCCTTGAGGGAGTCCGGGGCGCTGGAGGCCCGCAGCGACATCCGCGCCAGATCGGCGAGGGTGGCGTCGTCGAGGTCGTGAGCGGCCCGGACGGCGGCGTACTGCCCCATGAGGCGCGAGCCGAACAGCAGCGGGTCGTCGGCACCCAGGGCCACCGTGGCACCGGCCTCGAGCAGGGTCGGCAGCGGCACCGAGGTCAGGTCGGAGTAGACGCCCAGGGAGACGTTGGAGACCGGGCAGACCTCGAGCGCCACGCCCCGCTGCACGATCAGGTCGAGCAGGGCCGGGTCCTCGACCGCGCGTACGCCGTGCCCGAGCCGGTGGGCGCCGAGCTCCTCCACCGCGACCCGGATGCTGGCCGGGCCCACGAGCTCGCCGGCGTGCGGGAACGCCCGCAACCCGGCGTCACGCGCGATGCGGAAGGCCCGGGCGAAGTCGCGGGTGTCCCCGCGCCGCTCGTCGTTGGACAACCCGAAGCCGACGACCCCGTGGTCGACGTACTGCGACGCCAGCCGAGCCAGGGTCCGGGCGTCGAGCGGGTGCCGGGTGCGGTTGGCGGCGACCACGATGCCGATGCCCACTCCCGTCGTGGCGGCCGTGTCGCGAGCGGCGTCGAGCACCAGCTCGGTCATCGCCGTGATCCCGCCGAACTTCGCGGCGTACCCGCTGGGGTCGACCTGCAGCTCCAGCCACCGACCGCCGTCACGGGCGTCGTCCTCGGCCGCCTCACGCACGAGCCGGCGTACGTCGTCCTCGGTGCGGAGCACCGACCGGGCCACGTCGTAGAGCCGCTGGAAGCGGAACCAGCCCTTCTCGTCGGCCGCCGACAGCTGCGGCGGCCAGTCGGCGTCGAGCGACTCGGGCAGCACCACGCCGTCGCGGGCGGCGAGCTCGACCAGTGTGCCGTGACGCATCGAGCCGGTGAGGTGCAGGTGCAGGTGGGCCTTGGGCAACGCGCTGAGGTCGCGCCGCACCCGGCCGGCGTCCTCGGGAGCCGAACCGGTCGAGGACGCGGGCACGGTGCGGTCGGCCCGGCTCAGCCGAAGAGCTTCTGCAGGCGGCTGATGCCCTCGGCCAGGTCGTCGTCGCCCAGCGCGTAGGACAGCCGGAGGTAGCCGGGGGAGCCGAAGGCCTCGCCGGGCACGACCGCCACCTCGGCGGCCTCGAGGATGATCTCGGCCAGGTCGGTGGTGGTCGTCGCGGTGCGGCCCGCGACCTCGCGACCGAGCAGCCCCTTCACCGAGGGGTAGACGTAGAACGCGCCCTTCGGCTCGGGGCACACCACGCCGTCGATCTCGTTGAGCATCTCCACGATCCGGCGCCGACGGCGGTCGAAGGCCACCTTCATCTCGTCGACCGCTGTCAGGTCGCCCTCCAGCGCGGCGAGGGCGGCCCGCTGGGAGACGTTGGCGACGTTCGAGGTGGCGTGCGACTGCAGGTTGGTGGCGGCCTTCACCACGTCGGTGGGGCCGACGAGCCAGCCCACGCGCCAGCCGGTCATGGCATAGGTCTTCGCGACGCCGTTGAGCACCACGCACGTGTCGGCGAGCTCGGGCACCACGACCGGGATCGACGCGGCCTCCACGCCGTCGTAGGTCAGGTGCTCGTAGATCTCGTCGGTGACGACCCAGATGCCGTGCTCGAGGGCCCAGCGACCGATCGCCTCGACCTGCTCGCGCGGGTAGACCGACCCGGTGGGGTTGGAGGGGGAGCAGAACAGCAGCACCTTCGTGCGGTCGGTGCGGGCGGCCTCGAGCTGCTCGACGGTGACGAGGTAGTCCTGGGTCTCGTCGGCCAGCACCTCGACGGGGAGACCACCGGCCAGCCGGATCGCCTCGGGGTACGTCGTCCAGAAGGGCGCCGGGAGGATGACCTCGTCACCCGGGTCGAGCAGGGTCGCGAACGCCTCGTAGACGGCCTGCTTGCCCCCGTTGGTGACGAGGACCTGCGACGGCTCGACGTGGTAGCCGGAGTCGCGGGCGGTCTTCGCCGCGATCGCCTTCTTCAGGTCGGGCAGCCCGCCGGCCGGGGTGTAGCGGTGGTTGGCCGGGACGGAGCAGGCCGCCACCGCAGCCTCGACGATGTAGCCCGGGGTCGGGAAGTCGGGCTCGCCGGCACCGAAGCCGATCACCGGACGCCCCTCGGCCTTGAGGGCCTTTGCCTTGGCGTCGACCGCCAGCGTCGCGGACTCGGCGATGCCACCGACACGGGCGGAGATGCGGGGGGGAGCGGAGGCGGGGCGGTCGACAGTCATGAGCCCATCGTTCCATCCGTACGGTCGGGTGTGCAGGGTGGTTCGCCCGGTGGTCCGGCTCGGTTCGACTTCGTCGCGGGCTTCCCCGTAGACTTCCGAGCGGTGGTTCACACCCTTGATCGTCATGCCCTCGACCGCGTGGGCGTGCCGCTGCAGGGCGGGCACCACCGGAGGGCACTAGCTCAACTGGCAGAGCATCGGTCTCCAAAACCGAAGGTTGGGGGTTCAAGTCCCTCGTGCCCTGCTCCACCGGCCGGACTCCCCGGACCCCGGAGGCCAGGACCACCAGGTCCACCAGGACAAGCAGACCGACGAACGAGAGGGTGTGATCAGCGGTGACGGACCAGTCCGTGTCACAGCAGGAACGTCGCGGCAACCCGATCAGCCGTCTCTCGCTCTTCCTGCGCCAGGTCGTGGCCGAGCTCCGCAAGGTCGTGTGGCCCACACGGCCGCAGCTCGTCACCTACTTCTGGGTGGTGCTGGTGTTCGTGGTCGTGGTCATGACGCTGGTCTCCCTGCTCGACCTGGGCTTCGGCAAGCTGATGTTCGCCCTCTTCGCCTAGGCGAGAGGCAGACGACGTACGCCGCTCCGTCCGGAGCAGCCAACGACGGGCCCTGAGCCCGATCCCGATCGAATGAAGGTGACTGACAACCGTGTCGCAGCCGTACGACGAACAGCCCCCGGCCGTTGACGACTCGGCCGACGGCGTGATCGAGGAGGTCGACGCCGTCACCGAGGCCGAGGCCGACCCCGCCGGCGTCTCCGCCGAGGAGATCGCCGAGGACATCCTCGCCGACGCTCCCGCGACCGAGGCCGACGACGCCGACGACGACCCGGCGGACCTCGCCGCGGAGGGTGAGGGCGGTCTCGCCGCCACCGCCGCCGATATCGCCGACGCGACCCCGGAGCTCGAGGGCGACCTCGACGACAACGCTGCCGTGGCGGTCGACGAGGACGTCGAGGACGTCGTCGTCGACCCGTTGGAGGAGTTCCGCGAGACCCTGCGCAACAAGTTCGGCGACTGGTTCGTGGTCCACACCTACTCCGGCATGGAGAACCGGGTGAAGACCAACCTCGAGAGCCGCATCACCTCGCTCAACATGGAGGACTACATCCACGAGGTGGTCGTCCCGACCGAGGAGGTCGCGGAGATCAAGAACGGCCAGCGCAAGCTGGTCCGCCGCACCGTCCTGCCCGGCTACGTGCTCGTGCGCATGGACCTGACCGACGAGTCATGGGCCGCCGTGCGTCACACCCCGTCGGTGACCGGGTTCGTCGGCCACAGCCAGCAGCCGGTGCCGCTGAGCCTCGACGAGGTCGAGAAGATGCTCGCGCCCGCCGTCGTCGCCGCCGCGGAGCAGTCCGAGGCCGCCGCCAGCGGCGGAGGCAGCGCCCAGACCCCGTCGAAGAAGAAGGTCGAGGTCGCCGACTTCGACGTCTCCGACTCCGTCATGGTCGTCGACGGGCCCTTCGCCACGCTCCACGCCACCATCACCGAGATCAACGCCGAGTCGCAGCGCGTCAAGGCTCTTGTCGAGATCTTCGGCCGCGAGACCCCGGTCGAGCTGAGCTTCAGCCAGATCCAGAAGGTCTGACCAGCACTGCGCAACCCAGCACGACCCAGCACGACCCAGCACCCAGCAGGTAGTGGCAGGGGCCCAACCCCCGCGATGACCACGAGAGAGAGAAGAGAGCAATGCCTCCGAAGAAGAAGAAGATCGCCGCACTCGTCAAGGTGCAGCTGAACGCCGGCGCGGCCACCCCCGCACCCCCGGTGGGTACGGCCCTGGGCCCCCACGGCGTCAACATCATGGAGTTCTGCAAGGCCTACAACGCCGCCACCGAGCAGCAGCGCGGCCAGGTCATCCCCGTCGAGATCACCATCTTCGAGGACCGCAGCTTCACCTTCGTCACCAAGACGCCTCCGGCTGCCGAGCTCATCAAGAAGGCCGCCGGCCTGTCGAAGGGCTCCGGCGTCCCGCACAAGGAGAAGGTCGGCAAGCTGACCCGGGACCAGGTGCGCGAGATCGCCGAGGGCAAGATGCCCGACCTCAACGCGCGCGACGTCGACTCCGCGATGAAGATCGTCGAGGGCACCGCCCGCTCCATGGGTGTCACCGTCGAGGGCTGACCGGCCCTGCCGGCACGCACGACCCGCACGACTCCGGCGCGACCCTGCGTCGGGGAGAGATCAGTGGCAGGCCCGCTCTGCGGCCGTTGACCACGACCTGGTGAGAGGAACCAGACCATGCAGCGCAGCAAGACCTACCGCGAGGCCGCCAAGAGCGTCGACAGCGACGAGCTCTACTCCCCGTTGACCGCCATCACGATGGCCAAGACGACGAGCAAGAAGAAGTTCGACGAGACCGTCGACGTCGCCATGCGTCTCGGCGTGGACCCGCGCAAGGCCGACCAGATGGTCCGCGGCACCGTCAACCTGCCCCACGGCACCGGCAAGACCGCTCGCGTCGTGGTCTTCGCCAACGGCGACAAGGCCGAGGCCGCCCGTGAGGCCGGCGCCGACTTCGTCGGTGGCGACGACATGATCGAGAAGGTCCAGGGCGGCTGGCTCGACTTCGACGCCGCGGTCGCGACCCCCGACATGATGGGCAAGCTCGCTCGTCTGGGCAAGGTGCTCGGCCCCCGCGGCCTCATGCCGAACCCCAAGACGGGCACCGTCACCATGGACGTCGCCAAGGCCGTCAACGACATCAAGGGCGGCAAGATCGAGTTCCGCGTGGACCGTCACGCGAACCTGCACTTCATCGTCGGCAAGGCCTCCTTCTCCGAGACCCAGCTCGCGGAGAACTACGCCGCTGCCCTCGACGAGGTGCTGCGGCTCAAGCCGGCCAGCTCCAAGGGCCGCTACATCCGCAAGGTGACCGTCTCCACCACCATGGGCCCCGGCATCCCCGTCGACCCGAACCGCACCCGCAACGTCGCCGAGACCGACGAGGCCTGAGTCTCCGCACGCTGATCGACGACGGCCCCGAGCGACACGCTCGGGGCCGTCGTCACGTCCGTACGTCGTCACGTCCGTACGTCGTCACGTCCGTACGTCGTCACGTCCGTACGTCGTCACCGACGTGGGGGCCACCCGCCTGGGCGTCGTTACCGACGTGAGGCCGCTCCGGGGTCCGTGGCAGCGCTCGTTACCGACGTGGGGCCACCCGCCTGGCGTCGTTACCGACGTACGGACGGCTGCCTGGTGTCGGTACCGACGTGAGGCCGCTCCAGAGGGGTCCGTGGCAGTCCTGGCGTCGTTACCGACGTGGGGCCACCCGCCTGACGTCGGTTCCGACGTGACGCGCGCTGCGGGGTGTGGTCGCAGGTCCAGCCTCCGCCCACCATCCGGGAGGCGCCCCCAGCTCCAGCACCCCGACGAGCAGCTACTCGATGAACACCCGCTCGTCGACGAGCTTCTCGCGGACCAGCTGCCCGTGCGTCTCGAAGCGCGACTGCTCGAAGCGCTTGGCGAACTCCATGTCGACGCCGGTCAGCCCGCTGCGGTTCTTCTCGACGGTCAGCACGGCCCAGTGGCGGAAGCGCTCGACGTTGCCGCTGTCGTAGACCAGGTGGTGGCGCGCCACGACGTCGAACTTGTTGTTGAGCATCAGGACCGTGTCGGCCTCGTAGGCCAGTGCCGAGGAGCCGCGGATGTTGGCCACGCGCATCCGCTTCCCGGCGCCGATGCCCTCCTTGTCGGAGGCGACGATGCACAGAGCGGGCAGGTCGAGGTCGAGGGTGAGGTCCTTGACCTCCTCGACGACCCGGGTGATGCGCTCGTCCTCGGAGGGGGCGTCGGGGACGGGGACCTTCTGCAGGTAGTCGAGGACGACCAACGGTGCGGCGCCGTGCTGGTCGGCCACCTCGCCGACGGTGCGCTTGATGGTGTCGAGCGTGGTGCGACCGCCGGAGGACCGGTGGATGCGGAGGCGGTCGGCGTACTCGCGGACGACCTCGAGCGCCTCGCCGCCGCCGGTGGTGTCGTCGAGCCGCTCGTCGAGGGAGAGCCCGAGCCCGTCGGTGGTCTCGAAGATCGAGCGCACCTGGCTGACGCTGGGAGCGTCGATGCCACCGATGAGACCGGCCTCGAGGGCCACGAGCCGCACCAGCATCGCGGGCTGGTCGTGCTCGTAGCAGAAGTAGACGACCGGACGACCCTGGCGGGCGACGTTGCGCGCCACCTGCAGGGCCCAAGTCGTCTTCCCCATGCCCTGCGGTCCGCCGAGCAGGACGAGGTCACCGCTGCGGAACCCGCCGTGCAGGTTGGCGTCGAGGACGTCGAAGCCGGTGGGCCAGACCCGTTCGGGTGCGTCGGACCCGGCACGGACCCGCCGGTCGGCCTGCGCGATGGTGTCGCTGAGCGACTGGAGCTGAAGGTCCACCGGTGACTCGTCCACGGTCCCCATGGAAACAGAACCGGAGGTGGTGCGGGGTGGATCCGGGGGCGACCGGCGCCCGATTTGGTCGCGACGTCGCGCTCGGCGTACGCTGTGACCTGTTCCAGAGACCGCCGGTTGTCGGCGCGCCCGTTCCCGGGCTCGTCGGTCGAAGGCCCCGCACCGCGGGCGACCAGCGCAGGTGACACCGAGTGCTCCGCCTCGCGGAGATCCACGCCCCGTGCCCCCTGTGCCGGGGCGTTCGTCGTCTCCCGGCTTGCCGGACGGCGTCGGGAGTCCGTCTCTGGTCCGTGAACCGTAACCGCGGAAGGAGACCCATGGCGCGGCCAGACAAGGCAGCAGCCGTCGCGGAGCTCGTGGATTCGTTCCAGGAGTCGACCGGCGCTGTGCTGACCGAGTACCGCGGGCTGACCGTCAAGCAGCTGCAGGATCTGCGCAGCTCGCTCGGCGAGAACGCCCATTACGCCGTGGTGAAGAACACCCTCACCCAGATCGCCGCCAAGGAGGCCGGGGTCGCCGGGTTCGACGACCTGCTCACCGGCCCGACCGCCATCGCCTTCATCAACGGCGACGTGGTCGAGGCGGCCAAGGGCCTGCGTGACTTCGCCAAGGCCAACCCCGCCCTGATCATCAAGGGCGGATATCTCGACGGCAGGACCATCGACGTCTCCGAGATCAGCAAGATCGCTGACCTCGAGTCGCGCGAGGTGCTCCTGGCCAAGCTCGCGGGCGGCATGCTCGCCTCGCTCAGCCAGGCTGCCGCCCTGTTCCAGGCTCCCCTGGCGCAGGCCGCCCGTGTCGCGGCGGCCCTGCAGCAGAAGGCCGAGCAGGACCCCTCGATCCTCCAGGGTGGTGCCGGCGAGCCGGCGGCCGTCGCGGAGGAGCCCGTCGCGGAGGAGCCCACCTCCACCGAGACGCCCGCCGACGACGAGGCAGCCGCCTCGACCGAGGCCTGACCCACCACCCACCGGTCCGGCCGATCCCGGTCGGACCACAGCAACGCACCTGAACGCAAGGAAAGGAAGCCATCATGGCGAAGCTCAGCACCGACGAGCTGCTCGACGCTTTCAAGGAGATGACCCTCCTGGAGCTCAGCGAGTTCGTGAAGCAGTTCGAGGACACCTTCGGCGTGACCGCCGCGGCTCCGGCCGCCGTCGCTGCCGCCCCGGCCGGCGGTGGCGCCGGCGCCGAGGAGGTCGTCGAGCAGGACGAGTTCGACGTCGTCCTCGAGGCCGCCGGCGAGAAGAAGATCAACGTCATCAAGGAGGTCCGGGCGCTGACCAGCCTCGGTCTGAAGGAGGCCAAGGAGCTGGTCGAGGCCGCTCCGAAGGCGATCCTGGAGAAGGTCTCCAAGGAAGCCGCGGAGAAGGCCAAGGAGCAGCTCGAGGCTGCCGGCGCGTCCGTCTCCGTCAAGTGACGCCGCGCTGAGGGTCTCCCCGGAGGCCCTCGGCACAGCTTCCGCACAGCCGTACGCCGACGAGCGGTGGGCACCTCCGGGTGCCCACCGCTCGACTGCGTTGTCACTCGTGCGGACCGCACCCGCACCGGTCCGGAAGGACTGTCCCTCCCTGTTGTCCCCACCTGGGGCGAACGTCTGACACATCTGAGGATTTCGCTTAGCGTTCGGGGGTCGGGGCCGTAACCTGCCGGTGAGTTACTCGTTAGTACGCTGGCCCCCGCTGTGACCGTGACCACAGCGCCGACCCGCGTAGTCGCTACACCACCTGTCAGCAGAGGAGATCGCCGTGGGCGTCGAGATTCAGGTCGAGCACCTCACCAAGTCGTTCGGCAAGGACCTCATCTGGGGTGACGTGACCCTGACGATCCCCGCCGGCGAGATCTGCGTGATGCTCGGGCCGTCCGGCACCGGCAAGTCCGTCTTCCTCAAGACCCTCATCGGTCTGCTGAAGCCCGACAACGGCAAGATCATCATCGAGGGCCTCGACATCGCCAGCTGCTCGGAGAAGGACCTCTACGAGGTCCGCAAGCTCTTCGGCGTGCTCTTCCAGGACGGCGCGATGTTCGGCTCCATGAACCTCTACGACAACGTCGCCTTCCCGTTGCGCGAGCACACCAAGAAGAGCGAGTCGGAGATCAACAACATCGTCATGGAGAAGATGGACCTCGTCGGTCTGGTCGGGGCAGAGATGAAGCTCCCCGGCGAGATCTCCGGCGGCATGCGCAAGCGCGCCGGCCTGGCGCGGGCGCTCGTGCTCGAGCCCGAGATCGTGCTCTTCGACGAGCCGGACTCCGGCCTCGACCCGGTCCGCACCTCGTTCCTCAACCAGCTCATCGTCGACCTGAACGCGCAGATCGACGCGACGTTCCTCATCGTCACCCACGACATCAACACCGCCCGCACGGTGCCCGACAACATCGGTCTGCTCTACCACAAGCACCTGGCGATGTTCGGTCCGCGGGAGATGCTCCTGTCCTCCGAGGAGCCGGTGGTGCGCCAGTTCCTGAACGCCCAGCGCGTCGGTCCCATCGGCATGTCCGAGGAGAAGGACGCCGACGAGCTCGAGGCGGAGAAGGACCAGGAGCTGCCGGCGTTGCCGCCGATCCCGCTCCAGATCGAGCCCACCAACGGCAAGCCCCGCCGCAGCCAGCGTGAGCCGGGTGCGTGGTGCAAGGAGAACGGCGTCACGCCGCCCCCGGGATCCTTCGAGGACCAGAACGCCGGGGCGATGTGACCTCATGGCCTCACTCACCTCGGCGCGCGTGCTGCGCCCGATCGGCACCGCAGGCGGACTCTTCGCCTTCGGCCTCGACGTCGGCAAGGGGCTCTTCAAGCGACCCTTCCAGCTGCGGGAGTTCCTGCAGCAGGCGTGGTTCATCGCCTCGGTCACGATCGTCCCGACGGCCCTGGTCGCCATCCCCTTCGGTGCGGTCATCGCGCTGCAGGTCGGCGGTCTGATCAAGCAGTTCGGCGCCCAGTCCTTCACCGGGTCGGCGTCGGTGCTCGCGGTGGTCAGGGAGGCCGGGCCGATCGCGACCTCGCTGCTGATCGCCGGTGCCGGCGGGTCCGCGATCGCAGCGGACCTCGGTTCGCGCAAGATCCGTGAAGAGCTCGACGCCATGATGGTGCTCGGCATCGACCCCATCCAGCGCCTCGTGGTGCCCCGCGTCCTGGCCTGCATGATGGTCGCGGTCTTCCTCAACGGCCTGGTCAGCGTCGTCGGTGTGATGGGCGGCTACGTCTTCAACGTGATCCTCCAGGACGGGACACCAGGGTCCTACCTGGCGAGCTTCACCGCGCTCGCCCAGCTTCCAGATCTGTGGCAAGGCATGGCCAAGGCCCTGATCTTCGGCCTCATCGCGGCCATCGTCGCGGCCTACAAGGGCATGGGCGCCGCCGGAGGTCCCAAGGGGGTGGGTGACGCCGTCAACGAGTCGGTCGTCATCACGTTCATCTTGCTGTTCGTCGTCAACTTCGTGATGAGCGCCATCTACTTCCAGCTCGTTCCACCGAAGACGGGTTAGGGGGAGTCGCCATGGCAGACGTGAAGGCAATCGCCCAGAAGCCGCTCAAGAGCATCGACACGCTCGGCGAGCAGCTGAAGTTCTACGTCACCGCGGTCGCGTGGATGCCGCGCGCGGTGCGCCGCTACAAGAAGGAGATCATGCGCCTCCTGGCCGAGGTCACCCTCGGCTCGGGATCACTGGCCGTCATCGGCGGCACGGTCGGCGTCATCACGATGCTGGCGTTCTTCACCGGCACCGAGGTCGGTCTCCAGGGGTACGCCGCGCTGAACCAGATCGGCACGTCTGCGTTCACCGGTTTCGTGTCCGCCTACTTCAACACCCGCGAGATCGCCCCGCTCGTCACGGGCATCGCCCTGGCCGCGACCGTGGGCTGCGGTTACACCGCCCAGCTCGGCGCCATGCGCATCTCGGAGGAGATCGACGCCCTCGAGGTGATGGCCATCCCCTCGTTGCCGTTCCTGGTGACCACGCGCATCATCGCCGGACTCATCGCGATCGTCCCGCTCTACGTGGTCGGCCTCATGTCGTCGTACTTCGCGACGCGTCTCACCGTCACCCAGTTCTTCGGCCAGAGCGCCGGCACCTACGACCACTACTTCGAGCTGTTCCTACCACCCGGAGACGTGCTCTGGTCCTTCGGCAAGGTGCTGGTCTTCGCCATCGTGATCATCCTCATCCACTGCTACTACGGCTACACCGCCTCCGGTGGCCCCGCCGGCGTCGGCGTCGCGGTCGGCCGGGCCGTCCGGACGTCGATCGTGGCCATCAACGTGATCGACCTGCTGCTCTCGATGGCCATCTGGGGAACGACCACGACCGTGCGGTTGGCGGGGTGAGGACACATGCCCAGTCTCGGTAAGACTCTCAAGGCGCGCGTCTTCGGCGTGACGTTCCTGGCGCTCTGCGTGCTCTTCGTGTACATGACCTACGCGGTGTTCACCAAGAAGTTCACCCCGTACGACGAGGTCACGCTCCAGTCCTCGAAGATCGGCCTGTCGCTGCCCGCCCGCGCGGACGTCAAGATCCGCGGGGTGATCGTGGGTGAGGTGCTCGAGACCACCACCGACGGCGACGGCGCCAAGCTGACGCTCGGTCTCTTCCCCGACATGCGGGACTCGGTGCCGGCCGACGTGACCGGACGCATCCTGCCCAAGACGTTGTTCGGCGAGAAGTTCGTGTCCCTCGAGGTGCCCGACGGCGAGGCGGCCGGTGCCGAGCCCATCGCGGTGGGGGCGGTCATCAAGCGGTCCGAGGTGGCCATCGAGGTCGAGGAAGTCCTCAACGACCTCTTCCCGCTGCTGCGCGCCGTGCGTCCGGGCGACCTGAACGTCACCCTCAACGCGATCGCCACCGCGCTCGAGGGCCGCGGCGACAAGCTCGGCGAGGGCCTGGAGACCTTCGACTCCTACCTCCGCAAGTTCAACCCCGAGGTTCCGGCGCTGGTGGAGAGCCTCGACCGGCTCGGCAAGGTCTCCGGGGTCTACGAGGACGTCGTGCCCGAGCTGGCCCGGCTGCTGCGCAACACCGTCAAGACCACCCAGACCTTCGAGAGCGAGGAGGACCGCGTCGAGGTCCTCTTCGACGACGTGGCCGGCTTCGCCGACACCACGCGGGGCTTCCTGGAGGAGAACGGCGACAACATCATCACGCTGTCGAACCAGGGCGCGCGGATCCTGCCCCTGCTGGCCCGCTACTCGCCCGAGTACCGGTGCTTCCTGCGGGGGGCGGTGGCCAGCATCGCGCCGAACGAGAGCGCGTTCCGCGACAAGACCCTGCACATCAAGCTCGAGACGGTGCCACAGCCCCGGGGCTACAACGCCGGCGACCAGCCGCGGTTCACCGACAGCCGTGGTCCGTTCCCGTTCTGCGGGGAGATGTACGCCTCCATCAACGGCAAGTACTCCCAGGAGAACCTGCCGCCCCGATCCCTCACCTCGCCGCAGATCCGGGACGGCGTCAACTACCCGCTCGGCAAGCGCGTGGCCGTCGGCGACTCCGTGATCGGCACCCAGGCACAGAAGGACGTGATCGACCTGGCCGCCGCCGCCGCGATGGGGCGCCCCGTCAGCGAGGTCCCCGACGTGACCACCCTGCTCATCGGTTCGCTGGCCCAGGGCAAGGGGGTGAGCGTCCGATGAAGCTGCTCGACAAGAAGACCACCGGCGACTCGATCCGCCTTGTCATCTTCATCGTCGTCACGACCCTGGCCACGACGCTGCTGGCGATCACGATCGGCAACATCAGCTTTGGCGCGACCACGGACTACAAGGCTGTCTTCTCCGACGCCACCGGCGTCGTGAAGGGTGACGACGTCCGCATCGCCGGCGTCAAGGTGGGCACGGTCAGCGGCGTCGAGATCTACGACAAGTCGCAGGCCATCGTCGAGTTCGACGTCGCCGACGACAGCCGCCTCACCGAGAGCACCTACGCCACGATCCGGTACCGCAACCTCGTGGGCCAGCGCTACATCGCTCTCACGGAGGGCACGGGTGGTCAGGCCGAGCTCGAGGAGAACGACACG
The DNA here is from genome assembly GCA_963762755.1 of uncultured Actinomycetota bacterium. Classification (GTDB taxonomy): domain Bacteria; phylum Actinomycetota; class Actinomycetes; order Propionibacteriales; family Nocardioidaceae; genus Marmoricola_A. The sequence goes on along the minus strand of CAVXMH010000017.1, from coordinate 14,908 downwards.
ATCCCGATGGAGCGGACCAGCCCGGCCCTCGACCTGACGGTGCTCTTCAACGGGTTCAAGCCGCTGTTCTCTGCACTGACACCCGCGGACGTCAACAAGCTCTCGATGGAGCTCATCCAGGTCTTCCAGGGCGAGGGCGGCACCATCGAGTCGCTGCTGGACAGCACGGCCTCGGTCACCAACACGCTGGCTGCGCGCGACGAACTGGTGAGCGACCTCATCTCCAACCTGAACACGACACTGGTGACGGTCGGCGACCGCGACCAGGAGCTGTCGGACCTGATCATCCAGTTCCGTCGGTTCATCGGCGGTCTCACCGACGACCGCGAGGCCATCCTCGGCTCCCTGGACTCCATCTCGGACCTCACGGTCCAGACGGCCGACCTCGTCACTGGGATCCGCCCGGGCCTCTCGCGCGACATCACGCAGCTGCGCACGGTCGCCGGCAACATCGCCAAGAACCGCGGTGAGCTCGACCGCGCCCTCAAGGTGCTCCCGATCAAGCTGACCAAGGTGGGACGCACCGCGATCTACGGCTCGTGGTTCAACTTCTACCTCTGTGACTTCAGCGGTTCGGTGCGGATCGCCCAGGGAGTGGACCCCATCAAGGTCCCGGAGTACCCACCGGGCGGGACAGAGGCGGCGAGGTGCAACATCGGATGAGCGCCGACACCACTCGCACCGACGAACCCACCCCGCCCACGACCGAGACCTCGAGGGGAGCGCACGCATGAGCACTCCGTTCCGGGAGCGCAACCCCGTCACCATCGGCGCCATCAGCATCGCAGTGATCGCCGCGATGATGGTCACGGCCTTCAAGGCCGGCGACCTGCCGGTCGTCGGCGGAGGCGACACCTACTACGCCAGCTTCAGCGAGGCGGGCGGGCTCAAGGCCAACGACGAGGTCCGGATCGCCGGCGTCCGCGTCGGCAAGGTCCGCAGCATCGAGCTCGACGGCGACGAGGTGAAGGTCGGCTTCCAGGTGAAGAACGCCGAGTTCGGCGAGGAGACCGAGGCCGCGATCAAGGTCAAGACGATCCTTGGGTCGATGTTCGTGGCGCTGGTGCCGGCCGGCGACGGGCAGCTCGAGGAGGGCGCGACGATCCCGGTGGAGCGGACCAACTCGCCGTTCGACGTCGTCGACGTCTTCGAGGGCCTCGCGGAGCGCTCCGAAGGCATCGACACCGAGCAGCTCGGCGACTCCCTCAACGTGATGGCGGACCTCACCCAGAACACGCCTGATGAGTTCCGGGCCGCGCTGCGCGGCGTCTCCGCCCTCTCGGCGAACGTCGCCGAGAAGGACGAGGAGCTGAACACGCTGCTGCTCAACCTGAAGAAGGTCTCCGGCGTGCTGGGGGACCGCAAGGAGGACATCATCACGTTGATGGAGGACGGCGACGTGCTCTTCCGTGCCCTGGTGGCCCGCCGCGACTCCGTGCACGACCTGCTGGTGGCGACCTCGCAGCTCTCGAAGCAGCTGACCGGCCTCGTGCGCGACACCCGTGCCGACCTGCGCCCGGCGCTGGACAACCTGGAGACAGTGGTGGACACGCTCAACGCCAACCGCGAGAACCTCGACGCCAGCCTGCGGCTGATGGCGCCGTTCTACCGGGTGTTCGCCAACACCCTGGGTAACGGGCCGTGGTTCGACACGATCATCAAGAACGTCCCGCCGGTGCCCGCGACGGGAGGTCGCTGACATGCCGTCGCTTCCCTCCCTCAGCGGTGGCGCCGGTCGGATCGTCGCTCTGACAATCGCCGGTCTCATGGTGATCGCGCTCGCCGTGGTGTTCCTGCGCCCCGGGTCCGACGACGCCCGGCTGACCGCGAGCTTCCCGCGCACCGTGTCGATCTACGAGGGCTCCGCGGTGCGCATCCTCGGCGTCCCGGTCGGCCAGGTGGACACCGTCACCCCCGCTGGCACCACCGTCGAGGTGGAGATGAGCTACGACCCCGAGATCGAGGTGCCTGCCGACGCCAAGGCGGTCGTCGTGGCCCCCTCGGTCGTCGGTGACCGCTACATCCAGCTCACCCCGGCCTACACCGGCGGGAAGAAGCTCGAGGACGGCGCCACGCTCGACATGAGCGACACCGCCGTCCCGCTCGAGCTCGACGACATCTACAAGTACCTCGACGAGCTCGCCGTGGGCCTGGGACCGAACGGGGCGAACAAGGAGGGCGCACTGTCGCGCCTGCTCGAGGTCACCGCCGACAACTTCGGCGGACAGGGCGAGAAGTTCAACGAGACCATCACGAACCTCAGCCGCTTCACCCGGACCCTCGACAACAACAAGGAGGCGCTGTTCAGCACCGCCACCGAGATCGAGCGGTTCGTCAAGGCTCTGGCCGACAACGACCAGACCGTCCGCGACTTCAACGACAGCCTCGCCTCGGCCTCCACTGTGCTGGAGGGGGAGCGTGAGGAGCTGGCTGCGGCGCTGCGCAACCTCGGCGTGGCCCTCGAAGCCGTCTCGGGCTTCGTCAAGGAGAACAAGGACGCTCTTTCGCGCAACATCAAGGGCCTGGTCGGTGTCACCGACGTCCTGGTGAAGCAGCGGGCCGCCCTCGACGAGGTGCTGTCCGCGGCCCCCACGGCGCTGTCCAACCTCTTCCACACCTACAACCCGGCCGCCGGCACGCTCGACACCCGAAGCAACCTCGGCGAGAACATCGCGGAGATCGAGCAGGACCCACTCGGCGCCCTGTGCACGCTCATCCAGCCGGCCAAGCCCGCTGGGACGGCCTGCACCGGGATCGAGCAGATCCTCACCGATCTCGGCGTCGAGCTGACCCCGGGCGCCATCGAGGGCGGCGGCGGCGGCGGTGGCGGCGGTGGCGGCGGTGGCCTGCTCGGTATCGCGCCACGAGCGGGCGCCACCAGCTCGGTGTCGCGGGCCTCCGCGACCGTGATCGAGATCGAGCCGATCGACACCAGCCTGGCCGGACTCGTGGAGGTCCCCCGATGAGCGCCCTGCGCCGTACCCGACTCGCTGCGCTCGCAGGCGCAGGCGCCCTGCTGCTCAGCGGGTGCGAGTTCTCCGTCTACAGCCTGCCGCTGCCCGGCGGCGCCGACCTGGGGGACAACCCGTACGAGGTGACGGTCCAGTTCCGCGACGTGCTCGACCTGGTGCCGCAGTCGGCGGTCAAGGTCGACGACATCTCGGTCGGCCGCGTCGACGACGTGCAGCTCGACGGCTACGTCGCCGAGGTCACCCTGCTCGTGCGCGGTGACGTCGAGCTGCCGGACAACGCCATCGCAGGCATCCGCCAGACCAGCCTGCTCGGCGAGAAGTTCGTCGACCTGGCCCCGCCCACCGGGGAGCCTCAGGGCAAGCTCGAGGACGGCGACACCATCGCGCTCGAGGACAGTGGCCGCAACCCCGAGGTCGAGGAGGTGCTCGGCGCGCTGTCGCTGTTCCTCAACGGCGGTGGTGTCGGCCAGCTCAAGATCGTGACCGAGGAGCTCAACGCAGCGCTCGGCGGACGCGAGGACGAGGTCAAGTCCAGCCTTCGTCGCTTCGCGACCCTCATGGGCGGCCTCGACGAGGGCAAGGAGGGCATCGTCCGGGCCCTGGAGAACGTCAACTCCCTCGCCATCGCGCTCAACAAGGAGACCGACACCCTCGACCTCGCCCTGGACGAGCTGCCCTCGGCCATCGCCTCCGTCAACAGCCAGCGTGACGACCTCGTGAAGATGCTGGAGGCCCTGGCGCGGCTGAGCGGTGTCGGCACCCGGGTCATCCAGGCATCCAAGGCCGGCACCATCACGTCGTTGAACTCGCTCGCCCCGGTCCTGACCGAGCTCGCGAAGTCCGGCGACGACTTCGTCAACAGCCTCCAGATCGTCCTCACCTTCCCCTTCATCGACGGGGTGGTCGGCAAGAACCCGCAGCAGGCGCGCGACCTGCAGATGGGTGACTACACCAACCTCGACGCCGAGCTCCAGCTCGACCTGTCCGAGATCGTGGGCACCTTGCCGCTGATCGAGGAAGAGTTGCCCGATGAGGTGGACACGCTCATCCCCGGTGACGGCCTGCCTGAGGTCCCGGACCCGAGAGACGTGCTCAACGACCCGCCCGTCCGCAACCCGATCCGTGGGGGTGGCGGCGGCAACGGAGGGGGCGGCGTCAAGCTGCCGGGTGGCGGCCTCGGCCGCGCGGCGCCTGGTGAGCCGATGACCGAGCAGCAGGTCCGCGAGCGCCGTATCTTCGGCCTCGCCGGCCTCCTCGTGCAGGGGATGGACCGCCGATGATCACCGCACGCACCAAGAAGCAGCTCGTGATCTTCGTGATCATCGCGCTCCTCGGCGTCACCTACGTCGGCGCCCGCTACGCCAAGCTCGACCGTCTCGTGCTCGACCGCTCCTACGCGGTCACCGCGAGCTTCGAGGACAGCGGCGGCATCTTCGAGGGCGCCGAGGTCACCTACCGAGGGGTCACCATCGGGCGCGTCGGCACCATGGAGGTCACCGACGAGGGTGTGGACGTGACCCTCGACATCGAGAACGGCAACGACGACATCCCTGCCGACGCCAAGGCGCTGGTCGGCAACCGCTCGGCCGTCGGCGAGCAGTACGTCGAGCTGCAGCCCAAGTCCGACTCCGAGCCCTACCTGGAGGACGGCTCGACCATCGAGCAGTCGAACACCGAGATCCCGATCTCCACCGTGACGTGGCTGACCGACACCCAGGCGCTCGTGAACTCGATCCCGAAGGACGACTTCCGCACCGTCATCAGCGAGTTCGGCAAGGCCTTCGCCGACGGGGGTGACGACCTCGGGCTGCTGATCGACAGCTCGACGTCCTTCATCGAGACCGCCGACGCCAACTTCGAGGTCACCCGGCAGCTCATCCGCGACAGCAACACCGTGCTGGGCACCCAGCTCGACAAGGCGTCGGCCATCCGGACCTTCGCCCGCGACCTGGCGCTGTTCTCCGACACCCTGGCCGCCAGCGACCCCGACCTGCGTCGGGTCATCGCGAGCGGCAGCGCGACGGCGACCCAGCTGCGCACCTTCCTGGAGGACAACGAGGTCAACCTCGGCAAGCTGATCAACAACCTCGTGACGACCGGCGAGGTGCAGCTGCGCCACCTGCCCGGCATCGAGATGGTGCTGATCATGTACCCCTACGTGGTGGCCGGCGGCTTCGTGGTCAACGCGCGCGAGGGCAACGTGAACAACGCTCACTTCGGGCTGATCATGGAGCAGGCTCCGAAGGCCTGTACCAACGGCTACCAGAGCACCAACGAGCGCGACCCCAACACCGAGCGCGGCAACGCCCCGATGAACGAGCAGGCTCGCTGTGCGGAGCCCGCGTCCCTCAGCAACGCCCGTGGTGCTCAGAACGCCAACCGGGTGGCGCCCTGGGAGGCCGGCCCCGCTGTGGCGACCTACGACGCCGCGTCGGGCAAGGTCACGTACGGTGATCGGACAGGGTCGCGCGACGTGACCTACACCGGTGGCGCCCACGAGGCGTTGGGCAAGGAGTCGTGGAAGTGGTTGTTGATCCAGCCGCTCGCTTCGGAGAAGTGAGCGACCGCGACCGCGAGGTCGCACGATGACCGACGACCTGACCCCCGACCGTCCCCCGGAGACCCGCACCGGCGGTGTGCTCACCAGTCCGTCCGTCGCGACCGCGCTCTCGCTGCTCTGCGTGGCCGCCCTGGTGGCCGCCGTGTGGGTGACGTTCTGGCTACGCGGTGACACCGCCGAGAACGAGCAGCGCGCCCAGGACCAGGTCGCGCTGCGCCAGGCCGCCGAGCGGTTCACCGAGACCTGGAACACCTTCGAGGCCGACCAGGCCCAGGAGTACCTCGACTCGGTCGCGCCGCTGCTGTCGACGAAGTTCCGCACCGAGTTCGAGAAGGCCGCACAGAACGTCATCACCGGCATCGAGCAGCAGCAGCTGTCCTCGGTCGGCAAGGTCCTCGCCGACGAGGACGAGGTGCCGTTGGTCGGCATCGCCAACCAGGACGACGACTCCGCCCAGGTGCTGGTCGTCTCCGACGCCCAGCGCGTCTCCTCCGGCCAGCAGGTGGTCCGTCACTGGCGGTGGCAGATCAGCTTCGTCAAGACCGACGGCGAGTGGCTCGTCGACAAGTTCGAAGAGGCCTGAGCCGTGAGCAACCAGCAGCCCACCCCCCGCCGTCGACGCATCGCCGGCGAGCGTCGGGGTCCCACGAGCGGCCCGGCCGCCCCGCCCCAGAGCCCGGGTGACGCGCGTACGACGCCCCCGCCCGCGCGACCCGACGGCTCCGAGGACCCGGCCGGCCCCGACAGCACCGGGACGCGTCCGGGTGGTCGGGTCTCGCTGCTCAAGCGTCGCGACACGACCCACCGTGACGAGACCCCTGTGGCGCTGGCTCGTCGGGGTCGGGACCGTCCCGTCTCACCGGGGCGCGGGCATGCCGTCGTCGCCGGAGGACGCCGCCTGGTGCTGGGCCTGACCGCGCTGCTGGTCGTCCTGCTGCTCTACGTCGGCCTGATGCTGCTGGGTCTGCTCGGCACCGACGGCGTCGCCGACCTCGACCGGGCCGACCAGGAGGCCGCCGCCGGACGGGCTGCCCAGGCCTCGGCCGAGCGCGCCGCCGGCGCCGTGCTGGCCTACGACTTCCGCACGTTGGAGGAGGATCGCGACGCAGCGACCCGCTTCATGACCGCGGAGTACGCGAAGGACTACGTCGGCACCTTCGACACCGCCGTGGTCGATGCCGCGACCGAGTCCAAGGCCCAGGTCAGCGTCGAGGTGCAGGGCTCCGCGGTCGTGTCCGCCAGCGTCGACAAGGTGCGCGTGCTGCTCTTCCTCGACCAGACCACGCTGACCGCGGACGCCGCCCAGCCGAAGCTGGCGCTGAACCGCGTGGAGATGCATCATGGTCGAGGAGGGGGACACCTGGAAGGTGTCCGACATCCTCTCCTTCTGAGGGTCGCCGGGCCGGGCGGGGGCGGACCCCCGGGAGCAAACCGGGCGAGTTGCTTGACTGACCGCACCCGTGAGGTCACGCTTCACAGTGCGTTCACGAGCCGCTGATGGCTCTCGTGCCGGGTCATATGAAGGTCCTGACCGCGAGGGTGACGAAGGCGGCTCCGCTCGGTTGTGCCCACCGTGAGCGAGTGCTAGTCTCGCTCGTTGCGCCTGCCCTCACGTCGATCGTGGCTTTTTTGCCCCTCGCGGCGACGGCAGGCTTCAGTCCCAGCACCGAGCCAGCCTCTGGAAGGACGCCTCTTGGCCGCCTCGCGCCCCAGCACCACCGTCAACGTCAGCATGCCCCCCGCCGCATCTCCTTCGCGAAGATCTCCGAGCCTCTCGAGGTTCCCAAGCTCCTCTCGCTCCAGACCAGCAGCTTCGACTGGCTGGTCGGCAACGAGGGTTGGGACGCCCAGGTCGCAGCGGCGCGCCGACGCCGGCGAGGACGTCAGCCCCAAGTCCGGTCTGCAGGAGATCTTCGAGGAGATCTCGCCGATCGAGGACTTCTCGGGGACCATGTCGCTCTCCTTCGAGAACCCGGTCTTCTACGACCCGAAGAACACCGTCGACGAGTGCAAGGAGAAGGACTTCACCTACTCCGCCCCGCTCTACGTGTCCGCGGAGTTCACCAACAACGAGACCGGTGAGATCAAGGGCCAGACGGTCTTCATGGGCGACTTCCCGCTGATGACCGACAAGGGCACCTTCATCATCAACGGCACCGAGCGTGTCGTGGTCTCCCAGCTGGTCCGGTCCCCGGGCGTCTACTTCGAGCGCGCCGCCGACAAGACCTCTGACAAGGACATCTACACCGCCAAGCTCATCCCGTCGCGGGGTGCGTGGCTGGAGTTCGAGATCGACAAGCGCGACATGGTCGGCGTACGCCTCGACCGCAAGCGCAAGCAGAACGTCACCGTGCTGCTCAAGGCGCTCGGCTGGACCGAGGAGCAGATCCGCGAGGAGTTCGGCCAGTACGAGTCGATGATGCTCACGCTGGAGAAGGACCACACCTCCGGCCAGGACGACGCGCTGCTCGACATCTACCGCAAGCTGCGTCCGGGCGAACCGCCCACGCGCGAGGCTGCCCAGACGCTCCTGGACAACTACTACTTCAACTCCAAGCGCTACGACCTCGCGAAGGTCGGCCGCTACAAGATCAACAAGAAGCTGGGTCTGGAGCAGGCCTTCGACCAGCAGACGTTGACCATCGAGGACGTCGTCGCGGCGATCAAGTTCATCGTGCAGCTGCACGCCGGCGAGACCGAGGCCGACAGGTGCCCAGGGTGCGTCTGCTGCCAGTAACCGAATAATTTCCAGGAGCAAGGTAGACGACATGGCCGGAGAGCTGGTGTCTGCACTTCCACAACCATGTGATCTCCCGTAATCACTCGACGTCCATCTACCAACCTCCGTGATCCCGGGCCAGCATCCATTGCCGCGGGCCCGAACGCTAGGCGCGACAATCGCGCAGCCGCAGCGCGCTGTCAAGCCGGAACGTCGTGGTGAGCGATCCGCAGCACGCGGAAGTCGCTCGCGCGGCGCACCGCGAGACCGATCTCGACGACGACGTCGCCCCCGGCGCGCGCCTGCGCGTCGTTGAGCTCGTCGTCACAGCGGACGAAGTAGGCCTGCGCCGGCGCATCGCCCTGCAGCGCGCCCGCCCGCCATGCCTGGGCGAGGTAGGCGGATACCACTGTGCGCAGCCGCTCGTGCAGCCGAGCGTCGTTGGTTTCCTCAGAAGCCCAGCGTGTGCCCTGCGCGATCGACGCCGCGAGGTGGCCGACGATCCGCTGGCGATGCAGATATCGCAGCTCCGGATCGAGCGAGAGCGTGCACGCTCCCCACGCGCGCAGCTCCGGTCCCGGCCACGCGCGCAGGCAGTTGACGCCCGCCCGGTTGAGCTGATGCTGCTCGGCGGCGCGCACGTCGGTGACCGGTCCGTCGGTCGCCAGGACGACTTCGGCGGTCGGCGCCTGATGCGGACCCATACGTTCGTCCACCCGGGCCCACAACCCCGCGAGGTGCCCGCTCGGCGGCGTCTCGGTCGTCGCTCCGGTGGCCGGATCGGAGACGGCGAGCCACGGGTAGTAGGCGGCGGCCGACGGGCTGTCGATGTGCGACTGCGCGCGCCAGGCCCGGGCGGCCTCGGGGTCGAGCTGGGGCGGGATGTCGACGAGCGCGATCCGGCCGACGACGCGCTCGCAGACCCGGACGAGCTCGCGCTGCACGAGCGTCGCGCTGTCGGCACCGCCGGCGAGAGCGTGCGCATCGGGCGCGGCGATGATCGTCGGCTCGTCGAGCGCGGCCAGCAGCCGCAGCCCGGCGCCGCCGGCGAGGTGGCCGTCGGTCGTCGCCTCGCCGGGCATCCCGGCGGCGCGCGCGACCCAGCACAGCTGCCCGCCGTTGCGAAAGAACCCGCGCACCGCGTGGGCGAGCTTGGCGCCCGCGAGGTACGGCCCGACCAGCGGCTGGGCGGGATCGCCGAACACGGCTGCGAACTCCTCGAAGGACTCGACGCGCACCGGGCAGTCCAGCGGACCGGCCGGTGCCAGGCCGACGAAGGCGGCGACCGCCGAGTCGTGCTCGACGATCTGCAGCCCGGCGAGCGGAAGCTCGGCCACGACCTCATGCAGCTCGCTGCTCATGAACGCATTGTGTGCCCGCGCACACGGGGTGTCCATGTACGAGCGGGCGTCTAAGTGGGAGCCGTGAACGGGCCACATCTGCCCGGTTCTCCCGATCGTGCGCCCGTCCGGCCCTTGCCGTGTCGTGCGCCAAGGGGTGAGATCGCAGGCGTGGATGAAGCGGCGCCCGCGCCCGCGCCTGACCCAGTGCCCGAACTCGCCCCCGAGCGCGTGACGCTCGCGGCCGTCGCCGCGCGCGCGGCGACGATCGACGGCAGCGAGCACGAGCTCACCGACTTCGACCTTGCGCTCGGTGCCGAACGCGGCGTCGCCGGCGTGGAGTCGCGCTTCGCGCTCGCCGCCGAGCGCCTCGGCCTCGACGAGCTCGAGGCGGCGATCCTCGCCGCCGTCGCGCTGCGCGAGCTGTGGCCCCAGCTCGGCGCGGCGCTGGCCGGCCTCGCGCCGGCCGCGGCGCCCGCCGGCGCGGCGACCCCGCGCGCGGTCGCCCGGCTGCTCGCCGGCGGCGGCGTGTCGATCGCCGACGTCCTCGTCGTGCTCGGCCCCGACGAGCGCCTGCGCGCGCTCGGCGCCGTGCGCCTGCCGCCCGCGCCGGAGGGCACGGCGCTCGCCGACCGCCCGCTCGTGCTGGCCGACCGCCTGGCCGGAATCCTGCTCGGCGCCCCGATCGACGACCCCGCCTGCGGCGGGCGCCTGCGCCGCGTGGCACCGACGCCGCTGCCGTTCGGTCGCGAGCACGCGCTCGCCCAGATCGCCGGGCTGCTCGGGCAGGCGCCGCCGGCGCGCCCGCCGTTCGCCGTCCACGGCCCCGACGCCGCGCTGGCGATCGCCGTCGCCGCCGGCCGCGGCCTGGCGTGCCTCGCGTGCCCCGACCTCGCCGACCCCGAGCTCGCGCGCGACGCCGTGCTCGTGGCCACGCTGGAGGAGCGCGTGCTCGTCGTCGACCGGCTCGGCACGCTCGCGGCGGCCGACCGCGCGCTGCTCGCCGAACGCCTGACGCTCGTGCCCGGCGCCATCTTCTGCCTGGAGGGCGCCGAGGAGCTGCCGGCGCTCGAGCACGTTCCCGTCATCGCCGTCGCCGTGGCGATGCCCTCGCGCGTGGAGCGGGCCGCGATCTGGGCGGCGGCGCTGGGCGGCGCGGAGGTCTCCGAGGCGATCAGCGTCTCGCACCGCCTGCCGCTGGCGCGGATCGCCGACGGGGCCTGGCTCGCGGGCGCGCAGGCGAGCGCGGCCGGGCGCGCGCACGTGTCGCAGGCCGACGTCGAGCACGGCGCGCGCGCCGCGTCGGTCTCGAGCCTCGGCGATCTCGCGATCGCGATGGCGCCCGACATCGGCTGGGATGACCTCGTCCTGCCCGACGCGCCCGCTCACGCTGCTGCGCTCGCTGGCGGCGTTCCTGCGCCATCGCGACCTCGTACTCGACGAGTGGGGCTTCGGCCGCCGCTCCGGCCGCGCCCAGGGGCTCGTGGCGATGTTCGCCGGCGACTCGGGCACGGGCAAGACGCTCGCCGCTCGCGTGCTCGCCAACGAGCTCGGGCTCGAGCTGTTCCGGATCGATCTCGCGACCGTCGTCTCCAAATGGCTGGGGGAGACCGAGAAGAACCTCGAGCGCGTCTTCGCGGCCGCGCAGGGCGCCAACGCCGTGCTGTTCTTCGACGAGGCCGACGCCGTGTTCGGACGCCGCAGCGACGTGCAGGACTCCCACGACCGCTACGCGAACCTGCAGACCGCCTACCTGCTGCAGCGCATGGAGCGCCACGACGGGCCGATCGTCCTGGCGACGAACATGCGCGGCAACATCGACGACGCGTTCCTGCGCCGGATGGACGCCGTCATCGAGTTCCCGTTCCCGACCGCCGAGTACCGCCTGCGGCTGTGGGAGCTGCTGCTGCCGCCGGAGGCGCCGCGCGCGCCCGACGTCGAGCTCGACTTCCTCGCCGAGCGCTTCGAGCTGTCCGGCGGCGGCATCCGCAACGCGGCGATCGCCGCGGCGGTGCTCGCCGCCTCGGAGGGCAGCGCGATCGGCATGACGCAGCTCGTCCGCGGCGTCGCGATGGAGTACGCCAAGCACGGGCGGCTGACGCTGGCCGCCGACTTCGACCGCTTCCACGATCTCGTGCGAATGGGAGGCACCCCCACATGAGCAACACGACGATCGACGTTCCCTCCAACACGATGATCGCCGACCTCGACGCCGGCCTGCGCGACCTGATCCTCGCGCAGCTGCGCCGGCACGGCTTCGACGACATCGACGTCTCGTTCGAGACGCCGTCCAGCGATTGGGCGGGCACGCTCACGCGCCCGACCGTGAACATCTTCCTCTGCGACATCCGCCGCTCGACGAAGCCCGGCCAGTCGGGTCCCGACAGCGGCCGCGGCAACGGGCGCGCGAACGAGCGCCCGCCGGGCATGCGCGTGGACTGCATCTTCGCGATCACGACGTGGTCGAAGGCCGTCGCCGACGAGCATCGCCTGCTGTCGCAGGTGCTCGGCGTCCTGTACGCGTTCCCGACCCTCGACGGGCAGCTCGGCCCGCGCTTCGACGACGGCTCGCAGCGCTTCGGCGTCAGCGCCTCGGTCGGCGACCAGCGCCCCGAGCAGCGCTCGGACTTCTGGCGCTCGGTCGGCGGCGTCTACAAGCCGGCGCTCGACTACGTCGTGACGCTCTCCGTCGAGAGCGGGATGGTCGTCGAGCGCGGCCCGGACGTGCGCACGATGACGGTGCGCGCCGGCCTCGGGGCCGACGGGCGGCGCGGCGGCGTGCAGGAGCTCTCCCACGTCGGCGGCGTCGTGCGCGACGAGGACGGCGAGCCGGTCGCCGACGCCTGGGTCGCGGTGCCCGGCCTCGGGCGGATGACGACGAGCAACGCCGACGGGCGCTTCCGCATCCCGGGCGTGGCGGGCGGGACGTACGAGGTGCAGGTGCGCGACCGCGACGGGCGCGAGGCGAGCACCGAGGTGACCGTGCCGAGCGGGATGCTCGACCTCGTGCTCAAGGCGCGCGCGCGATCGGAGCTAACTCTGCCCGAAGTGCTGCCCGGCCGACACTGGTCCGGGCACCGCGCGCGTAAGAGAGTTGCGCGACGACGGCTCGGTGAGATCCGGGCCCCCCGTCCCAGCTGGAGAGAAGGAGCCCGATGCCCACGTCGTATTTGACCCCCGGCGTCTACGTCGAGGAGATCCCGTCAGCGCAGAAGCCGCTGGAGGGGGTCAGCACCTCCGTCGCCGCGTTCATCGGCCTCGCGCCCGGTGGACCGGTCAACACGCCGATGCGGATCGCAAACTGGAGCCAGTTCGCGAACATCTTCGGCGATCCCGCCAACCCCGATGCCGGCCCGTTCATGCCGGATGCGTACCTGGCGCACTCCGTCTACGGCTTCTTCCAGAACGGCGGAACGCTGTGCTGGGTGATCCGGATCGGCGCCGGCAACGGCGACTCGCCACCGGCGCGCGCCGCCCTGCCGGCCGCCGGCGACGCGAGCGTCGAGCCGTTCAACGCGGTCGCGCTGCCCGGCGTCGACGGCTCGGTCACGGTCACGGTCGAGGAGGAGCCGGGCGGCGACGACGCCAAGCCCGAGGACAAGACCTACAAGATCATCGTCAACGTCGGCGACCAGACCGAGACGCACGAGGGCCTGACGCTGAAGGGGCGCTCGAACCTGCGCACGAAGGTCAACGCCGCCTCCAAGCTCATCAAGATCGAGGAGACCGGCGGCAACCTGCCCGAGGCGATGAAGGCGCCCAAGGCGGGCAAGTACACGCTCGCCGCTCCGGTCGCCAAGGCGGCCGACATCAGCTCGACGGACTTCGAGGGCGACGCCGCCCGCCGTCAGGGGATGGGCGGGCTCGTCGCCATCGACGAGGTCTCGATCGTCTGCATCCCCGACGCGGTCAAGCTGCTCAACGGCGACGACGTGATATTCCGCGACGCGCAGGGCAAGCTCATGGCGCACTGCGAATCGCTCGGCGACCGCATGTGCATCCTCGACACGCCGCCGGACATGATCCCCCAGGAGATCCTGGAGTGGCGCAAGGACACGGCCGGCTATGACTCCAAGATGGCGGCGATGTACTGGCCGTGGATCGAGGTCATCGACCCGCTCTCCAAGCGGCCGATCATGGTCCCGCCGTCCGGCCACGTCGCCGGCGTGTGGGCGCGCACCGACGACCAGCGCGGCGTGCACAAGGCGCCGGCCAACGAGGTGGTGATGGGCGCGACGTCGCTGGGCTTCCAGCTGACGTCCGTCGAGCAGGGCGAGCTCAACCGGCTCGGGATCAACTGCATCCGCGCGTTCAGCGGTCGCGGCATCCGGGTCTGGGGCGCGCGCACGCTGTCCAGCGATCCGGAGTGGCGCTACATCAACGTCCGGCGGCTGTTCAACTTCGTCTCCCAGACGCTCATGGAGGGGACGCAGTGGTCGGTCTTCGAGCCCAACGACGAGCGCCTGTGGCTGAAGCTGCGCGCGTCGGTCTCGAACTTCCTGACGATGATGTGGCGCGGCGGAGCGCTGTTCGGCACGTCGCCCGACCAGGCGTTCTTCGTCAAGTGCGACGCCGAGACCAACCCGCCCGAGGTCATCGAGGCCGGCCAGGTCATCTGCGAGGTCGGCATCAGCCCCGTCAAGCCGGCGGAGTTCGTGATCTTCCGGCTCAGCCAGTTCGTCGACGGCGGCGATGGCGGCGGCGACGAGGGCGGCGAGTAGTCGCTCGCCCGTCCGGCAACTGAGAACACGGAAGAGAGGATCAACCACATGGCAGTACCACCTCCCCCGCTGGACGCGAAGTATTTCGACCTCCAGTTCCCCGGCGTCAACGCGCAGTTCAAGGACGTCCAGGGCGTCTCGATCAGCGTCCCGCTGCACACCTCGGCGACGACGCGACGCGCAGGGCCAGCCGATCCGTCAGCGCACGGCGAGCGCGGTCGAGTACGGCTCGATCACGTGCTCGGCGGGCGCGACGGCCGACCTGGGCCTGGACACCTGGATCGCGGCGGTCGCCGACAAGGGCCTCGACGGCAACATGAAGGACGGCACGCTGACGCTGTTCAGCTCGGCCAACACTCCTGTCGCGACGTGGAACCTGACGAAGGCCGTCATCACGGGCCTGACGGTCAACACGATCGGCGTCGAGCACGGCGCCCACCTCGACGTCCAGGCGACGTTCGACTGCGACAAGATCGAGCGGACGAAGTAAGCACGCCGTGATGCGCACCGAGGTTGCATTCACGCTCCCGCAGGGCTATGCCGACGCGGCCGGGACCATCCACCGCGACGGCGTCATGCGACTCGCCACGGCCCGT
>CAVXMH010000016.1:0-9508 GCA_963762755.1 uncultured Actinomycetota bacterium | reverse complement strand
CCGCCAGCCCGGACGACCGGCGCTGTGCGGCTCGGACCGCGCCGGCACGGTGACCCGACCATGACCCGTGCGGACCTCGCCGATCCGGCCCTGCTCGCCGAGCTGCGGCTCGTTGCGGAGACGGTCGCCCGGGAAGCGGGCGTCCTGGTGCGCGAGCACGCCGCGCAACCGGTCAGCGTCGCCGACCGCAAGACGAGTCGCACCGACGTCGTGACCGCCGCGGACCGCGCGGCGGAGGAGCTGCTCGGGCGACGGCTGCGCGAGCTCCGACCCGACGACGGCTTCCTGGGGGAGGAGGGTGGCCGGCGCGGCTCGAGCACCGGGATCACCTGGGTGGTCGACCCCATCGACGGCACCGTCAACTTCCTCTACGGCATCCCGCAGTACGCCGTGTGCGTGGCCGCCGTCGACGACGACGAGGTGTCGCTCGCCGGTGCCGTGCTCGACGTGACCCGCGACCAGCTCTACGCGGCGGCTCGCGGGCAGGGGGCGACCCTGGACGGCGTGCCGCTGGAGGTGCGGCCGGTCGCTCCGATGTCCGAGCGCCTCGTCGTCACCGGCTTCCAGTACCAGCAGCGCATCCGCGCGCTCCAGGGTGAGGCCGTGCGGCAGCTGCTGAGCCGGGTCCGCGACGTGCGTCGGCAGGGGTCGGCGGCCCTCGACCTGTGCACCGTCGCCGCCGGCCGGGCCGACGCCTACATCGAGGAGGGCCTGCACCTGTGGGACCGCGCCGCCGCCTCCCTGGTGGCCGAGGAGGCCGGCGCACGTGTGAGCCTGCACACGGGCGTCGGCGGTATGGAAGCGGTGCTCTGCACGCCTGCCGGCAGCCACGACGACACCCTCGCGGTGATCACCGAGTGCGGCTTCCTGGCTCCAGCGGACGCCAGCCGCCCTGAGGGTGGTCCGGCGGGCTTGCCCGATGCTCTAGGGTGACACCGCGCCACCCACCATGGCCCGCACCCGGGCCGCGCACCCCAGGAACCACCCACGTTCGAGAACCCGGTGACCCGGGTCAGGAGACACCGTCATGGCAACCGACTACGACGCCCCCCGCAAGACCGACGACGAGTCGAGCGAGGAGAGCATCGAGGAGCTCAAGGCACGCCGGCACGACAAGAACTCGGGCAAGGTCGACGAGGACGAGACCGAGGCCGCTGAGGCCTTCGAGCTGCCCGGCGCCGACCTGTCCCACGAGGAGCTGGCTGTCGAGGTCCGCCCGCGCCAGGAGGACGAGTTCACCTGCATGAGCTGCTTCCTGGTCCACCACCGCAGCCAGCTGGCGGACGAGAAGAAGATGATCTGCAAGGACTGCGCCTGACCGAGGCGCACCACGCGGCCCGGGTCCCTACGGACCCGGGCCTAGCGCTGTCCGTCCTGCGTGGCCGCTGTCAGCGCTGAGGCAGGGCCGAGCGCTCCGCGCGCAGCTCTCGACGCTCGCGTGCGGCCAGCTTGCGCGCCAGGAACGTGCGGGCCACGCTCACCACGACGCCGCTGATGACGGCGAACAGGATGGCCTCGCGCAGCTCGACGTCGGGGTCGGTCGGGTCGGTCGGGGGCGTCTTGCCCTTCGAGCCCGCCTTCCAGACGCTGTCTGCGGCCTTCCTCGCCGCCGCGGTCGCGCCGAGGGTCATGACCAGTGCTGCCGCGTTCTGACTCTTGCCGGACATCGAGATCCTTTCAGTCGCCCGAGGGCTGAGGGGTGAGGCCGCGGGTACGTCGCGGCCGTCGCGGGGGAACGGCGTCGAGTCTGCCACTCCGCCCGGTCCTGAGACCCTGCCCCGCCCGGGCCGTTGCGAACCTGGTCAGGCATTGCCGTTGAGGCACGCGGCCAGGGTCCCCGGGTGACGGGTCGCGACCACCCAGTACGGCGTGGGGTCGGCCGGGTCCACGACCCGCACCCGCACGGCGCGGGAGACGTAGGGCCGCAGCAGCAGGAAGGCCCGCGCGTCCGCATCGACCCCCACCACCCGCCGGGTGGCCTCCTCGTCCAGCGGCTCGGCGCCGGCCAGCAGGTGCGCCGGGATGGAGGCCCGCCCGGCGCGGAAGACGCCGTCGAGGAGGCTGACCTCGGCCCGGCCCCACGAGACGAAGAACAGGGCGTTCAGCGCGGTCAGCGACGAGACGAGGGCGAGCGCCGCCAGCGGCGGCATCGCGACGAGGAAGGCGAGCAGGAGGGTGGCCCAGAACATCACCGCGAGGGCCCACCACCGCAGCGGCACCGACAGCCGCTCGACGTACGCCTCCTCCATGGGTCGAAGTCTGTCACCCTGCTCGACGGGCCTAGGCTGTGACCCATGTCGACGCCGCAGGGACCCACGGACGGTGCGGACGTCGACGTGCCCGTACGCCGCCTCGACCCCGACGTGCCGATGCCGACGTACGCGCACCCCGGTGACGCCGGCGCCGACCTCACCACGACCGTCGACGTCCGGCTCGCCCCCGGAGAGCGCGCGCTGGTGCCCACCGGCATCGCGCTGGCGCTCCCGGACGGGTACGTCGGGCTGGTGCACCCCCGCTCGGGTCTGGCGATCCGCTCCGGGCTGTCGATCGTCAACGCGCCGGGCACCGTGGACGCCGGCTACCGGGGGGAGATCCAGGTCGCCCTGGTCAACCTCGACCACCACCGGGCCATCGAGCTGCGGCGGGGGGACCGGATCGCGCAGCTGGTCGTCCAGCGCGTCGACCGGGCCCGCTTCGTCGAGACCGAGGAGCTGCCCGGCTCCGCCCGTGGCGAGGGGGGCCACGGCTCGACCGGCGGCTTCACCACCACCCCCACCACCCACGGGGCGATCCCCGGACCGAACGCGAGAGGAGACCGATGAGACGGCGCCGCAAGAACGAGGTGACCCCGGAGGGGGCCCTGGACCCGACGGCCGGCGCGAGTGCCGACCCGGAGGGCGCCCCGGCGCCGGACCACCGGGCCAACGGGCCCTGGGACTCCTCAGAGCGCTCGGTGGAGGGCGACACCGACCGCATCGACCTCGGCGGCCTGCTCATCAAGGGCGACCCCTCCCTGGAGGTCCGCCTCCAGGTCGACGAGACCTCGCAGCAGGTCATCGCGGTCATGCTCGTGGCCCAGGACGGCGCGCTGGAGCTGCGGCCCTTCGCCGCTGCGCGCCACGAGGACATGTGGGCCGACCTCCGCCCCCGTCTCGCGGCCGACGCCGCCCGCCGCGGCGGCACCGCCACGGAGGTGGAGGGACCGTTCGGTCCCGCGCTGCAGCTCGTGCTGACCGGCACCGACGACCAGGGTGCCGACGTGACCCAGCAGTCGGTGGTCTGGGGCGTGGCCGGACCCCGGTGGCTGCTGCGGGTGTCGGCCTTCGGCCGACCGGCGCAGAGCTTCGACGAGGAGGGCTCCCTCGAGCGCACCCTGCGGGAGGTCGTGGTGGTCCGCGGCACCGGTCCGATGGCTCCGGGCGACGCCTTGCCGCTGCACCTGCCACCGACGGCACGCCGGGCGGACCAGACGCACGACCACGCCTCGGACCAGGCCTCTGGGCCCTCCCCCTCCTGACCCCCGGTCAGTAAAGTGGAGAGCATGAGCCAGCGATCGGGCACCCCACGCGCGAGCCTGCGCAGCACCCTGAACCGGTGGGCCAGCCCCACCTCGAAGGACGCCCAGGAGCTGCGGACCACGACGGTCAAGGCCGGCTGCTGCCCGATCTCCGAGGCCACCGACCGGGACCGCGTCATGCTCCAGGGCACCCTGCGCACGGTCACCCTGCGCCCCCGGGGCGGGGTTCCCGCCCTCGAGGCCGAGATGTACGACGGCAGCGGCACCATCACGTTGGTGTGGCTGGGCCGGCGACGCATCACCGGCGTCGAGCCGGGACGCTCGA
This sequence comes from uncultured Actinomycetota bacterium, assembly GCA_963762755.1. Classification (GTDB taxonomy): domain Bacteria; phylum Actinomycetota; class Actinomycetes; order Propionibacteriales; family Nocardioidaceae; genus Marmoricola_A. The sequence continues at coordinate 5,666 of CAVXMH010000016.1, read as the reverse complement.
TCAAGGTCGTCGGCCGACTCGGGATGCAGGACCGCAGGAGCATCATGTTCAACCCGCGCTACGAGCTCCGCGGCTGATGACCGAGTCCTCGACGACGCCCACCGGGGCGACGACCCCGCGCCCCGAGGTCGGCCTCGGGGAGGCCCACGTCGACGCCGGCACCGTCGAGGCGGTCGTGCGCCAGCAGCTCGCGAAGGCGCTCGGCGGACGCCGCGGGATGCTCGAGGCCGCCGCCCCCACGATCACGTTCACGCTGACCTTCGTCACCTCGAAGGACCTCCGCCTGGCCATCGGGCTGAGCGTGAGCATCGCCCTGGTGCTGCTGGTGGTGCGCCTCGTGCAGCGCAGCAGCGTGCAGTTCGTGCTCAACGCGCTCGTCGGCATCGGCGTCGGCTGCCTGTTCGTGTGGCTCGGCGGGCGCAACGGCGGCGACGCCTCGCAGCAGGCGCTGGCCTACTTCGTGCCCGGCATCATCTACAACAGCGCCTACGCCGCCCTCATGGTGCTGAGCATCCTGACGCGCACCCCTGCGGTGGGGCTGATGGTGGGCGCGGTCTCCGACGACCCCCTGGCCTGGCGCAAGGACCGACAGCTCGTGCGGCTGTGCAGCACGCTGACGTGGGTGCTGGTGATGCCGTGCGTCATCCGCGTCGCCGTGCAGCTGCCCGTCTACCTCGGCGGTCGCGCCGCCGAGGACGCTGACCCCTACGTGACCGCCCTCGGGCTGGCCAAGGTCGTCATGGGCTGGCCGCTGCAGCTGTCCGCGCTCGCGCTGATGGCGTGGCTGCTCACCCGCGACCGGACACCGGTCACGGTCCGGCCCCGCCCTGCGGGCTGACCGTCGCCGCAGGACTCAGCGGCTGGTCTCGTGGTCGGGGTTGAGCAGGTGCTCGATCTCTGCCTCGGACTCCGGCGACGCCACGAACAGCAGCTCGTCGCCGTCCTCGATCGGCTGCTCGGAGCTCGGGGTGTACACCTGCCCGTCGCGCAGGATCGTCACCAGGGCGCAGTTCTCCGGCCAGGGGATGAGGCCGCACGGCTTGCCGACGTACGGCGAGCCCGGCGGCAGCGTCATCTCGACGAGGTTGGCGTTGCCCTGACGGAAGGTGAAGAGCCGGACCACGTCGCCGATGGTCACCGCCTCCTCGACCAGGGCCGACATGATGCGCGGCGTGGAGACGTTGACGTCGACGCCCCAGGCCTCGGTGAAGAGCCACTCGTTGGAGGGGTGGTTGACCCGGCCGACGGTGCGGGGCACGGCGAACTCGGTCTTGGCCAGCAGCGAGGTGACGAGGTTGGCCTTGTCGTCACCGGTGGCGGCGATCACGACGTCGCAGGTCTCGAGGCGGGCCTCCTCGAGGGACGACAGCTCGCAGGAGTCGGCCAGCAGCCACTCGGCGTCGGCGACCCGGTCGGGGCTGATCGCCCGCGGCTCCTTGTCGATGAGCAGCACCTGGTGGCCGTTCTCGATGAGCTCCCGGGCGATGGAGCGCCCCACGGCACCCGCCCCGGCGATGGCGACGCGCATCAGTCTGCCTCCGGTCCCTGCTCGAACACGTCGAAGACGTGCTGGGCCTTCTCCTCGCGCATGACCAGGTGGAGCAGGTCGCCCTCCTGCATCACGCTCTCGCGGGTCGGGAGGATGCCCTCGCCGAGCCGGTCGATCCAGGCGATGCGGGAGCCGCTCTGCTCCTGGAACTCCACGGTGCGGTGCCCCGTCCAGCGCTCGTTGACCATGATCGCGTCGAGCCGGATGGTGCCGCTGGGGTCGCGGAAGTCGGGCTCGGCCCCGACCGGCAGCAGCCGGCGGAGCACCTGGTCCGCGGTCCACTTCACGGTCGCCACCGTGGTGATGCCGAGCCGCTGGTAGACCTCGGCGCGGCCCGGGTCGTAGATGCGCGCCACGACGCGCTGGATCCCGAAGCTCTCGCGTGCCACCCGGGCGGCGATGATGTTGGAGTTGTCGCCGCTGGAGACGGCGGCGAAGGCGTCGGCCCGGTCGATGCCGGCCTCGGTGAGCACCTCGCGGTCGAAGCCGACCCCCATCACCTTGCGACCCGCGAACCCGGGGCCCAGGCGGCGGAACGAGTCGGCGTTGCTGTCGATGACCGAGACCGTGTGGTCGCGCTCCTCGAGACTGCGGGCAAGCGTGCTGCCGACGCGGCCGCATCCCATGATCACCACATGCACGCGCCGAACGCTACACCGCACGGGTGGGCGCCGAGGCCGGGCGCGACGACCTGGTCGCGCGGCGCCGTCGGCCGTTCGGCGGTGGCGGATGCACGCCCATGCCCTAGCCTTGCCGCTTGTGGGTCTAGGTGACGTGTCGAAGCGCATCGTCCTGGGGCAGAAGCTCCGGTCGTCGCAGCTCGGGGAGACGCTGCTCCCCAAGCGCATCGCCCTGCCGGTCTTCGCCAGCGACGCGCTCTCCTCGGTGGCCTACGCCCCCGACGAGGTGTTCCTCATGCTGGGGCTGGCCGGGTCCACCGTCGCCTTCACGTGGTCGTGGCAGATCGCCCTCGCGGTGGCCGTCGTCATGCTGGCCGTCATCGCGTCGTACCGGCAGAACGTGCACGCCTACCCCAGTGGCGGCGGCGACTACGAGGTGGCCTCGGTCAACCTCGGGCAGACCGCCGGCGTGACCGTGGCCAGCGCCCTGCTGGTCGACTACGTGCTGACCGTGGCGGTGTCGATCTCGGCGGGCGTCGACAACGCCGCGGCGGCCATCCCGTTCGTCAACGACCACGAGGCCTTCTACGCCGTGCTGCTGGTCGCGCTGCTGGCCACGTTGAACCTGCGCGGTGTGAAGGAGTCCGGCAGCTGGTTCGCCATCCCGACGTACGGCTTCATGATCGCGGTGTTCGGGATGGCGGCGTGGGGCGCAGTGCAGATCGCGATCGGGAACACCCCGGAGGTGGAGTCGGCCGACCTGCAGCTGATCAAGGCCGAGGGCTACGAGGGCACGGTCACGACCATCGGTCTGCTCTTCCTGCTGGCCCGGGCGTTCTCCTCCGGCTGTGCGGCGCTGACCGGGGTCGAGGCGATCTCCAACGGCGTCCCGGCCTTCCAGAAGCCCAAGAGCCGCAACGCCGCCACCACGCTGCTGCTGCTGGGCGTGCTGTCGATCACGATGATCATGAGCATCATCAACCTGGCCCGCGAGACGGGCCTGAAGTACGTCGACCCGCGCGAGCTCGACCGGTTGAGGCTGGCCGACGGCTCGCCGCTGCCGGAGTCCTACGAGCAGCACACCGTGATCTCCCAGCTGGCCCGTGGCATCTTCGACGGCTTCGACCCCGCCTTCTACTTCGTGGTCGCGATGACCGGCGTGATCCTGGTGCTGGCCGCCAACACCGCGTTCAACGGCTTCCCCGTGCTCGGCTCGATCCTTGCCAAGGACGGGTTCCTGCCGCGCCAGCTCGGCTCGCGCGGCGACCGGTTGGCCTACAGCAACGGCATCCTGATCCTGGCGGCGATGGCGTGCGTGCTCATCGTGGCCTTCGACGCCCAGGTGACGCGGCTGATCCAGCTCTACATCGTCGGCGTCTTCGTCTCCTTCAACCTCAGCCAGCTGGGCATGATCCGGCACTGGACGCGGCACCTGAAGGACGAGACCGACCCGGCCGAGCGCCGCCGGATGATGCGCTCGCGGATGATCAACGCCTTCGGGCTCACGATGACCGCGGTGGTGCTGGTCATCGTGCTGGTCACCAAGTTCCTCGAGGGCGCCTGGATCGCGATCTTGGCCATGGGCACCTTCTTCATGATCATGAAGAGCATCCGCCGCCACTACGACGACGTGGGGGAGGAGCTGGAGATCGAGGACATGGACCAGGTGCTCCCGACGCGGGTCCACGCGATCGTGCTGGTCTCCAAGCTGCACAAGCCCACGATGCGGGCGCTGGCCTACGCCAAGGCCAGCCGTCCCAACGTGCTCGAGGGCGTCATGGTGGCCACCGAGCCGGCCGAGCGTGACAAGATCATCGACGAGTGGGACGCCCGTGGCATCGACATCCCGCTCAAGATCCTCGACTCGCCCTACCGCGAGGTGATCCGCCCGATCGTGCAGTACACCCGCGCGATCAAGGACGCCCAGCCCCGCGGCGTCGTCGCGGTCTTCATCCCGGAGTACGTCGTGGGCCGGTGGTGGGAGCAGCTGCTGCACAACCAGACCGCGCTGCGCCTCAAGGGCCGGCTGCTGTTCACCCCGGGAGTGATGGTGACCTCGGTGCCCTTCCAGCTGCGGTCCTCCCACATCGGCGAGGAGCGCGTGATGCGGCAGGACGAGCAGGCCAAGTCGCTGCGCGGGTTCGCCGGCTACGCCGAGGTCAAGGAAGAGCTCGATTGAGCCGCGACACCGGCGGGGGCCGACGCGGGGGTGGGCGTGGTCGTCACCCCCGCCCGAGGGCTCCGCGTGGGCGTTCCCTGGTCGGTGAGCGCTTCACCGCCGACGTGGACCGCTTCGGTCACGGCGGCTTCGGAGTCGCCCGGTTGGACGCCGCCACGGACCCCACGGTCGGCGAGGTCGCCGGCACCGTCGTCTTCGTGCGCCACAGCCTGCCGGGCGAGCGGGTGGTCGTGACGATCACCGAGGGCGAGGTCGGCTCGCGCTTCCTGCGTGGTGACGCCGTCGAGGTGCTCACGGCGTCGCCGGACCGGGTCACGCCGCCCTGCCCCCTGGCCGGCCCCGGACCCGATCGGTGCGGGGGCTGTGACCTCCAGCACGTCGACCTCGTGGCCCAGCGTCGCCTCAAGGGCGAGGTGGTCTCCGAACAGCTGCGCCGCATCGCGCACCTGGATCGCGACGTCGTCGTCGAGGCGCTGCCCTCCGACGCGGGGGATGCGGGGGACGCCGGGCTGGGGTGGCGCACCCGGATGCGCTACCACCGGCTCCCCGACGGCCGGCTCGGGCTGCGAGCCAGCCGCTCGGAGACGGTCGTGGCGGTGCCGACCTGCCTCGTCGAGGCGCCCGAGGCCCTGGTGCTCGTCGAGGGGGAGAGGCCCGACGTCGCGGAGGTCACCGAGATGGTCCGAGGCCACTCGTTCGACGTCGCCGCCGACGGCTTCTGGCAGGTCCACCGCGACGCCCCCGAGACGCTGGTCGAGGCGGTGACGACGTACGCCGCGGCGCAGCCGGGGGAGCGCGTGCTCGACCTGTACGCCGGGGTGGGCCTGTTCACGGTGTTCCTGGCCGACGCCGTAGGGCCCGAGGGGCGTGTCGACGGCGTCGAGGGCGACGCCCGAGCCGTGGCGCACGGGCGCGACAACGTGGCGGCGTACCCGTGGGCGCACCTGCACTCCGGGTCCGTGGCCGGCGTCCTCGCAGGGCCGGCGGTGAGCGGCAGGTGGGACGTGGTGGTCCTGGACCCTCCGCGCGAGGGCGCCAAGCGCGCCGTGGTCGAGCAGGTGGTGGGCCGCTCGCCGCGCGCCGTCGTGCTGGTCGGTTGCGACCCGGCCGCCTTCGCCCGCGACGTGGCGTTGTTCGCCGAGAGCGGCTACGAGCTCGTGGAGATGCGCGCGTTCGACCTGTTTCCGATGACCAGCCATCTGGAGTGCGTGGCGCTCTTGGTGAAGACTGGCTCTGACCTGCGGTGACGCGATTCGAGCGGCAGCCTCGAGACTCCAGCGACCCGCCTTTATGGCGCACTTTGGGCTCACTTTGGGCT
>CAVXMH010000015.1:0-285793 GCA_963762755.1 uncultured Actinomycetota bacterium | reverse complement strand
CGACCGACCCGGTGCTCGCGTCCAGCGTCGTGACAGGGAAGCGCGCCGAGGAGCACCTCCCGCTCCGCACGCGTCAGCTGCTGTCCGCGGAGTCGGGCACGAACGACGGGCTCGCCCTGCCGCTCGTCCTCGTCGGGATCGCCCTCGTCCTCGGAGAGTCCTGGGGCCATGCCGTGCTGGAGGGTCTCTACCAGGTCGGGGTCGGCGTGGGCATCGGACTGGTCGCGGGTTGGGTGGCCGGTCTGGCGGTGAATTACGCCACCCGGCACTCCGACGTGGACCGGGGATCCGCGCTCGTGTTCACCCTGGTGCTGGCGATCGCCGTGCTGGGGCTGGCCCGCGTCGCCGACGCCGACGGCGTCCTGTCGGTCTTCGTGGCGAGCCTTGCCTACAACCGTGCCGTCGGCGACGACGAGGTGGGACCCCAGAACACCATCGACGAGGCAGTCAACCGCTATCTCGTCCTGCCGCTGTTCCTCCTGCTCGGCGTTCAGCTGCCCTGGGCGCAGTGGCGCGACCTGGGATGGGACGGTGTGGTGCTCCCCGTGGCCGTGCTCCTGCTGCGACGACCGCCGGTCCTGCTGGCCCTCGCGCGCCCGCTGGGTCTCCGGCTGAGGGACGCGGTGTTCCTCGGCTGGTTCGGCCCGATCGGCGTCAGCGCCCTGTTCTACCTGGGGTTCAGCGAGGGCGAGGGGGTGTCGGACCCACGCTTGTGGACCGTCGGGACCCTCCTGGTGGCAGGCAGTACGATCGCGCACGGCGTGACCGCTGCCCCGGGGCGCCACCTCTACCGCCGCGTACGAGCGATCGGAGAGCGGGACGCGAGAGAGACGGAAAGGTGATCCATGTTCTTCGACGGCTGGTCCGGCCTGGTGCGGGTTCTTGTCGTGGGCACCTGTGCCTACGCCGCGCTCATCGTCCTGCTCCGAGCGTCCGGCAAGCGCACGCTGTCCAAGCTCAACGCCTTCGACTTCGTGGTGACCGTCGCGCTCGGGTCCACGTTGGCGACGGTGCTGCTGTCGTCCTCGGTCGCTCTGGCGGAAGGCGTCCTGGCCCTGGCCCTGCTCGTCGGGCTCCCGTACGGCGTCGCGTGGGCGTCCGTGCGCAGCCGGCGGGTCGAGCGCCTGGTCAAGTCCGAGCCTCAGCTCGTGTACCGCCACGGATTCCTGTCAGGTGCGATGCGGCGGGAGCGGGTGACCGCGGACGAGCTGTACCAGTCGGCGCGGCGACAAGGACACGCCGACCTGGCACGGGTGACGGCCATCGTGCTGGAGACGGACGGCACGCTCACCGTGCTCACCGACACCCCGCCGTCCCTGCAGCCGCCGCCCGACCTCCGGCCCGATGAGTAGGACCGCGGGGCTCGACCGCGGGGCGGGACGCATTCGCGGAGATGTGCTCGTCGAGGGATCGGTGCCCGAGTCGAGGCCATGCGAAGTGTGATGTCAGCTGCAGGAGCGGCCGCCGACGAGTTCGTCCTGCCGCCGGTGACCGTCGAGGGGGTGCTGCTGGGCGCGGGCGTGGTCGCCGGTGGCTGGTTGTCCGCCCGTGTCATCGGGTGGGTGACACGCCGGGTCCTGTTGTGGCGGGGTCGCTCGAACAGCGCGAGCGAGATGTTCGCGCACCTCGTGCGGTGGTTCGTGCTGCTGCTGGCGTTGGCGCCGCGCTGACGGTGATCTTCCCGAGCGTCAAGCCGGTCAACGCCCTCGGCGGCATCGGCATGCTGTCCATCGCCGCCGGCATCGCCTTTCAGACCATGCTCGGCAACATGTTCGCCGGCATCGTCATCCTGGCCCGGGACATCTTCCGCGTCGGCGACCAGATCGCCGTGCAGGACGTCGCAGGCACCGTCGGCGAGATCAACCTGACCAGCACGGTCGTGCGGACCTTCGACGGCCGGCTCGTCTGATCCCCAACTCGGTCGTCCACTCCGAGATCGTCACCGTCCAGACCGGTTTCGAGCACGTCGTTCGACCATCCGTGGACATCGACGACGGTTCCGACCTCGCCCTCGCGGCGCGGTCGCGGAGCGGCCATGCATCGGTCCCCGCGGTGTTCGACGAGCCGCCGCCCCAGGCGCTGCTGCAGGAGGTGGGATCCGCGACGGTGCGCATGGACCTGCGGTTCTGGTCGGGGGCCCGGCAGATGGAGACCCGGCTCGCCCAGCACGAGGTGATCGCGCGGTGCTCGACCTTCTCCAGGAGGTCGGGGTGAAGACCGGTGCCGACGTCCTCGTCGTGGAGGGCGGACCGCAGCTGCTCGACGCCGTGAAGGGTGAGGTCACCCGGTAGACCTCGATGGAACGGTGGTACGGCTACAGCGGCGTTGCCAGCAGGGAGGTCACCAGCAGACCATGGCGGCCAGGACCCTGCGCCTGCGAACTTCTCACACGTGCCGGACGACGACCTCCCGGCGTCCACCTCCCACCGCTGGTCGAGACGCACGTTCTCCAGCAGCCGACGGTCGTGGGAGACCAGCAGCAGCGCACCGTCGTACGACGCCAAGGCCTGCTCGAGCTGCTCGATGGCGGGCAGGTCGAGGTGATTGGTGGGCTCGTCGAGGACCAGCAGGTTCACGCCGCGGGCCTGGAGGAGCGCCATGGCGGCGCGGGTGCGCTCGCCGGGCGAAAGCCGGCCGACCTCGCTGGCGACCTGGTCGGCCTTGAGCCCGAACTTCGCCAGGAGCGTGCGGACCTCGCCCTGGGTGAGCTGCGGAGCTGATGGCCTCGAGCGCACGACCGAGGGGCAGCGTTTCGTCGAGGGTCGTCCGGGCCTGGTCGATGACGCCGACCGCGACGGAGGCGCCGAGCGAGGCGGACCCGGTGTCGGGGGTGGTGTCACCGAGGAGCAGCCTCAGCAACGTGCTCTTTCCGGCTCCGTTGGGGCCGGTGATGCCGATCCGGTCACCCGCCCCACCTGCGCGGACACCGGGCCCAGCGAGAAGTCGCCGAGCCGGACGCTCGCCGCGTTGAGGGTGGCGACCACGCTGCTCGAGCGAGGTGCGGCGGCGATGTCGAACTGGAGGTCCCACTCCTTGCGCGGCTCCTCGACCTCCTCGAGCCGCGCGATCCGAGACTCCATCTGACGGACCTTCTGGGCCTGCTTCTCCGACGACTCGGTCGCGGCCTTGCGACGGATCTTGTCGTTGTCGGGGCTCTTCCTCACCGCGTTGCGCACGCCCTGGGAGTTCCACTCGCGCTGGTGGGTGCGCGCGCCACGAGGTCACCGCGCGTGGTGGCGTACTGCTGGTAGGCCTCGCGGGCGTGTCGCCGGGCGAGCTCGCTCCTCGAGGAACGCGTCGTACCCGCCGTCGTAGACCGAGACCTGCCCCTGGGCGAGTCGAGCTCGACGATGCGGGTGACGCAGCGCGCCAGGAACTCGCGGTCGTGGGAGACGAGCACGACGCCGCCGCGCAGTCCCCGGACGAACGACTCGAGCCTCGCGAGGCCGTCGAGGTCGAGGTCGTTGGTCGGCTCGTCGAGCAGGACCACGTCGAAGCGGCTCAGCAGCAGCGCCGCCAGCGCCACGCGGGCAGCCTGTCCGCCGGAGAGCGAGGTCATCAGCGCATCGGTCCGACGTCGAGGCCGAGGTCGTCCAGCACCGGCGCGATCCGGTCGTCGAGGTCGGCCGCGCCGCTGGCCATCCAGCGGTCGAACGCCACGGCGTACGCGTCGTCGGCTCCCCGGCCCGCCGGAGCCCAGCGCAGCGGCCGCGGCCTCCATCGACGAGGTCGCCTCGGTCGCTCCGGTGCGACGGGCGACGTACGCCGCGACGGTCTCGCCGGGGACCCGCTCGTGCTCCTGCGGGAGGAGACCCACGAAGGCGTCGCGCGGCGCGCAGGACACCGAGCCCGCCATGGGCGTCGTCCTGAGCCGAGGAGCGACAGCAGCGTCGACTTACCCGCCCCGTTGGCGCCGACCACGCCGATCACGTCGCCCGGGGCAACGGTGAGGTCGAGCCCGTCGAACAGGACGCGGTGACCGTGTCCGCCGGACAGGTCCTTCGCGACGAGGGTGGCGCTCACCCGGCGGAGCCTAGCGGTGACTGGGCAGCGGGACGGAACCGGCGACGAGCTCGTCCTTGGCACGAGAGGTGGCCCCGGGGTCCCGTCGTCGGATCCTCCCGCACAGCTGATGATCGCCCGCGCGCCACACTGAGAGCGGTGTGCACGCACGAGCCGATGCGGGCGCCGGACCACGAGGAGAGCTCATGACCGACGAAACGTTCAGCTCCGAGCACCCGATCAGCCCGGACGGGCCGAGGCGTCCGAGTCTGCTGATCTTCGACGTGAACGAGACCCTGTCGGACATGACGCCCCTGTCAGCGCGGTTCGAGGTCGTCGGCGCCCCGGGACACCTCGCGAAGCTGTGGTTCGCCGAGCTGCTGCGCGACGGCTTCGCGCTGACGACGTCCGGGGACATCGAGTCGTTCGCCACGCTGGGCGCCGAGGCTCTGCGGGTCCGGTTGGGCGGCCAGCCGCTCGACCGTCCCCTCGAGGAGGCCGTCAACTACGTCATGCAGGGGTTCTCCGAGCTCGCGGTGCACCCAGACGTCGTCGAGGGTGTCAGAGCGTTGAGTGACCTCGGGATCCGGCTGGTGACCCTGAGCAACGGGTCTGCCACGGTCGCCGACACGCTGCTGCAGGGAGCGGGGGTGCGTGACCGGTTCGAGCGCTTGCTCACCGTCGAGGACGCAGGGGTGTGGAAGCCGGCCCTGGGGGCATACGCCTACGCCCTGGAGGAGTGTGAAGTCGAGCCGATGGACGCCATGCTCGTCGCCGTGCACCCCTGGGACATCGACGGTGCCCGACGCGCGGGCCTGGCCACGGCCTGGATCGACAGGGTGGGCAGTCGCTACCCGTCGTACTTCGCGGCGCCGGACGTGGAGGCAGCGTCGTTGGTGGAGCTCGCTGACGCGCTGAACCCGCGGAGGCCCTAGGCCCTCAGGGAGCCGCTGCACGACGCGTCCGGCGCGGGCCGGCTGAGTCTCGCTCACCCGTGGCCGTGTGCCGGCGGCCGGTGCGGGCTCGTCGTCGCGTGGCCAGCACCGCGAGGAGGAGCAGCAGCGCGGCAGTCAGCCAACCGAAGGGCCCAACGGAGTCCACGAAGCTCGCGAGCTCCTGCTGGAACCCGGCGGCAGCATCGATGACGGGGTCCTTGGCGTCTCCGCCGGCGAGGACCCGCAACTCCCACCAGCCGTAGTAGGCGACGTACGCGCCGGCGGCGGTGAGCAGCACTCCGGCCGCTCGCGGCGCCCAGCGGCCGGCACCCCGGAGGCGTCCGATCGTCGCGGGCGAGGCGAAGACCGTCGCCACGGCCAGCGTCCCCACCACCAGTCCCATCCCCACGGCGTACGCCACGAAGAGCGTCAGCCCCTCGAGGACGGAGCCGCTGCGGAACCCGCTCACGACCACCGCCAGGAACGGCGCGATCGTGCACGAGATGGAGGCGACCGCGTAGCTGGCGCCGAAGCCGGCCATCGACCAGAAGGAGCGCGTCAGCGGCCGTGGGCCCGTGGCGCGTGCCGAGCGCGGCAGGCGTGGGAGCGAGAGGGCGCGACCGGCCGCCAGCCAGACCCCCATGAGGGCGAGCGTCACCCCCAGCGCGACGGTGAACCAGGGCAGGTGGCGTTGCAGCTGACCCGCGACCGGTGAGATGACCAGACCGAAGACGGCGAACACGACGGCGAACCCCGAGGTCATGGCCATGCTCAGCGTGGCGGCGCGCCCAGCGGCAGCGGGTCGGGAGAGCGTCTGGCTCCCGGCAAGCAGGAGAGAGACGTACGCCGGCAGCAGCGCGAAGCCGCACGGGTTCACGGCGGCGAGCATGCCGGCGCCGACGGCGACGACGAGCAGCCCCTCGGACATCAGCCCGCCAGGTCCTCGACGAGGGCCGCCAGCTCCGCGTCGTCGAGGTAGCCGGACGCCTGCTCGGTCCCTGCCTCGTCGAGGACGAGGTAGGTGCTCTGCGCGGTCACGCCAAACTGACGCCACACGGCGCCGTCGGGATCGGAGAGCAGGGTGACGTCGGGGGACACCTCTGCGGCGAAGCCCTCGATGGCCTCCTGCTCGTCCAGCGATCCGACGCCTACGACGTTGACCTCGTCGTCGTAGGTCGTAGCGAGCTCACCGACGCCGGAGATCTGCGCCCGGCAGGTGGGACACCACGGTGCCCAGAACCAGAAGACGGTCGGCTTCCCTGCCAGGGTCGTGCCGTCGAACGACTCACCGTCGACGGTCTCGGATGCGAAGTCGAGCATGGCGGCCGTGGAGGTCTCATCCTCGGTGCCGCATCCAGAGACGACCAGCACGAGGGCGGCCACCAGTCCGGCCAGCCGCCGGGTCTTCGTCAGAGCGCCCATCTCAGCCGTTGACCTGTCTGTCGACCGTTGCACCGTTCCACACTGCCTTCATCATGCCTCGCTGCTGGTTGACGACTGGGCGCACAGGAAACCCGGTGGGGGACCGGTTCGCTTCCGCTCAGCCGAGAAAGGTGCGTGACGTTGTCGTCTCACTGCAGAGCACCCTGAACTTGCTTGCCAAGCAACGTGACGACAACACGGCAAGGATTGAGCGCATTGAGCCAACACCTTCGCCGGCAATAGCGACGTCTGTGGCTGTGCGGCTTCGTTCCCACCGGCACCCCCCGGGAGCACGACGGCAACGAGGGAGCGGACCGCAGACGTGATCCCTCACCTCGACCCGCTCGAGGTGAGGAACCACCCGGCGTGTCAGCCGGTGTAGTGCGAGTGCCGCTCGCTGGCCGAGGCGCGCGAGCAGGTGCTGGTGAAGCCGCCGGAGGTCACCCTGGTCGGTGTCACCCGAGCCCGGTAGGTGGCGCGCTCGTCGGCGACCCGTCGGGCGAACCGTCCGGGTCGCTGGCCACTGGTGGTGCGGTCTGTGCCCACACGAATCCAGGTCGACGACGCGGCGCGGTAACGCTCAAGGATCACGCGCTCGTCGGCGACGCACCGCTTGGTGGTGTCTTCGACCATGAGCTTGCCGGAGAGCCGCAGCTTAGTACCGCCCTGGGCCTTCACGTGGCTCAGGTTCAGGGCGAGGGTGCGGGCGTGGGTGGGCTCGCACCGGTCGCCCTGCTGGTCACCGTCGGTGTCTGCCTGGCCGGGGTTGCGCACGGTGGGACAGTTGTCGGAAGCGTCGGCCATGCCGTCGCCATCGCTGTCCTCGTTGGTGCCGGCAGCGCCGGGGGTGTAGATCTCCGCGGACCTCAGCGCCTCGCCGAGGTCGTCCCTGCCACCGGTGACCAGGACGGTCCCATCGGGAAGGGCCACCGCCTGATGGAGTTCTCGCACCGTCGTCATGGACCCGGCCGAGGTCCAGGAGTCGGTGCTGGGGCGGTAGATCTCCGCGGTGGCAGACAGGCCGCCTCTGGAGAAGCCACCGGCGACCAGGACGCTCCCGTCTGCCAATGCTGTAGCAGTGTGGTCGGCCCGCGGCGTGGCCATGGATCGGGCATGGGCCCAGGTGCCAGTGGCCGGGCGGTAGATCTCAGCGGAGGTCAGGTCGTCCTGGGTGTTGAAGTTGTAGCCACCGACAACCAGCACCGACCCGTCAGACAGCGCGGTGGCGGTGTGAACCGAACGGCTCGCAGCCAAGGACGCGGCCGGCGTCCAAGTCCCAGAAGCGGGACTGTAGAGCTCAGCAGAGCGCAGGCTGCCCGGGCCTCCGTTGTCGTAGCCCGCGGCGACCAAGACGTTCCCATCGGGCAGGGCGGTGGCGGTGTGCTGGTACCGGCCCGCTGTCAAGGAGCCGGTCGGGGTCCACGTTCCCGAAGCGGGGTTGTAGATCTCGGCAGATCCCATGGTGTCGTAGGCGGTATTGAGCCCGCCGGCGACCAGCACCCTGCCGTCAGCCAGGAGCGAGGCTGTGTGGAAGCAGCGTGCCGCGGCCATGGAACCGGTCCGGGTCCACGCTCGGGTGGTCGGGTTGTAGATCTCGGCGGTAGCTGTAGCGATCTCACCCGCGCTGTCGATGCCGCCGGCGACCAGTACCGTCCCGTCGGGCAGGGCGGTGGCGGTGTGGCAGCCCCGCGGCTCGCTCATGGAATCGCTCGCGGTCCAAGTGCCGGTGCTCGCGTCGTAGGTCTCAGCCGAGGTGCGGCTGCTGCCGATGCCATCGAAGCCACCGGCGATCAGCACGGTCCCGTCGGGCAAGGCGGTGACCGTGTGGTTGTAGCGGGTCTCGCTCATGGGCTCGGTCGACGACCATGCCGCCGCGGCAGCTGCGGAAACCGTGGGGCCAGCGACGGCCACAACCACACTCAGCGTCGTGACCAGCGCAGCCGACTTCAGCGCCGAAGGAAACCTAGTAAGCCGTCCGAACATGGTGACCCTTCCCAGAGACCCACGCCTCCAGCTCCCGAGGAGGCCAGATGGAGGAACATGAAGACCGATGCCGTGCTCGGCGGCCCTGTGGCCGACACCCGAAGCGTAGGGGCGCCATCTGGGTGAAGTAGCACTTTCCGGTCATCGCGCGTTACATCGGCCAATGTCCGGAGTGCGCTCACAGGCTTGGGTCAGTTTCGTGCGGCACGGCGAGGGGCCAGGAGCGATGAAGTGCCTCGCTGGGTTCGGACAGGACTCGCTGCGCCCTCCCTCGTACTGATCGTCTCGGCGCCCCTCACCACGCCCCGGCCGGCGATCTCGTTGTCACCCTGTGCGTCACCCCCGAAGGCCCCTGGGGAGGGACCCCCGAATGGTGGTGTCCGCCCCTCTCGGCATAGACGGTCAGCAAGGTAGCCCTTCGAACATGCGAGAACTGCAAGCCGAGCGGTCGCGTTGGCGGAGGATGTCGTCCGACCTCCCGAGCCTCGACGACCTTGAAGGATCTGCCGCGCTGGATTCAGATCTGCGACTACGACCCGGAGGACGGTTCGTACGTCGCCAAGAAGATTCTCGATCGCGTCTACAGGGAATCGATGGCCGAGTTCGGTGTCGGCGACCTCGCCAAGCGACGCGACGAGGCGTGGTCGGCGACGGTCGGGCTGGTGATCTGACCTTCCTGATGTTCGCCGCTTCGTTACACCACTTTGCGTCCACAAAGTGGTGTAAAATAGATGCTGTGAACCACGAACGAGGCGAGTTGCATCCCGAGTTCGCTCTCGGTTGGGAGAAACACCCCTGGGTCCGCGAACCGGATCACTCTGCCTCACGCCGCCAGCAACTCGCGGCCCGAGGGCCCTACCAGGCGGCTGTACCAGCCAGCATCGCTGAAGCCGAGGTCCGGATCAACGGCGCGCTCCAAGCCGAGGCCGAGGATGCTGTCCGCGAGATCGCCCGCTTCGATGCCGAGATCACCGCGATCTCCGGGCGCCGCGCGGCCCGTGAAGGCGATGATGCGGCCACCGAGCTGGTCCCGCTGGCCTCGGTGCTGTTGCGCACCGAGTCGGCGTCGTCATCGGAGATCGAGGGCGTGACTGCCGGTGCGCGAGCGCTGGCGATGGCAGCGATTGAGGCGAAGGCCGGCCCCAACGCCCAGCTGGTCACCGCGAACGTCACGGCCATGCAACGGGCGGTCGAGCTGGCCGACGAGATCAGCGTCTCCTCGATCCTCGCGGCTCACCAAGCACTGCTCGATCATCATGCGTACGCCGCCCCCGGCGCACTGCGTGACCAGCAAGTGTGGATCGGCAGCAACGCGCTGAGTCCGCACACGGCCTCGTTCGTCCCTCCTCACCACACCCGGTGTGCCTGCGGCGCTCGATGACCTGCTCACCTTCGTACAGCGAGTCGACCTGCCGGTGCTGGTGCACGTCGCGATCGCGCACGCGCAGTTCGAGACCATCCACCCCTTCAACGACGGCAATGGCCGCATTGGGCGCACCCTCGTACACGCGATGCTGCGCCACTCTGGTGTCACTCGTACTCTGACGGTTCCGGTCTCTGCCGGTCTGCTCACCGACACGTCCGCCTACTTCCGAGCGCTCACGGACTATCGGGAGGGATTTCCCGAGCCGATCATCCGGCAGTTCATCAACGCCTCCTTCCGTGCCATCGGCAACGGGCGTCAGCTCGTGGACGACCTGGAGACGGTCTACGAGGGCTGGAGCGAGCGCCTCACGTCACGGCGAGGCTCAGCGGCTCGACGGCTGCTGCCTCATCTGCTGAACCAGCCCGCCGTCAATGTCGCCTACGCGGAGGCCGTCACAGGCGTGGCGCTCTCGGCCGCCCAGCGCGCGGTGGAGCAGCTGGAGGAAGCCGGCATCGTCAAGCGGGCGGGCGCTGGGCAGCGCAACCGCGCCTGGATCGCCCAAGACGTCATCGACGCGCTCGACGCCTTCGCCGAACGCGTGGGGCGTCGGGGCTGACGAGCCTTCTGCGAGCCGTCCGCGAACAGCGCAACGTGAATTTCGTGCGGAATCCCAACGGAACTTCGGCCTCGCCGCAGAACGAGACCGGCCCCCGACCCTGCGTTTTCGCAGGTCAGGGGCCGGATCTCGACAAGCTCGATCAGCGGGACTATCAGATGTCGTAGTAGAGCTCGAACTCGTGCGGGTGCGGACGCATCTGCACCGGCAGGATCTCCTGGGTGCGCTTGAAGTCGATCCAGGTCTCGATCAGGTCCGGGGTGAAGACGTTGCCCTCGGTGAGGAAGGCGTGGTCGGCCTCGAGGTTGTCGAGCACCGCGTTGAGCGACGTCGGCACCTGGTCGATCTCGGCCATCTCGTCCGGCGGCAGCTCGTAGATGTCCTTGTCGATCGGGGCCGGCGGCTCGATCTTGTTCTTGATGCCGTCGAGGCCGGCCAGCAGCAGCGCCGAGAAAGCGAGGTACGGGTTGGCCGACGGGTCGGGGCAGCGGAACTCGACGCGCTTGGCCTTGGGGTTGGTGCCCGTGATCGGGATCCGCACGCAGGCTGAGCGGTTGCGCTGGCTGTAGACCAGCGAGATCGGCGCCTCGAAGCCCGGCACCAGGCGGTGGTACGAGTTCACCGTCGGGTTGGTGAAGGCCAGCAGCGACGGGGCGTGCTTGAGCATGCCGCCGATGTAGTAGCGCGCGAGGTCGGAGAGGCCGCCGTACCCGGTCTCGTCGTAGAACAGCGGCGAGCCGTCGTTCCAGATCGACTGGTGCACGTGCATGCCAGAGCCGTTGTCACCGAAGATCGGCTTGGGCATGAAGGTCGCGGTCTTGCCGTTGCGCCACGCGGTGTTCTTGACGATGTACTTGAACTTCATGACGTCGTCGGCGGCCTTGAGCAGCTCGTCGAACTTGTAGTTGATCTCCGCCTGGCCCGCCGTGCCGACCTCGTGGTGGGCGCGCTCGACGGTGAGGCCGGACTTCTCCAGCTCGATGACCATCTCGTCGCGCAGCTCACCGAAGTGGTCGGTCGGGGCGACGGGGAAGTAGCCACCCTTGTACTTCACCTTGTAGCCGCGGTTGTCGTTCTCGAAGGCGTCACCGGTGTTCCAGGCGCCGGCCGAGGAGTTGATCTCGTAGTAGCCGGCGTTCGCCTTGGTCTCGAAGCGCACGTTGTCGAAGACGTAGAACTCGGCCTCGGGCGCGAAGAACGCGGTGTCGCCGATGCCGGTGCTGGAGAGGTAGGCCATCGCCTTGCGTGCGATGTTGCGCGGGTCGCGGCTGTAGGCCTCGCCGGTGAGCGGGTCGTGGATGAAGAAGTTGACCACCAGCGTCTTCGCGGCTCGGAACGGGTCGAGGTACGCCGTGGTGGGGTCCGGGAACAGCGACATGTCGGACTCGTGGATGGCCTGGAAACCACGGATCGAGGACCCGTCGAAGTTCAGACCGTCGTCGAAGACCGACTGGTCGAACGACGACACCGGGACCGTGAAGTGCTGCATGATCCCCGGAAGGTCACAGAAACGGACGTCGACCATCTCGACGCCCTCGTCCTTGATGAACTTCAGCAGCTCATCGCTGTTCGCGAACATTCGTCCTCCTCGACACCGGAGTCAGGTTCCGGGTCTTGCGTGTGCGTGGATTGTGGGCGGGAGCCAACCGATGCGACGCTGCACCACTGCCGCCGAACGTATGCAGCGCCAGTTTCCCGACCGTATCCCACGTGTTTCACCCGTGTTACGCCGAGCACACAGGTCGGTCGTCTCACGGCTCGGTCGGTAGGTTGGGACCACTATGAGCAGCAACCAGCGCGTCCCGAGCGACAGCCAGTACCCCGGCCACCGGCTCGGACTCCCCGAGACCGGCCCCGGCTCGGCGGCCGGCTGGGGGCGCCGCGTCGGCGCCCTCTTCATCGACTGGTTCGCCTCGTCGTTCGTGGCCTACGTGCTCATCGGTGTCACCGGCACCAGCCTGCTGCAGGAGTGGCTCACGCTCGCCGTCTTCTTCACCGAGGTCACGCTCTTCACCGGCGTGGTCGGCGGCTCCTTCGGCCAGCTCGCAGTGCGGGTCGGCATCGCGCGCGTCGACGGCCAGCCGGTCAGCATCCTGAACGCGATGGTGCGCACGGCGCTCATCTGCCTGGTCATCCCGCCGGTGGTCTTCAACCCCGACCGTCGAGGGATCCACGACCTGGTGGTCGGGACGATCGCGTTGCAGCGATGAGCGCCTCGGTCATCACGTCGAGGCTGACGCGCGCCTGAGCCCGGTCGCCGTCGAGGAAGTAGTGGTCGCGCCGAGGCACGACCCGGTGGGTCACCGGCACCCCCGCCTCCTCCAGACGTACGGCGTACCGGTCGCCCTCGGCACGCAACGCGTCGTACTCGGCGGTGAGCAGGACCGTGGGGGGCAGCCCCGACACGTCGGGTGCGCGCAGCGGTGAGGCGTAGGGCTCGGCGCGGCGCGCGGCGTCCTTGAAGTACGTCGCCCGCACCAGCCGCAGCAGCTCGGGACCGACCATGGGCCGTCCGAGCAACGACGTCTTCTCCGACGGCTCCTCGGCGACGTCGAGCGACGGCACGCCCAGCACCTGCAGACGCGGCTCGCAGGACCCCAGGTCGCGGGCCTGCAGGCAGGCCGACGCCGCCAGGTTGCCGCCGGCGCTGAAACCGCCGACCGCCACCGTCGCCCACCCGTCGTGCGACGGCACGCCGACCTTGGCAGGGTGGTGCGCGACCCACGCCAGCACGTCGTGGGCCTGCTCCTGGGCGACCGGGTAGCGCTTCTGCGGAGCCACGTCGTAGTCGACGTTGACCACGACGAGCCCGCACTCGGCGGCGACGTGACGGCAGAAGAAGTCGTCCATCTGCGGGTAGCGCATGAGGAACGCGCCCCCGTGCAGGTGCACGTAACCTCCGACCGGCTCACCGGCCGGGCGGTAGACCCAGCACGTCACGTCACCACGGCGCGTCGGTACCGTCAGGCCCGTCGGGTCGGGCAGGTCGGTGCCGGAGAAGCGCAGGGCGTCGCCGTACCGCGCGCTGCGCGACGCCGAGCGCTGCAGGAACCACGCGGTGGCGTCGGCGCGCAGGCCCATGGCCTCAGACCGCGGGGGAGGCGGGACGCTCGATGGTGATGATGGCGTCGTCGAGGTAACCGCTGCGGAAGCCGGCCTCGCAGTAGGCGAGGTAGAACTCCCACATCCGGCGGAAGATCTGATCGAAGCCGAGCGCCTCGACCTCGGCCCAGTTGGCCAGGAACTGCTCGCGCCACAGCCGCAGGGTGTGAGCGTAGTGCTGGCCCATCGAGTCGACGTTGCTGGTGTGCAGGGTGGTGTGGTGGCCCAGCACGTCCTCGATCGCCTCGGTCGACGGCAGCAGCCCACCGGGGAAGATGTACTTGTGGATCCAGGTGTAGGTGTTCCTGGTCGCCACCATCCGGTGGTGCTCGATGAGGATCGCCTGGATGGCGGCCTTGCCGCCCGGGGCGAGCACCTCGTCGATCTTGGCGAAGTAGGTAGGCCAGTACTTCTCGCCGACCGCCTCGATCATCTCGACGCTGACCACGGCGTCGAAGGTGCCCTCCTGGTCGCGGTAGTCGCGCAGCTCGACCGAGACACGCTCGGTCTGTCCTGCTGCCTCGATGCGCTCGCGGGCGAGCTCGGCCTGCTGCGCCGAGATGGTGATCGTGGTGACCTGGGCGCCTCGCTCGGCGGCCCGGATGGCCAGGCTGCCCCACCCGGTGCCGATCTCCAGCAACCGGGTGCCGGCGGTGACGCCGGCGGCGTCGAGGACGGCGTCGATCTTGGCCAGCTGCGCGGTCTCGTGGTCGGCCTGCGTCGGTGCCGGGTCGAGGGTGTCGAAGAGCGCGCAGGAGTAGGACAGCGACGGGTCCAGGAACTGCGCGAACATCTCGTTGGACAGGTCGTAGTGCCGGTGGATGTTCTTGCGCGAGCCGTCCTTGGTGTTCTCCTCCGCGCTCAGCATCTGCGGCAGCACGACGTGGCGCATCCGGTAGAACGTGGGCGGGATGAGGTTGGTCAGCCGCTCCGCAAAGGGCGTGAGCGCGTCGGCGAGGTCGGTGCCGGGGGCGACGTCCCACTCGCCGGCCATGTAGCCCTCGCCGAGCCCGATCATGGGGGAGTGCCCGAGCCGGGCGAAGAAGGCTTTGTCGTCGTGCAGCACGAGGCGCGGCAGCGCTGCGCTGTCGCCGCCGAAGTGCGAGCCGTCGGCGAGGTCGAGGGCCACCGGCACCTTGCGCAGGATGCGCCGCAGCGCGAACCTCGCTGCGCGGGCCCGCGGTCCGTAGGCCGGCGGCTCCGGCACGGGCCGCGCCTGGGCGGTCTCGCCGGAGGTCAACGAGTCGGTGACGTCGAAATGGGGCTGGGTGGTGGTCATGCCATTCCTTTCGGAGCCCGGTGCGGGGGCCGTGAGACGACGGGCAGGCGGCGCAGCCAGAGGCGTACGCCGTGCCAACGGATCAGCGCGCTGACGCGCTGGGAGGCGAGGGGGTCGCGCAGCATCGCGCGCAGCGCCGTGCGCCGGGTGGCCGGCTGGAGACGGCCGGCGACCGAGCCGGTGAACACCTGCTCGTCGCCCTGGGTCAGGGTGATCGCCACCGACACGCGGTCGTCGGTGAGCCGCGCCCGGATGTCGTAGCGGCCCTCCACGGCGAAGAACGGCGACACGTAGAACTCTTTGTCGGTGGTCGAGCCGCCGGAGGCGGCGTCGGCCGTGAGCGGGTAGACGTGCCGCTCGCCGTAGGTGTTGTGGACCTCGGCGAGGATGCCCTCCAGCACGCCGTCGGCGTCGAGGACGAAATAGGTCGTGAGCGGGTTGAAGACGTAGCCGGCGGTGCGGGCGTTGGTCAGCACCAGCACTCGCGCGGCGCTCCAGGACAGCTCCTGCTCGTCGAGCAGCACCCGCAGCTTCTCCGGCAGTGACGTGCCCCGGGTGCCGAGGTGGTCGCCGGCCCGGATGCTCGCCAGCCAGCGCCACCGCCGAGGGATGCCGGCCTCGGGGTCGCCGGCGTCCACCAGCCACTGGGTGGTCCGGTGGGAGAACGTGTAGTCGAAGGGGCGGGTGCGCCGGTGGGCGACCGTCGCCTTCACGACGTACGGGGGAGCGAGGGTCACCGTGCCGCCCGGACCAGGTCGTCGCGCTCGTCACGGTCGCCCATGACGTCGTCGGCGCGCGCGGAGAGCTCGGGCACGACGGCCCCGAGCGAGGCCGCCGCCCGGAGACCGGCCTGGCAGCCGTCCTCGTGGAACCCCCACCCGTGGTAGGCGCCGGCGAAGGCGACGCGCCCGTCGTTCAGGGCGGGCAGCTCGCGCTGGGCGGCCACGGACTCCGTCGTGTAGGTGGGGTGCTGGTAGCTCATCTCGGCGATGACGTCGCCGGGGAGCGCGTCGTCGCCCGGGTTCAGCGTGACCACCAGCGGCGCCCGCTCGGGGTGGCCCTGCAGCCGGTTCATCCAGTAGGACACGCGGGTCCGGTCCTCGACCGCGTCGCAGCTGTCGAGGCGGTAGTTCCAGCTGGCGCGGACGGCGTGCTGCGCGGGCAGGAAGGACGCGTCGCGGTGCAGGAAGGTCCGGTTGGTCGAGTAACCGAAGGCCCCGAGGACGCGCGACTCGCCCGTCGTGGGCTCGGTCAGCAGCTCCAACGCGGTGTCCGCGTGCGTGGCCACCACGACCTGGTCGTAGGTGGCGGACTCGGTCGACCCGTCGGGGGCGCGGGTCTCCACCCGTACGCCGTGCGAGGTCCGCGTCACGCCGGTCACCCGGGCGTCGGTGCGGACGACGTCGAGCCGTGCCGCGACGGCCTCGACGTACGCCCGGGAGCCGCCGACCACGGTGTGCCAGGTCGGGGCGTCGCGCAGCACCAGGAAGCCGTGGTTGCGCAGGAAGGCGAAGAGGTACGCCGCCGGGTAGCCCAGCGCCTCCTCGTGACCCATCGACCACACGCAGGACACGATCGGGAGCGCATAGTGCCGGACGAAGTAGGGGCTGAAGCCCTCGCGCTCGAGGAACTCGCCGTAGGAGAGGTCGCCGCCGGTCTCCAGAAGCGCGAGCGCGGCCTTCTGGAAGCGGCGCACGGAGAGCAGCAGTCGCCAGAAGCGGGGGTCCGCGACGCGTCGCTTCTGGGCGAAGATGCCGCGGGCCGATCGTCCTCCGACGTAGCCGAGGCCGCAGCCGGCGCACGTGACGCTCATGCTCATCTCGGTGGGCCGGGTGGCCACCCCGAGGTCGGCGAAGAGCCGTCGCAGGCCGGGGTAGGTCCGGTCGTTGAGGACGATGAAGCCGGAGTCCACCGGCACCTGGCCGCCGCCGGGGAGGTCGACGGTGTGGGTGTGCGCGTGGCCCCCGAGGCGGTCCTCGGCCTCGAGCAGGGTCACCCGGTGGGTGGCCTGCAGGGCGTGGGCCGCGCTCAATCCGGAGACCCCGGCGCCCACGACCGCCACGGTGGGGTGCTCAGGCACGGCGGAGCCGGGGACGGTGGTCATGATGTGGGTTCGTGGCCTCTCGCCGGCCCGGATGGGTCAGCGGCCACGCATCTGGCCGCGCATGCCCTTCATGCTGGTCGGCACCGGGCCCTTCGGCAGCGGTACGGCCGGGCGCGAGGCGTCGATGGCCCGCAGCCGGGCGACGATGTCGGTCATCTGCGCCGGCGTGATCTGCTTCTTCATCTTCGTCAGGTGCCGGGCCAGCTTGCCCAGGGGGATCTGACCGTCGCCGTGGCCGACCACGACCTGGTGCACCGGCACGTCGGCGACCACGCGCTGGTGACGGCGCTGCTCGGCCGTCATCAGCTGCTTGACGCGCTGCGGGTCGCCCTCGCCGAGCAGGACGATGCCGGGCGGGCCAGTGAGCCGGTGCAGGACGTCCTGGTGCTTGGTGAACGCGATCATCTCGTCGGTGCGCCAGCGACGGCGCAGGACGCGCAGCACGGCCAGGGCGGCGCCGGGCTTGCCCTCGATCTGCTTGATCTGGCTCTTGGTGGCGCGACGCCCGAAGACGATGAGCGTGGCGAGAAGGCCGATCATGACCCCGACGAGGATGTCGAGGACCAGGATGGCCGGCGGGATCAGGACCATCAGGGCCGTGCCGACCAGCGCCGCGAAGACGAAGGTCCCCAGCAGGATCAGGCCGAGACGGGGGTCCCCCGGCTTGGTGAGGCGGTAGGCCTCACGGATCTGCTTGATCCTGCCGGGCTTGCCGGACTTCTCACGTGCCATGGGTCAGGATCCTACGGCCTGGGCCGGCCGCTGCGCGCCGAGGTCGCCGCGTCGCTCGAGGGCCTGCTGGTAGAGCCGACCGGCGCGGTAGGAGGACCGCACGAGCGGCCCCGAGAGCACCCCGGCGAACCCGATCTCCTCGGCCTCGGTGCCCATCTCGACGAACTCCTCGGGCTTGACCCACCGCTCCACGGGGTGGTGACGCGGCGAGGGGCGGAGGTACTGCGTGATGGTGATGAGCTCGGTGCCGGCGTCGTGGAGGTCGCGAAGCGCCTGCGAGACCTCCTCGCGGGTCTCGCCCATGCCCAGGATGAGGTTGGACTTGGTCACGAGCCCGAACTCGCGGGCGGAGCTCAGCACGGCCAGCGACCGGTCGTAGCGGAACGCCGGGCGGATCCGCTTGAAGATCCGCGGCACGGTCTCGACGTTGTGGGCCAGCACCTCGGGCCGGGACTCGAACACCTCGCGGAGCTGGTCGGGGTCGCCGTTGAAGTCCGGGATGAGGTTCTCCACGCCGGTGCCCGGGTTCAGCTCGTGGATCTGCTTGACGGTCTCGGCGTACAGCCAGGCGCCGCCGTCGGGCAGGTCGTCACGGGCGACGCCGGTGATGGTGGCGTAGCGCAGCTGCATCTTCTGCACGCTCTCGGCCACCCGGCGCGGCTCGTCGCGGTCCAGCGGCTGCGGCTTGCCGGTGTCGATCTGGCAGAAGTCGCAGCGCCGCGTGCACTGGTCGCCGCCGATGAGGAACGTCGCCTCGCGGTCCTCCCAGCACTCGTAGATGTTCGGGCACCCCGCCTCCTGGCACACCGTGTGCAGGCCCTCGGACTTCACCAGCGCCTTGAGCTCGGTGTACTCCGGGCCCATCCGCGCGCGGGTCTTGATCCACTCCGGCTTGCGCTCGATCGGGGTCGCGGCGTTGCGCGCCTCGAGGCGCAGCAGCTTGCGGCCCTCAGGGGCGGCGGTGGCCCCGGAGGGGCGGGGAGCACTGCGCTCGGGGGTGCGCTCTGGACGTCGCTCGAGATCGGAAGTCACGACGCCGATCGTACGCCGCTCGCAAGCACGTCCCGAATCGCCGACGCCTGTCGGGCCACCCTCCCGGGGGCGTCCGCGTCAGGAGATGTCGCGGCGGGTGAACGACAGCAGCGAGACGCCCACGGCGAGGACCAGCAGCACCCCGAGGTAGACCGCCCCGTGCTCCAGGGAGAGCACGTAGGTGGGGTCGCAGCCGGCCCCGAAGGCCTGACTGCCGCCGCAGATGCTCTCGTCGTAGACCTCGGTGCCGTTGCCGACCCAGGCTGTCAGGTTGTTCAGCAGCGACCACCGGGTCATGCGTTCGAAGGGCAGCACCAGGGCGAGGATCTCGACGACCACGGTCAGGCCGAACATCGCCCCGATGGCACCGCTCGTGCGCCGCAACCACATGGTGATCGCGTAGCCGCCGAGCGCCGCAGCGGCCACCAGGGCCAGCGAGCGGAGCGAGGTCAGCACGATGCCGCGCCACAGCGGTCCGGTGACCGCGAAGTCACGGGCCTCCGCGACGGCGACCAGCCCGGCCCAGAACCCGACCACGGCCACGGTGGCGGCCACCGTCGTGGCCAACGTGACCGCCGCTGCCTTGGCCAGCCACAGGCGCAGCCGACGGGGGCGGAACAGCAGCTGGTTGGTCATCGACCCGCTGCCCCAGTCGGCTCCGACGAAGGTGGCACCCACCAGCACCGCGATCGCGGCCAGCAGGATGCCGATGCCCGGGGCGGTGGTCCGCACGGTCTCGGCGACGTCGAGGACCGGCCGCGAGGTGAACATGTCCAGCTGGGGACCGAGCAGCTCACACTCCTCGACCGGGACGTCGCCGCCGAAGAACTGCGACGGGTCCTCGCGGCACTGCTCGATCTGGGGGAGGGCGTCGGCCCGCTCGCGCTCGAAGCGCTGCTCGGCGCGCGTCGTCTCCGCGCCGGTGAGGGGGCGGGTCTCGTAGACGACGGCGGCGAGCACGACGAAGGTCAGTGCGAGCATCATGAGGACCAGCGCGACGACCGCGCGACGGCTGCGCCAGCGGCTCAGCTCGACGAGGACGGCCCTCATGCCCGCCCACCCCGGTCGGTGCGGTCGGTGCGGTCAGGGCTGGGGAGACCTTCGCCTCCCGTCAGGCGCAGGAACACCTGCTCGAGGTCGGCACGGTCGGGCACCAGCTCGCTGACGAACAGCCCGGCCTCGGCGAGCACGCGGGTGATGTGGGCAGGGTCCTGCACGCGCTCGACGTACAACCGGGTGCCGTCGGGGGTGACGACGAGCCCGGCGTCCTCGAGGAGGCGGCGTGCCCGCTCGGGCTCGGTGACGCGGACACGGACGCCGGGCGCGGTCTCGCGCCCGACCAGCTCCTCGACGCTGCCCGAGGACAGCACACGTCCGTTGCCGATGATGGTCGCGGAGTCGCAGACCTGCTGCACCTCGGCGAGGATGTGCGAGCTGAGCAGCACGGTCACTCCGGAGGCGCCGAGGTCGCGCACCAGCTGGCGGATGTCGCGGATGCCGGCGGGGTCGAGGCCGTTGGTGGGCTCGTCGAGGATCAGCACGTCCGGCGACTTCAACAGCGCCGCGGCGATCGCGAGACGCTGCCGCATGCCGAGGGAGTAGGTGCGGTAGCGGTCGCTGTCGCGACCCTCGAGCCCGACCTCGGAGAGCACCTCGTCGACACGCGAGCGAGGGACGCCGATGGAGCGGCCCAGGAGGCTGAGGTTGCGGCGTCCGGTGAAGGTCGGGAGGAACTTCGGCTCCTCGACGATCGCACCGACGCGGTCCATCACCGCCGGCAGCCGTCGCGGCACCTCCTCGCCGAGCAGGCGCATGGAGCCGGCCGTGGGTCGCGACAACCCGAGCAGCATGCGGATCGTCGTGGTCTTGCCGGAGCCGTTCGGGCCCAGGAAGCCATGGACGCCGCCGCGGGGCACCGCGAGGGCGAGGTCGTCGACGGCGACGTGCTTGCCGCCGCGGACGCGTCGGAACTCCTTGCGGAGCCCGTCGGTCTCGATGACGTGGTCGATCATGGCTCGTTCCGGTCGTGGGTGGTGCCCGCGGCTCGAGGCGAGCCGAGATGGCGCGGCCCACTCTGCCGCAGCCGGTGCTCAGCGGTGGGGATTGAGGACCGGGACACGCACGGTCGCCCCCGCCGTACTGCGCCGACCCGGATCGGGACGGGGCTCGTAGTCGGGGGTCCGGTCGTAGGGCTCCCAGGCCAGCACCGCCCGCAGGTGGGCGCTCACCAGCGGGACGACCTCCTCGACACCGACCCGGCGACCCAGCTCCTGGCTCAGCGTGGTCACGCCGGCGTCGCTGATGCCGCAGGGCACGAAGCGGTCGTACCACCCGAGGTCGACGTCGCAGTTGATCGCAAAGCCGTGCATGGCCACCCCGCGGGACACCCGGATGCCGATGGCGGCGACCTTGCGCTCGGGACGGCCGGCGGCGTCGGCCTGGAGCCACACGCCGCTGCGCCCCGGGACGCGAGCCGTCGTCACGCCGAGGTCCCGACAGGCCCGGATCAGCGACTCCTCGAGGCGGCGGACGTAGTCGACGACGTACACGTGACCGGGCAGGCGCACGATCGGGTAGCCCACCAGCTGACCGGGGCCGTGGAAGGTGATCTTGCCGCCCCGGTCGACGTCGACGACGGGGGTGCCGTCGGTCGGACGCTCGTGGGGCTCGGTCCGCTTGCCGGCGGTGTAGACGGGCGGGTGCTCGAGCAGCAGGACGGTGTCGGTGCCGCCCGCGACCACGGCGGCGTGGATCTCGCGCTGCAGGTCCCAGGCCTCGACGTACGGCACGGCGTGCGGCTCCGAAGCCGACGGTGCGGAGCTCCAGGTCGCCTCGCGTCTCGCTCACGGCGCCGAGCCTACGCCTGTGGAGAGAGCGAGCGGGAGCGGCCGGTCGCGGGTCAGGATGCGTCGATGCGCCCCTCGCCCCACGTCCTCGCCGCCGTCTCCTCGCTCGCCGGAGCGTTCGTCGGGGCGGCGGTCGCGCTGCAGCTCGGCGTCGTCGACCTCGCCGGACCTGGAGCGACCCCGGCAGCGACCCCGGCAGCGCCCGGCAGCGACCCCGGCAGCGACCGAGCCGACCGCGGACGTCGCGTCCGCCGTCCCGGGCCCCGTGGACGGCTCGGCCCCGGTCGGGCAGAGCCAGGTCCGGGAGCGGCGCGCCACGGTCGAGGCGCTCCGGCTCCTGCGCCGTTGGGACGCGCACCGGGGGCGCGCCTGGGAGCGCGGCGACCCGGTGTCGCTGGCACGCCTCTACACCGCGCGATCGGTCGCCGGACAGCGCGACGTCGCACTCCTCGAGCGGTACGCCGCTCGCGGCTGGTCGGTCGAGGCCTCACCCGCACGGATCGTCAGCGCCGGGGTCGAGCTGCGCGGCGACGACCGGCTGCGGTTGCGGGTGAGCGAGGCCTCCCCGGCGGGCCGCACCCGCACGCAGGCGCGGGTGGTGACGCTCGTGAGGTCGACGACGGGCTGGCGCGTCGCACGGGTCACCGTCGGCTAGCGGGAGGAGCGGAGACGGGGGCCAGTGGCGGCGAGCCGGCGGGACACCTCAGCGCAGCGCGTCGGTGACCCGGTCGTGGATGTCGTTGTGGGCGAAGGCGAAACCTTCGTCGAGCAGCCGCTGGGGCTCGATGCGCTGCGACGCCAGCACCTCGGCGCCGATCGGGCCCACCAGCGGGTTGCGCAGCGCGAACGACGGCACCGTGATCTTCGCCGGCCGGTGCAGCGCCTTGGCCAGCTGCTCGGTGAACTGCCTGTTCGTGGAGGGCTCGGGCCCGGTGAGGTTGTAGGCGCCGCTCGCACCGTCGGAGTGGGCGAGGTAGGTCGCTGCTCCCAGCCAGTCGGTGAGCGAGATGGTGGCGAAGTACTGCGTCCCGGGGCCGAGCGGACCTGCCACCCCCGCCCTGAACGCCGGGAGCATGGTCTTCAGGGCGCCGCCCCGCTTGCTCAGCACCACGGCTGTGCGCATGACGGCCACCCGGATGCCTGCGTCGACAGCCGGGGCCGCTGCTTCCTCCCACTGCCGGGTCACGTCGGCCATGAAGCCCTCGGCGTCGGTGGGGGAGCTCTCCGTGATCGTCCTCGCGCCGCGGTCGCCGTACCCCGAGATGCCGTTCTGGGCGAGGAACGGCGGGCGTCGCTTCGACGCCGCCACCGCCTCCGCCAGCGTGCGGGTGGTGGTGGTCCGGCTCTCGAGGAACGTACGCCGGTAGGACTCGTTCCACGGCACGTGGACGAGCCCGGCGCCGGCGAGGTTGGCGACCACGTCGGCGGACTCCACCAGCGACGTGTCGAGGTGGCCGGTGCTCGGGTCCCAGCGGGACTCGTCCGGGCCCTGCGGGTCGCGACGGACCAGGGTCACCACCCGATGACCCTGGGCCCGCAGCGACTCCGTCCAGGCGCGGCCGAGGAAGCCGGACGCGCCGGCGATCAGGAACTGCATGGGTCCCTCCGTCACACCTCGAACGAGCCGGCCTCGAGACGCTCCTTGACCTCCGAGAGGAAGCGAGCGGCATCGGCACCGTCGACCAGGCGGTGGTCGTAGGTCAGGGCCAGGTAGACCATCTGGCGCACCGCGATCGTCTCGCCCAGGTTCGGGTCGGAGATCACCACGGGCCGCTTGACGACCGTGCCGGTGCCCAGGATCGCGACCTGCGGCTGGTTGATGATCGGGGTGTCGAAGAGCGCGCCCCGGCTGCCGGTGTTGGTCAGCGTGAAGGTGCCCCCCGACAGCTCGTCGGGTCCGATCTTGTTCGTCCGGGTGCGCTCGGCGACGTCGGCGATCTTGCGCGCCAGACCAGCCACGTTCAGGTCACCGGCGTTCTTGATGACCGGGGTGAGCAGACCCTTCTCGGTGTCCACCGCGACCGCGATGTTCTCGTGGTCGAAGTAGGTGACCTCACCCGCCTCGGTGTCGATCCGCGCGTTCAACGACGGGTGCGCCTTGAGGGCGTCGATCGCGGCCTTGGCGAAGAACGGCATGAACGAGAGCTTGACGCCCTCCCGGGCCGCGAACTCCGCCTTGTGGGCGTCGCGCAGGCGCGAGATGTTCGTGACGTCCACCTCGACCACCGTGGTCAGCTGCGCGCTCACCTGCAGCGACTCGACCATGCGCTTGGCGATGACCTTGCGCAGTCGGCTCAGCGGCTCGGTGCGTCCGCGCAGGGGGCTCGGCTCCGGCGACGCCGAGGACGTCGCCGCCGTTCCTCCGCTGGAAGCCGCCGGTGCGGCCGGGGTCTCGGCCGGGGTCTCGGCGCCCTTCTCGGCGGCCTTGGCCGCGTCGAGGACGTCCTGCTTGCGGATGCGGCCACCGACACCGGTGCCCTCGACGCCCGCGAGCTCGACACCGTGCTGCTGGGCCAGCTTGCGCACCAGCGGCGTGACGTAGGCGTCGCCGTCGGAGGACGAGCGGCTCGACGAGCCCGTGTCCTGCTTGGGCTCCTTGGTCGGCTCCGGGGCCTTCTCCGCCGCGGGCTTCTTCTCCTGCTTGGGCTCCGCCTTCTTCTCGGGCTCGGGCTCCGGCTCCGGCTCGGGCTCCGGCTCCGGCTCCGGCTCGGGCTCCGGCTCGGGCTCCGGCTCCGGCTCCGGCTCGGCGTCGTCGGAGCCGCCCGAGGACGGCTCGCCGTCACCGACGATGGCGAGCTCGGCGCCGACCTCGACGGTCTCGTCCTCCTCGACCTTGATCTCCAGCAGCGTGCCGGCGATCGGGGAGGGGATCTCGGTGTCGACCTTGTCGGTCGAGACCTCCAGCAGGGGCTCGTCCACGGCGACCTCGTCGCCCACGGACTTCAGCCAGCGGGTCACCGTGCCCTCGGTGACCGACTCGCCCAGCTCGGGCAGCACGACCGGCTGGCCGCCGCCCGAACCGCCCTTCGCGCCGCCACCGGACGACGCGGGCTTCTCGGCCGGCTCGTCCTCGGAGTCGTCGGCCTCACCAGGCTCGTCAGCGGAGTCGTCGGCGGCCGTCTCGGCCTCGTCGTCGTCGGCCTCGTCGTCAGCGTCGTCAGCGGACCCGTCAGCTGAGTCGTCGGAGTCGTCAGCCTCGCTCAGCTGAGTCGTCGTCGGCGTCGGAGCTCGACCCGGCCTCGTCGGAGTCACCGATCACGGCGAGCTCGGCGCCGACCTCGACGGTCTCGTCCTCCTCGACCTTGATCTCCAGCAGCGTGCCGGCGACGGGGGAGGGGATCTCGGTGTCGACCTTGTCGGTCGAGACCTCCAGCAGGGGCTCGTCCACGGCGACCTCGTCGCCGATCGACTTCAGCCAGCGGGTCACCGTGCCCTCGGTCACGGACTCGCCCAGCTCGGGGAGGTTGACGGGAGTCGCCATGCGGTGTTCTCGCTCCTTCTGCGCTCTGCGATGAGGTCGGGGGCGCTGCGATCCTGATGCGACACGGGGGTCGCCACAGCACCGGGCCCGGTCCCGGCTGTCGGGGTCCGGACCATCCTTGCACCTTTCCCGAATAGGTCACACTGATCCGCATGGGAATGCTCGACAGGCTCCGGGGGAAGAAGCGCCCACGCAACGGCGGCTTCACGACGGTGCGCGGATCGGACTCCGCCGACAAGGCGCACCTCCTCGACTTCGCGCGCACCCGTCGCGGCGTCGAGGGCTTCGTCGAGCCGCGCACGGCCATCAGCGACATCACGATGCTGCTGGTGGCGCACGACGGCGAGTGGACCCGACGGCGGGTGCCGTCGGTGCAGTGGGCGCACGCGTTCTGCAACGACCAGGGACTGCCGTCCTACGACGCCGCCGTGGTCGGCTACCCCGAGCGGATGCGCGCCTACAACCGGCGCCAGAGCCAGGCCCGGCGCGAGCCCGGCACCTCCTGACGTCGGGGCGGGTCAGTCGGTCGCTGCGGAGTCGGCCAGGTCGCGTGCGAGCTCGACCAGCGTCGCCACGGACACGCCCGTGCCGCCGGCGGTGACGTGGCCGTAGGCGGCCTTGTCGTTGTAGGCGGGACCGGCGATGTCGAGGTGCAGCCACGGCACCTCGTCGACGAACTCGCGCAGGAACGCCGCGGCGTACGACGCGCCACCCCACCGCTCGGCGTTGTGCTGCGCGAGGTCGGCCATCTTGCTGTTGCCGCGCACCTTCTCGCCGAACTCGTCAGGAATGGGCAGGTGCCAGAACGCCTCACCGGCGCGGTCGCTGGCCGTCTCGAAGCGGGACAGGGCCGCGTCGTCGTTGCCGAACAGACCGCTGACGCGGTCGCCCAATGCGACCATGCACGCGCCGGTCAGGGTGGCGACGTCCACGACGAGATCGGGCTCCGCCTCCACCGCGTGCCCCAGCGCGTCGGCCAGGATCAGCCGGCCCTCGGCGTCGGTGTTGAGGACCTCGACGGTCTTGCCGCGGTACATCGTCAGCACGTCGCCGGGGCGGGTCGCGCGTCCCGAGATCATGTTCTCGGCCATCGGTGCGAAGGCCGTCACCCGGACCGGGAGCTCGAGCTCGGCGATGGCGAGGATCGCGTTGACGACGCTGGCGGCGCCCGCCATGTCCATCTTCATCGTGGTCATCGAGGCGCTGGGCTTGATCGACAGACCGCCCGAGTCGTAGGTGATGCCCTTGCCGACGAGCGCCAGGTGGGCGGTCGCGCCCTTCGGCTCGTAGCTGAGCCGGACCATCCGCGGCGGGCTGTCCGAGCCCCGGCCCACGCCGAGGATGCCGCCGCAGCCGGCGTCCGCGAGCTCCGCCTCGTCCCAGACCGTGAAGGTGAGCGCCGCCGTGCCGGAGGTGCGCTTGGAGCGCTTGCCCGTGGCCCCGCCGAGCTCGGCGTGGGTGGCGGCCACCGCGTCGGCGAAGGCGGCCGGCGTCAGGTCGCCGGGCGGGGTGTTGACCCAGTCGCGGGTGCGCGCCACCGCGGCCGCGACGACCTCGGCGGTGCGCAGCGCCTCGACGTACTCCGCGCGGCGCGCGCCCTCGCACAGCACGATGACGTCACTGGGGCGGTCCGCGGGGTCGGAGGTGCGGTAGGCGTCGAAGGCGTAGCCGCCGAGCGCGAAGCCTTCCGCGGCGGCGCGGACCAGGGCCGGGTCGTCGGCGGGCAGCGCCAGCGCGACGGAGGTGGCGTTCGTGACAGCGCGGGCGGCGGTGCCGGCCGCCCGGCGCACGGAGGTCGTCGACACCTCCTCGCCCAGGCCCACGAGCAGCAGCAGCGGCGACTTGACGACCCCGTTGGTGGGGACCGTGGCCACCTGGCCGGCCTTGCCGGTGAAGCCGAGCGTGGCGAGCAGGGGCTTGAGCTTCTTGCCGTAGGCGTCCGCGACGGCCTCGCCGCCGGGCGCGACCTGCGGCCCCTTGCTCGAGGACCCCGAGGACCCCGAGGACCCCGCAGGCCCTGAGGAGAGGACGCCGACGACGAGGGCGTCGGCTCCGGTGCGGTCGGCAGCGGCCTTGCGGAGGATGTAGGAGGTCACCCGCGCATGCTAGTGGGGAGCGGTTCGCAGTAGGTTCGCCCCATGAGCGAGCTGACCTCCCCGCTGCACGACCGCCACGTCGCCCTCGGCGCCAAGCTCGCCTCCTTCGGGGGGTGGCAGATGCCGCTGGAGTACGGCAACGGCGGCGTGCTCAAGGAGCACGCCGCGGTCCGGGAGCGGGTCGGGCTCTTCGACGTCAGCCATCTCGGCAAGCTCATGGTCTCCGGGGAGGGCGCGGCAGCGTTCGTCAACGCCACGCTCTCGGCCGACCTCGACCGGGTCGGCCCGGGCGGCGCGCAGTACACGCTGTGCTGCGACGACGGCGGCGGCGTCGTCGACGACCTCATCGCCTACCGGTACGCCGACGACGAGGTCGGCCTGGTGCCCAACGCCGCCAACAGTGCCGAGGTGGCGCGCCGGCTGACGGAGTCGGCGCCTGCGGGGGTCACCGTCACCGACCGGCACCGCGACCTCGCCGTGCTCGCCGTGCAGGGTCCGTCCTCCGACGAGACGCTGTCCGCGCTGGGTCTGCCGGCGGGTCACGACTACATGAGCTTCCAGGTGGCCGAGCACGAGGGCACACCCGTCACGGTGTGCCGCACGGGCTACACCGGCGAGCGGGGCTACGAGCTGATCGTCGGGGCCGAGCAGGCGCCGGCGCTGTGGGACGCGCTGCTCGCGGCCGGGGCGGCGTACGGCGTCCTGCCGTGCGGCCTGGGCGCCCGCGACACGCTGCGCACCGAGATGGGCTACCCGCTGCACGGGCAGGACATCTCCCTCGACATCAGCCCTGTCGAGGCGCGCCTGGGCTGGGCCGTGGGCTGGAAGAAGTCGGAGTTCTGGGGCCGCGACGCGCTGCTGGCGCAGAAGGAGGCCGGGCCGGCCCGGGTGCTGCGCGGGCTGGTCGCGCAAGGGCGCGGCATCGCCCGACCGGGCATGCGCGTGATGCTCTCGGCCCACGTCCCGGTCGGCACCGTCACCTCGGGCACGTTCTCGCCGACGCTGCGCACGAGCGTCGGTCTGGCCCTCATCGACGCCCAGGTCACCGACGGGGCCGAGGTCGCCGTCGACGTCCGGGGCCGCCGCGAGATCTTCGTGGTCACCAAGCCGCCCTTCGTGCAGCCGTCCGTGCGCTGACGGGCGCTCCGTCCTCGGCGCTGTCACGCCCGACGACTACGGTGGGCCCATGAGCATCGGCATGGAATCGGCGTTCGGCTCGGACCGTCCCTCGGCGCAGTCGACCTGGTGGTGGCGGCGCGAGGACTCCTCGGGCGGCACCGTCGCCCCGGCGGACGGGGGCGAGGCCGACCAGCCGCGCTTCCCGTCGCAGAGCGACGCCGAGACCTGGGTGGGGGAGACGTGGCGCGACCTGCTCGACGAGGGCGTCGAGCAGGTCGTGCTGATGGACGGTGACCGGGAGGTCTACGGACCGATGAGCCTGCGCCCCGCCGGCAGCTAGGAGCGGCGGGTCGGGGGGTCGAGCCCGTCGAGACCTGAGCCGGTCCCGCCGAGCTCGACCACCGGCTCAGCCGAACTCGCGCTTGGCCGGCGACTGGGTCTTGGCCGGGTCGCGCTCGACCCGGTCGCCGAGGATCTCGTCGATCTGCGTCATCAGGTCGTCCTCGAGACGTGACCCCGGAGGCCCCGACGTTGTCGGCGACCTGCTCGGGTCGCGAGGCGCCGATGATCGCGGCCGAGACGTTGTCGTTCTGCAGCACCCAGGCCACCGCGAGCTGTGCCATCGACAGGCCCGCCTCCTCGGCCAGCGGCACCAGCCTCTGCACCCGGGTCAGCACGTCGTCGTCGAGGAAGCGCTGGATCATGTCGGCGCCGCCCTTCTCGTCGGTCGCCCGTGAACCGGCCGGGTGCTCCTCGCCCGGCTTGTACTTGCCGGTCAGGACGCCCTGGGCGATGGGGGACCAGACGATCTGTCCGATGCCCAGCTCCTGGCTGGTGGGGACGACCTCGTCCTCGATGACACGCCAGAGCATGGAGTACTGGGGCTGGTTCGACACCAGCGGGATGTGGAGCTCGCGGGCCAGCTCGTGCGCCGCCCGGATCTCCTCAGAGCGCCACTCCGAGACGCCGATGTAGTGCGCCTTGCCGGAGTGCACCACGTCGGCGAACGCCTCCATGGTCTCCTCGAGCGGCGTCTCGTAGTCGTAGCGGTGGGCCTGGTAGAGGTCGACGTAGTCGGTCTGCAGGCGGCGCAGCGAGCCCGTCGATGGACTCGCGGATGTGCTTGCGCGACAAGCCGTGGTCGTTGTGCGCGCCCGGGCCGGTCGGGCAGTAGACCTTGGTGAAGATCTCCAGCCCCTCGCGGCGCTCGCCCTTGAGGGCCTCGCCGAGGACCGTCTCGGCCGCGGTGTTGGCGTAGACGTCCGCGGTGTCGAAGGTGGTGATGCCGTGCTCGAGCGCGGCGTGCACGCAGGCGGTGGCGGCGTCGGCCTCCACCTGGGAGCCGTGGGTGAGCCAGTTGCCGTAGGCGATCTCGCTGATCTTCAGGCCGCTGGCCCCGAGGTTTCGTGTCTTCATCCCTCGACCGTAGCCCGCGCGCAACGGGCCGAAACCCCGCCCGCCCGGCTCAGCGGTAGTTCGCGGGCAGCGCCTGACCCAGCTTGACCTGGGGTTTCGGCAGCCGCATGAAGCGGAGCTGGAGCGAGCGCATGAGGGCGTAGAGCGTGGTCCGCTTCGTGTTCTCGTCAGGGAAGCGGCGCTTCAGCTCGCGGCGCAGCCGGAAGCGCAGCAGGACCGAGTCCAGCACGACCACGACGAGGGTCGCGTTCATGATGCCGTTGCCGGCGGCCACCACCCCGGAGGCCGAGAGCAGCAGGCTGGCCAGCAGCAGCGGCATCGCGAACTCCGCCATGCACAGCCGGTGGTCGACGTAGTCGCGGATGAAGCGCTTCACCGGGCCGCGGTCGCGGGCGGGCAGGTAGCGCTCGTCGCCCTCCTTGATGCCCTGGCGGATCGTGCGGCTCTTCTCCATCTGGAACTGGCGCTGCTGCTTGCGCGAGGACTTCGGGTCCAGGGCAGCCTTGGCGCGGGCCCGGGCGGCCGCCTCGGCGTCACGGCGGGTCGGGGTGGGACGGCCCTTCTTCTCCTGCACCCCCGCCGAGCCGGGGGACGCGCTCACGCCCGCGGTCGTCGTACGGGGCGGGGCGGTGGTGGAGCCGGAGCTTCGTCGGGAGAACACCGGGTCAGGCTACCTCCGCCCGGACCCGAGGGCACCCGGGTGCTGTACCGCGCACGAGCTCCCGCCTCGTAGGCTGGGCGAGTAGGCACGTCCGTCCCATCGAAAGGGGCTGCAGGGCAATGGCTCTCTGGCAGCGGTTCCGCATGATCTTCAGCGCGAAGGCGAGCAAGGCGCTCGACCGTGCTGAGGACCCGAACGACACGCTCGACTACAGCTACCAGAAGATGCTGGAGATGCAGCAGAAGGTACGCCGCGGCGTGGCCGACGTGGCGACCAGCCGCAAGCGGCTGGAGATCCAGATGACCCAGCTGCAGCAGAGCTCGGACAAGCTCACCACCCAGGCGCAGAGCGCGCTGGCCCAGGGTCGCGAGGACCTCGCCCGCGAGGCGCTGACCCGCAAGAGCGGCCTGACCGGTCAGCTCGCCGACCTCCAGCAGCAGCACGCGCAGCTGCAGGCGGAGGAGGAGAAGCTGACGTTGGCCTCGCAGCGGCTGCAGACCAAGATCGAGACCTTCCGCACCCGCAAGGAGACGCTGAAGGCGACCTACAACGCCGCCAAGGCGCAGACCACGGTCAACGAGGCCTTCTCCGGCATCTCGACCGAGATGGGCGACGTCGGCCTGGCCATTGAGCGGGCCGAGGACAAGACCGCGCAGATGCAGGCCCGCTCCGGGGCCATCGACGAGCTCATCGCCTCGGGCGCGCTCGAGGACCGGGTCGGCGGGGGCGGCGACGACATCGACCGTGAGCTCGCCGCCATGTCCTCGACCTCGCAGGTCGAGGCCGAGCTGGCGCAGCTGAAGGCCGGTGTGCAGCCGCCGCAGTCGCATCGACAGCGCCCCGGCCCCGCAGGCCATCGACGCCACCGGACCCGCCGCCACCACGCAGCCGGCCCAGCCGGTCGCGCAGCCGGTCGCCGAGCCGGTGGAGGACCAGGACCAGCAGTGAGCCGCACCCGCTTCGCCCCCGACCACGGGCTGACCGCCCGGATGACCGCCACGATGTTCCTGCTCGGGCGGCTGTTCGTCGTCGTCGTGGTCGGCGCCATCCTGTTCGCCGGTCGTGGCCTCGGTCTGATCATCGGCGCTGGCCGCGCTCGGCTTCGTCTGGTGGACGTGGTGGAACTCCGACAAGACGGCGCTCAAGGCGATGCGCGCCCGGGTCGTCACCCCGCAGGAGGCGCCCGAGCTGCACGCCATGATCGACCGGCTGTGCTCGCTCGCCGACATGCCGAAGCCGACCGTGGCCATCGCCTACACGAACCTGCCGAACGCCTTCGCCACCGGCCGCAACCCGAGCCACTCGGCGGTCTGCGTCACGACCGGCATCCTCGACAAGCTGACGCTTGGAGGAGCTCGAGGGCGTCCTGGCCCACGAGCTCTCGCACGTCGCGCACCGCGACGTCATGGTGATGTCGCTGGCGGCCACCGCCGGCATCATCACCGGCATGGTGCTGCGCGGCGCCCAGTTCGGCGGGCTCGGCCTGCTCGGCGGCGGCCGTCGCGACGACCGCAGCGGCGTGCCGGTCTGGCTGCTCATCCTGCTGGCCAGCGTCGTGGTCTACGCCATCAGCTTCATCGCCACCAAGATGCTCTCGCGCTACCGCGAGCTGGCCGCTGACCGGGCGGGTGCCTTCCTGACCGGCAACCCGTCGGCCCTGGCCAGCGCGCTGACGAAGATCAGCGGCGAGATCGCGGTCATCCCGCAAGAAGGACCTGCGCGCCGCCGCAGTCCGATGAACGCGTTCTTCATCGCGCCGGCCGTCGCCGGGGTGTCCTTGAAGACCCTGACCTCGACCCACCCCTCGCTCGAGCAGCGGCTGGCGCAGCTGGCCCAGGTCGCGACCGAGCTGGGCCGCCCCCTGGACGGCGGTTTCCCCGGCCAGGCCCCACCGGCCCGGCGGACCGACGCGCCGACGACCGACGGCCATGGGCATCTGGGACAGCATCCGCGGTCGACGCACGGTCCGCGGGCCGCAGCTCGACGGCCTCTTCGCGCTGCCCTCGGCGGCCGTGACCTTGCAGTCCGCGGCGTCCTTCGTGCCCACCGGCACGGGGGCGATCTGCTTCCGCGGCGCCCAGGGCCCGGCGTTCGCACAGACCCTCGACCGACCTGGTCGCAGCTGCTCGACGCCGACGACGACCTCCCCGTGGAGCTGGTCACCGACGGCTACGG
Source organism: uncultured Actinomycetota bacterium (assembly GCA_963762755.1). Classification (GTDB taxonomy): domain Bacteria; phylum Actinomycetota; class Actinomycetes; order Propionibacteriales; family Nocardioidaceae; genus Marmoricola_A. The sequence continues at coordinate 253,426 of CAVXMH010000015.1, read as the reverse complement.
CTTCACCTGGCTGGTCTCCCGCCAGGACGACGTCGAGTCGCTGGTCACCGACCTGCACACGGTGGTGGGCAGCCTCGAGGTGCAGGGCTTCGCCGCCCAGATCCTCTGCTCGCAGGTCGCCCTTCCGCGACGCCACCGGCCGCATCCTGGCGCTGGTCTACCTGCACAAGAGCGGCCGCTTCTACCCCTTCGCCCCGACCGAGGGCCAGCAGCGCGACAACGTGCTGGAGCTGCAGGTGCGCGACCTGCTGCGCGGCGAGCTGCCGCTCGAGAGCGACCTCAGCCGCTGGATGGCACTGTGGGGCGCCCCGGGTCTGTGACCCGGTCCTGAGGCGAAGGGAAGCTGACATGAGGGTGCTCGTGGCTCCGGACAAGTTCGCCGGCACGCTGACCGCGGTCGAGGCCGCCGAGGCGATCGCCGAGGGCTGGCGCCGACGTGCCCCCGACGACGAGCTCGACCTCGCCCCGATGGCCGACGGCGGCCCCGGCTTCGTCGACGTCGTGCACACCGCCCTGGGCGGGGAGCTCGAGGTCGTCACCGTGCGCGGTCCCGCCGGCGACCCCACCCCGGCGGCGTTCCTCGTCGCGCGGGAGCAGGGCGAGGGCGGCACGGCGTACGTCGAGGCGGCGCAGGCCTGCGGTCTCCACCTGGTGCCGGCCGAGCAGCGCGACCCCGAGCGGGCCACGTCGTACGGCGTGGGGGAGCTGCTGGCCGCCGCCGTCGACGCCGGGGTGTCGCGCGTCGTGCTCGGTCTGGGTGGCTCCGGGACCAACGACGCCGGTGCCGGCCTGCTGGCCGCGCTGGGGGCCACGCACACGGGCGGGACGCTGGAGGCGGGGCCGCTCGGGCTCGAGGGCGTCAGCGCCGTCGACCTGGCGCCGGCCCGCGACCGGCTGGGTGACGTCGAGGTCGTCGTGGCCTCCGACGTGGACAACCCGCTGCTCGGACTGCTCGGGGCGACCAAGATCTACGGCCCGCAGAAGGGCGTCGCCGAGGAGCGGATCAGCACCCTCGACGCGCTGCTCGAGGGCTTCGCGCGGGCGACCGCGCCGCGCTCGATCTCCACGCCCGGGGCGGGCGCCGCCGGTGGCCTCGGCTTCGCGCTGATCGCTCTCGGCGCCGCGCGCCGACCGGGCATCGACGTCGTCGTCCGAGGCCTGCTCGCTGGCCGAGCGGGCGCGAGCCGCCGACCTCGTCATCACCGGCGAGGGAGCCTTCGACTTCTCCTCGCGCTCGGGCAAGGTGCCCTCCGGGGTGGCCGCCGTGGCCGCCGCAGCGCTGCGGCCCGTGCGTCGCGATCGCCGGCGCGGTGCTGCTGGGCTCGCGGGAGATGCGCACCATGGGCGTCGAGGCGGCCTACGTCGCTGGTCGACGTCGTGGGGGAGGAGGCCGCCTTCGCCGACCCCGCCGGCAGCCTGGCGACCGTGGCCGAGCGGGTGGCGCGCTCCTGGTCGCGGTGACTGCGCGGCCTGGTCGCGTGACGCTCGCATACGAGGAATAACCGTCGGTGTGCGACGATTGAGGTGATCGACGGGACCTCCGTCGCACCTATGTCGACGAAAGCGAGCTGCACCGTGACCGAGCAGGTCGAGACCCAGACCCAGATCCGGGCGGACGGCATCAACCTCTCCACGGGGGCCGCCGCCAAGGTCAAGAGCCTCCTGGACCAGGAGGGTCGCGACGACCTCAAGCTGCGCATCGCCGTCCAGCCCGGTGGCTGCTCCGGCATGCGCTACCAGCTGTTCTTCGACGAGCGCGACCTCGACGGTGACATCGTCACCGACTTCGACGGTGTGGAGGTCGTGGTCGACCGGATGAGCTCGCCGTACCTCAACGGCGCCACCATCGACTTCGTGGACACCATCGAGAAGCAGGGGTTCACCATCGACAACCCCAACGCCGGCGGATCCTGCGCCTGCGGCGACTCGTTCCACTGAGCACCGCGGTCCCGCCGGTCACCGGTCGGACCTGACCGAGCCGCCCCCGCCTCACGGTGGGGGCGGCTCGTGCCTTTTCCGTCCGCCTCAGGCGGCGGGCTCGACCCGCACCTGCTGGGTGAGGGCCCCGTCGAGGACGGCGCGGCCGTCGAGGGGCGAGTCGAGACGCACCGACACCGTGCCGCTCAGGTCGCGGGCGGCGGGCGAGCAGTCCGGCTCGGTCGCGTGGGTGGCCGTGACGGTCACCGACACCTCGCTCTCCACCAGGCGGGGCGACAGCAGGTCCGGGCAGGTGCCGCGGGGGACGGCCACCTCCAGGGTCAGACGGTCGCCCTCGCTCACGACGTACGACGTGAGCCGCAGGCCGTTGCTCAGCGCGACCGGGACCGGGCCGTCGCTGCTGCCGGCGTCGCCCGAGGCGTCGACGTCGGGGACGGCGAGCACCGGGTCGTTGCCGTCCGGGCCCTGGGGGCCGTTGCCGCTGAAGAGCCACCACACCAGCACGAACCCGATGACCGCCGCCATCGCGAGGAGACCGGTCGGGCGGCCCGCGCGCCGCGGCGCGGGCACGACCGGCGCGGGTGGCCGGTCGTCCGGGTGCAGGTGGTCGTAGGCGGAGGGGGTCATGGCAGACCCGACGCTAGTCCGGCGCAGCAACCCGGACGCGGCTCGGCCCGCCGGACGCAGCTCAGGCGAGGTGCAGCTCGAGGTCCGCGGCACGGGCGGCCAGCGAGTCGCTGATCGCGGGGGTCCGCGGCGTGGGCGGTGTCGTGGGCCGGGGCGTCGGCACGCTGCGCGGGGAGGTGCAGCCGGGTGGTCACGGCGCGGGCGTCGCCGAGCATGTCGGTGAGGGTGAGGGCGTCGTCGTAGGCGAGTCGCGTGGTGCTCATGCTCCGACGCTAGGGGTTACCGACGGGTCCACCCATTCGTACCGACAAGTAGTGTTCGAGAGCCCGTCCCCCCGTGTCCCGGCCCCGTGAGGTACTCGTGTCCCTGCTCGTCACCGGCTCCATCGCCACCGACCACCTGATGTCCTTCCCCGGCAGGTTCGCCGACTCGTTGGTGGTCGAGCAGCTGGACAAGATCGCGCTGTCCTTCCTCGTCGACGACCTCGAGGTGCGCCGCGGCGGGTGCGCGGCCAACATCTCCTTCGGGCTCGGCAGCCTCGGCCTGCGGCCGGTCCTCGTCGGAGCGGTGGGGGAGGACTTCGTCGACTACCGGTCCTGGCTGGAGCGCCACAACGTCGACTGCAGCGCCATCCACGTGTCCGGCAGCCGGCACACCGCCCGCTTCGTGTGCACCAACGACGCGACCATGGCCCAGATCGCCTCCTTCTACGCCGGCGCGATGACCGAGGCCCGCGACATCGAGCTGCGCCCGATCGTCGACCGGCTGGGCGAGCAGCTCGGCAACGACGCCTGGGACGGGCGCCCGGCCGTGCTCATCGGTCCCAACGACCCCGAGGCGATGCTGCGCCACACCCAGGAGTGCCGCGACCGGGGCTACGCCTTCCTGGCCGACCCGTCGCAGCAGCTCGCCTTCGGCGACGGCCAGATGATCCGCGACCTCGTCGACGGCGCCACGATCCTGTTCTCCAACGAGTACGAGGCGGCGCTCATCACGCAGAAGAGCGGCTGGAGCGCCGAGGAGGTGCTGTCACGGGTCGGCACCTGGGTGGTGACCCTCGGCGCCCAGGGCGTGCGCATCGAGACCCACGGCGCCGAGCCTGTCCACGTCGGCGCGGTGCCCGGCGTCGTACCGGTCGAGCCCACCGGGGTCGGCGACGCCTTCCGCGCCGGGTTCCTGGCCGGGCTGGAGTGGGGCCTGTCCCCTGAGCGGTCCGCCCAGCTCGGCTGCACGCTGGCGGCGTACGTCGTGGAGCGGGTGGGCACCCAGGAGTACGCCCTGCACCACCAGATGTTCGTGGACCGCTTCGCCTCGGCGTACGGCGCGGAGGCGGCCGCCGAGGTCGCCGTCCGAGTGCGGACCTCGCGCCCCTGAGGTGACAGGTTCGTCCGACTCGGGACCCTCTGGGGACGACGCTGTGGAGGGCGTGACGTAACACCCTCCGATGTGTGCGCCCCTAGGGTCCTCTGAGGAACCAGTGAGTAGTAGGGTTTCGATGTCCGTCTGTTCGAGGAGAGAGAGGCCTTCTCAGTGGGTCTGCAGCTGCCCCGACGTGTGCGCAGGGCCATCGCCGGCCTCGCACTGGCCCTGCCCGTCCTCCTGCTGGGGGCCTGCTCGCAGGACCAGCAGGACGCCTGGCAGCGCGGTGCCATCCCGGAGGGTGCCTCCGACCGCTCCGACGCCGTCATCACGCTGTGGCAGTGGACCTGGGTCGCGGCCCTGTCCACCGGCGTCCTCGTGTGGGGGCTCATCGCCTACGCGGTGATCAAGTTCCGCCGTCGCAGCGACGACGAGATCCCCGTCCAGACGCGTTACAACCTGCCCATGGAGATCCTCTACACCGTGGCGCCCGTCGTCATGGTGCTGGTGTTCTTCAACTTCATCATCCAGGCGCAGGACGAGGTGCAGGCCGCCCCCGGGGAGCCCGACCACACCGTGAAGGTCGTCGGCCAGCAGTGGTCGTGGACCTTCAACTACGTCGAGGACGACGCCCTCGACGGCTCCACCACCGTCTACGAGGCCGGCACCCCGGCGGACCCGCCGACGCTCTACCTGCCGGTGAACGAGTCGGTGAACTTCGAGCTCTCCTCGCCCGACGTCATCCACTCCTTCTGGGTGCCGGCGTTCACCTACAAGATGGACGTCGTGCCCGGTCGCGACAACGAGTTCACGATGACCCCCACGCGTGAGGGCACCTACGCCGGCAAGTGCGCCGAGCTGTGCGGGACCTACCACTCCCGGATGCTGTTCGACGTGAAGGTCGTCAGCGCCGAGGAGTACGCCCAGCAGCTGTCCGAGCTCGAGGAGCAGGGCAACGTGGGCGAGGCGCTCGGCGGCTCGGACGCGGTGACCCAGGACGGCCTCGACGAGACAGGAGAAGGCGAGTGACCGCGACCGCTGAGCCCACCAGGTCGACCACGACCACGACCCGCCCGCGCAAGACGCTGGGCCAGCAGGTCGTCCGGGTCCTCACCACCACCGACCACAAGCTCATCGGCAAGCTCTACCTCGGCACCTCGTTCGCCTGGTTCCTCGCTGCCGGCGTGATGGCGCTGGTCATCCGCTCCGAGCTCGCCAGCCCCGGTCAGCAGTTCGTCAACGACGAGCTCTACAACCAGCTCTTCACGATGCACGGCACGATCATGCTGCTGCTCTTCGCGACGCCGCTGTTCTTCGGCTTCGCCAACGTGATCATGCCGCTGCAGATCGGCTCGCCGGACGTGGCGTTCCCGCGCCTGAACATGCTGAGCTACTGGTTCTTCCTCTTCGGCGGTCTCATCGCCGGCTCGGGGTTCCTCACCCCCTCCGGTGCGGCCGGCTTCGGCTGGTTCGCCTACACCCCGCTCTCGGACGCCGTCCGCAGCCCGGGCGTCGGCGGCGACCTGTGGGTCATGGGTCTGTGGCTGGCCGGACTGGGCTCCATCCTCGGTGCGGTCAACTTCGTCACCACCGTCATCTGCATGCGCGCGCCGGGCATGACGATGTTCCGGATGCCGATCTTCACCTGGAACGTGCTGGTCACCAGCATCCTGGTGCTCATCGCCTTCCCGATCCTGGCCGGCGCCCTGCTGAGCCTCGAGGCCGACCGATTGTTCGGGGCCCACATCTTCGACGCCGCGCACGGCGGACCGATCCTGTGGCAACACCTGTTCTGGTTCTTCGGGCACCCGGAGGTCTACATCATCGCGCTGCCGTTCTTCGGCATCGTGACCGAGATCCTGCCGGTGTTCAGCCGCAAGCCGGTCTTCGGCTACGTCGGCCTGGTGGGCGCCACGCTCGGCATCGCGTTCCTCTCGGTCGCGGTCTGGGCGCACCACATGTACGTCACCGGCGCGGTCGACCTGGCCTTCTTCTCCGGCATGACGCTGCTGATCGCCGTACCCACGGGTGTGAAGTTCTTCAACTGGATCGGCACGATGTGGGGCGGCTCGCTGTCCTTCGACAACGCCATGCTCTGGTCGGTCGGTTTCTTGACGACCTTCCTCTTCGGAGGCCTGACCGGCGTGATCCTGGCGGCCCCGCCGCTGGACTTCCACGTCTCCGACAGCTACTTCGTGGTGGCGCACTTCCACTACGTGGTGTTCGGCACCGTGGTCTTCGCGATGTTCGCCGGCTTCTTCTTCTGGTGGCCCAAGATGACCGGCAAGATGCTCGACGAGCGTCTGGGCAAGCTGCAGTTCTGGATGCTGTTCGTCGGCTTCCACACCACCTTCCTGGTGCAGCACTGGCTCGGCGCCGAGGGCATGCCGCGGCGCTACGCCGACTACCTGCCGAGCGACGGCTTCACGTTGCTGAACCAGGTCTCGACCGTCGGCTCCTTCGTGCTGGCCGCGTCGATGCTGCCGTTCTTCTACAACGTCTACAAGTCGTCGAAGGGCCCGGACGTGACCGTCGACGACCCGTGGGGCTGGGGCCGCTCGCTGGAGTGGGCGACCTCCTGCCCGCCGCCGCGTCACAACTTCGTGACCATCCCGCGGATCCGTTCGGAGTCCCCGGCCTTCGACCTCCACCACCCCGAGGTGGCGGCGATGGAGCTGGGCGAGAGCGACCCGGAGTCCTCCGGCGTCGGGGGTGGAAAGGGCGTGCACGGATGAAGACCGAGTCCTGGATCTTCGGGATCTGCGCCATCTTCGTGTGGTTGGTGAGCCCGCTCTACTGGGTCATGTCAGGGGACTGGACGGGCACGTCGGCGCTGGTCATGACGGCACTGCTGGCCACCATGGTGTTCGGCTACCTCTTCTTCCACGCCAACCGGCTGGACCCGCGCCCCGAGGACCGCTCGGATGCCGAGATCGCCGACGGCGCGGGGGAGCTGGGTTTCTTCCCGCCCTACTCGTGGTGGCCCCTGTGGTGCGGTCTGTGCCTGGCGGTGATGGTCTTCGCCGTGGCGAACGCCGCTTGGTGGCTCTTCATCATCGGCGGGATCATCGGCGCATCGGCGCTGAGCGGTCTGATCTTCGAGTACTACAAGGGCGAGCACGCGCACTGAGCCACGCACGTTGAGCGCGCGGCAGTGAGGCGCGCCACGTCGCGCGCATGGGGGTTACCTGCGGGTCGGTTGTTACGCTGGCGAGGACAGCCGTCGATCCCGAGGGGGAATTCCTGCATGCCGTCCCGTCGTGCTCCTTCCGCACGCACGCTCCGCCGTTCCGTCGCGCTCTCGACCGCCGCAGTGACGGCGGTGGGGCTGCTCGGCGCGTGCAGCATCATCGAGGGTGACGGCAGCAGCCCGTCGCAGGAGCGCGGCTCCTCCGACCGGGCCGGCTCGAGGTCCGAGGGCAAGGCGGCCAAGCCGCAGTCGGCCGTCCGTCTGGACCTCAACCTCCCCGACCGCGCCAAGGCGCCAGTGGCGGTCGACACGCTGCTGGCGGTGTCGGCCAAGGCCGGCTCGCTCGACAAGGTCTCCTTCACGACCGGTCGTGGCGCGGCCGTCCCGGGAGCGATGAACAAGAAGGGCACGGCGTGGACCGCCTCCGAGCGGCTCGAGCCGGGCACGACGTACCGGGTGACAGCGAAGGGTGAGGACGCCGACGGCCTGCCCAAGACGCTGTCGCGCACCTTCCGCACCGCGGACCTGACCCTCGACGACCAGACCTACGCCAGCATCGCACCGCTCGACGGCGAGACCGTGGGCGTCGGCATGCCGGTGATCGTGACCTTCGACGTCCCGGTCACCGACCGGGCCGAGGTCGAGCGTCACCTCGACGTGCAGTCCAGCCCCGTCCAGGCGGGCTCGTGGTACTGGATCTCCGACACCGAGGTGCACTGGCGCCCCAAGACCTACTGGAAGGCCGGCACCGAGGTCACCGTCGACGCCGACGTGAACGGTGTGAACGCCGGCAACGGTGTCTTCGGCCAGGAGGACCGCGAGGCCAGCTTCACCGTGGGCGACTCGCTGTTCATGAACATCGACGTGCAGGCGCACACGATGAAGGTCGTCGAGAACGGCCGCCTGCTGCGGACGATCCCGATCTCGGCCGGCAAGCCGGGCTTCACGACCCGGTCCGGGGTGAAGGTCATCATCGAGAAGTTCGAGAGCAAGCGGATGGACGCCGCGACGACCGGCATCTCCGAGAGCGACCCGGAGTACTACAACCTGAGCAACGTGCAGTACGCCCAGCGCGTGACGTACTCCGGTGAGTTCATCCACGCCGCCCCGTGGTCGGTGGGCTCGCAGGGCTCGGCGAACGTCAGCCACGGCTGCGTCGGCATGAGCACCGAGAACGCCGGCTGGCTGTACTCGCTCACCCAGCGCGGTGACGTCGTCGATGTGACCGGCACCGACCGGGCGATGGAGCTGTCCAACGGCTTCGGCGACTGGAACCTGTCCTGGGCCGACTACCAGGACGGCTCCGCCCTCTGACCCACCCCGCGAAGCGTCGCGTGTGTTCGCGCGAAGCGTCGCTTGTGTACGGGCGAAGCGTCGCGTGTGTTCGCGCGAAGCGTCGCTTGTGTACGGGCGAAGCGTCGCGTGTGTTCGGCGTTATCGACTGGCCCGGTGCGTCCGAACAGGCGTGTTGTCCACAGCTCATGTGGCCATCACCCCGGCGGCGGGTGAAACCGCCCAACCTGCTGTCATGAACGTCGACCGCAGCGCAATCTCGAACCCACTCATCGGCACGCCGCTGGCATGCGAATCGTTCACCTACGACGAGGCGGTGCGCGGTGGGCTTACACGGCGTACTTTGCAGCGGCTGGTCGCGGAGGGGCACCTGCGCGTCCCGCTGAGGAACGTCTACGTGCCGGCGGGGTTGCCCGACAGCCTGGAGGTCCGTGGTCGGTGCCTTGCCAAAGTCGCTGCGCCTCATGTGGTCGTGGTCGATCGCAGCGCGGCCTGGCTCTGGGGGGTCAGCGCGTACACGTTGTCCGAGGAGTCCGGACGGGTGCCGCTCGATGCCTTCTCGCTGCGGGGGCGGACACGGGTGCGTCGCGGGGACGTGCGCAGCGGGACGCGCGACCTCGCCGCACGCGACGTCGTGCAGGTGCAAGGCGTCCGCGTCACGACGCCGGTGCGCACGGCATTGGACTTGGCCTGCAGCTTGAGCCGCTTTGAGGCAGTGGCCGCGGTCGACGCGCTGATGCGGGCGCAGGGGCTGAACCAGGACGAGCTCTTGTCGGAGCTCCCTCGCTTGCGAGGGAGACGCGGCGTCGTACAGGCGCGGGACGTCCTGACCCGGGTCGACGGTCGCGCTGAGTCATCGGGGGAGTCGTTCACGCGGATCATCATGGTCGACGAGGGCCTTCCCGTCCCGGACCTTCAGGTCTGGGTGTACGACGAGCACGGCGATCCGGTCTATCGGCTCGACCACGCCTACGAGCCGCTCAAGATCGGGATCGAGTACGACGGCGAGGATCACCACACGTCGGAGGCGGATAGACGACATGACGCCGAACGTCGTGCCTGGCTGCGCTCACAAGGATGGAGGATCATCGTCGTGACACGGCACGACATGGCCGTGCACCGGCGGGCCGCCTGGATCGAGGCGGTGCGGCAGGCGCGCGCCGAGCGGCTCGAGGAGTTGCGGCTCCTACGCGTTCGCCCCCGACAACGTGCGGACCGGTTGACACGCGACCAGGTGTCCCGGGCCCGGCGCTGAGCGGGTCTCGGCGCTCCGCCCGCGGCTGTTCCGCATCGTGCAGGCCTCGCTCGCGCACAGGCGGCGCTTCGCGCGTACACAGGCGGCGCTTCGCGCGTACATAGGTGACGCTTCGCGCGTACACCAGCGACGCTTCGCGCGTACACGAGCGACGCTTCGCGGGGGAGGGGGGTGGCGGACGGGGACAGTCGGACGCCCCCGAGCGTGCTCGGGGGCGTCCGATGGTTCGCTCTCACCCGGCCCCGTCGGTCAGGGGTCGGGTGGGTGGGTGAGCGACCCGGGTGGGTCGGTCAGTGACCCGGGCGGATGGGTTCGTCGGCCGGGCCAGCCGTGCGGCCGTCGTACTGGTGACCGTCGGCGGCGTGCCCGGCGAGAGCGGCCTGCTTCTCCGCCTCGAGCTCGTGGTTGGAGTGGTGGTGCGCCGCCTCCAGCTCGTCGCGGGTAGGCACGGCGACGTTGTCGCCGAACCACATCCTCGACAGGCGCGACCGCAGCTGCATCACCTTGAGCTGCCGGGCCTTGACACCGTTGGCGTCGGTCTCCGACGGCGCGTGGTAGACCTCGTCGCGGTGCCCCGCGGTGAGGGTGTACGCCGACTCCACCGAGATCGGCAGGTGCCGCTCGGAGTAGCCGCCCTCGGGGGAGCGCATGATCACGCCGGTCTCGTAGCCGTGCAGGAGCTTCTCCGCGTCCTGGCGCTGGAGCGAGATGCACCAGCGACGGACCAGGATGAAGGCCAGCGGCGGCAGGATGAAGACCGCCCCTCGCATGAAGTACGTGATCGTGTTGAGGTCGAGACTGAACAGGTTGGCCAGGATGTCGTTGCCGCCGGCCGCCCAGAGCAGACCGTAGAGCGTCATCATCGCGACCAGGAACGCCGTCCGGTTCGGGGCGGTGCGCGGCGGCTGGAGCAGGTGGTGCTCCCGCTTGTCGCCGGTGATCCACGCCTCGATGAAGGGGTAGGCCATCATGCCGCCGAGGATCACGAAGGGCAGGATCTGCCCGGGGATCATGACGTTCCAGCTGAGCGTGACCCCGAAGATCGACGTCTCCCAGCCCGGGAAGATGCGCAGCAGTCCCTCGGCCAGACCCATGTACCAGTCGGGCTGGGAGCCTGCGGTGACCTCGGCCGGGTTGTAGGGCCCGTACTTCCACACCGGGTTGATCGACAGCAGACCACCCATGAGGGCGGTGACGCCGAAGACGATGAAGAAGAAGCCGCCGGCCTTGGCCGCGTAGATCGGCATCATCGGGTAGCCGACGACGTTCTCGTTCGTCCGGCCGGGCCCGGGCCACTGGGTGTGCTTCTGGAAGACCAGCAGCAACATGTGGGCGCCGATGAGTCCGAGCAGCAACCCGGGGATCAGCAGCACGTGAGCGATGTAGAGCCGTGGAATGATCACGTCGCCCGGGAACTCCCCGCCGAACATGAAGAACGACATGTAGGTGCCGACCACCGGGGTGGCCTTCACCAGGCCGTCCGCGATGCGCAGACCGGTGCCGGAGAGCAGGTCGTCGGGGAGCGAGTAGCCGGCGAAGCCCTCGAGGATGCCGAGGAGCAGCAGCACGCCGCCGATCATCCAGTTGAGCTCACGCGGCTTGCGGAACGCGCCGGTGACGAAGACGCGGATGAGGTGGACGAACATCGCGGCCACGAAGAGCATGGCGGCCCAGTGGTGCATCTGCCGCATGAGCAGACCGCCGCGGACGTCGAAGGAGATGTGCAGCGTCGACTCGTAGGCCTCGGACATCTCCAGGCCGCGGTAGGGCTGGTAGGAGCCGTCGTAGATGACCTCGCCCATGCTGGGCTTGTACCAGAGCGTCAGGAACACCCCGGTGAGCAGCAGGACCACGAAGCTCCACAGCGCGATCTCGCCGAGCATGAAGGACCAGTGGTCCGGGAAGACCTTGCGCAGCTGCTTCTTGCTCAGCCCTGCGAGGCCGGTGCGCTCGTCAGCCCAGTTGGCGACGACGCCGGCGGGGTTCTTCTTGGCCGGCTTGCGCGGTGACTTGGCAGCCGTGGTGCTCGTGCTCATGGATCAGCCTCTTTCCCAGAAACTCGGGCCGACGGGCTCCAGGAAATCGCTGGTGGCGATCAGGTAACCCTCGGAGTCAACTGCCAGAGGCAGCTGGGGAAGGGCCCGCGCTGCGGGTCCGAAAATAACTTTGCCATTGTCAGCCAAATCGAAGGTCGACTGGTGGCACGGGCAGAGCAGGTGGTGCGTCTGCTGCTCCCACAGGGAGATCGGGCATCCCACGTGCGTGCAGATCTTGGAGTAGGCGAGGATGCCGCCCACACCCCAGTCGGCGCGGTCCGCCTCGGGGGTGATGTCGTCGGGCTCCATGCGTACGACGATGATCGCCGCCTTGCCCTTCTCGACGAGCTGGTCGTGACCCTCGATGGTCTCCTCGCCGTACGGCTCGCCGTTGTAGAAGATCTCGGGCTCGGCGTTGATGAGCTGGCCGATCTCGACGAACTCGGGCTTGATCGGGGTGCCGGCGACGTCGTTGACGACGCGCATGCCCTCGGTCCAGACGGTCTTGTACCAATCCTTCGGGGGGAGCGGACCGAGGTCGCGCAGCGCGACGATGGCGGGGAGCCCGAGGGCTCCGACGGCGCCGAGGAGCGAGTTGCGGATCAGGGGACGGCGCGCGATGCCCGAGTCGTCGATGCCCTGCTGCAGGGCGCCGATGGCCTCGACGCGGTCGGCGTCGGACGAGCGGATCGCGTGGCGGTTCTCGATGATCTCCTCGTCGTTCATCAGCTTGCGCGACCACTGGATCGCGCCGATGCCGATGCACAGTAGAGCGAGGCCCAGGGTGACGCCGAGGGCGACGTTGGAGGCGCCGAAGCCGAGGACGATGGACGGCTCGTCGCCCACGTCGAAGACGAAGTAGGCCACGCAGAACGCCAACGACATCACGGTCGCGAAGCCGAAGAGGCCCGCGATCTGGCGCTCGGCGCGCTTCTCAGCGCGCGGGTCGACGTCGGTGGGCCGTGGCTCGTGGGGCGGCAGGCCCGGGTCGGCGATGGGTCCGACGACGCCGGAGCGGCTGTCGCGCTCGGCGGGGGTCTGCCCGGTGCCGTGGGTGCGGTCGATCTCGGTCACGCCTGTGCCCCCTTCCGGGAGGTTCGTGCGGTGTGGGAGGCGATCCAGATGGCGAAGCCCACGAGGGAGCCGATGCCGACGATCCAGGCGTACATGCCCTCGCTCACGGGGCCGAGGGCGCCCATGCTGGAGCCGCCGTACTGGGGGGCGTCCTCGATGCTCTGCAGGTAGGCGATGATGTCGCGCTTCTGCTCGGGCTCCAGGACCTCGTCGGAGAACAGCGGCATCTGCTGCGGGCCGGTGATCAGCGCCTCGTAGATGTGGACGGGCTCGACGCCGACCAGTGAGGGGGCGTACTTGCCGCCGGGCAGCGCGCCGCCGGAGGCGGCGAAGTTGTGGCAGGCCGTGCAGTTGGTGCGGAAGAACTCGCCGCCGCGGACGATGGCCTCCTCGCGCTCGTCCTCGGGGATGGTCTCCGGGTCGTACATCTCCGCGTCGGGGACGGACGGGCCGGGGCCGAGGCTGGCGACGTACGCCGCGAGCGCTGCGGTCTCCTCCTCGGTGTAGACGACGGTCTTCTTGGGAGCCTGGGCGCCGGGGGCGGCCATGGGCATGCGGCCGGTGCCGACCTGGAAGTCGACGGCGGCCGCGCCGACGCCGACCAGGGAGGGGCCGTACTGGCCGCTCTCGGTGGTGATGCCCTCGCCGTTCTGGCCGTGGCACGACGAACAGCCGACCAGGAACAGCTCGCGCCCCTGCGACACCTGGTCCTCGGTGGCCGCGTCCTCGGCGGAGGCCGGGGCGAACGCGGAGTAGAACCCGCCCGTCATGAGCAGGGCGAGGAGCAGCACCACGGGCCCGGCGATTCGGCTGCGCCGGCCGGCGGAAAGTCGAGCACTCAGGATTCGCACTTCGTTGTCCTCGTTGTCCCTCTACTCAGTGTTCGTGCGGTCGGGGTGGGCGGATGGCTCACTGCAGGACGTAGATCGTGAAGAACAGCGCGATCCAGACCACGTCCACGAAGTGCCAGTAGTAGGACACGACGATCGAGGTGACCGCCTGCTCGTGGGTGAACTTGCGCGCCAGGTAGGTGCGGCCCAGGACGAACAGGAAGGCGATGAGCCCGCCGGTCACGTGGAGGCCGTGGAAGCCGGTGGCGAGGTAGAACGACGAGCCGTAGGCCGAGGACGACAGGGTCAGTCCCTCGCGGACGAGCTCGGTGTACTCCAGCGCCTGCCCGCCGATGAAGACGGCGCCCATCATGTAGGTGAGGATGAACCACTCGCGCAGGCCCCAGCCGCGGACGTCGTACACCTTGCCGGTGCGCCCGACGTGACCGCGCTCGGCGGCGAACACGCCGAGCTGGCAGGTCACCGACGACAGCACCAGGACCACGGTGTTCGTGGTGGAGAACGGGATGTTCAGCAGCTCGGTCTCCTGCGCCCACAGCTCGGGGCTCACCGCACGGATCGTGAAGTAGGCCGCGAACAGCGCGGCGAAGAACATCAGCTCCGAGGAGAGCCACACGATCGTGCCGACACTGACCATGCTCGGTCGGTCGTGATGCCCGTGGAGCCGGGACGCGGGGATGACTGCTGTCGATGTCGCCACGAGCGCCATTATGTCGTGAACCCTCGCCGGTGGCACCCCGACCCCCGCGCGGAAGTGGTCATCTTCTTCACACCGTGACGTGGGCGCGGCAGGGGTGTCCGGATTGCCCGATACCTCGGTGGGGCTGTGGACAATTGCGCCAGAGTTGTTTTCCGGTCCTCCACGCCCGGATCAGATCGTACGACGGCACGCAGGCTTCCCCGCGCCACCGGACCCGACGGGCCCGGGACCCGCCCGAGGGCCTGACGAGTACCATCGTCGCGTGACCGACGCCCCGCAGCCGACCACGCCCCTGTCCGTCCTCGTCTACAGCGACGACAGCCACACGCGTGAGCAGGTCATGCTGGCCCTCGGCACCCGGCCACACCCCGACCTCCCGCCGGTCGACTACATCGAGGTCGCCACCGAGCCGATGGTGATCCGCCACCTCGACACCGGCACCGTCGACCTCGCGATCCTGGACGGCGAGGCGGCCCCTGTCGGCGGGCTGGGCATCGCCCGTCAGCTCAAGGACGAGATCTTCAACTGCCCCCCGGTGCTCGTGCTCACCGGTCGTCCGGAGGACGCGTGGCTGGCCACCTGGTCACGGGCCGAGGCCGCCGTACCCCACCCGCTGGACCCCCTGCTGCTGGCCGAGACCGTGATCCGGCTGCTGCGTGGGCGCGTCCCCGCCGCCCGCTGAGCACCCGGTGACCCCCACCTGGCCCGAGGTGCTCTCGGCCCTGACCGCACGCGCGGACCTCTCCACCGAGCAGGCGACGTGGGCCATGGAGGAGATCCTGGCCGGTGCCGCCAGCCCGTCGCAGATCGCCGGCTTCGCCGTCGCGCTGCGCACCAAGGGCGAGACCGTCGAGGAGCTCGGCGGTCTTGTCGCAGCGATGTTCGCCCACGCCCTCCCGCTCGACCTGCCGGGGCGGTGGCTCGACGTCGTGGGCACCGGGGGAGACCGGTCGATGTCGGTCAACATCTCGACGATGGCGGCGATCGTGGCTGCCGCTGCGGGCGCGCCGGTGGTCAAGCACGGGAACCGGTCGGCCTCGTCGAAGGCGGGCACCGCCGACGTGCTGGAGGAGCTGGGCGTCCGGCTCGACCTGTCGCCGGCGGACGTGGCGCGGGTCGCCCACGAGGTCGGGATCACCTTCTGCTTCGCCCCCGCGTTCCACCCGGCGCTGCGTCACGCGGCCGTCCCGCGTCGCGAGCTCGGGATCGCCACCACCTTCAACGTGCTGGGGCCGCTGGCCAACCCGGCCCGGCCCGCGGCCCAGGCGATCGGCTGCGCCGACGTCCGGATGGCGCCGCTGATGGCCGGGGTCTTCGCCCGTCGCGGCGTCGACGCGTGGGTGTTCCGGGGCGAGGACGGCCTCGACGAGCTGACGACCACCGGCGCCTCCCGGGTGTGGGCGGTGCGCGGCGGAGCCGTCACGGAGGCACGGGTGACGCCGGGCGACGTCGGCCTCGAGCAGAGCGCCCCGGAGTCGCTGCGGGGCGGCGACGTGACCCACAACGCCCAGGTCGTGCGTGACCTGCTGGCGGGGCGTCCGGGCCCGGTCCGGGACGCGGTGGTGCTCAACGCCGCCGCCGGGGTCGCGGTGCACGCCGGGGCCGAGGGCGAGGTCGTCGAGCAGCTGCGGGCCGCGAGGTCGCAGGTCGAGGGGGCCATCGACAGCGGGCAGGCCGCCGGCCTCCTGGAGCGTTGGGTCGCTGCGACCCGGGCCTGAGCCGACGGATCAGTCGAGCTCGAGCACGTACGTCGTACCGTCGCGGCGGAAGCCGACGCGGTCGTAGTACGGCGCGACCATGCCGGCCGGCGTGACGACGCGACTGAAGCCGGCCTCGCGGAGCACGGTGCTGCGCCGCCACACGAACTCGCCGGGGGAGAAGTCGCGGTAGCGGCGCGTCACGAAGTCGAGCAGCACGTGCGCGGTGCCGTCGCCGTCGTCGTGCAGGAGCACGACGCCGACGGTCTCGGCGCCGTGGAGGACGAGGAAGGCACGACGACCGGCCGCGGCGCCGTCCCAGATGAAGTCGGGCTGGAAGGTGAGGATCTCCTCGCTGTGCTGGCGCAGCGTGTAGCGGAGGTACTCGTCCTCGGGGCCGACCTCGATGACCGAGAACGCCGCGGTGTCGTGGCGCTGATGCACCAGCCTGAGCAGGTAGTAGGCGTTGATGACGGCGAGCACGCCGTTCATCGCGACCATCGACCACACCTCGATGAGGGCGTTGAAGCCGGTGAGGACGAGCGAGGCCACGAGGTTGAGGAGCCGGAAGCGGATCACCCGCGCCTGCAGCAACGAGACCACCAGCAGCACCGACCCGGCCCAGCCGAGCGCGTCGAGCCAGCTCATGGAGCGTCAGTCCAGCCCGAGCGAGAACGCTGCTTCGAGGTCGTGACGGGAGTGGCTGCGGAACGCGATGTGGGTCTCGGTCGCCGTGACCCCGGGCACCTTGTTGAGGTGGTCGGCCACCACGAGGGCGATCTCCTCGTGCGTGCGCACCCGGACCATCGCGATGAGGTCGATCTGCCCGGTCACCGAGTAGACCTCGCTGACCCCGTCGAGGTCGGCGATCGCGGCCGCGACCTCGGGGATCTGCGAGACCTCGGCGTTGACGAAGACGATGGCCGTGATCATGAGGGAACGCTATCGGATGGGGGCCGACTAGCATTCTCGTGTGAATGGCGCCGCGCGGCCCAGTATCGACATCGCGATCCCCTTCTACGGTCCACTCGGCATGCTTCAGGAAGCGGTCCTCAGTGTCCGGGACCAGACCGACCCCGAGTGGCGGCTGGTAGTCGTGGACGACAACGAGCCCGTGCGGCCAGAGATCGCCCGCTGGTTGGAGTCGCTCGGAGACGCTCGGATTTGCTACCTTGCCAACGACAGCAACCTCGGAGTCTCCGCGAGCTTCAACCGTTGCGTCGAGACCTCGGCAGCCGACTTCCTTACGATCATGGGGTGCGACGACCGTCTGCTCCCCTATTACGTCGCACACGCGCGTGCCGCTCTGGCCGCGGTCGGCGAGGTCGTGGCGTACCACCCCGCGGTCAAGGTCATCAACGGGTACGGCGAACGCGTGCTCCCTCTGACCGACCGGGTGAAGGACGTGCTTCGCCCCCCGGCGGCGCCCCGGTCGGTGCTGTCGGGAGAGCGACTCGCGACACGGCTCATGTACGGCACGTGGACCTACTTCCCCGCGATGTGCTGGAGACGGACAGCCCTTGTGCGCCATGGCTTCAGCGTCGACCAGCAGGTCGTCCAGGACACCAAGCTTCTGGTGGACCTGGTGATGGAAGGAGAGTCGTTGTGCCTCGATGCGGTGACGACCTTCGAGTACCGCCGCCATGAGGCGGCTACGTCGTCGCGCGCCCTGGCGACCGGCGCACGCTTCTCCGAGGAAAGGGACTTCTACTTCAGGTACGCCGTCCTGCTGGCGGACAAGGGGTGGGTGCGGGCCTCACGCAGCGCGCGGTGGCACGTCACCTCACGGCTCAACGCCGGGGTCGTGGCAGTAGGGCTGATGGCCCAAGGCGAATTCAACCTGGCGCGACAATTGATTCGCGAGCACCTGCTGGCTCGCTCAGGAGGCCGGCGCGCCAGGCGATGATAGCTGGCGCGCAGAACATCAGCGCACTCCCGAGAGCTGCGAGGGCCCATACCGCGGGCTCAGGTGCTGTGATCCAGCGGTCGTCGCCGGACAAGGGGCTGTCGGCAAGCTCGTTGCGCAGAACATTGCCGACCGACACCGTATGTGCCACGAGGTAGCCGAGGCCGGCCAGTCCGACCACGACCAGCCGGGGAGAAGTGGGCCGGCTTCGACCCGATGACCAGGCCAAGAGCACCAGTGGAAGCCCGACGGAGTATGGGAGCGAGTAGCGGCCCTGCCAGAGTGCGCCCGAGGCCTCGTAGGTCAGGCCGGTCACGACGAGGGGTGGTAGGAGCCAAACTGCCGTCATGGCTAGCAGAGCCCTTCGCCATTGGCGATCGGTGATGCCCGATGCGAGCAGGAAAGCTACTGTCATCACGGCCAGGACTGCTGCATAGACGAGCACGGGGGCTCCCTCCCCACGGGTCGGGAAGGCAGCAATGGACTGAAACAACCACAAAGGGACGTCTGCGAGAGCGTTCAGCCACGGGTCGTCAAAGTCGTAGACGGACTCTTCGGTCAGAGTGTTCGTCCGCGCCGACAGAACCCAGAGCGCGGACGCGAGGGTCGCGAGTCCTACGGTCACTACCGCGCCTGCCGTGTAAGTGCGATGACGGCGCAGCATGGCCAGACGTGCGGAGCGGCCGGGCAGGCACAGCAGGGTCGCGACGATCAGCAGGAGCCATAGAGGACCGAGAGTCCGCACCGTTACGAGAACTGCCGCGGCGGCAGCGACAAGGAGCAGACGACGGCGTTCGGAGCCGATCGATGCAGGGGTGTCCATGGTGAGGAACGTCACCCACACCAGTACGGCGGCGGCCATCTCGATGCCGTTGGGAGCGAGGATGGACTGGCTATAGACCAGGACGGGGGTGCACACGAGTGCCATCGGCCACAGCAAGTGGCGTCGGTGTCGGGTCGCTGTGGTGACGGCTAGCCCCCAGATGCCGAGGCAGAGAATCGCAGTCGTCCAGCGAGCGGCGTAGACAAAGTCGGCGCCCTGCCACGACGAGGCCACCCGTCCGACGACGGCGTAGTAGGCAGGGTGGTAGCGAGCCGCCGCGCTGGCGACCTTCACGTCTTGCCCGAGATCCTCAACCGCTGAGCAGTTGTCAGGGCCGGTGTACGCGTAGTCCGAGCAGACGGGACCCGCGTCCTCGACGATCTCGCGCGGGACGCGAACGTAGTCGCCACGTCCGTCGCGCACCGTCTCATGGAAGGGCCGAAGCTGACCTTGCGCGACGCTGGCGGCGCGGAAAGCGTGGTCGAATTCGTCGATGCCACGAAAGGGCGGAGTGGCAAGGATCCAGCTGGCCTGGACGAGCATCAAGCCTGTGAGGAAGAGGCCGGCGGCGAGGACACGGGAGGTCATGCCCCGGGCGTCCGATGCTCGTCACCCGCGGACGGACTCGCATCTCCGCGCGCATCGAGCAGGGCGTGCGCCCGGGCGATCTCGGTGAGCTGTTCGTCGAGGCGTGCCAACCGCTTGTAGGTCCCGAGCCACACGAGCGCAGAGATGACGACCAACAGATACAGGATGAGGTCGGTGCCGCGTCCGACGCCGATCACCTGTCCCACGCTCGTCACAGCCTCTGGGAAGAGGACAGCCATGCTGCCCGCAAGAAACACTGCAAGGACGGAGAGACGCTTGACCGCCATGTCCCGTGGGGAGTCACCCAAGCGTGCTCCGGCCAACGCAATGCCGGCTAGCGCCAGCAGGAGCAGGACCTTGATCATCGGCGGCGGAACACCCCCTGGAGGAAGACGTCGGCGAGGACGTTGACGGCGTTGATGTTGCTCTGTCCCTTGCTGCGCGAGTGGTCGGTGTAGCGGATCGTCACAGGGAGCTCGGCATAAGAGAGGTGGTGCACTGCGACGAGTCGGAGCAGCTCGCTGGCGTGTGCCATCCCGCGGATGCGGAGGTCGATGCGCTCGGCGGCCGAGCGACTGAGCGCGCGGAGCCCGTTGTGGGTATCGGTGACGTCGAGACGTGTGGACATCCGCGTGAAAACGACCCCTGCCTTCAGCACCAGCCGGCGAGCTGTCGGCACCTGGTCGTGATCAGAGAGGAAACGCGAACCAAGCGCTACGTCGACTTCTCTGGTCACCACCTTCTCGACCAGTCGAACGGCATCTCGTGGGTCGTGCTGCCCGTCGGCGTCGAAGGTCACGATCGTCTCGGCCAGGGTCCTGCGCAGCGCGTAGGCGATCCCCGTTTGCAACGCAGCGCCCTGTCCCAGGTTCACCGGGTGGGTGACGACCACAGCGCCATGTGATCGGGCGATCGCGCCGCTCCCGTCGGAGCTGGCGTCGTCAATGCAGACGACAAGCGCGAAGTGCTCGGTGAGCTCGTCGAGAACCTCGCCGAGGACGGGAGCCTCGTTGTAGACAGGCACGATGACGCACGCCTCGGTGGCCGAGAATCGGTTGTCCGAACGGTTGCTCCGCAGCCCGGTCATAACACCGTCCCGGTCGACCCGCTTCGGGGTAAGGCGCTTCGCGCCGCGAGCGCCGTGATCATGACGGCACGCTATCGCGTCGGAAGCCGGCGATCGGCTCTTCGCGGTGCTTCAACGCCGATGCGACCGGGCAGGTCCACTCCCCGTCGACGTGCACCAGACGGACCCCGTCGCTCTCCAGCCAGCGCAGCAACCGCTCGGTCTCCTCCACGGTGGCCGCCGGCGCAGGTCCTCCGGCCCCGATGACGGTCTCGGCGTCCCGGCGCAGCGCGAGCACCCAGGCGGCGGCGTCGGCGCCGGGAGGGATGACGCCGGCGGCAGCCAGTCGGCCGGCCCGGACGACGTGCACCTCCCAGCGACCCGCTTCCTTCCGGGCGGCCACGACCTCGACGCATCGCGTCAGGGCCGTCAGGCGTTGGGTGCGGGCCGCACCGGTGACGAACGCGGTCATGCGGTCGCGTGTGGCTCCGGCGTCCTCGTAGCGCTCCTGCTCGGCCAGGGCGGCGATGCGGTCGAGGTGGGCCTCCATGACGGGGGTGGGGCAGCCCGTGAAGGCGTCGCGGACGGATCCGACGAGGTCGGCGTACGTCGACGCGTCGACCGACTGGTCGCAGGGAGACAGGCAGCGTCCGAGCTCGGCCAGCGCACAAGCGGAGAGGCGGGGGAGGCGGGGCATCCGGGTCGAGCACTGGCGCAGGGGAAAGACGTGCTGCACCGCGGCCACCGCGCGCTCGGCCGCCTGCTTGTTCGCAAAGGGCCCGATGACGGGGCTGTCGTCCTCCACGCGGCGCACGATCGAGAGCCGCGGCCACGCCTCCGCGGTGAGACGGACCCAGTGGACCCGCTCGGGGAACCGCGAGCGGCGGTTGAACTTCGGCTTGTGCTCGGCGATCAGGCGCAGCTCGCGCACGGCCGCCTCGAGAGCCGTGGCGCACTCGATGCCCTCCACGCGGCTGGCGAGCGTCACCATCTGGCCCATGCGCGAGCGGGTCTCCGAGGCGGTGAAGTAGGAGCGCACCCGCTTGCGCAGGTCCTTGGACGTGCCGACGTACAGCACGCGCTCCTGGGCGTCGCGGAAGAGGTAGACCCCCGGCGCGTGGGGGAGGTGCTCGGCGAGGTGGCGCTTCTTGCGCTGGGCGGCGGTGACCCGCGAGGTGTAGGTCTGCAGCTCCTCGAGAGTCTGCACCCCCAGGTTGCCGAGGCGACCGATGAGCCCGTGCAGGACGTCGACGGTGGCGCGGGCGTCGGAGAGCGCGCGGTGGTTCGGGGTCACTGTCGCCTCGAACAGCTGGGCCAGGGAGGAGAGCTTGTGGTTGCGGACCTCTCCCCGGTGGACGACGCGGCGGGCCAGGACCGCCGTGTCGAGGACGTCGAAGCGCGGCCATGCACGCTCCTGCTCCGCGGTGGCGTGCTTGAGGAAGCCGATGTCGAAGGGCGCGTTGTGGGCCACCAGCACGCAGTCGCGCGCGAAGGCGAGGAATTCCGGCAGGGCCACCTCGATGCGCGGGGCGGAGCACACCATCGCGTCGCTGATGCCGGTGAGGAGCGCGATGAAGGGCGGGATCGCCTGGTCGGGGTTCACCAGGGTCTGGAACTCGCCCAGCACCTCGCCGCCGCGGACCTTCACCGCTCCGATCTCGGTGATGCGCGAACCGCCGGCGGGCGACCCCCCGGTGGTCTCGAGGTCGACGACGCAGAACGTGAGGTCGCGCAGCGGGCGCCCCAGCTCCTCGAACGACTGCTGCTCCGCCCAACGCGACGAGCCGACGAGGTCGGAGGCAGGTCCTGCGGTCATGGGGACGACGGTAGGTAAGGGGCCCGACACTTGCGCGCCGACGCGCGGTGCAGGCATCGCTCTCGCGTCCCAGGCCCAGACCTCCAGCGGCCGACGATCCTGATCTGTCGGGCCTCTCTGCAAGTCTCCAGGCACATCCCCGACGTGGAGGTTGACATGACACTTCAGATCGACTGCGACACCTGCCTGGTGCGCGGCCTGGCCTGCCACGACTGTGTGGTCACCGTGCTGCTCGGACCGCCCCCCGAGGCCGGGTTCGACGACGACGAGCAGCGCGCGCTGTCCGTGCTGGCCGACTCCGGACTCGTGCCCAAGCTGCGCATGGTCGACGCGGTGGCGACCCGTGTCGTCGACGACGAGTTCGACGACGGTGTCCCCGGGGAGGTTGTCGACGTCGCCGGATGGTGAGGTGGCGGTGTGACGACGTCCACACGCCCGCTGGGCGCTCTCGGGTTGGGAACGCGCGGGCTCACCCCTTAGGGTGGGCGGCTGGTGTCTGTCGACTGCTGGGCCACCGTCCGGCGCAGTCACCACGTCGAGTCCGCGCCTGGCGCGGAGCCGGGGAACCATGTTCCTGGGGTGAATCGAAGCAGTTCGCGCCCGACGCGGACCTTCGTAGGGTCTCTTTGCCGCCCGAATCCGTCAGCTAACCCGGTAGGCGCAGGACAAAGGAGAACGCCGCCGTGACCATCGGCCGAACCCGCACGGCCGGAGCCCTCGCGCTCTCTGGCCTCACCGTCATCGCGACCATGGCTCCTGCCGTGGCCGCCCCCTACGACCAGGCGCGCGAGCGCGCCGCCGCCCTCGGGGCGACCGCGCAGCGTCTGGGCGCTGCGCAGGAGCGGGTCACGACCGACCTGCGCGGTAGCACCCGCGAGCTCGCACGGGTCCAGGACCAGCTCAAGAAAGCCCGCACGACGGGCCGGGAGGCCCGCAGCGAGATCGTCTCGGTCCTCCTGGACGACGCCGCCACCGGCAGCAACGAGCTTGCCCTAGACCTCTTCGCCGGCTCCGAGGACCTCGACATCGAGCTCGTCTCCGAGAAGGACACCGACCTCGTCGGCACCCAGCGTCGTGCGGCGCAGGCCGTGGAGCGTCTCGAGGAGCGCGAGCAGGAGCTGCAGATGCAGCTGCGTCGTCTCGACGTCACCCGGGACCGTCAGCAGCCGAAGGTCGCCACCGCACAGCAGCGGGCCGACCAGGCGGCGCAGCTCGTGGAGCAGATCCGCGAGCAGCGCGCCAGCCGCGCCGCAGAACGGGTTGAGCAGGCCCAGCAGCAGGAGGCCGCCGAGGCGGCGACCGGTGCCTCCGCGGTCGTCTCGTACGCCATGGCTCAGGTCGGGGACCCCTATGTGTGGGGTGCCGTCGGACCGGACTCGTTCGACTGCTCGGGCTTCACCATGGCCGCCTGGGCGCAGGCCGGCGTCAGCCTGCCGCACAACTCCGGCGCCCAGATGGGGTCGGGCACCCCCGTGTCCACCGACTCCCTGGTGCCCGGCGACCTGGTGTTCTACTACAGCCCGGTCAGCCACGTCGGCATCTATGTTGGTAACGGACAGATCGTCCATGCCGGCAACCCGGCCATCGGCGTCACCACGGCGCCGTTGAATCAGATGCCTCTCGTGGGAGCCGTTCGCCCTGGCTGACAATTCGCACCCAACGCACCGGGACGAGGACGTTCCGACCACCGCTACGCGGTCGTCGGGGCGTCCTCGTGTCGTTGTCGGCCTCGGACTCGCGGTCCTGCTGGTCGTCGCGCTGCTCGTCGGCGTGCGGTGGTGGGGGCCGGGAGAGCAGACGGCCCGACTGGCCCGCCCGGCGCAGTCCGCGGGGCCGTCGGAGAATCGGGACTCCCGGGCAGCGGCGCTGGTCGAGAACCTCGAGAATGACCTGCGCGCAGGTCGCTCCGCTCGCGCCGCCAGATTGGCGGGCGGCGAACCCCGGGCGGGCCGCGAATTGCGCGAGATCGTCGTCGCTGCCCGGAGGGTCGGCCTCGCGATGCTCGACCTGCGCTACGTGGCCGCCACCTCGGGCTCGTCCGACGACGATCCCGATGACGGGTACGACCGGTTCGACGTCGACGTCGAGCTGACGTGGCAGGTGCGCGGCTTCGACGACGTGCCCTCGTCCGTGAACGTGCCGGTGGTGATGCGCGACGACGGAAGCAGCACCTGGTTCGTCACGGCACGCGAGACGCCGGCCGACCGCGCACCGATCTGGTTCAACGACGCCGTCGAGGTGCGCCGCCCCTCGCCCGACCTCCTCGTGGTCCGCTCACGCCAGCTCCCGCACACCGATCGACCGGGTCGCTGTCGACGGGGTGCGCACGGTGCGCGACGCTCTCCCGCGCTGGGACGGTAGGGCGGTGCTCGAGGTGCCGGGCTCCACGGCCCGCTTCGCCCGCGCCACTGGCCTGGCCACCTCCTCGGCCCGCGGACTGGCTGCGGTGACCACGTCGAGTGCCGTGGCCGACCTCGAGGGCGGTCCGGAGCGGGTGGTCCTCAACGAGAGCGTCTACGGGCCGCTGGGTGCGGTCGGACAGAGCATCGTCATGAGCCACGAGCTCACCCACGTCGCGGTGGGCGCCGCGTCCTCGGCCATGCCGCTGTGGCTGTCCGAGGGGTACGCCGACTACGTCGCGCTACGACGCAGCGACATCTCGGTCGACGTGCTCGCCGCCCAGATCCGCGAGCTCGTCCGGCGGGAGGGCCCGCCACGCACACTCCCGGGCCCGGACGAGTTCGACGGGGCGAACGCCGACGTGGGTGCCTGGTACGAGTCGTCCTGGCTGGCGGCGCGCCTGATCGCGAAGAGGTACGGCGAGCCCGCTCTCGACGACTTCTACCGACGGGCGGACCGTGACGGGGGCACCGACCGGTGCCTTCCGGGAGCTTGGGACGTCGGAGCGCGCCTTCACGAGGGCCTGGAGCGCCGACCTCGTCGCGCCTCGCCCGATGAGGGGTCTCGGGCAGCAGGGCGGCCGGGTGCTCGTCGTCACGAATGACTTCCCGCCCCGCCTGGGGGGCATCGAGCGGCTGGTGCACCAGCTCTGCGGCGACCTTCCTCCCGACCGCGTGGTGGTCCACACCTCCTCGACCCCCGGAGACCGTGCCTACGACCGGAATCTGCCCTACCCGGTCGTGCGTGACCCGGCGCGGATGCTCCTGCCCACGAGGGCCGTCCGACGCCGCGTCGTCGAGACCTTCCAGCGACACGGCTGCCACCGGGTCGTCTTCGGTGCCAGCGCACCGCTCGGACTGCTCGGCCCTGCCCTGCGCGACGCGGGTGCCGAGCACATCCAGGCGTTGACCCATGGCCACGAGGTCTGGTGGGCCGCTCTGCCCGGCACACGGCAGCTGCTGCGGCGGATCGGCGACAGCACCGACGACCTCACCTACGTCAGTGAGTACTGCCGGGACCGCATCGCGCCGGCGCTCAGCCCGGCGGCAAGGACGAGGTTCCGCCGCTACGAGCATCGAGGTCGACCGCGAGCGCTTCCGTCCGGGCTGCGGGGGAGCAGAGGTGCGCGCTGCTCTGGGCATCCCGGCCGACGCTCCGGTGGTCGTCTGCGCCGGTCGGCTCGTGCGACGCAAGGGTCAGGACACGTTGATCGCGCTGTGGGGCGAGGTGCTGGAGGTCGTCCCCGACGCGTGGCTGTTGATCGTCGGGGACGGGCCCGACCGACAGCGACTCCGGGGGATGGCACAGGGCGCTCGGAGTCCAGGACCGGGTGGTCTTCAGTGGCGCGGTGTCCTTCGAGCACATGCCGTCACACCTCGACGCGGGTGATGTCTTTGCGATGCCGGCTCGATCCCGCTGGTTCGGCCTCCAGGTGGAGGCCTTCGGCATCGTCTATCTCGAAGCTCAAGCGTGCGGACTGACGGTCATGAACGGTTCTAGCGGGGGTACGCCCGATGCAAGCGCGGATCGCCACAAACGGCTATCTAGGTGCGCCCCGTGTCACGGGACGCACCTAGATAGGATTGCTAGCTGCACTCTGCCGTGGCGGACGCTTGACCGTCGATCTCATCGCACGTCTGCTGGAACAGTGAAACGACTTGGTCCCCCAAGGCGAAGACTATGACGACGATCAGAGCCGCGATGGCGACCACGAGCAAGCCGTACTCGGTAGCGCTCGCCCCTGCTTTCATCCGCGCGTGACCGTCGTCGACTGTTCCGCCACTGTCGGTCTCAGCCTGGGGCAGTCTTCGGTGGTCGAGGCCTCAGACGCGATGGTGTCGCAGGTGTTGGAGAAGACCTCCTTCGACCACGCCACCGAGGGCGAAGACAATGATGACGATGAGGGCGGCGATGGCGGCCACGAGCAGGCCGTACTCGACGGCGGACGCTCCGGTCTCCTCGTCGCGGCGGAGGAGCCGCTGGATGTGCTCAAGCATGATGTTCTCCCAGTTGATGATGTGGGGCGGGTTCGGGTAACCCCCACTCACGATCAACAGTGCAGCACGCCGGGAGTGAATTCATCGGCAGATTGGGTAAGGTGTGTGGGCTAAATGGACGAACAGCCCTCCGCTGGATAGTCCGTATTGACTAGTCAACGCGGGCGGTGGGTCAGTCCCGGGCGTCCGACAGGAGGCCGGCACGAATGGCGAGCATGATGGCCTGCGCCCGATTGGCCGCTCCGAGCTTCTCGTAGATCTTGGAGATGTGGGTCTTCGCGGTGGACTCGGAGACGAACAGCTCGCGGGCGATGGACGCGACGCCGTGTCCCTCGGCCAGTAGGTGGAGCACCTGCGACTCCCGCCCCGACAGCTGCGGTCCCGTGGGCGTGAGCTTGCGGCGCATGGCCTCGGCGAGATCCGCTGCGGTGAAGGATCGGGGCGAGACGCTGGCGTGCCGTGCTGCGGCGATGACGTCGTCGGAGGGGGAGTCCTTGGCCACGAAGGCAGACGCGCCGGCCTCCAGGGCTCCGAAGAGCTGCTCGTCGCCGGCATACATGGTGAGCACCACCAGGCCGACCTCGGGCCGCTCGGACCGGAGGGCGCGGACCAGGTCGAGACCGGTGCCGTCAGGGAGTCGCACGTCGGTCACGACGACCTGGGGGAGGTGGCGTCGGGCCAAGGACAGCCCTTCCCCGACGGACCCGGCCTCCGCCACCACCGTGAAGTCGTGGGCGCGCTCGAAGGCACGTGCCAGCCCCTGTCGGATGAGCTCGTGGTCGTCGACGAGCAGAACCGACAGCGAGTCGGTCTGCTTGGTTGTGGACATCGTCGCCTCCTGGGCTACTCGTCGGCGTCGCCGAGCGTCACCGCGACTGTAGTCCCGGCACCGGCGTTCCCGGCGGTTCTCTGCCTGATCTGCAGCGTCGCGCCGATGCGGTGGGCACGCTCCTTCATGATGCTGATGCCGTAGGAGTCGACGCGTGGGCGCCCCAGTCCCCGACCGTCGTCTTCGACCGTGATCTGCGCGAAGGGTGGTCGGACGCGGCAGTTGACCCAGAGATTGTGGGCTTCGGCGTGCTTGCGAGCGTTCGTCACCGCCTCCTGGGTGATGCGCAGCAGCTCGGTCTCGACCTCGCTGCGCAGCCGGCTGTGCCCCTCGTCAAGGGTCAGGTGGACCGTCATGCCTGATCGTGCGCCGACGGTGCGGACGTAGTCCGACAGCGCCGAACCCAGCCCGGTTGAGGTGCTGACGTCGCTGCGGAGATCGAAGATCGACAAGCGCAGCTCGTTGACGACCCGGGTGATCTCCCCACGGAGGGCGTGCAGCTTGGTCCGCTGCCGGTCGCCGGCGGCGTTTGCGGCGAGGTCGTCGACCAGGTAGCCCAGGGAGGCGATCTCCTGCGCGACGCCGTCGTGGATCTCGCGGGCCAGACGTTGACGCTCCTCGACCGTGGCGAGCGCGCGCACCTCGTCGAAGGCGAGCGCCGTCTCCAGGCGCAGGGCCCGCTCCTCCAGCATGCTGAGCACGGTGTCGAGCAGGCGAGCGGGGGCGGCCGAGCCCGCCTCGGCGACCACGATGCCGATGAGTCGACTGTCGGAGATGACCGGCAGCACCAGTCGGTGGCGGCGCTCGGCCAGCCCACTCGGCTGCGGTGACTGTTGCGCCTCGAGCGTGTCGACGGCAGCGTCCACCAGGGCGCCGTCCGGCGTGAGCGACTGACGCGGGTCGCGCCCTCGGTGCACCAGAGGCACCAGTCCCTCTCCCTCTCCGTAGACGAACAACGAGGACCGGGAGCTGCCCAGCTCGTCCTCGCAGGTGCGCAGCATCTCGGTGCCGATGTCGACGGGGTCGAGCCCCGAGGACAGTCGACGCGTCACCTTGCGCAGCTGGGTGAGCAGGCGCCGGGCGGACTCGTAGGACGCGTCGTCACCCCGACCCGGGTGTCCGCGGAGGGCGCCGATCCAGGTCCCCATGAGACCCGCCCCCAGGCTGGCCACGGCCCACGGTGCAGTCAGCTCGATGCCGAGCTGGGCCGTCGTCGCCGAGCGCCCCGAGCATGACGACGAGCAGGAGGCCGACAGACCTGACCGCCCGCCACGATGATGACCGCGCGCGTGCCCGCAGCGACGCCCGCCAGGAGCGGGGGGGCGATGAGGTAGGGCATGAGGATGGCGCCCTCGGGGAGGCTGATTCCGATGACGAGGCCCGCGACGAGACCTTCGACGAGAGCCACCCAACGGTCCTGGTCGACGAGCAGGTGGTTGCAGACGGTGGCCAGGACGGCCACGACGAAGAGGATCGCCAGGGCCTGGAAGACGCGGGGCTCGGCGAAGATGAGGGAGAGCCCGAGCACCGTGGCGACGAAGAAGGCGCGCGCCGCCAGCGAGAGTCGGACCGCGCCGGTCACAGGCGGCCGGAGAACGACTCGGAGATCGAGATGCCGGCCGGACCGAGCACGGCGATGAACAGGCACGGCAGGATGCAGAAGATCAGCGGGATCAGGATCTTGATGGCCACCTGCTGGGCCTTCTCCTCGGCCCGCTGGCGGCGCTTGGTGCGGATCTCACGCGACTGCACCCGCAGGACCTGCGCCATCGGGATGCCGAGGGCGTCCGCCTGCACCATCGATGACACGAAGCCCTTGACCTCGGACACGTTGGTCCGCTCGCCGAGAGCGCGGAGGGCTGCGGACCGGCCCATGCCGATCTGCATCTCCTGCAGCACCCGGGCGAATTCGTCGGCCAGTGCGCCGTCGGTGTTGCGCGCTACCTGGGCAGAGCGCGGCGTCGAAGCCCAGGCCTGACTCGACGGAGATGGTCAGCAGGTCGATGGCATCGGGGAGGGCCCGTTGGACGCTCTGGGTGCGGTCGTAGGCCCTTCTGGTAGAGGTACATGTTCGGCGCCATGAATCCGGCGAGCGCGAACATGATGCACACGCCGAGGGTCACGCAGCAGCCCGGCGCCGAAGAGCTGGCGTGAGCAGGAAACCGATGACGAAGGCGCCGACGAAACCGAGGAACTTGAAGGACGCCACCCGGTCCGGCGACCATCCGGGGGGTTGCCCGCGAGCTCGAGCTTGCGCGCGGATGTTCTCGGCGTGGTCGTGCGCGGTGAGCTTGTGTGCGATGCCCTGGACCTTGTCGGCGAGGGGGCCCAGCACACGGTCGTGGAAGCCGGGTTCCAGCTCGCGTTGCATCTCGACAGGGGCGGTCGAGAAGGCTTCCATCACCGCGAGGGACTTGCTCACCCCGCGTGCCTCGTTGGTGAAGACGCCGACCGCGGTGAGGGCGAGGAAGATCGCGGCGAAGATGCCGACGAGGCCGACGATGAGGACGAGGCCGCTCACGACGTCACACCTCGACCTTCACGAGCTTCTTCATCCAGAAGATGCCAACGGTGAGCAGGACTGTCATCACGATCAGCATGGCCCAGCCCGAGTGGTGTCGAGAACATCACGCCGACGTACGCCCCATTGGTGAGGACGAGGTAGAGCAAGAACACCGGGGGCAGGCCACCGAGGATCCACACCGACAGTCGGCCCTCCGCCGACAGTGCCAGCACCTGACGCTCGAGGTACTCCCGCTCCCGGATGGTCTCCGCGACCTTGTTGAGCAGCTCGGCCAGGTTGCCGCCGACCTGACGCTGGATGCGGATGGCCATGACCACCCACTCGAAGTCGACGCTGCCCATGCGGTCGGCGATAGCAGCCAGCGCGTCCTCGATCTCGACGCCGAGCCGGGTCTCGATCAAGGCCCGTCGGAACTCGCTGGCCATCGGGTCCGTGCCCTCCTTGACGACCGTGTCGACGGACTGCGCCAAGGACAGACCGGCCGACAGCGCGCCCGACATGAGCTGCAGGGTGTTGGCGAGCTGGTTCTTGAAGGCCTTGAGGCGCCGGCGGTGCTTGAAGGACAGGAACGCCCACGCACCGACTGCCCCGAAGAAGAGCCCGCCGAGCATGTACAGCACGTTGCCGCCGCTGAGCAGCAGGGCGACGAGACCGAGGACGACGGTGACGCCGGCGTGCACGAGCAGCCACTCAGCGGGTTTCAGGGCCAGACCGGCGGCGTCGAGCTTCGCACCCAGCTTCACCTCGAGACCTTCGCGCCCTTCGAGCATGCCTTCGGCTACGGCGACGGCCTGCTGGGTCACGGACTGGTTCTCGGCGGTGCGGTTGGCCTCCGCGAGCCGCTTGGCGCCCTTGCGGGTGTACGCCTCGATACCGCGATCGACGGCATCCTGCCGGGCATCGCGCCCGCTGGAGATCATCAGAGCGACGATGGCCAGGAAGCCGAGCGCCGCCGCGGCGATGCCCGCGTACATGTACTCGACCGGCACCATGAAGCCGGTCTCCACCGGTGCGGGGGGTGCGGGGGCGGCCTCCTCCTCGGGGCTCGAGCCGGCAGCCGCCAGTGCCACGAACGCCTCATCGGTCACGGACTGACCACCCACGTCGAGCGACAGTGAGACGGTGCCCTCATCGCCCGCGAGCTCCGCCGGAGGAGTCACCGTCACGAGGTACTGGCTGTTCAGATCGGCAGCGCGGTCGGCGAAGAGCGCGGTGAGCGCGGCCGGATCGTCGGCGGCAAGGACTTGGCCGTTGCCGGCGCTCGCGATGCCGCTCAGAGTGCCGGTGTCGGCGGCGTTCTGTGCCAGAGCGACGACATCCACCACGACCTCAGATCGCTTGACCTTCGACTCGACCTCGGCCAACGGGGTGTCGGAGGTGTCCGCGCCGTCCGAAAGCAGGAGGACCGAGCGCGATCCGTCTCCTCCGCTCGCAGACACCGCTTCGAGCAGTCCGTCGTACAGGCGCGTCGAGGCGCTCAGCTCCAGGTCGTCGATGACCGCCCGTACGGCGTCCCGGTCGGTCGTCGGCTCCTGGGCGAGTGTCACCTCGCCGGCGAAGGTCACCAGGCCCACCGAGATGTCGGACGGCACCTCGTCGAGGAACGCGGTAGCCGCGCTCTTGGCAGCCTCGAACTTCGTGCCCCGCATGCTGTTGCTGACGTCGAGCGCCAGGATCGCGGTGCGGGCGATGCTCTCCTCGCCGGAGGAGTCGTCGATGGACTCGATCGTGGCGTCGAGCTCCCGGCCGTCGAAGGTGGCGGCCAAGGAGTCGAGGTCCGGTTCCTCGCCCGGACCGAGGTCGGAGAGGGACAAGACGAGCTGCAGCGAGCTCCCGTCCAGGCTCGGAGTAGTCGATCGACGCCGTGGCCGCGGAGGCCGGCGAGGCTACAAGCAGAGCCGGACCGCAGACGAGGGAAAGGAGAAGCGCGCGTCGCGCGTGTCGTCCGGTGCCCACGCTCAGCCTCCGTCGCGCGCGAACAGCATGGGGTCGACGCTCACGTTGTTGTGCGCGAGCTTCTCGACGAACTTCGGACGCAGCCCGGTGGCCTTCATCGATCCACGCGTCTTGCCGTTCTCGTCGAAGCCGAGGGAGTGGTCGTAGAGGAAGATGTCCTGGAGCGTGATGATGTCGCCCTCCATGCGCTCCACCTCGGTCACGTGGGTGATCCGTCGCGAACCGTCGCGCAGACGGGCCTGGTGCACGATCAGGTCGACGGCGGAGGCGACCTGCTCCCGGATGGCACGGATCGGCAGATCCATGCCGGCCATGAGCACGAGGGTCTCGAGCCGCGCGAGCGTGTCGCGCGGACCGTTGGAGTGCACGGTGCAGATCGAGCCGTCGTGACCGGTGTTCATGGCCTGAAGCATGTCGAGGGCGGAGGCGTCACGGACCTCACCGACGACGATCCGGTCGGGTCGCATGCGGAGCGAGTTCTTCACCAGGTCGCGGATCTCGACGGCGCCGCGACCCTCGATGTTGGCCGGGCGCGACTCCAACCGGAGCACGTGGTCCTGGTGCAGCTGCAGCTCGGCCGCGTCCTCGATCGTCACGATGCGCTCGTCGCTGGGGATGAAGGAGGAGAGCACGTTGAGGGTCGTGGTCTTGCCGGCGCCGGTGCTGCCGGACACCACGACGTTGAGCTTGCCCCGCACGCAGGCCGACAGGAAGTCCGCGGTCCTGGCGCTGTAGGTGCCGAAGGCCACCAGGTCGTCGGAGGTGTACGGGTCGGCGGAGAACTTGCGGATGGTGAGCAGCGAGCCGTCGATGGCCAGCGGAGGGATGACCGCATTGACGCGCGAGCCGTCGGGCAGCCGGGCGTCCACCATCGGGCTGGACTCGTCGACGCGGCGGCCGATGCGGGAGACGATCTTGTCGATCGTCCGGCGCAGGTGGGCCTCGTCGGTGAAGTGGCCCTCGACTCGTTGCAGCCGGCCGCTGCGCTCGATCCAGATGTCGTCACAACCGTTGACCATGACCTCGGTCAGGTCCGGGTCGCGCAGGAACGGCTCGATGGGCCCGTAGCCCAGGATGTCATCGGCGATCTCCTGCGCGATCCGGGTGCGGTCCGCGGGGGTGAGGACGACGTCCTCCTCCTGCATCGCCTCTTGCAGGGCCCCGCGCACCATGCGCTCGAGCTCTCCCTGGGTGAGGTTGGCGTCGTAGAGCTTCGGGCCGAGCTGGGTCAGCAGACGATTGTGGACGGTGACCTTGAGGTCGGCGAAGGGATCGCGCTCGGTCACCTTCGACTTGCGGCGACCACCGGTCGCCTCGACGTCGGTGCTGGCGGACTGGCTCGCCGCCCGATCGCGGGACGCCGCCGCCAGCCGATCAGCGAGACTGCTCATCGTTACCTCCCTTGCCTGCGGCGCAGACCGCGGCGCGACGACGCCGTCTTGGCCTTCTTGCCCTGTGCCGATGCGTCTGCCGGCTCGCCGACGACGAGGTCAGCGAGGTGGATGATGGCCTGGCTGACCGCGTGCCGGGGGTGCGACGCAACGATGGGCTCTCCGGAGTTGGTGGCGTTGGCGACCTCGGCAGATGTCGGGATGCGCTGCTCGATGGTCATGTCCAAGGTCGCCTCGACCTTCTCGGGCGCCAACCCGACCTTGTCGTCGGCACGGTTGAGCACCAGGTGGCGCTGCTGCTTGGGGAAGTTCAGCAGGTCGAGCGTCTCGCAGGCGATCTTCACGTTCTTGAGCGTCGGCACGTCGAGGGTGGTCACGAGCAGGAGCTCGTCGGTCTCGTCGAAGGCCTGCAGCACGTGCTCGTCGAAGGCGGGCGAGGTGTCGACGACGATGACGTCGAAGTTCTTCTTCAGCGTGTCGAGGACCCGGGCCACGAGCGAGGCTGGGATGGAATCCTTCGCGTCGGGCTGGACCGGCGCCACCAGCGTCGAGAACCCGAGCTTGTGCGGCGTCAGCAACGGCTCGAGCACCGAGAAGTCGAGGGCGTCCTGGAGGAGCACGGCGTCCGCGATCGTCCGCGCCGGGAACAGCTGGAGCGTGATCGCGATGTCGCCGAAGGCGAGGTCCAGGTCGACCAGGCACACACGCAGGTTCTTGCGAGCTGCCAGCGCAACGGCCAGGTTGGCAGCGATCGTCGTCTTGCCGACCCCGCCCTTGGGGGAGAAGACCGTGACCTGCTTGCCGTAGCGGTGCTCGATGCCGGCTGGTCCGGTGACGGCACGGTAGACCTGCTGCGCGCGGCGGATCGCCTCTCCCAGCGTGCTGAGGTCGCGCTCCTCGACGACCTCCCGCATGCCCGACCGCAGAGCCTCGGCCAGGACCGGCGTGTCGACCCGGCGGCGCATGAGGATCACCGAGACGCCGGGCCGGCTCACCCGTAGGTCCTCGGCCAGCAGCGACGCGGTCTCCATGTCGACCGTGGGGCCGAGCACGATGGCGTGCTCCTCGGGGTGGTCGACCATGATGCGCCTCAGCTCGTCCACCGAGGCGACCACCAGCGTGTGGGGCCCGGAGATGGACGCCATGAGCTCGGCGTTGGCGGGGTTGCTCTCGACGATGAGGGGCATGGGTCAGCCGAACAGGTTCTGGATCGTGATCACCGGTGCCGGGGCGGACCTTGGACTTCTCGTTCTTGAGGCCGAAGATCAGCTCACCCCGCGTGCTGGCGAACATCACCTTCTGCGCGTCGTCCTGGGGCAGAGCAAGCGTGATCAGGGTCTTGGGGAGGTCCTCGACCGTCTGTGCCCCGGCCGTTGTCGTCGTCGTGGCGGTTGTGACCGTGGTCTGCCCCACAGCGATGATCTTCACGCTCGGCAGCAGCACGCGGACCCCGTCGGCGCCACCAGGATTCACCGGACCGCTGAAGAACAGCGCGACCTCGGCTCCAGGATTCACAAAGCCAGCGACGCGACCGGTATCCGTGAGCGTGACACTCACCGCAATCTCGCCGTCCTCCAGCGTCAGCGCGTCCTGCTCGCCTGCGCTGCCGAACTTCGAGGCGGTCACCTGCTCGCCCACGAAGATCCGCTGCAGCGCGACCTGGGCCCCGAGGTCCCCGACCGAGGTGAGGGCACCGGCGAGCACCTGCTCGCTGGGCACCGGCGCCAGCTCGATCTTCTGGGCCGCCTGAGCATCGGCGAGGGTCTCGCCCGGCTCGATCTGCGCGATCACCTTGAGCACTTCGACGGGTGCCTGCTCCGCCTGCGCACGGTCATCGGCTCCCTGGACGTAGAGGAAGACCATCCCCGCTCCGAGCACTGCGACAACGGCAGCCACGACCAGCAGAATCGTTCTGCGCCCCATCTCAGACCTGATCTTTCTCGTTGGCCACGCGCCTACGCCCCGCGCCTTGTGGCATGCCGGTGGACGACCTGCCCTCCAAGAGAGTTCCGCATCAAACCTGTTCGCGTCAGAAGATTGGACATATTGAACCCCAATCGTCTCGCGCACCACAGGCACCACAACAGGAGACCAGTGTGATCAGAGGACCGCTGGTCAGTCGAACACCTGATTTTTCTCGTTGTCGAAGGTGCCGAAGCCCTGCGCGTCGGTGCCATGCCGATGGACGACCTGCCCTCCAAGAGAGTTCCGCATCAAACCTGTTCGCGTCAGAAGATTGGACATATTGAACCCCAATCGTCTCGCGCACCACAGGCACCGCAACAGGAGACCTCTGTGATCAGAGGACGACCGCTCGAACAGAGCGCGGATCTCCCGCCGGAACTCCCGCACGACGACGTTCCGGCGCAGCTTCCTGCTGGCCGTCAGGGCGCCGGAGTCCTCGGTCCAGTCCACGGCCAGGATCTCGAAACGACGGATCGACTCGGCCTGGGAGACGGTCGCGTTCGCCTTGTCGACGACCTTCTGGATCTCGGCGCGCAGGTCAGCGTCCTGCGTGTGGCTGCGCAGCGGACCCTTGCCGTGCGTCCGGGCCCACGTGTCGTAGGCGTCGGGATCCAGAGTGATCAGCGCACCCACGTAGGGCTGGCCGTCGCCGACGACGAGGCACTGGCTGATCAGGGCGCTGGCGCGGATGCGCTCCTCGAGGTGACCGGGGGAGACGGTCTTCCCGCCGGCGGTCACGATCATCTCCTTGGCCCGCCCGATCACCCGGACGAAGCCCTCGACGTCGATCTCGGCGAGGTCCCCGGTGGCCAGCCATCCGCGGTCGTCGGTGACGGACTCGATGTCGCCGTGGTTCCAGTAGCCCCGCATGACGTGCGGACCGCGGAGCAGCAGCTCACCGCTCTCGTCGATGCGAGCGGCGGTGCCCGGAAGGGGACGTCCGACGGTCCCGATCCGGTGGTTGTCGGGGGTGTTCACGGTGGAGGCGCCGGTCGTCTCGGTCAGGCCGTAGCCCTCGAGGATCGGCACGCCCGCGCCCCGGAAGAAGTGCGACAGACGGTCGCCCAGCGGCGCGCCGCCCGAGATGCCGAAGGCGCAGGCGCCGCCGAGCGCCTCGCGGATGCGGCGGTAGACCGTCCGGTCGTAGTAGGCGTGGCGTGCGCTCAGCACGCGCCCGGGTCGGTCCTGCGACCGGCTGTGGGAGATGGCGATCTCCACCGCTCGCTCGAACCCGCGAGCACGGCCGCCGGCGGCGGCCTCCTGGCTGAGCTGGGTGAACGCGATCTCGAAGACCCGCGGCACGCCGAGCACGAAGGTGGGACCGAAGGTGGCCACGTCGTCGAGGAACCGTCGCGGGTCCGGTGCGTGCCCCAGCCGGACACCCCGGCTCACGGCTCCGACCTGGATGATGCGCGCGAAGACGTGGGCGAGCGGCAGGACCAGGAGCGTGGCCGCCCCATCAGCGCCGAAGAGGTCGTGCAGCTCGGCGGCGGTTGCCTCGCAGCCGTCGAGGAAGTTGGCGTGGGTCAGCACGCAGCCCTTGGGCTGGCCGGTGGTCCCGGACGTGTAGATCAGGGTCGCGACGTCCTCGCGCCCGATCGACGTACGTCGCTCCTCGAGGCTGACCGGGTCGACGCCCTCTCCGCCTTCGACGAGATCGCGCACGGTCGACCCGTCGGTCACCCCGGTCTCGTCGATCACCCAGACCCGCTCCAGGGCAGGCGCCGACGTTCGCAGCTCGGCGACGCGAGCGGCGTACGACGCATCTTCGACGACTGCGAAGCGGCACCCGGAGTCGCTCAGGATCCAGGCGATCTGCTCGTCCGAGGAGGTGGCGTAGACCGGCACCGAGACGCCCCCGACCCACCAGATCGCGTAGTCGACGACGGTCCACTCCAGCCGGGTCCGGGCCAGCAGCGCCACCCGGTCGGCGACCTCGACCCCCGCGTCGAGCAGTCCGCGAGCGACCTCCTCAACGCGCGTGCGGAACGCCGCGTTGCCGAGGTCCTCCCACCGGGGGCCGTTGTCGCCGTCGCCGGGCACGCGCACGGCGAACTGCGGCGCGTCGGGCCGCTGCTCGGCGTGCGCCACGACCGGGTCGGTCAGCCGTTTCCAGGGGGAGGCTCGAGCGATCGGTGGCGCCGCGTACTCACGCACCTGGGCTGCTCCTCGTCTGTGTAGCTGTCGGCCGAGACCGACCGTACCGCCCGCGGCTCGCACGATCCGGGAGCGCGGGCGCGCCGTCGGCGTGGTGAGCACCACCGTGCGGGCGGGTCCCGTGGCGGGTGTCGTGGTGGGTAGTCTCCCAGGGTCAGCACCACCTCACCGGAGGGCTCCATCCATGGCAGACCAGACCAGCTCGAGCATCGTCGTCGACGCACCCCCCGAGCAGGTCATGGCCGTGATCGCCGACTTCCCCCGCTACCCCGAGTGGGCGCAGGGGATGCGCACCGCCGAGGTCCGGTCCACCTTCCCCGACGGGCGCGCGAAGGAGGTCTTCTTCGAGATCGAGGCGAGCCCCATCAAGGACGCCTACACGCTGGTCTACGACTGGCACGGCGAGGAGTCCGTCGACTGGACCCTCGACTCGGGGAAGATGATGAAGCGCCTGGACGGCTCCTACGTGCTGACGCCGAAGGGACAGGGGACCGAGGTCACCTACCGGCTCGCGGTGGAGGTCAGCATCCCGATGATCGGCATGCTCAAGCGCAAGGCCGAGAAGGTCATCATCGACACCGCGCTCAAGGGCCTCAAGAAGCGCGTGGAGTCCCTGGCCTGACCCGTCGGTCGGTCCCGGGCAGCCCCACGAGGTCAGGTCGTCTCTGTCGTGCGCATCATTCTCTTCACCGGCAAGGGTGGCGTCGGCAAGACGACGGCGGCGGCCGGTACGGCGACGCTCGCAGCCCGGCGCGGCGAGCGGACGCTCGTGCTGTCCACCGACGCGGCCCACTCGCTGGCTGACGCCTTCGGCGTGACGGCGTCCGCCGAGCCCGGCGAGGTCGAGCCCGGGCTCTGGGTGCAGCACGTCGACGCCCAGCGACGGTTCGAGCAGTCCTGGGCTGAGATCCAGCACTACCTCCTCACGGTGCTGCAGGCGACGGGCGTCGACCCGATCACCGCCGAGGAGCTGACCGTCATCCCCGGCGCGGAGGAGGTCTTCGCCCTCCTCGAGCTGCGGGCCCAGGCACGCTCGGAGCGCTGGGACGTCATCGTGGTCGACTGCGCCCCGACCGCGGAGACCCTGCGCCTGCTGGCACTCCCCGAGGCGCTGGGGTGGTACATGGACCGGGTGCTGCCCATGGAGCGGCGCATCGTCAAGGTCCTCAAGCCGGTGCTCGCGCGCGCCGCCGGCGTCCCGATGCCGGAGGACTCCGTCTTCGACGCTCTGCAGCGCCTGCACGGCGACCTGCTCGAGGTGCACGAGCTGCTCACCGGCAAGGAGGCCAGTGTCCGCCTCGTGCTCACGCCCGAGACGGTGGTGGTCGCGGAGGCCCGCCGCTCGCTGACCTCGCTGTCGCTGTTCGGCTACCGGGTCGATGGTGTCGTGGCCAACCGGATCTTCCCCGACCACGCGGGGGACCCGTGGCGTGACCAGTGGGTGGCAGCGCAGTCGAAGGTGCTGGCCGAGATCGAGCAGTCCTTCCCTGAGCTGCCGATCTGGCGCTCGGGCTACCGCGCCAGCGAGCCGGTCGGCGTGGATGAGCTGCACCGCCTCGTCGAGGAGGCCTACGCCGGTGACGACCCGTTGGCGCTGCCGATCGGTGAGGGACCCCTCACCATCACGCGTCGTGACGACGGGGCCCTGCTGCGCATCGACCTGCCGTTCGCCCAGCGCGGCGACGTCGACCTGGCCCGCCACGGTGACGAGCTGGTCATCAGCGTGGGCTCCTACCGCCGTCTGCTCGCCCTGCCTGCCTCGCTGGCCCGCCTCACCGTCAGCGGCGCCCGGGTCGAGCCAGGCGCGCTCAAGGTGCGCTTCCGCGCCGAACCGATCGAGGAGACTGAATGAACGCGCCCGAGGACACCCCCGGCGATCAGCCCGGCGAGCATGCCGGAAACCAGTCGGACGGGCCCGAGGTCGGATCGGTCGCCGAGGAGGCGGCCAAGCTCATGGGCGCGCTCTCGGGGTGGGCGCGGGAGCAGGGCGACACCGCAGCCGGGGGAGCGGCAGCCTCCGTCGCCGGGCTGGCCGACCTGGCCAAGGACCTCGAGGGCCACGTCGGCGGCGAGAACTGCACCTACTGCCCGGTCTGCCGCGTGATCGGGATGGTGCGCGCCACCTCACCGGAGGTGAAGACCCACCTCACCACGGCAGCGACGTCGCTGCTGCAGGCCGCCATGAGCGCGCTGGCGACGCCGGTGCCGGACGAGGCCAGGCGGGGGCAGGCCGGCGTCGAGAGGATCGACCTGGACGACGAGACGGACTGGTCCGACGACTGAGCGCCCAAGGAATCAGTCGATGAGGAGGGGGATGGGACGGCCGATGGTCTCGTCGTAGTCGACGACCGGACTGCGGTCCTTCTCCTGGAGCGCCTTCGGGTTGAAGGTGAACACCACGAGCTTCGCAATGCTGTTGCAGTTGCCGTTGCCGTTGCAGACCACGCCGTTCGACGGCCCCGCAGGGCTCGTCGCGGTCTCGTCGGTGATGAACGCGGGGACGAACCTGATGATCGGCTGGTAGTCATGGTGCGACCGGTCGACCGCCCGCACCTGGGGAATCCAGATAAAACGCGGGCTGTCCACGATCTCCGGATCGAGCATCGACGTGCTCACCTGCGCGTCATTGGTGTTCGTGATCGCCGCCAGCGTGTTGGTGCCCGTCAAGTAGCACGAGAGGACGTCGTTGTTGATGGAGACGCCACCCACCGTCGTGTCGCTGCGGCCGCAGCCGGATTTGGTGCTTCCGTTCACCGCGGCGAGCCGACCCGGCTTTCCGTTGTTGGGACCGATCAAGCCAGCGAAGATCTTGGGTCCGTCGTTGCCGAAGTCGCCCGTGATGCAGTTCGCGCCATCATGGACGGTGCTCTGGCTGTAATCGTCGAGGACGGCTGCGGGTTGATTGTTGGGTGTCTCGCAGCTGTCGCTGGTGGCGGTCTCGTAGGGTACGAGAGTGTGGTCGAGGCCCTCTTGAAAGTTGAGGGCCAGGCGTGTGCCTGTCTGTGTAAAGCCGATGCCCTTGCGAGGACTGTCGAGCTGGCCGAAGTTGCCTCGGGCCGCTCCCGAACAGCTGGTGTTGAAATCTGTGGGGCTCGAACTCGGTGAGGTGGCGGAGGGACCAGGGCTGGAGGGCGTAGCGCTGGGAGGCGCCGAGGTCGTCGCGGTGGGCGTCGGCGCCGGAAGGACTTGGAAGGACCCAACGCCGGAGTACGCCGGTGTCGTGTTGTTGCCGTTCCCCCGCGCGACCTGGACCTGGTACTGCCACGTGCCGCGCGCGACTGGTGATGTTCAGTCCGCCCACCGAGACGCGGAATGTCGTCGGATTGTTGCCGCTGCCCGGAATCCAGTCCCCCGTGATGTCGAATTTCGTGCCGTCGGAGAACTGGAAGTGGACGATGGGTTTGACGCTGTTTCGGATGTCTATCGTGGCTTGGCCCGGCGCGGGACTGAGGGTGAGCTCGACGGTGACAGTCGACGAGCTGGCGTTGTACGGCACGTTGCCGAACGCCGTGGAGTTGACGTAGACCGGGCGAGTGGCATCGACCCCTGTGCCGTTGCCGGCCGGGAGCTGGCTCGGGGAGGCGGTGGCGGTGGCGGTGGCGGTCGGAGCTGCTGAGGTCGTCGTGGCGCTCGGGCTGGGAGAGCCGTTCCCGTTTCCGTTGCCGTTCCCGTTCCCGTTCCCGGTGTTGACGGTGTCACCGTCGGCGCTGCCGTAGGGGCAACCGGAGGGCATCCACAAAGGAACCACGTCGGTGCCGGGCACCTCCGAGAACACCCGCACCGTGGCTGAGGCGCGAACGTCTACCCCCTCGGGAGACTCCCCGCCGCTGAACAAGCTGCCGGCTTTGGCAAGCCCGAACAGGACCTCTGCCGGGGGGCTGAGGACCTGGAACTCCTCGCCGTCCGCTGAGAAAGTGATCTCCCCGTCGGCCACGTCGGAGTTGATGAGCAGGGCTGCAAGCTGGCTCGAGGTGCGCTCGGTCTGCCCGGTGACCTCGTTGAATTCCTTGTCGACCACGTACTCCGCCACCTTGGCGGCGATCGCGGACTTGTCCGCGGCGTTCTTGACTGGAAGGTGCTTGTTGTCGACTGCCCAGTGAGCGGCGGCCATCGAGACGATGTCGACCTGCTCCTGGGCGACGCGCTTGCGTGCCCAGGCGTTGCCGAGATCCACGGCCAACGCAGCGATCATCATGAGGAGGGCGGCCAGGAAGGCTGCCATGACGGCGACTGCGCCACGCTCCTTGCCGGTCCGAGTCCGGGGCCGGGAGATCATGGGCAGTCCCCGATCGTCAGGCTCGGCACGTACTCGACCCGCGCGGTGGCGGCCTGCTTCACCTCTCCACCGTCAAGGAACGGTAGGAAGGGAAAGTTGAAGTCGTAGGTGTTGAACGTGACGCGCACCACGACATCGTCGCCGACCTGCACGGGGGCTGGTGAGGTGTTGTTGAAGTCTCGTGTGACGTCGACCGCGCCGTCGGTCATGGCTTGAACGCTGCCGCTGACCTCGGTCTTGAATGCCGCACAATCTTCTGGTTGTCCGACTGCTGCGTGCCGTGCGGCTTCGCGGGCCGCAGCACTGCCGCCCTGCACTGCCCAGAAGTAGACGCCGTACTGGATGGCCCCGAACACGATGACCAGGAAGGGCACGAGGATCAGCGCGAACTCCACAGCCGCCGCTCCGTGCTCGTCGCGGCGCGCCTGCCAGCGCACGCCAGTGACGGTGCGAGACAGCATCCGAACTCCCTAGAATCAGCAGGCCGAATGTGCTTACTTCGTCCCACGTGTGGAAAGACTACGGGAGCGTCCCATCGGCGGACACAGGGTTTGTCCAGATTTGGGCGAACATCCCCCTCAGGTGAGGACGTAGGGCCCTGCCCACGTGGACTAGAGACGCGCGCCGTCGTCCCAGCCGTCGCTAGGACCGCGTCGCATGGTGGCGACGAGGTAGACGAAGCCGCCGATGAAGGTGAAGCCCAGCATGCTCGTCACCCATGACGGGAGGGCGATGCTGAGCAGCAGCGTGGCGAGCATGAGCACGGGACTGCCGAAGAGAGCCAGCCACGCAAGGCCCCGTTTCGGCTCCGGCCACGGGACGGGGGGCGGCTCCGGCGGCACGAAGTGGTCGTGGTGCTCAGGGGCCGGGGGCGCGACCTCCTCGCCGGCAAGTCGAAAGAGCCCCGGCGACACCACGGGCGCGTCCGAGGCTTCGGAGCTCGGAGGGGCTGCGGCCGGTGACTCGTCGGGGTCGGCGGCGGGCACGGCCGGCCGGTCGCCGTAGTTCTCCACGATGGCGAGGAACGCCGCATCGAAGTCGTCGTCGCCGCGCCCGCCCCCGTCGTCGGCGCCGTCGTCGGCGGGCTCGTCGACGCGCTCGTCGGCCTGGTCCTCGGGCAGGTCCTCCGGCCGGTCGCCGCCGGCGCTCACGCCGACCCCGCGGTCACGCGCGCCACGAAGGCGGAGGACTCCTTCTCGATCCGCGGCGCGTCGTTGTCCAGCGTGGCGACGTGGAAGCTGTCCTCGAGGACGACCTCGGTGACGTCGCGCGACGAGACCGAGCGGAGCAGCAGGTCGTGGGAGCCCGGATCGGCGACGTGGTCCTCAGCCGACCGTACGACGAGCAGGGGCTGGGTCACCTGCGGCAGCCGGGGACGCAGGTGACGGTAGAGCCGCAGCACCTCGTGGGCGGCCTTGAGCGGGAGCCGGTCGTAGCCCTGCTCGGTGACGCCGGGCTTCTTGATGTCGTCGGCGATGCCGGGGAACGAGCCCATGAGGCGCTTGATGACGGGAGCGGCGAAGCGGCGGGGGTCCTTGTTGTCGATCGAGACGTTGACCGAGACGACCCCGGCGACCTCGGGTCCGCGGTCCGCGGCCAGCAGCAGCGAGAGGGTGGCCCCCATCGACAGGCCCCCGGTGACGACGGCGTCGCAGTCCTCGAGCAGCGTGTCGAAGGTGCGCTCGACCTCGCCGTACCACTGCTGCCAGCTGGTGGTGTTGAGGTCCTGCCACGACGTCGCCGTGACCCGGCAGGCGCGGCACCGCGACGGCGTACCCCTCCTCGGCGAGGCGCTCGCCCCAGGGGCGCACGGAGGCCGGCGAGCCGGTGAAGCCGTGGCACAGCAGGACCCCGACGCGACGGCCGTCCGCCTGCGCCGACCCCTCGGCCGACCAGGCGTCCACAGCGGGGGACACGCTCACGGAAACTCCCGAGTGGTGCGAGACAGGACCAGACGCTGCATCGTGTCACGCGGGGCCGATCAGGGCTAGGGTGCCCCCTGAGGAAACGGGAGGTCTTGGGTGTTCTACTGGGTGCTGAAGCTGGTTCTGCTCGGACCGGTGCTGAGGCTCGTGTTCCGGCCGCGCGTCGAGGGCGAGGAGCACCTCCCGGAGGACGGAGCCGCCATCCTGGCGTGCAACCACCTGTCCTACAGCGACTGGCTCTTCATGCCGCTGACGATCCCGCGGCGTGTCACGTTCGTGGCGAAGGCGGAGTACTTCAACACCCCCGGGGTCAAGGGCTGGTTGCAGAAGAAGTTCTTCTCCGGCGCCGGCCAGGTGCCGATCGACCGCTCGGGTGCCGACGCGGCCGAGGGCGCGCTCAGCTCGGCCAAGCGGATCCTCGACCAGGGCGAGCTCTTCGGCATCTTCCCCGAGGGCACCCGGTCCCACGACGGCAAGCTCTACCGCGGCAAGACGGGGGTGGCGCGGCTCGCGCTGGAGACCCGCGTGCCGGTGATCCCGGTGGCCGTGGTCGGCACCGACGTGGTCGCGCCCCCGGGCAAGAAGTACGGCTCCTACACCCGCCCGGTGGTGCGCTTCGGCAAGCCGCTGGACTTCTCCCGTTACGAGGGCCTCGAGAACGACCGCTACATCCTGCGCTCGATCACTGACGAGATCATGTACGAGATCATGCGGCTCTCGGGCCAGGAGTACGTCGACCTCTACGCCTCGCGGGCCAAGCAGCTCGACAAGGAGGCCGCGGACAAGGCGAAGCGTGCGGCCGTCGAGTCGCCGCGACTCCGACCTCAAGGCCTCCTGAGCCGCACCGGGGGGCGTGTCGTGGCCGAGGTCGACTCCGCGGAGCTGCGCCGCGTCGCCGAGGACCTCTACGGCGGGGCGCCCGGTGACTTCGTCGCGACCCGTGCGGCCGCGGTGAAGCGCTTGAAGGGGGCCGGTGACA
This sequence comes from uncultured Actinomycetota bacterium, assembly GCA_963762755.1. Lineage (GTDB taxonomy): Bacteria > Actinomycetota > Actinomycetes > Propionibacteriales > Nocardioidaceae > Marmoricola_A. The sequence continues at coordinate 208,808 of CAVXMH010000015.1, read as the reverse complement.
AGGCGACTGCGGGCGCGGTGGCGGAGCTGCGCCGACCGGTCCAGGCCGCCTGGGCGGTGAACCTGCTGGTGCGCGAGCAGGGCGAGCTGGTCGGTCAGCTGCTCGACCTCGGAGCCTCCCTGCGGGAGGCACAGGCGTCCCTCGACGCTGACACCCTGCGCGAGCTCACCCGGGAGCGGCGGCGTGTGGTGGCGCGCGTGACCCAGGCGGCCGCGTCCGCGGTGGCCGACGAGGGCCAGGCGCTGAGCGAGGCCGCCCGTCGGCAGGTCGAGGACACCCTGCTGGCGGCCGTGGTCGACGCCGAGCTCGCCGAGGTGCTGCGCTCGGGGCTGCTGGTGCAGCCGCTGAGCTCGACCGGGATGTCGTCGTTGGCGGACGTGCAGGCGATCCCCGGCGCTGCTCGCCTGGAGCTGGTGAGGGAGCGCCCGAGCAGCTCGGCGCCGAAGCGGAAGGTGTCGGCGGACGACGCGGAAGCGGTCCGCGGGGACGACGCCGACGGTGCGACGGAGGCGGAGGAGCGCGAGGCCGCGCGCCGCGAGACGGAGCGCGCGGCCGAGGAGCGACGGCGCACCCGCGAGCGCACTCGCCTGCGAAGGGTGCTCGAGACCGAGCAGCGGGCCGCGCGGACGTCGGCGTCCGAGGTGGCGCGCCTCGAGCAGGACGTCGCCACCGCGCGGTCCAGGCTGGCGCGTGCAGAGGCCGAGCTGGAGCGGGCGAGCACGAAACGGGAGTCGGCGAGGGAGCGGCTGGCCGCGACCGAGGAGGCGCTCGACGCGCTGTCCTGACCCTCCATTGCTGCGCGGCTCAGGCGTACACGGGCGACGCCTCGCGCGTACATGGGCGACGTTTCGCGCGTACACGGGCGACGTTTCGCGGGGGTCAGGGGGAGGCGAAGGTGACGGGCAGGCGGAGGCCGTGGAAGCAGGCCGGGTCGGTCACGCCTGCACCCTCACCAGCGGCGAGGATCTCCGGCAGCGCGTCCAGGGGTACGTCGAGCGCGGCGCAGCGGGGCGCGTCCCACGACCCGGTCGCGGGGTCGGTGAGACCGAGGCGACGGGCGTGGCCGGGGTCGGTGACGTGCCAGGTGCCGCGGGTCATGCGCGCCACCACGTAGGACTCGACGGTGCCGACGGCGTAGCGGCCGTCGCGCACCAGCGCCCACGTGTGCGGCTCGTGGACGGCGAGCCACGCCAGCACGGCCCCCGGGCCCGACGTCCGACCGGTCCCCGCTCCACGCTCGTCCTCCGACAGCACCGCCGGTCGGGCCGCGCCCAGGGTCTCCTGGTCCCACACCACCAGCGTGGGGTCGCTGACGACCGCGACCCGCGTCGGTGCGGGGCTGTGGTCGAGGACCGACCGGCTGACGGCCAGCAGTGCCCGCCAGACGTCCTCGGGCGACTGCTCCGAGCGTCCCGCGGACGGCGACTGACGCGTCAGGTCGAAGACGGCCGCCCCGCCGCCGGCGACGGTCGCGGTGATCGAGCCCGACCGGACGTGCACCGACAGCAGGGTCACGAGCGCTCGCGCAGGATCGCCAGCACGCGGCGGTCGACCCAGTCGGGCCCGACGCGCATCTCGTAGTTCTCCGTGCCGACCCAGGCGTCGAAGTCGCGGTGTCCCAACTCGGTCGCCCGTGTCTCGAGCTCGCTCCGCAGCTCGTCGTCGATCGCGACCTTCTCGTCCTCGGTCGAGGCGGTCAGGTAGAGCTCGTGGAGGTCCACCAGCCGCGCCAGCTCGGCGCAGGGGTCGGTGTGGTCGTCGACGCGCAGGTCGACCGCGACGTCGTCGCCGCCGTCGTACCCGGCGCCCTCGCTGACGACGAACAGGGCGGCGCTCTGCCGTCCACGCCGGTCGCCCCCGGCGGCGTCGCCGGCCCGCAGCGCCGCCAGCAGCCGGCGCCCGAGTGGCAGCGTCTCCTCCGAGGCCCGCCAGGCCCCGAGCATCGCCTCGACGACCTCCGGACCGACGAGGATGTTGCCCTGGACCGCGACGCCGGTGTCGACGATCCCGCCGGCCCAGTCCAGGCACGCGGTGCCGGTGTAGGAGGCGGCGTGGCCCTCGACGTCGATGATGCCGACCTGGCGGTGGTCGCGGCCCTCGTCGTCGGCGATCATGCGCTCCAGCGCCACGGCGGCGGTGGCGCCCTCATCCATGAGGGACAGGCCCACGGGCTTGAAGGCGACGTTGGCCGAGGCCTGGGTCGCGACGGCGCCGACGCCGGCGACCGCGGCCGGGACGGCCGAGCCGACCCCGAGGAACTTGGAGGCGACGGCGACGCCCCAGGCGCTCCCGTCGGCGGACCGGGCGACGATCGAGAAGGTCATGGGGGCGACCGTAGCGCCGAGACCACTGGAACGTTCAAACCGGATCGGGCTACGGTGCTGCCATGCGCATTGGAGTGCTCACCGGTGGTGGCGACTGTCCTGGACTCAACGCGGTCATCCGCGGCGTGGTGCGGAAGGGGGTCGGCACCTACGGGTTCGACTTCGTGGGTTTCCGCGACGGCTGGCGCGGACCGCTCGAGAACCTCACGACCCCGCTGGGCGTCGACCAGGTCCGCGGCATCCTGCCGCGCGGCGGCACCATCTTGAAGTCGTCGCGCACCAACCCCTTCAAGGTCGAGAACGGCGTCGAGCGGATCAAGGAGAACCTCGCCGCCAACGGCGTCGACGCCCTCATCGCCATCGGCGGCGAGGACACCCTCGGGGTGGCCACCAAGCTCGCCGACGCCGGCGTCAACGTCGTCGGCGTGCCCAAGACCATCGACAACGACCTCTCCGGCACCGACTTCACCTTCGGCTTCGACACCGCGGTCAACATCGCGATGGAGGCGATCGACCGCCTCCACACCACGGCCGAGTCGCACCATCGCGTGCTCGTCGTCGAGGTCATGGGCCGCCACGCCGGCTGGATCGCCCTGCACGCCGGCATGGCCGGCGGCGCCAACATCATCCTGATCCCGGAGAAGCCGTTCGACATTGCCAAGGTCTGCGAGTACGTCGAGCGCCGCTTCCAGACCCAGTACACGCCCATCGTCGTCGTCTCCGAGGGCGCCGTCCCGGTCGAGGGCGGCGACATGACGCTGGTCAGCGGCGAGAAGGACGCCTTCGGTCACGTCCGGCTCGGCGGCATCGGCGACCGGTTGGCCAAGGAGATCGAGGACCGGACCGGCAAGGAGGCCCGCGCGGTCGTCCTCGGCCACGTCCAGCGCGGCGGCACGCCCACCGCGTTCGACCGTTGGCTCGCGACCCGCTTCGGCCTCCATGCCGTCACCGCCGTCGCCGAGGGCGACTTCGGGACGATGGTCGCGCTGCGCGGCAAGGACATCGTCCGCGTCCCGCTGCTCGAGGGCACCGGCGAGCTCAAGGTCGTCTCGCCCGAGGAGTACGCCGAGGCCGAGGTCTTCTTCGGCTGAGGTCTCCTGCCCAGGTCTTCCCAGCGCGGCCACCGTCACCCCCTGATCGCAGTCTCGGGCAACGATCTACGGCAACTCTCTCACCGTTCATCTCCTCGTCCTGTCCGAGCAGTCATGGCACTGATTGAGAATGTTGGGCAAGGATGTCACTGCTTAAGCCTGAAACCAGATTGATTACCTTCCGCATACTCAGAGCCCGAACTCTGTGGATCCTAGTTCCAGTCTGGCCGACGATTGCTGTCTTGATGGCGCCGCGTGGCTTCGGCGGACCTAACGAGGCCGGCTATCTCATGGCCTACCGAGATTGGCACTCAAACCCCAGGACATTCAGCACTGGGCAGTACGTATATGGACCACTCTTCGATCTCTTCGAGAGCCTGACCTTTATTCGGCTCGTTCGAGTACTTGCCCTTGTTGCGACACATGCATACTTTGCTTGGGCAGTCGTGAAATGGCTCAGGGCGACTGCGACACATGCTCGGCACAGGGTCTCATCCCACTTTGTTGCAGTGCTCATCATTGTCTCAGCAGCCATCAACTACGGGTGGCTCCCACAGACTCCGGGGTACAACGACCTCGCACTTGAAGCCACGCTGATTTTGTGTGCCACCATACTGCGGAGCAGGGTGGCAGTTCTTCAAGGGAAACCACCTATGCGCGGAGGGTTGGTGCTCGCCGGGTCAGCCCTCGCCATCATGGCGACAGCCAAAATATCGACCGCGCCATGGGCAGTCATAGCCTTGCTGCTGATCCTGTGTCGGAGCGGGTCGAGTCTCAGATCAACAATAACCAGCGGCGCCCTCATGAGTGTCGGCGCCATACTTTCGCTTTTCCTTCTAGATTCCCTTCAGCCCCTACACATTGTATTCCCACCGATTTTCGAAGCTTGGGGTGTTGTTGCCGAGTACGCGCATCGACCTAGTGAACTCGCTGTTCGGTACGCGGTGGGCACCGCCAGTCTTCTGGCCTTGGGTGTTGTCGTCTTCCTCCTTCCACAGGTCGCCATTGCCGGACTGATCCGAAAGCTTCGGTTCGGATCTTCTCTGTGGCCAGCAACAGTCGGTGTGGTCTCTAGCGGGGTTCTCGTCGCGGCGCTCGGCGGCCTGTCGGGTGGATTGGACCACGTCGGTGCCTACTCTGCCGCGGTGGGCGCCTTTAGTCTCTCGGCCTTCGCGTTGGCCGATTGGCGCCATACCAGCACTGGAACTATGCCAGAACTGATTCTGCTGTCAGTTGCGCCGTTTTTGCAGGCAGCCGGGACGGGAAACCCATTGCTGTCGCTCGCAGTCAATGGCTGTGCGTGCTGGATCGCTCTCGTGGCATGGGCGGTCCAGACCCATTCTCCTCTGCACACGCTGAGGCGTGATCTCCTCGTAGGAAACCTCGTTGCGATCGGAGTCGTCGCACTCTCGGTTGGCGCGTCGGGCCTGATGCACCAGCCCGGCGGTCGAGCGGCTTGTCGCCGAGCCGCTGCGAGCACGTGCCAGGGCGCTCCACCTCCCGTAGAGCACGTGTTGCTACCGGCGACCGAAGCGACCGATCTCGTATCGCTCCGACAAGACCTTTCGGCCTACTTGCGCACGAAGGATACGCCCATGATCGCTTACGGCGAACTCTCCGACATCGTGCTATTCCTAGGCGGTGAACCCGTCGGAGAATCGTGGTTCAGCGTTATTGAGGACGGCCTTCAAGCGGCAGACCTGCGAGCTGCCTGCACGCACGGAGCGCCGTGGCCAGACCCACCCATCGTCTTTACCGAGCGAGCGCTCAGCGAGGACGAGAAGGACGGCTTCGACTGCTTGCGGCATTGATTTCGATGTTGACTACGTCTCCGTCCCGTTGCGTGGCGACTGGTCATTTCGCGCGCTTGTTCCGTCGGCAGGCAGCTGACAAGCTCGGTCCGTGGCCTGTCGATCCAGGGCGGCACACGGCGAATCACCGAATCAGGCGCAGGCCCAGGCGTGTGGCGACCAGCACTCAAGAGGCTTCGATCGGGAAGATGGTCGCGCTGCGCGGCAAGGGCATCGTCCGCGTTCCGCTGCTCGAGGGCACCGGGGAGCCCACGGTCGTCTCGCCCGAGGGATACGCCGAGGCCGAGGTCTTCTTCGGCTGACCGGACCCGGCACGCAACCTCCCGGACCCTAGGGCCGTATGAGTAGGTGACCGCGGCCGGACGGCAGCGGTCTCCCGGAGGAGGAGGCGCAGTGGCGGCTCGGAGCGAGGCGGCCGAGGAGGCGTTCGAGGCGTTTGCGGTCGCGGCGTGGCCACGGCTGCGCTGGACGGCGTACCTCCTGGTGGGCGACCACCACCACGCCGAGGACCTGGCGCAGACGGCCCTGGCACGCACCTACGCCGCATGGCCACGGGTCCGCAGCGCCGACGCGCTCGGCTACGCCCGGCGCACGCTGGTCAACGCCAACATCGACCGGCTGCGCCGGCGGCGGGTCACCGAGGTGCCAGTCCCGGCGTACGACGAGCGCCGGCTCGGGCACGACCCGAACGGTGCGCTCGAGGAGCGCGACGAGGTCGTGCGGCTGCTGGCCGGCCTCGGGTCGCAGGAGCGGCGCGTGCTCGTGCTGCGCTACGTCTACGACCTCACCGAGGCTGCGATCGCCGAGGAGCTCGGCATCAGTCGCGGCACCGTCAAGAGCTCGGCCAGCCGGGCGCTGGCCAAGCTCGCGCGCCTCGCACCGTCGTCCCGCGCCGGCCCCGCAATCCCCGTCACCGAGCTGGTCCCGGACGCCGCGCGCGACCGGGGCGGAGAGTGAGCCACCTATGAAGGTCGACCAGGTCATCGAGGTCATGCAGCGTGGGGACACCGCGCAGCCCGCAGCCGGACCGGACCTCGACGCCGTCCGGTCCCAGGGCCGCGCGATCCGTCGCCGCCGTCGCACCGCCGTTGGTGCCGGCGTCGCCGGGCTCGGGGTCGCGGCCTCCGCGCTCGTGGCCCTCACCGTCGACGGGGGCCCCGCCGGGCGACGAGCCGTCCCTCGGGGTCGCCGAGCACGCCGCCGGACGAGGCCCTCACCCGCTGGGAGCAGCACGCGCTGGACGCCGTGCCCGGGCAGCTATGCCGTCGCCGGCACCGTCGTCGTCCCCGGCCCGCTGGACACCGCCGACGACGTGGCCAACATGAGGTTCGCCCGGGGCCGGCTCGCCGGCGACCCGGTGGCGCTGGGCTGGCACGGCTACACCGACCCCGGCTACGTCGCGTCCACCGTCACCTACCCCGACATCATCGAGCGGCGCCAGATGCTCGACGACCGCGAGGGCAAGGACGTCGTCGCCGACAACGGACCGGTCTCGCTGGGGTGCCTGAGCGAGGGCACCGGCCCCTGCAGCCCGGCCGTCCTCGTGCCGGGTGACGGTGAGGACTGGTTCTACCTCTACGGGCTGGGCACCGACGACTTCCTGGCGCCCGGCTCCGACATGGAGCTGTTCATCGACGACCTCTACGGACGCTCCGGCGCCACCTCGTCCATCATCGGAGGCTTCGACGGGGTGGCCCGCCGCATCGAGCTGACCCTGGTCGACGGCACGGTCCAGGCCGCCTCGATCGACGCCGGGGTCATGTCGGCGGGGGACACCTTGTTCTGGGCCGAGACGCCCGTCGAGGTGGCTCGGGTGACGGCGTACGACAGCGACGGTGAGGTCGTCGAGGAGCGCAGCGTGCGTGATTGCGACGGTGGGGTGGACTGCGAGGTCCGCTGACCGACGGCGGGACGGACGGCGTCCGCGCCGGCACCTAGAATGAGGCACGTGACCTTCCCCGAACTCGCGACCCTGCACGCCCAGGGCGCGGCCCAGCAGCCGACGTGGAACGACCGTGACGCTGTGGACGCCACCTACGCCCGGCTGCGCGCCGTACCCCCGCTCGTGTTCGCCGGCGAGTGCGACGACCTCAAGGCCAAGCTCGCCGCCGTGACCCGGGGCGAGGCGTTCCTGCTCCAGGGCGGCGACTGCGCCGAGACCCTCGAGGGCGCCACCGCCGACAACGTCCGCGCCAAGCTGCGCGTGCTGCTGCAGATGGCCGTCGTGCTGACCTACGCCGCGTCCGTGCCGGTGGTGAAGCTCGGCCGGATCGCCGGGCAGTACGCCAAGCCGCGCTCCTCCGACCTCGAGACCCGTGACGGGGTGACGCTGCCGGCGTACCGCGGCGACGCCGTCAACGGCTACGACTTCACGCCCGAGTCGCGCGAGCACCGCCCCGATCGCCTGCTCGACGTCTACAACACCTCCGCGGCGACGCTGAACCTCGTGCGCGCCTTCGTCACCGGCGGGTACGCCGACCTCCGGCAGGTGCACGACTGGAACACCGACTTCGTCCGCTCGTCGCCGGTGGGCAAACGCTACGAGCGGCTGGCGCGCGAGATCCAGCGGGCGCTGAACTTCATGGAGGCCATCGGCGCCGACCCCGACGAGTTCCACCGGGTCGACTTCCACGCCAGCCACGAGGCGCTGATCCTCGAGTACGAGCACGCACTGACCCGCATCGACAGCCGCACCGACAAGCCCTACGACGTCTCGGGTCACTTCCTGTGGATCGGCGAGCGCACGCGCCAGCTCGACGGCGCCCACGTCGAGATGCTCAGCCACATCCAGAACCCGATCGGCGTGAAGCTCGGCCCCACCACCTCGGCCGACGACGCGATCGCGCTGGCGCAGAAGCTGAACCCGGAGAACGAGCCGGGCCGGCTGACCTTCATCACCCGCATGGGCGCCGGCCGCATCCGTGAGGCGCTGCCCGAGCTGGTCGCGAAGGTCACCGCCGCCGGCATCCAGGTCGCCTGGGTGTGCGACCCCATGCACGGCAACACCTTCGAGGCGTCCAGCGGCTACAAGACGCGCCGCTTCGAGGACGTCATGGACGAGGTGCAGGGCTTCTTCGACGTCCACCGCGCGCTCGGCACCTGGCCGGGCGGGCTGCACGTCGAGCTCACCGGCGACAACGTCACCGAGTGCGTCGGCGGCGGCGAGGACCTGCTCGAGGCCGACCTGGCGCACTCCTACGAGTCGGTCTGCGACCCGCGCCTCAACCGCGTGCAGTCGTTGGAGCTGGCGTTCCTGGTGGCCGAGATGCTCTCCGAGGTCCACGTCGTCGTCGAGGACTGACCACGGCGAGCAGGCAGTCGCGTCGTCGGCGGCCACCTGGCCCCGGAGCCGCTTCGTCGCGTGCCTAGGGTGGCTCAGGTGATCGACCTCCGCAGCGACACCGTCACCCGCCCCACCTCAGCCATGCGTCGCGCCATGGCCGACGCCGAGGTGGGTGACGACGTCTACGGCGAGGACCCGACGGTCCGGGCCCTGGAGGAGCAGGTGGCCGGCCTGCTGGGCAAGGAGGCGGCGCTGTTCACCGCCACCGGGTCGCTGGCCAACGTGCTCGCCGTCCGCTCGCTGGTCGGCGTCGGGCAGGAGGTGCTCTGCGAGGCCTCGGCCCACATCGCGCGCGCCGAGCTCGGCGTGCACGCGGCCGTCACGGGCCTGACCATGCGCACCTGGGTCGGGCGGCCGCTCGACCTGGAGACGATCGCGTCGATCTTCGCCCCCGACATGGGGCCGTTCTTCGTCCCGACCCGGGCGATCTCGGTGGAGAACACCCACAACTTCGGCGGGGGAGCAGTCATCGGGATCGACGACCTGCGGTCGCTGCGGTCCTACGCCGACGGTCACGGGGTCGGCGTACACCTGGACGGGGCTCGGCTGTGGAACGCCCACGTCGCGACCGGCACCCCGCTCACGGCGTACGGCGAGGTGGCCGACGTCCTGGCGGTGTGCCTCAGCAAGGGGCTGGGCGCACCGATCGGCTCGCTGGTGGTCGGGTCGGCCGACGTCATCGCCGAGGCGCGCATCTGGCGCAAGCGGCTCGGCGGCGGGATGCGACAGGTCGGCGTGCTGGCCGCCGCCGGCATCCACGCCCTCGACCACCACCTCGAGCGGCTGGCCGAGGACCACGAGCACGCGTCGGTGCTGGCCGAGGCGTGCGGGGTGGACCCGGTCGGCGTCCACACCAACATCGTGGTGGTCCCGCACCCCGACCCGGCCCGCGTCGTGGCCGCGGCCCGGGAGGAGGGCCTGCTCGTCAGCGCCGTCGGGGCGACCTCCCTGCGCCTGGTGACGCACCTCGACGTCGACCGCGCCGCCGTGGACCGGGCCGCCGCGATCCTCCCGCCCCTCCTGGGCTGACCCGCCGCCCAGCATGTAACGCGGGGTCAGATGAGGAACCGCCCGGGCCACCACGATCGGGTCGCGCTCAGGTGGTCGTGCGCACCCGCGCCCCGGCGTCGTGGCGCCCCAGCACGGGCGGCAGCTGGCGCATCGCCTGGGCCAGTGAACGCAGGTCGCTGCCGAACAGCGCCTGCGGACCGTCGCAGAGCGCCTCCTCCGGGTTCGGGTGCACGTCGACGATGACGCCGTCCGCGCCGACCGCGACCGCGGCCCGCGACAGGGGCACGACGAGCTCGCGCAGCCCGGCCGCGTGCGAGGGGTCGACGATGATCGGCAGGTGGCTCTTGGCCTGCACGACCGGCACCGCGGAGATGTCGAGGGTGTTGCGCGTGGCGGGCTCGAAGGTCCGGATGCCGCGCTCGCAGAGCACGACGTCGAGGTTGCCGCGCTGGGCGATGTACTCCGCCGCCATCAGCCACTCCTCGATCGTCGCCGTCATCCCGCGCTTGAGCAGCACCGGCTTGCCGGCGTCGCCCGCGGCCTGCAGCAGCCCGAAGTTGGCCATGTTGCGGGTGCCGATCTGCAACATGTCGGCGTGCTCGGCCACCACGGGCACGTCGCGCGCGTCCACGACCTCGGTCACCACGGGCAGCCCGGTCGCCTCGCGCACCTCGGAGAGGATCTCCAGGCCGCGGACCCCCAGCCCCTGGAACGCGTACGGCGAGGTGCGCGGCTTGAAGGCTCCGCCGCGCATGATCGAGGCGCCGGCGGCCTTGGCCATCTCCGCGGCCTCGAGCGTCTGCTGCTCGGACTCGACGGCGCAGGGGCCGGCGATGAAGGTGAAGGTGTCGGGACCGATCGGCACCTGGTGGCCGCGGGGGCCGACCCAGACGGTGCTGCGGTCGGCGTGGTGCTGGCGGCTGACCAGCTTGAACGGGTCCGAGATGCGGTGCACGTCGGCCACGCCGGGCAGGGTGCGCAGGTTGAGGCCGTGGAAGGAGTCGATGTCGCCGACCAGGCCGATGATCGTGCGCACCAACCCCTTGCTGACGAACGCCGACCCCCCGACGCCCTCGACCTTCTCCACCACGTGTGCGACGTCCGCGTCCGTGGCTTCCGGCGCCATCACGACGACCATGGGTTCCTCTTCTCTGTCGTCCCGGGTGAGCGGGATCGGTGGGTCGCCCCCGGCACGGCTCGGGACATGCGAAACGCCCCTCGCGTGAGCCAGGGGCGTCGATGGAGCAGCGGGCGTGGTCTAACCGAGCCGGCTGCTCGGGCACCCCGAGCGGCAAGCGAAGAGATAGGTCCACGAGCGCTGCACGACCACAGGCTAGGGGCGGGCCGGAGCGGCGTCACGGACGTTTCGACATGCGGACGCGGGTGCGGCCGGCGCGCTCGTCGTACGGCGGGGGCGGCCGCGCCTTCTGCGCCATGCGTTGTGGACGCCTCGCTCGGGTTGTGAGCCTTGGCCGGCGTCCATAACTCCGCGTTACATGGTGAGGTCCCGCCTGTGCGGCGTGGGAACCGTGTGACGGGAGTGACGGTCGCGTAGATTCCCCCGTATGGCGACCCGTACGTCTTCCCCACCGCGGTCGCGGGCCACCGGCAGCACCAAGACGTCCGCCCGGAGCACCTCCGGATCGGGCTCGCGGAGCACCGGCAGCTCGAGGTCGCGGTCGTCCGGCAGCCAGGCACGTCGTACCTCGGGCACGGGCTCCTCGTCGAAGAAGCGCCCCGCACCCCGCGCCGTACGCAACGGACCTGGCCCCATCCTGCGTGCCTTCACCGCGCTGGGCCACGGCCTGGCCGGGCTCTGGCTCGGCATCGCGCACGTCCTGGGGGGCGCTGTCCGCCGGGTCACCGGCGCCGCTCGCGAGCTCGACGCCGACCACCGTCGCGACGGTCTCGGCCTGGCCCTCATCGGCCTGGCGGTCGTCGTGGCCGCCTCGGTCTGGTGGCAGCTGCCCGGAGGCGTGGGTGAGACCACCCGCACGGTCGTCAACGGCTCGGTCGGTCTGCTCGGCTGGTTCGTCCCGCTGGCGCTGGTGGGCATCGGTGTCGTCACGTTGCGCAACCCCGAGAGCACCGGACCCGCCGGGCGCCAGGTCATCGGCTGGAGCGCGCTGCTCTTCGGTGTCCTCGGGCTCATCCACATCAGCCACGGCAGCCCGCGCGGCACCCAGACCCAGGCGCTCCACGAGGCCGGGGGAGCGGTCGGCTTCGTCGTCGGCTCGCTGTCCACCGACCTGCTGCGCAGCACCGTCGTCGCGGTCCCGCTGCTGGTCCTCGTCGCCCTCTTCGGGCTGCTGGTGGTCACCGCGACCCCGGTCTACCGCATCCCCGAGCGCTTCGCGACCGCCCGCGACCTGATGCTCGGTCGCCGCCACCCCGACACCACCGGCGACGCCGGCGAGCAGACGGCCACCGTGCCCGAGCAGTCCACCGGCCGCGGCCGCACCCGCCGCCGGCAGGGGTCCCTGGCCGGCTCGGCCGACGACGACTACACCCCCGAGGGCGACCCCGCCTACGACAGCCCGGTGGCCGTCGAGCCGGACCCGTCGCTCGGACGCCGCAAGCGCGGTCGGTCGGGCACAGGAGGCTCGGCTGCCTCGGACGCCGTCGCCGCGGCGCCCGACGCGGTCGCTGTCGCCATGGCCGGCCTGGGGGACGACGAGCCCTCGGAGCCGGTCGAGCCGCCGCCGCACACCCCGCTGCCCGCCCGTGTCGAGCAGCTCGCGCTGTCCGGCGACATCGCCTACTCGCTGCCCGGCAACGAGGTGCTCAAGCCCGGCAGCGTGCACAAGGCGAGGTCGAAGGCCTCCGACGCCGTCGTGGCGCGGCTGACCGAGGTGCTCGAGCAGTTCGACATCGACGCCCAGGTCACCGGCTACACCCGCGGCCCGACCGTCACCCGCTACGAGGTCGAGCTCGGCCCCGCCGTCAAGGTCGAGAAGGTCACCGCGCTGGGCAAGAACATCGCCTACGCCGTCGCCTCGGCCGACGTGCGGATCCTGTCGCCGATCCCGGGCAAGAGCGCCATCGGCATCGAGATCCCGAACATCGACAAGGAGATCGTCTCCCTCGGCGACGTGCTGCGGTCGAACAACGCCCGCAACGACCACCACCCGATGATCGTCGGGCTCGGCAAGGACGTCGAGGGCGGCTTCGTGGTCGCGAACCTGGCGAAGATGCCCCACCTGCTGGTGGCGGGCGCGACCGGCTCCGGCAAGTCGAGCTTCATCAACTCGATGATCAGCTCGCTGCTCATGCGCTCCACGCCCGACGAGGTGCGGATGATCCTGGTCGACCCCAAGCGGGTCGAGCTCAACGCCTACGAGGGCATCCCGCACCTGATCACCCCCATCATCACCAACCCGAAGAAGGCGTCGGAGGCCCTCGCCTGGGTCGTGCGCGAGATGGACATGAGGTACGACGACCTCGCGGCGTTCGGCTTCCGCCACGTCGACGACTTCAACAAGGCCGTCCGGGCCGGCAAGGTGCAGGTGCCCCAGGGCAGCGAGCGCGTGCTGGCGCCGTACCCGTACCTCCTCGTCGTCGTCGACGAGCTCGCCGACCTCATGATGGTCGCCCCCCGCGACGTCGAGGACGCCGTCGTGCGCATCACGCAGCTCGCTCGGGCGGCCGGCATCCACCTGATCCTGGCCACGCAGCGACCCAGCGTCGACGTCGTCACCGGTCTCATCAAGGCCAACGTGCCGTCGCGGCTGGCCTTCGCCACCTCGAGCCTGGCCGACAGCCGGGTCATCCTCGACCAGCCCGGCGCGGAGAAGCTCGTGGGGCAAGGTGACGGCCTGTTCCTGCCCATGGGTGCCTCGAAGCCCGTGCGCGTGCAGGGCTCGTGGGTCACCGAGGCGGAGGTGCACCAGGTCGTCAAGCACTGCAAGGAGCAGCTGCAGCCGGCCTACCGCGACGACGTCACCGCACCGGCCGCCGCCAAGCGCGACCTCGACGACGACATCGGCGACGACCTCGACCTCGTGGTCGCCGCGATCGAGCTCGTGGTGTCCACGCAGTTCGGATCCACCTCGATGTTGCAGCGCAAGCTGCGTGTCGGCTTCGCCAAAGCGGGTCGACTGATGGACATTCTGGAGAGCAGGGGCGTGGTCGGTCCCAGCGAGGGTTCCAAGGCCCGCGACGTCCTCATCAAGCCTGATGACCTGGACGGGGTCATCGCCACTGTGCAGGGAGAGCAATGAGCGCACAGCCCATCGAGAAGTCCGCCACCGACGCTCTGGAGCCCGACGAGGGCCCCGGCCTGCCGGTGCCCGAGCGTGGCAGCGCCCCCGAGCAGATCGAGGTGCGCCACCAGGCCGCGGTCTCGCTGCTCCTCGGGGTCGCCACCTCGGCCATCGCGATCGCCTACCTGTGGCGTGCGGTGTCGACCGGTGCGACCTTCGACTGGCTGCTGTGCGCGGTCCTGACCGTCCTCAGCGTGGGCCTGTTCCGCAACCTGCTCGACGCCCGGCTGCCCTTGCTGGTGGCCGACGAGCTCGGTGTCCGCTTCCGACTCGGTCGCCAGTGGCGCGGCCTGCCGTGGGAGGCCGTGGACCGCATCACCGTCACCCCCCGCCGCGGTGCGCTGCGTGACGGTCGGCTGGTCGTCCAGCTCCACCACATGCATCGCGCCATCGAAGGCATCGAGGGTCGCGCCCGACGTCACGCGCGCCTCAACCAGAAGATGTACGGCGCCGTCCTCGCCGTCCCGCTCGGTCTGACCACCCGGATCAGCCACGCCACCGAGGACACCCTGCAGGAGCGCTTCGCGGAGCTGGCGCACGGCCGCGCCGAAGTCGTCACGCTGCTGCCCGAGCCCGAGCCCGAGGTCAAGCCGGAGGGCGAGGCGGTCCCGGCTGCCCGCCGTCCAGACCACGACTCCGAGGCCGTCACCGGCTTCTACCCCGACCTCGACACGGCGCGCACGGCCGAGGTCCGGGGCCGTCGGGAGACCGACAGCGACACGTCCGACGTCAGCGACTTCGTCGAAGCCGACGCCGACGAGCCGGCCCCGGAGCGCCGCCGCCGCTGGCTGCGCCGCGGCTTCAAGGCGGACCCGACCGACGAGTCCGAGGTGAGCGCCGACGAGGCGGAGACCGACGGGCAGGTCGACGGGCAGGTTCGACGGGCAGTCGACGACGCCGCTGCGGACGGGCACCCGGTGCCGAGCCTCGGCACCGCGACGGCGTTCCACGCAGGCTCGGCTGGTCCCGACGCGCACCGCGAGGTCGAGGCCGAGCCGGCCCTCAGTGAGCCGGCCGTCAGGGAGCCGGCCGTCAGCGAGCCGACCGTCAGCGCCGAGCGCGACGGGGTCCGCCCGCTCGACCCGCAGACCAGCAGGCCGAGCCAGGTGTCGGCGTACGCCTCGTCGAAGGTGCGTGCCATCGCCCGTCTCGGTGAGCCGGTCGCTCCCCTCGTCATCGAGGAGTTCGAGCCGCACCCCGCCTACGACCCGGTCATCGGTCCCGACCTGGCCGCGGCTCGCACCCGGGTGGGCCTGAGCGTCGACGAGCTCGCCGACCGGACCCGTATCCGGCCTCACGTCATCGAGTCCATCGAGGTCGACGACTTCACCCCGTGCGGCGGCGACTTCTACGCCCGCGGCCACATCCGCACCCTGGCCCGTGTCCTGGGCAAGGACCCCGCCCCGATGTTGGCGGCCTTCGACAGCCGCTACGCCACCGCACCGATCAGCCCCCGACGCGTCTTCGAGGCCGAGCTGGCCACCGGCCTGACCGGCAGCATGCGCAGCACCCGCGGCGGACCCAACTGGGCGCTGATGATCGGCGCCGTCCTCACCCTGGTGCTGATCTGGAGCGCCGTGCGGCTGTTCTCGGTCGACTCCGAGACCGCTTTCGAGACGCCGCCGCCGGTGCTCAACGGCTCCTCCGGCCTGGGCAACGGCTTCGGCGAGCCGGAGGCGGCCGCCACGGCGCCCTCGGTGCCGGCCAAGATCGTGGCGGTCCAGGCCGGCGCCAACGTCGAGGTCCGCGACGCCGGGGGAGCGCTGGTCTTCGCGGGCGACCTGGTCATCGGCGAGGTCAAGACCCTCACCGTCACGCCGCCCGTCACCGTCACCACCGACGACGGGGGAGCGGTGTCGGTCACCGTCGCGGGACGCGACCTCGGGTTCCTCGGCGAGACCGGCCAGCCGGCGACGAAGGTGTTCCAGGCCGCCTCGCGGTGAGGTCGCGGATCGGTCACTTCCGCCCCTCGTGTCACCTCTCACTGCTACGTTCGATGGCGTCGGGTGACGCCCCATTCTCACCGGGCGTCACACCGTTCACTCTCAGGAGCCTCGGATGAAGGACGAGTCGACCGCGGAGCCGCCGCAGGACGGAGCCCTCCAGGACGGAGCCGGCACCGCTCCAGATGAAGGCGCGCCGCTGACCGAGCGCCGCCTGGTCACCCGCCGCCGCCGGGTCCGTCGTCCGCTGGGCGGCGCCTTCTGGCTCACCGCCGTGCTGCTGGCGGCCGCGCTCGCGGCCGGTGCGACGTACACGCAGCTCGACGGGGTGGAAACCGCTCTCGCCACCGACGTCGACCGGAGGCTCGCCGCCAAGGGCCTCGGCAACATCAGGGTCACCCTGGAGGGCCGGACCGTCACGGCGGCCGTCCCGGCCGGTGAGGACAGCGCAAAGGTGGAGCGTGTGGTGGCGGGGGTGAGCGGGGTGGCCGACGTCGAGACGACCCAGGCCTTCGCGAGCGCGAAGCAGCGGCGCACGTGCCAGACGCTGGGGCGCGAGCTCGACCGTGCCACGAACAACCAGCGGATCCCCTTCGCCGGGTCGTCCGCCCAGCTCACCTCCGAGGGTCAGGCGCTGGTGGTCGCGGCCGCGCGGGTGCTCAAGGAGTGCCCGGTCGGCGACGTCGTGGTCGGCGGTCACTCCGACGACGACACCCCGGACTTCTCGACGCTGTCGCTCGAGCGCGCGCGCGTGATGGTCGACCTGCTGGAGCGCAACGGCGTGGACGGCAAGCGGCTCGAGGCCCGTGGCTACGGCGACCAGTTCCCGGTCGACGAGGCCGACACCGCCGCCGCGGTGCAGAGCAACCAGCGCGGCGAGATCAGTGCGGAGGGCAGCTGAGATGTGGCGCTGGTACGTCGAGGTCGCCTTCCTGGTGATGCTCTGCTTCGGGCTCGGGGCGGCGGTGGCTGCGCTGGTCCTGACGCGGCTGCTGCCGAAGGCCACCCCCTCTCCGGACTCGTCCGCGGCCGCCGCCCCGGCGACACCGGCCGGCTCGGCCACGTCGGCGGAGGCACCCGGTGCGGGCGGGAGCACGTCATGACCTGGCTGCTGGGCCAGTTGTGGCCGTTCATGCTGCTGTCGGCGCTGCTCGGTGCCGTCACCGTGGTCGGCTGGAGCCTGCGCTCCGAGAGCGTCGACGTCTGGCAGGACGTGCCGGTCGCACCGCCGCCCGCCCCGGCCCCGGACCCCGAGGAGGAGACCGCGACGGCGCCCACCACGGTGGGCACGCCCGCTCCGGTCGACGCCGACGACCCCAGCTCGCCGTTCCCGGTGGCCGCCGCCGACGGCCCGGCCCCGTGGGAGGCCGAGGAGCTGTGGTCGCGTCCGGCGCGGCTGGGTGCCGGCGGTGAGCCGCGTCGTCCGAAGGACGAGTGGACCGAGGCGGCCGAGAACTGGCGCAACTGGGCCGACGAGGCGACCGGACGCGGGTACGCCGGCGCCGCGACGTCGAGCCGGGACCGGGACCTGTTCGCCGCCGACCGGGAGCTCTTCGCCGGGGACCGCGACGAGGAGCCTCCTGCGGGTAGCGCCCCGACAGGTGCCGCGACCGAGCCCGCGACGTACGACGAGCCGGTCGAGGTGTTCCCCGGACAGGTCGACCAGGACGCCGACGTGTTCCCCTACGCCCGCCCGGTGGAGGCGTCGCCGAGCCGGGACGAGACGATGGACCCCATGGACGACCACGAGATGACCGACGACGAGCGCGAGGCCGCCGAGATCCGGCGCATGCGCGAGCAGGCCCGACGCGGCGACTCCGCGTGAGCGGCACCCCCGCACCCCCGACCACCGTCGCCCTGGTGACCCTGGGCTGCGCCCGCAACGAGGTCGACTCCGAGGAGCTGGCGGGGCGCCTGGCGGCCGACGGCTTCACGCTGGTCTCCGACCCCGAGGACGCCGACGCCGTCGTGGTCAACACCTGCGGCTTCGTCGAGGCGGCCAAGAAGGACTCCGTCGACACCCTGCTCGCCGCCTCGGACCTCAAGGAGTCCGGCCGGACGCAGTCGGTCGTGGCCGTGGGGTGCCTGGCCGAGCGCTACGGCAAGGACCTCGCCGAGGCACTCCCGGAGGCCGACGCGATCCTGGGCTTCGACGACTACCCCGACATCTCCTCGCGGCTGCGCCGCATCATGGCGGGCGAGACCCATGCCGCCCACACCCCTCAGGACCGGCGCCACCTGCTGCCGATCGCACCGGCCGAACGAGGTGCCGTGGTCGACGTGGTGGTGCCCGGGCACACCGTGGCCGCCCCGGACCTGCCCGCCGGCCTCGCGCCCGCCTCCGGACCGCGCCCGGTCCGGCGGCGGCTCGACACCGGCCCGATGGCGCCGCTCAAGCTGGCCAGTGGTTGTGACCGGCGGTGCACCTTCTGCGCCATCCCGTCCTTCCGCGGCTCGTTCGTCTCGCGGCGGCCCTCGGACGTGCTGGGTGAGGCGCGCTGGCTGGCCGAGCAGGGGGTGCATGAGCTCTTCCTGGTCAGCGAGAACTCCACGTCCTACGGCAAGGACCTCGGCGACCTGCGGCTGCTCGAGACGATGCTGCCCGAGCTCGCGGGGATCGACGGCGTGGAGCGCGTGCGGGTGTCCTACCTCCAGCCGGCCGAGACCCGGCCCGACCTGGTGCGGGCCATCGCCACGACGCCCGGGGTGGCGTCGTACTTCGACCTGTCCTTCCAGCACGCCTCGCCCACGGTGCTGCGCCGGATGAAACGCTTCGGCGACCCCGACAGCTTCCTGGGGCTGCTGGACTCCATCCGCACCCTCGACCCGACCGCGGGCGTGCGCTGCAACGTCATCGTCGGCTTTCCCGGCGAGACCGAGGACGACGTGGACGTGCTCAGCGACTTCCTCGAACGGGCGCGGCTCGACGTCGTCGGCGTCTTCGGCTACTCCGACGAGGACGGCACCGAGGCCGCCGGCTTCGACGGCAAGATCGACGAGGCCGAGATCGCCGAGCGGGTCCGCCACGTCACCGCGCTGGTCGAGGAGCTGACCGCGCAGCGCGCCGAGGACCGGGTCGGCGACGAGGTCGCCGTGCTCGTCGAGCGCCTCGCCGGCGACGAGGTGGAGGGCCGCGTGGAGCAGCAGGGTCCCGAGGTCGACGGGACGACCACCGTCGACGGACTCGACGCGTTGGCGGCCCCGGTCGACGTCGGTGACCTGGTGCGTGCCCGCGTGACCGGCTCCAGCGGCGTCGACCTGATGGCGACCGCCCTGCCGCAGAGGGCAGGATGAGCCCGGTGGAGGACGGGCGAGCGACGAGCGATCGACCGGCACCCAGCAACTGGAACGTGCCGAACGCCCTGACGACCCTGCGCATCGTCATGGTGCCGTTCTTCGCCTGGGCCCTGCTGATCGACGACGGCGGCTCCACGGGTTGGCGCTGGATCGCCTTCGGGCTGTTCGCGGCCGCGATGGTCACCGACAAGATCGACGGCGACCTGGCGCGCAAGCACGACATCGTCACCGACTTCGGCAAGATCGCGGACCCCATCGCAGACAAGGCGCTGACCGGGATGGCCTTCGTGGGGCTCTCGATCATCGGCGAGCTGTGGTGGGCCGTCACCGTGGTGGTGCTGATCCGCGAGTGGGGCATCACCGTCATGCGGTTCTGGCTGATCCGCCGTGGGGTGGTGATGCCGGCCGGTCGCGGCGGCAAGCTCAAGACCGTCGTGCAGACCGTGGCCCTTGCGTTGCTCATCATGCCGCTGCGCCAGCTCGACGGGTTCTGGGAGCCGGTCGGGTCGGTGGTCTGGTGGGTCGGGCTCGCCGCGATGGCGGCCGCCGTGGCCCTCACCGTGTGGACGGGCGTGGAGTACGTCCGCGACACCGTCCGCGCCGAGCGCCGACAGAGCCGACAGGGCGGCCAGGGCGGGGAGACCACCGCCTGAGGGCGGACCGTCCGACAACCGGGCTACTGCTTCGCGCGGGCTTCCCGTGACCCCGTGTCGTCGCCCCACAGGTCGAGGGCGGCGTCGACCAGGGCGAGGTGCGACAGCGCCTGGGGGAAGTTGCCGGCCTGGCAGCTCGAGACGGGGTCGATCTCCTCGGCCAGCAGCCCTACGTCGTTGCGTCGATCCAGCAGCTGCTCGAAGAGGGCGGTCGCGTCGTCGTGGCGACCGGCAGCGGCGTACGCCGAGACGAGCCAGAACGAACAGGCCACGAACGCGTACTCCTCGCCGGTGAGACCGTCGACCCCGGAGGCGGTGCGGTAGCGGCGGACCAGCCCGTCCTCGAGCAGGTCCTCCTCGATGGCGCGGATGGTGCCGAGCATGAGCTCGTCCTCGCCGTCGATGAACCCCAGCCCGGGCAGCACGAGCAGCGAAGCGTCGACCTCGGTGGTGTCGTAGTGCTGGGTGAACGTGCCGCGCTCGTGGTCCACGCCCCGCTCGAGGATCTCCGAGCGCACCTCGTCGCGCACCTGGCGCCACCGCTCGACCGGCCCCTCGAGCCCGTCCTCCTCCACGGCGCGCACGGCGCGGTCGAACGCGACCCAGACCAGGACGCGGGAGTGGGTGAAGTGCCGCTGCTCGCCGCGGATCTCCCAGATCCCGTGGTCGGGCTGCTGCCAGCGCTCCGCCAGGTGCTCGACGAGCACGCGCTGCAGCGACCAGGAGTCCTCGGAGTCCTCCAGCCCGGTGGACCGGGCCAGGTGGAGGGCCGCGAGCACCTCGCCGAAGACGTCGGCCTGCTGCTGGCCGACGGCGCCGTTGCCGATGCGCACCGGGACCGACCCCTGGTAGCCGGCCAGGTGGTCGAGCTCGCGCTCGGGCAGGTCGCGGCCGCCGTCGACGGCGTACACGATCTGGAGGTCCTTGGGGTCGCCGGCGACCGCGCGCAGCAACCACGAGCGCCAGAGCGTCGCCTCGTGGCGGTAGCCCGAGCGCAGCAGCGAGCTGAGGGTCATGGAGGCGTCACGCAGCCAGCAGAAGCGGTAGTCCCAGTTGCGGCTGCCGCCGAAGTCCTCCGGCAGGCTGGTGGTGGGCGCGGCCACGATGCCGCCGGTGCCCCCGTGGGTGAGCAGGCGCAACGTCAGCAGCGAGCGGACGACCGCGTCGCGGTAGGGCCCGTCGTAGCTGCAGTGGTCGGCCCAGGCCTGCAGCAGCTCCCGGGTCTCCTCGACGCAGGGCTCGACGTCCTTGAGCGCTGGGCAGGTCGTGGTGCGAGGCGTTCCAGACCGTCACGAACTCGAGACGGTCGCCCGGCGTGACGTCGAACTCGTCCACGTGGTGGCCGTCCTCGCGGGTCGGCAGCCGCGCGCCGCGCAGGATGAGCCGGTCGGGTCCCGCGACGGCCATGATGATCTCCTCGTCGTCCTGCTGCTCGCGACGCACCCACGGGCGGATCCCGCCGTACCCGAAGCGGACGATCCACTCGTGGCGCATGCGGACCGTGCCCTCCACGCCCTCCACGATCACGGACCAGGTCGGCGCGCCCGTCGCCGACCGGCATGGCGTCGGTGACGGCGACGACGCCGGTCGAGGTCGTGAAGGTCGTCTCGAGGATGGAGGTGTCGCCGACGTAGCGGCGCGAGACGCTGACCTCCTCGTCGTCTCCCTCGCTGAGCTCGGCCGGGCCGAGCAGCCAACGGCCGTTGTCGCGGTCGCCGAGCAGGGCGGCGAAGCAGGCGGGGGAGTCGAAGCGGGGCAGGCAGAGCCAGTCGACCGAGCCGTCCTTCCCGATGAGGGCACCGGTGCCGGTGTCGCCGATCAGGGCATAGTCCTCGATGGGCAGGGGCATGGCGGCTACCGTAGCCACCCGGCGACGCGCCGCCGGAGCGACCGGGGAATGGGCGTGGAACGTTGGGGTTCTGAGTAGTAGGTTGGTGCAACCACGAGGCCGGACCACCGGCCCGAGCGAGAGGACGGGAGCGCGACATGGTGCTGTTCCGCCGTCTCCTCGGTGAGGTCCTCCGCCGCCGGCGTCTCGAGCAGGGGCGCACGCTGCGCCAGCTGTGCGGCGAGGCCCGCGTGAGCCTGGGCTACATGTCCGAGATCGAGCGCGGGCAGAAGGAGGCCTCCAGCGAGCTGCTGGCCTCGATCTGCGGTGCGCTGGACGTGCCGCTGTCGGAGATCCTCTCCGAGGTCTCCGACGCCGTGGCGCTGGCCGAGGCCGCGGCCCTGATCACCGTGCGGCCGCTCGAGCTGCGCTCGGACCAGGTGTCGAGCAAGGCCGTCGACGGCGACGTCGTGGCCTCCGCCGCCTGACCCTCGCCGCGAAGCGTCGCTGGTGTACGCGCGAAGCGTCGCCTGTGTACGCGCGAAGCGTCGCTGTGTACGTCGAAGCGTCGCTGGTGTACGCGCGGCGGGGCGGTCGTGCGTGCGGGCATGAGGGGGCCATCGAGCAGACGGCGACCTCTGAAGAACGCGTGGCGTACGCGAGCCTGCACGCAGTCTGCGACCGCTGGCCCGGCCTGCGCCCGGGCGCCGTCTGGCGCGTCACACAAGACGCTTCGCGCGTACACACGTGACGTTTCGCGCGTACACGCGTGACGTTTCGTGCGTACCCGCGTGACGTTTCGCGGTCAGGGGGAGGCGGGCTGGCAGGTGGGGCACCAGAACGTGACCCGGTCGCGGGGCGCGGTGCCGTGGGTGCCGCGCTCGATGGGCGTGCGGCAGCGGCGGCAGGGCTGCCCGGCCCGGCTGTAGACGTAGTGGGTGCGCCCGCGGCGAAGGTCGCCGGTGGAGGCCTGCTGGGCGCGCTCCTTGTTCACCTCGAGCAACGCCTTGGCGCGGCGCACCAGGCGGGGCAGGTCGGCGACGGTGCCGGTCGCGGCGTGGGGACGGACGCCGGCGAGGAAGCAGAGCTCGGCGGCGTACATGTTGCCGATCCCGGCGAGGTTGCGCTGGTCGAGCAGGGCCTCGACCAGGGGCCGGTCCGGCTCGGCCGCCAGCCGCCGCAGCGCCTCCGGCTCGTCCCAGTCCGCGCTCAGCAGGTCGGGCCCGAGGTGACCGACCACGGACTCCTCGTCGCAGCGCGGGACCAGCTCGGTCACGCCGAGGCTGAACCCCACCGCCGTCCAGTCCTCGGTGGTGAGCACGACGCGCGCCTGGTGGGTCGGTCGGCGCCACCGCGTCCCCGGACGGTAGAGGTGCCAGGAGCCCTCCATCTTCAGGTGGGTGTGGAGGGTGTGCAGTCCTCGCCGATGCGCGTCAGCAGGTGCTTGCCCCGGGCCACGGTCGTCACCACCGGTTGCCCGGCCAGGTCGACGGCCGCGATCTCCGGCACCCGGAAGTCCGAGGTCACGAGCAGGTGGCCGCTCAGCGCGCGGTCCAGCGACCGAGCGGTGCGCCAGACGGTGTCGCCCTCAGGCACGGGACTCAGCCACGGATCCGCAGCCCCCGCGGTGTCGCCACGAACCCGGCCCGGCCAGCGCCTCGCGCAGCGGCTCGGTGCTGCCCAGGATCGGCTCGCCGTCGGCGCGCTCGACCGTCAGCCGACCCATCGCCCCGCGGCGCACCGCGCCCGCCAGCGCGGTCATCGCGGCCGCCAGGTCCTCGGGGTCGTCGGTGAAGGTCAGCAGGGTGCGGCCCCCCGCGCTCGAGGTAGACCGCCAACGAACCGTCCACCAGGATCACCAGGGCCCCGGCCTTGCGACCCGGCCGGTGTCCGGTCCCGGACCCGTTCGCCGTCCCGCTGGCGGCGGCGCCGTCCCGGTCGGGGCGGCCGCCTCGGTGGGGCGGTCCGGCCACGGCAGCGCGGCGCCGTACGGGTTGGCGGGATCGGTGGCGGCCAGCACGACCGTGGCGCGGGCGGCCTGGGGGTCGCCCTCGCCCCCGAGCTCGCGGGAGAACGTGCGCAGCCGGTCGACCGAGCCGGGGACGCCGAACTGCGCCGCCCCCAGTCCCTCGACGAAGTAGCCCCGCCGACAACGGCCGGAGTCCTCGAAGGCCGAGAGCACCTTGTAGACGCCGGCGAAGCCGCCGGGGACGCGCTCGGAGACGACGGCACCGCGGGTCACGACGCCGTGCCGCTCCAGCATCGCCTCGGCCGACGCGTGGGACCGACGGGTGGCGTCGGGCTCGATCTCGGGCAGCAGCGACCAGCGCCCGGCTGCCGTCGGGGGGCCGCGTGCGCGTGGGCAGGTCGGGACGGGGCCGAGCCGGTCGCGAGGAACGACGCGGTCGTGCGGGACGTCGCGGCCCCGAGTGCGCCGTCCGACCCGAGGAACCGAGCAGCCGCAGCGGCGCCAGCGTGTCGTTGGTCAACCGGCCCGACCACACCAGGTCCCACAACGCCGCCAGCATCGCGGCGTCGTCGGTGGCCCCGGCCACGTTGCTGAGCTGGCGGAAGAAGTACGCCCCGCCCCCCTCGAGGGCCTCGATCACGCCTCGGTGAAGCGGCGTCTCGTCGTACGCCGTCGGCTCCGGGAGGGTGAGGTGGGCGCTGTCGGCCAGGTGCAGGCTGACCCAGCCGTCCTTGCCGGGCAGGGTGCCCTGACCGGCCCAGCACCACCTCGCCGGTGGCGGTCAGCTCGTCGAGGTAGGAGCCGGCGTAGTCCTCGACGCGGCTCGGCAGCACGAGCGTCTCCAGCGCGCTGGCCGGTACGGCGCAGCCGGCGAGCTGCTCGACCACCGAGAGCACGCCGTCGACCCCGCGCACCCCGGAGCGCCTCGATCGCGGGGCGCCGGGGAGGAGCGGCCGTTGCGCTGTCCGGCCGGCTCCTCGGGCGTCTCGATGATCACGTTCTGCCAGGCGGGCAGGAAGCGACCGAGCGTGGCCGGCTCGACCGGCTCGACCTCCTTGCGCAGCGCGGCCAGGCTCCGGCGTCGCAGCCGGCGCAGCACCTCGGCGTCGCACCACTCCGAGCCGCTGCCGGCGGGACGGAACTCGCCCTCCACCACCCGGCCGCTGCCGGCGAGCCGGAGCAGCGTCTGACGCACGACCGCCGAGCCGAGGCCCCAGCGCTCCGCGACGTCGGAGACGGTGAAGGGGCCGTGGCAGCGGGCGTAGCGGCCGACCAGGTCGGCCAGCGGGTCGACGACCTCGTCGAGGAAGGCGTCGGGGGTGCCGGGCGGGACGGGGACGCCCAGGCCGTCACGCAGCCGCGGGACGTCCTCGACGGCGGCCCAGCGGGCCTCACCGGCGATCCGGACCTGCACCACCCGGCGGGCCTCGGCCAGCGCGAGGAGCCAGCCCTCGGCCTCCTCGGCCGACTCGTCGGGCACGCGCGCCGCGACCTCGGAGGTGCTCAGCGGTCCGATCAGGCGGACCAGGTCGGCGACCCCCTCGAGGCCGCGGGCCCGGCGCTCGGGGTCCAACCGCTGCAGCTCGAGCTCGACGGCGGCCAGCACGGCCGGGTCGAGCAGCTCGCGCAGCTCGGCGCGGCCCAGCAGCTCGGCGAGCAGGCCCTGGTCGAGCGAGAGGGCCGCGGCCCGCCGCTCGGCCAGAGGGTTGTCGCCCTCGTACATGAACGCCGCCACGTAGCCGAACAGCAGCGACCGCGCGAACGGCGACGGCTGGTCGGTGTGGACCTCGGAGACCTGCACCGCCCGCGAGCGACAGCCGCTTCATCAGGCCCACCAGCGCCGGGACGTCGTACACGTCCTGGAGGCACTCGCGCACCGCCTCCAGCACGATCGGGAAGGACGGGTACTTGGACGCGACCGACAGCAGCTGCGCCGACTTCTGGCGCTGCTGCCACAGCGGCGAGCGCCGTCCGGGGTCACGTCGCGGCAGCAGCAGGGCCCGCGCCGCGCACTCGCGGAACCGGCTGGCGAACAGCGCCGACCCGCCCACCTCGGCGGTGACGAGGTCCTCGATCTCGTCGGCGTCGAAGACCACGACGTCCGCACCCGGCGGGTCCTGGTCGCTCTCCGGGATGCGCATGACGATGCCGTCGTCGGAGGCGAGCGCCTGGGCGTCGACGCCGTACCGCTCCGCCAGCCGCACCCCGATGGCCAGCGCCCAGGGCGCGTGCACCTGGGCGCCGTAGGGGGAGTGCAGGACGAGGCGCCAGTCGCCCAGCTCGTCGCGGAAGCGCTCGACCAGCAGCGTCCGGTCGGAGGGCAGCACCGAGGTCGCCTGCCGCTGCTCCTCGAGGAAGCGCACGAGGTTCTCGGCCGCCCAGTCGTCGAGACCGGCGTCGCGGCAGCGCGTCACCGCCTGGTCGCGGTCGAGCACGCCGAGCTCGCGGGTGAACACCCCGATGGCCTCGCCGAGCTCGGCCGGGCGGCCGAGCTGGTCGCCCTTCCAGAAGGGCAGGCGACCGGGCTGGCCGGGCGCGGGGGAGACCAGCACCCGGTCGTGGGTGATGTCCTCGATGCGCCAGCTGGTGGCGCCGAGCGCGAAGACGTCGCCGACCCGCGACTCGTAGACCATCTCCTCGTCGAGCTCGCCGACCCGGCTTGCCTTCTCGCCGACGAGGAAGACGCCGAACATGCCGCGGTCGGGGATGGTGCCCCCGCTGGTGACGGCCAACCGCTGCGCTCCCGGCCGACCGGTGACGGTCTCCGCGACACGGTCCCACACCACGCGCGGGCGCAGCTCGGCGAACTCGTCGCTGGGGTAGCGCCCCGACAGCAGGTCGAGCGTCGCGTCGAACGCGGCGCGGGGCAGGGCGGCGTACGACGCGGCCCGGCGCACGAGGTCGTAGAGCTCGTCGACCTTCCAGTCCTCCAGGGACGTCATCGCCACGACCTGCTGGGCCAGCACGTCGAGCGGGTTGGCCGGCACCCGGACCGCCTCGATGCGGCCCGCGCGCATGCTCTCGACGGCCACCGCGGTGTGCACCAGGTCGGCGCGGTGCTTGGGCAGGAGCACCCCGCGCGAGACCTCGCCGACCTGGTGGCCGGCACGACCGACCCGCTGCAGGGCCGAGGCCACGCTGGGCGGGGACTCGATCTGCACCACCAGGTCCACCGCACCCATGTCGATGCCCAGCTCGAGGCTGGAGGTCGCCACCACGCAGGGCAGCCGGCCACGCTTCAGGTCGTCCTCGATGATGGCGCGCTGGTCCTTCGACACCGACCCGTGGTGGGCTCGCGCGATCACCACCGGGGCGCCCTCGGACTGCCCGGACTGCGCCATCACCTGCGCGGGCGGTGCGTGCGGCGACGGATCACCCTCGTCGGGCGCGGCGCGCTCGGTGGCGATCTCGTTGAGGCGGGCGGTGAGGCGCTCGGCGAGGCGGCGGGAGTTGGCGAAGACGATCGTCGAGCGGTGCCGCTCGACCAGGTCGACGACCTCCTCCTCGATGGAGGGCCAGATCGAGGTGCGGCGCTCCTCGCCGGCGGCCGGGCCCTCCTGCTCGGCCGCGGGCGCGCCGAGCTCGGACATGTCCTCGACCGGGACGACGACGCTGAGGTCCCACTGCTTCCGGGAGGGCGGGGCGACGATCTCGACCGGGCGGCTGCCGCCGAGGAAGCGGGCGACCTCGTCGAGGGGGCGCACGGTCGCCGACAGCCCGATGCGCTGGGCCGGCTTCGGCAGCAGCGCGTCCAGGCGCTCCATCGACAGGGCGAGGTGGGCTCCGCGCTTGGTGCCGGCGACGGCGTGCACCTCGTCGACGATCACGGTCTCGACGCTGCGCAGCACCTCGCGCGCCTGCGAGGTGAGCATGAGGAACAGCGACTCGGGCGTGGTGATGAGGATGTCCGGCGGCCTCGAGACCAGGGCGCGGCGCTCGTTGGCGGGGGTGTCGCCCGAGCGGGTGCCGACCCGGATGTCGGGCTCGGGCAGACCGAGGCGGGCGGCGGTGTGGCGGATGCCGGTCAGGGGAGCCCGCAGGTTGCGCTCCACGTCGACGGCCAGCGCCTTGAGCGGGGAGATGTAGAGGACCCGGCAGCGCTCGCTTCGTGGGCGGGGTCGGCGCCTGGGCCAGCCGGTCGAGCGACCACAGGAAGGCGCTCAGCGTCTTGCCGGACCCGGTCGGTGCCACGACGAGCGCGTTGCGGCCGGCGGCGATCTCGCGCCAGGCGCCCACCTGGGCGGGCGTCGGCTCGGCGAAGGCCGCCTCGAACCATGTCCGTGTCGCCTCACCGAAGCCCGCCCACACCTCTTCGCTCACGCCTCGGCACCGTCGCTTCCTGTCGTCGCGGCGCGCCTCGCCCGAGGTGGCCGGGCGCGTCGCGCGCGTGCTCACCATCTTGTCCGACGGCACCGACAACCTGGCACGGCGGGTGCCCGGCCGGTCGGGGCACGACCCGTGCAACCGGGATGAGATCTGTCGGCGGCGCGGGTTAGGTTGCGTCCATGACCTCCTCCACCCCACCCGGTCACGGGTCCCCCGAGGTGCCCGCCGCCGGCACCGGCACCGGCACCGGCACCGGTACGGCGTGGGGGCGACCGCTCGGAGCTGCCGGCCACCATGGTCGCGGCCCGGGGGCTGACCAAGCGCTTCGGCGCGTTCGAGGCGGTCAGGGGCATCGACGTCACCGTCCACCGGGGTGAGGCGTTCGGCTTCCTCGGTCCCAACGGGGCCGGCAAGTCCTCGACCATGCGGATGATCGCGGCCGTGTCCCCGCCGACCAGCGGCGACCTGGAGGTGCTCGGCCGCGACCCGGTGCGCGACGGGTCGGCCGTCCGGGCCCGGCTCGGGGTGTGCCCGCAGGAGGACACCCTCGACACCGAGCTCACCGTCCGCGAGAACCTGCTCATCTACGGCCGCTACTTCGGGCTGGGCCGCAAGCTGGTCGCCAGCCCGGGCCGACGAGCTGCTCGGCTTCTTCCAGCTCACCGACAAGCGCGACGCCAAGGTCGACAGCCTCTCCGGCGGCCTCAAGCGCCGGTTGACCATCGCGCGCTCGCTGATCAACGAGCCGGAGATGCTGCTGCTCGACGAGCCGACCACCGGCCTCGACCCGCAGGCCCGCCACGTGCTGTGGGACAAGCTCTACCGGCTCAAGCAGCAGGGCGTCACGCTCGTGCTCACCACCCACTACATGGACGAGGCCGAGCAGCTCTGCGACCGCCTCGTCGTGATGGACGGCGGTCTCATCGTGGCCGAGGGCTCCCCCCGCGACCTGATCCGGGACCACTCCACCCGCGAGGTGCTGGAGCTGCGGTTCGCCATCGGTGAGCACGAGGTCGAGCACGAGGCGCTGGCCGAGCGCCTGACCGACCTGGCCGAGCGGGTCGAGGTGCTGCCCGACCGGCTGCTGCTCTACACCCACGACGGCGAGCATGGCCCTGGCCGACGTCCACGGCCGCGGCCTCAACCCGGTGATGGCGCTGGTCCGACGGTCCACGCCTCGAGGACGTCTTCCTGCGGCTCACCGGGCGGACGCTGGTGGACTGATGACCGGCACTCACGCCCGACGGCCGCCGGCACCGGCCGCCGGAGACGCCCGGCACCGCGACGATGGTCGGCCGGCAGACCGACTACTGGCTGATCCGCTACCGGAGGACCTTCCGGGGCACGCTCATCGCCTCGTTCCTGGAGCCGGTCCTGTACCTGCTCGCCATGGGCGTGCTGCTGGGGCGCTACGTCGATCGGGCCGGGTCGGCGCAGCATCGGCCCGTCGTACCTCGACTTCGTGGCCCCCGGGATGATGGCCGCCGCCGCCATGCAGGTCGCGACCAGCCTCGCCACCTGGCCGGTCTTCAGCGCGGTCAAGTGGGACAAGACCTACTACGGGATGATCGCCACCCCGCTGCGGGTGAGCGACATCGTCGCCGGTCACCTCAGCTTCATCCTGCGTCCGGCTGGCCTTCACCTCGTGCGTCTTCACCGTCGTGGTGGCCTTGTTCGGGGTCTTCGGCTCGGTGCTCGGCGCGGCCGGGGCGCTGCTCGGCGCCGTGCTGACCGGGATCGCCTTCGCCTTCCCGGTCTACGCCTTCGCGGCCGGGGCGAGGAGCGAGGCGTCCTTCGCGCTGATCTACCGGGTCGGGGTGGTCCCGCTGTTCCTGTTCTCCGGTGCGTTCTTCCCGGTGGCCAACCTCGCCGCCCCGCTGGAGGCGCTGGCGCAGATCCTGCCGCTCTACCACGGGGTCGAGCTGTGCCGCGGCGCGGCGCAGGGGTCCCTGGGGCTGCTGCCCGCGCTCGGCCACACCGCCTACCTGGCGGTGCTGGCGCTCGGCCGGCGCCTGGTGGGCGGTCCGGCGGCTGACCCGGCGGCTGGTGGTCTGACGATGTCGTTCGTCGCTGCCGCCCTCGTCCGCTCGGCCCCCCGTCCCGACCACGGTGGTCCTCGCACCCTGATGCTGCGCAACTACTGGGTGCTGCGGCGCAGCTGGCTCGTGGTCGCCAGCGGCTTCTTCGAGCCGGTGTTCTTCCTGTTCTCGATCGGGGTGGGCATCGGGGCCATCGTCAGCGGCTTCACCGTGCAGGGCGAGCAGGTCCCCTACCGCGAGTTCGTGGCACCGGCCATGCTCGCGGCCTCGGCCATGAACGGCGCGATCATGGACTCCACGTTCAACGTGTTCTTCAAGCTGAGGTTCGAGAAGGTCTACGACGCGGTCCTCGCCACGCCGCTCGGCCCCCGGGACGTCGCCCGGGCGGAGGTCGGCTGGGCGGTCTTGCGCGGCGGCCTCTACGCGGGCGGGTTCCTCGTCGTCATGCTGGTGATGGGGCTGCTCTCGTCCTGGTGGGCGCTGCTCGCGCTGCCGGCCGCGCTGCTGGTCAGCTTCGCCTTCGCCGGCGTGGGCATGGCGGTGACCACCTTCATGAAGTCCTGGCAGGACTTCGACTTCGTCCTGCTGGCGATCATGCCGATGTTCCTGTTCTCCGCCACGTTCTACCCGGTGGAGACCTACGGCGACTGGCAGTGGCTGGTCGAGCTGACCCCGCTGTACCGCGCGGTGGTGCTGATGCGCGAGCTGTGCACCGGTCTGCTCAGCGAGGCCTCCCTGGTCTCGGTGGCCTACCTGGCCATCATGGGCATCATCGGCATGACCATCGCCGGTCGTCGCATCGGCAAGCTGCTCCTGACCTGACCTGATGGCCGACCACCTGAGGAGGATCGTGAGGCACACCGAGTTCTGGGCCCGCATGGAGGCCGAGCTGGGGGCGGCGTACGCCCCGGTCTGGGCGCGCCAGCAGGTGCTCGGCGCGCTCGGCGGCCGCACCCCGGAGGCCGCGCTCGACGAGGGCGTGCCGCCCAAGCAGGTCTGGTACGCCGTCGCGGCCGTGCTCGGGGTGCCCGAGAGGCGCAGCGGTGAGCGGACGGTGCCCACCGCCCCGGTCGCCGCACCGCGCCCGAGGTCGGTCAGCGGCGTCCAGCGCCGCACGCTCCGGGTGCTGGTCGGCTCCCAGGCCCTCGGCGGGCTCGGGCACGACGATCGGCATCGCCGTGGCCTCGGTGCTGGCCGAGCGGATCACCGGCAACGCCTCCCTGGCCGGCCTGGTCCAGACCGTCCAGGTCCTGGGCTCCGCGGGTGCGGCGTACCTGCTGGCCCGGGTGATGGGGCGGCGCGGGCGCCGGCCCGGGCCTGGCGCTGGGCTACCTGCTCGGCGCGGTCGGGGCCGGTCTCTGCGTGGTCGGAGGGGCGGTGGGCTCCTTCGCCCTGCTGCTGACCGGTGCCCTGCTGCTCGGGTCGAACACCGCCGCGTCGTTGGCCTCGCGCTACGCCGCCGCCGACCTCGCGCCGGCCCGGCGCAAGGGCCGCGCGCTCTCGCTCGTGCTGTGGGCGACCACGGTCGGGGCAGTCGCCGGGCCCGAACCTGGTCGGCCCCGCCGGCGACCTCGCCGCCCGGCTCGGGCTGCCGGTGCTGACGGGCCCGTTCCTGGTCAGCCTGGTGGCGACGCTGGCTGCCTCGCTGGTCGTCCTGGCCCTGCTGCGGCCGGACCCGCTGCTGCTGGCCCGCCGGGTGGCGGGGCGAGGACGCGCTCGCGGCGCCCGGCGCGTGACGTCGCGAGCCGAGCGCGCGCGCGCTGCTGCGCGCCCACCCCGGCATCGCGGCGGCCGTCCTGGCGCTCGCCTCGGCGCACGCGGTCATGGTCGCGGTGATGGTCATGACGCCGCTGCACATGGACCACGGCGGCGCCGACCTCGAGGTCATCGGCCTGGTGATCAGCATCCACGTGCTCGGCATGTTCTTCTTCTCCCCGCTGGTCGGCCTGCTCGTCGACCGGGCCGGGCCCCGCGCGGTCCTGGCGCTGGGCGCGCTGGTGCTGTGGGGCTCGCTGCTGCTGAGCGGCACGGCGCCCGAAGGGGCGTCGCTGCGCATCGGTGCCGGACTGTTCCTGCTGGGCCTGGGCTGGTCGCTGTGCACGGTCGCGGCCGCCTCGCTGCTGACCCTGACCGCGCCGCTGGCCCACCGCACCGGGGTGCAGGGCACTGCCGACCTGCTGATGAACCTCGCCGCGGCCATCGCCGGGGTCGGCGGCGGACTGGTCGTCGGACTCCTCGGCTACGGCGCGCTCAACGCCTTTGCGGCGGTCCTCGTCCTCGGGGTGGCAGCCGCCGCCGTCGCCGCCGGACCGCGGTCCGCCGCCGGAGCGTCGGAGGAGGCCCTCTAGGGTCGGGTGCCATGACCAGCGCAGAGCGACCCACCCTCGCCGTCATCGGCGGCAGTGGCTTCTACGAGTTCCTCGACGACGTCGAGACGGTCGAGGTCGAGACGCCGTACGGCGCTCCGTCGGCCCCCGTGACCGTCGGCGAGGTGGGCGGCCGCCGCGTCGCGTTCCTCCCACGCCACGGCACGGGCCACGCCCAGCCGCCGCACAAGATCAACGTGCGCGCCAACATCTGGGCGCTGCGCTCGGTCGGGGTCCGCCAGGTCTTCGCTCCCTGCGCCGTCGGCGGTCTGCAGCAGCACACGCAGCCCGGCACCCTGGTCGTGCCCGACCAGCTGGTCGACCGCACCACCGTCGCGGATCGGCACGTTCGTCGAGACCGGCGCGCTGCACATCCCCTTCGCCGACCCCTACTGCCCCCAGCTGCGCGGCTCGCTGCTCGGGGCCGCGCCGGACGCCGTCGACGGTGGCGCCATGGTCGTCATCGAGGGCCCGCGCTTCTCCACGCGCGCCGAGTCCCAGTGGTACGCCGCGCAGGGCTGGTCCCTGGTCAACATGACCGGGCCTGCCCGAGGCGGCCCTGGCTCGGGAGATGGGCCTCTGCTACGCCGCCATCGCCCTGGTCACCGACGTCGACGCCGGGGTCTCCGCCGAGGACGAGTCGGTGAGCATGGAGGCCGTGTTCGCCATGTTCGCGGCCAACATCGACCGGCTCAAGGGTCTCATCGGCGACGCCGTCGCCGCGGCTCCGCAGCCCGGGCCGTGCGGCTGCAACACCTGGATGGACGGCCTCGAGATCCCCTACGAGCTCCCGTGAAGGTCCTGCTCACCGGCGCGTCCGGCTTCATCGGCTCCGCGATCCGCGACCTGCTCGACGAGTCCGGCCACGAGGTGGTCGCCGTCGACGCGCTCATCGCGCAGGCCCACGGCGACCGACACCGTGCCCGACGCCTCGGTCCACCGGCTCGACGTGCGCGAGGCCGACACCTGGGTGGACCTGCTGCGCGGCGTCGACGTGGTCTGCCACCAGTCGGCCATGGTCGGCGCCGGCGTCACCGTCTCCGACATGCCGCTCTACGCCTCCCACAACGACCTCGGCACGGCCGTGCTCCTCGCGGCGATGGAGGAGGCCGGCGTGAAGCGGCTCGTCTTCGCCTCGTCGATGGTCGTCTACGGCGAGGGCCGCTACGTCTGCGCGACCCACGGGCACGTGCTGCCCGGCGTGCGCACCGTGGCCGACCTCGACGCCGGACGCTTCGACAACCCGTGCCCGACCTGCGGCCAGGCGCTGGGCTGGGAGCTCGTCGACGAGGACGCCCGTCTCGACCCGCGCAGCAGCTACGCCGCCAGCAAGCTGGCCACCGAGCACTACGCCTCGGCCTGGGTGCGCCAGGCCGACGCCCGGGCGGTGGGACTGAGGTACCACAACGTCTACGGCGCCCGGATGCCCCGGGACACGCCGTACTCCGGGGTGGCGGCGATCTTCCGCTCCTCCCTCGAGCGCGGGGAGTCGCCCCGGGTCTTCGAGGACGGCGGGCAGATGCGCGACTTCGTCCACGTCACCGACGTCGCCCGGGCCAACCTCGCCTCGATCGAGGCGGTCGCGGATGACCGGCTCGCGCCGTACGAGGCCCTCAACGTCTGCTCCGGCGAGCCCGTGAGCATCCGCGACGTGGCGCAGATGCTGGGCGCCGCCAGCGGCATCGACCCGGTGGTGACCGGCGCAGTACCGGTTGGGCGACGTGCGTCACGTGGTCGCCTCGCCCGAGCGAGCGCGGCAGCGTCCTGGGCTTCAGCGCGCAGGTCGGCCCCGAGCAGGGCCTGGCCGCCTTCGTGCACGAGCCGCTGCGCACCTGAGCGCGATCGCCGGAGGGTACCAGGTGGTGCGCAGCAGGTGCTGGACGACCAGCGCCGCGGCGAGCTGGATCCACACGCCGCGGCGGCGCCAGCGCTCCGGCAGCAGCGCGCAGCCGAGCAGCACCCACGGCACGAACGGCAGCCAGATCCGCTCCACCTCGGCCTTGCTCATCTGCGACAGGTCGGCCGCCGAGCACGGTGAGCCACCCCAGCCAGCGCCATCACGTAGACGGCGTGGCGCGGGCTGCGCTCCCGTGGGAAGCGGGGGAGCCGGGCCAGCACGCCACCGGCACCGCCCCGGCGCGGGGCGACGGGCACCCGGGGCCGGGCCTTGTCGTTGAGCAGCCACGCCACGCCCGCGCCCGCCATCGGACCGGCGGAGAAGAGGAAGGCGCCGAGGTTGCCCCACATCCAGTACCACGGAGTACGGCGACCGCCGACGCCCTCCCAGTACCGGTCGTGGAGCTCGGGCAGGGCCTCCCAGTAGTGGAAGCCGAAGACCGCGAACGAGAGCACGACACCGACCGCTGCCAGCGCCGCGATCGGCAGCGGCCGCCACGAGCCGCCGAGCCAGAGCACGGCCAGGCAGAGGATCCCCAGCAGGGGCAGGCCGTAGGACATCATCACGACGTAGCCGAGCAGCAGCCCCGCGAGCACCGACCAGGCCACCTGCGGGCCGGTCGCGCGGCGGGTGGCGGCCATCGCCAGCGCGGCCAGGCCCCAGGCGCCGACGGCGGCGAACAGCGCGTCGCCGGAGACGCACATCCAGATGGCGGCCGGGTCCGACGGCCAGGAACGGCGCGGCTCGGCGCACGATCTGCTCGGCGCCGAGCGTGCGCAGGGTGCACAGCACGGCGACCGGGGTGGTCGCGGCCAGGACCGACACGATCAGACCGGCCTCGAGACCGCTGGTGAAGCCCGAGCCGGACCAGCACGACGAAGAAGGCCAGCGCGCCCGGCGGGTGGCCGGCGATGTGCACCGGCCAGTTGCGCGGCTCGGCGTCGTAGGAGATCCGGCTGACGTACTCCGCCAGCGTCGCCGGGAAGTCGGTCACCTCCCGCGCGGTGTTCATGTACTCGTAGTGTCGTCCATGATGTCGCCGATGCCGCCCGGTCCCGTCCAGGAGGGCCAGCGCCAGCATCCAGGCGAGCGCGGCGACGTACGTCGCGAGAGCAGCCGACCCCAGGGCAGGCGACTCGGCCCAGTCGACCGCCTTCCACCCGAACAGCCCGCCAGCACCAGCGCCACGGCGCGGCGCGAGCCCACCCGCGGCATCCACTCGGCGTGGATCGGCGGGAAGCTGTTGACGCGCACGTTCCAGTCGAAGACCGCCGGCACCGCCATGCACAGAGCCCATGAGGACGAGGGCGGCCACCAGCCCGGTGAGGGGCAGCCGGGCGCGCCAGGGCGCCTGGGGGCGTCGGTCGTGCGGCAGCGTGCGCGTGGGCATGCCCGGACTCTAGCCAGGGGCCACGGTGCGACCGGGAGGCCGCGACCGTACGGCATAGCGTGGACGTGCCCATGCCGTCCGACATCTCCGCCACGCTACCGCACGTCCGGCCAGCGCGGCCGCGCTGCGACCTCGTCCTGCCCTGCAAGGACGAGGGGCCGGCCCTGGTCGACCTCCTGCCGCGCATCCCCGACGACCTTCGACGTGATCGTCGTCGACAACGGCTCCACCGACGACACCGTCGCGGTGGCCGAGCGGCTCGGCGCGCGTGTGGTGCGCGAGCCGAGCCCTGGGTACGGCGCCGCGGTCCACGCCGGTGTCGTGGCCGCCCGCCACGACTGGCTGGCGGTCATGGACGGCGACGGCTCCTTCGACCCCGACGACCTGCTGCCGCTGCTCGACGAGGTGACGCAGCGGTCGGGCCGACCTCGCGCTGGGGCGCCGCCGACCGGTGACCGGTCGGCGTCTGGCCCTGGCACGCCCGCGCCGGGAACACCGTGCTGCTGTGGTGGCTGCGACGCAGGACCGGTCTGCCGGTGCGCGACATCGCGCCGATGCGCGTCAGCGGACGTCGGGCGCATGCTCGACCTCGGGGTCGAGGACCGGCGCTTCGGCTACCCCGTGGAGCTGCTGCAGCGCGCCCACGCCGCCGGCTGGCGCTTCTCCGAGCGCGACGTCGGCTACCACCCGCGCGCGGAGGGCACGAAGTCGAAGGTGTCGGGCTCGGTCAAGGGCTCGCTGCGCGCGGCCCGCGACTTCGCGAAGGTGATCCGATGACGACGGCCGAGGCGCTCTTCGGCCCCGACGGTGCTCCGGCCCGCGGGCTCGTCGTCGCCAAGGCGCCGGTCAGCGGGCAGGTCAAGACCCGGCTGGGCGCCGACGTCGGGCTCGACGTGGCGGCCCGCCTGGCTGCCGCCGCCCTGCTGGACACCCTCGACGCCTTCGAGGTGGCGTTCGGCCCGGGACACCGCCACGTCGCGATGACCGGTGACCTGGCTGCGGCCGCGCAGGGCGAGGAGATCCGCGACCGGCTCGCCTCCTGGACCGTGCACGAGCAGCGCGGTGACGGGCTGGGGGAGCGGCTGGCCAACGCCCATGCCGACGTCGCCGCCACCGGCCCCGGCCCGGTCGTGCAGGTCGGCATGGACACCCCGCAGGTGACCGCACGCCTGCTGGAGGACGTCGTGACGCGCCTGGCCGGCAGCGGCCCGCCGTGCTGGGGCCGGCCGAGGACGGTGGCTGGTGGGTGCTGGCGCTGGCCGACGGCACGTGGGCTGAGGTGCTGGTCGAGCGTGCCGATGTCGACCGAGCGCACCTGCCGTGGAGACCGAGCGGCGCGCTGGTGGCGGCCGGGCTCCCGGTCGCCCACGCCGCCGGTCCTGTGCGACGTCGACACCGTGGTCGAGGCCGACCGCGGTCGCCGCCGACGCCCCGACCACGCGCTTCGCCCGACTCTGGCGCGAGGCCACGCGGTAGCGTCACCGCACCTACGCTGGTGAGTCGGTCGCCGCGGTCAGGGGCCCGCTGACACGCGGGGCCCTAGGCTGGGGCCGACGGAAGGGCAACGATGACGATCCTGGAGCCGGTGCGCCGAGCCGCGTCGCGCCGTCCCCCGGCGCCGGCCGAGGAGGACTTCACCTCCCGCCTGCGCAGCCCGGCCGTCGCCGCCCGGATCGGGCTGTGGCTCGGCGTCACCTTCACGCGTCGCCTTCCTGACCGGGATCGTCAGCCACTGGGCCCAGTCGCCGACGCCGTGGCTCCCCTTCCCCTCGCGCCCCGCCTGGGGCTACCGCGTCACCCAGGGCCTGCACGTCATCAGCGGCACCGCCGCGATCCCGCTGCTGCTGGTCAAGCTGTGGACGGTCTACCCGCGCCTCTTCGCCTCGCTTCGGTCGTGGCGCGCGCGCAGCTGCTGCTCGCCGCGCTCGAGCGGCTGTCGATCGCCGTGCTCGTCGCCGCCGTCGATCTTCCAGCTCACGACCGGGCTGATGAACTCGGCGCAGTGGTACCCCTGGGAGTTCAGCTTCCGCTCCACCCACTTCGCCGTCGCCTGGATCGCGATCGGTGCCCTGGTCGTGCACGTGGCGGTCAAGCTCCCCGTCATCCGCACGGCGCTCTGCCGGAGCACGTCGACGACGACGGAGCACGACCGCGCCGGGACGGACGCGGACGGTGCTCTGCACGCGCCGCGGGCTGCTGCGCACGCACGTGGATCGCCTCCGGGGTCGCGGTCCTCGCCTCGGCGGGCAGCACG
This sequence comes from uncultured Actinomycetota bacterium, assembly GCA_963762755.1. Taxonomy (GTDB): domain Bacteria; phylum Actinomycetota; class Actinomycetes; order Propionibacteriales; family Nocardioidaceae; genus Marmoricola_A. Next base: position 171,004 of record CAVXMH010000015.1, on the reverse strand, counting down.
GTGCCGCTGCTGCGCGACGTCTCGGTGCTCGGCGTCCGCTCCGGTGACGGCCCGCAGGGACTCCCGGTCAACAAGTCGGCGCGGGCCGCCGGGGTCACCTCGACGGCGCTGTCGCCGTCGTACGCCCTCGAGCTCGTGCGCGGCGACGAGACCGGTGCGGCTGACGCGCGAGCAGCTGCTGGCGATGCCGCAGGTCACCGAGGAGCTGCCGATCGCGTGCGTCGAGGGCTGGAGCGCGTCGGGGACCTGGACCGGCGTGCGGGTCTAGGACCTGCTGGCCGAGGTCGGCGCCGGTGCAGGGCGACGTGATCGTGTCGTCGCTGCAGGAGTCGGGTCCCTACCGCACCACGCTGCTGCCGGCGAACTTCGTCGCCAACGACGCGACCCTGCTGGCGCTGCAGCTCAACGGCGAGGACCTGTCGATCGACCACGGCTACCCGGCGCGGATCATCGCCCCGAACCGTCCCGGGGTGCTGCAGACCAAGTGGGTCGCCCGGCTGCGAGGTGCGAGGCGTGACCGCGCGTCTCGCCCTCGGCGGCCTCGGGGTCCTGCTCGCGGCGTACGGCGTGTTCCGGCTGCTCGAGCTCGGCTGGGACAACCTGGTCGCGACCGTGGTCTGGCTGGCCGGCGGGGTGCTGCTCCACGACGTCGTGCTCGCGCCCCTCACCGTCGCTCGTGGTGCGCCCTGGCGCGTGCTCGCCCTGCGCTCGCGCGCCGTGGCGCGCGGCGGCTGCCGCCGGCCTGCTCGTCCTCGGCACCGTCACGCGTGACCGCGGTGCCGGTGCTGGGCCGCTTCGGCGCGAAGCCCGACAACCCCACGCTGCTGGACCGGCCGTACCTCGCCGGCTGGCTCGTGCCTCGTCGCCCTGGTCGTGCTGGTCGGCACCCTGCTGGCGGGTGGCTGGCGGGCCGACGCGCAGGACCCGGGACCGACCCGAGCCTCCCGGGCGTGTCGCCCTTCGGTCGAACACGTGTTCGGGCTAGGTTGGTCCTGCGGCTCGGGACCGGGTCGTGAACCCGCCGGTTCTCCCCAGCTCGGGAGGACGCTCCCCGAACTGTCGGCGGGACTTCCTAGAGTCCACCGCACACGATCAAACTCCGATGCGAGAGCCCCGTGAGCCGGGGGCAGAACAGGACGGCACCCATGTCAGCCACGAACCGCGAGAAGGCCCTCGACGCCGCGCTCGCCAACATCGAGAAGCAGTTCGGCAAGGGCTCGGTGATGCGTCTCGGCGACGACACCCGTGCGCCGCTGTCGGTCATCCCCACCGGCGCGATCTCCCTCGACATCGCGCTCGGCCTCGGCGGCCTGCCCGCGCGGTCGCGTCGTGGAGATCTACGGCCCGGAGTCCTCCGGCAAGACGACGGTCGCGCTGCACGCGGTGGCCAACGCCCAGGCCGCCGGCGGCATCGTGGCGTTCGTCGACGCCGAGCACGCGCTCGACCCGGAGTACGCCAAGGCCCTCGGCGTCGACACCGACGCGCTGCTGGTCTCCCAGCCCGACTCCGGCGAGCAGGCCCTCGAGATCGCCGACATGCTGATCCGTTCGGGCGCTCTCGACCTCATCGTCATCGACTCCGTGGCCGCGCTCGTGCCGCGCGCGGAGATCGAGGGCGAGATGGGCGACAGCCACGTCGGCCTGCAGGCCCGCCTCATGAGCCAGGCGCTGCGCAAGATGACCGGTGCGCTGAACAACTCCCAGACCACCATGATCTTCATCAACCAGCTGCGCGAGAAGATCGGCGTCATGTTCGGCTCGCCCGAGACCACCACCGGTGGCCGCGCGCTGAAGTTCTACTCCTCGGTGCGCCTCGACGTGCGTCGGATCGAGACCCTCAAGGACGGCCAGGAGATGGTCGGCAACCGCACCCGCGTCAAGGTCGTCAAGAACAAGGTCGCCCCGCCGTTCAAGCAGGCCGAGTTCGACATCATGTACGGCCAGGGCATCAGCCGCGAGGGCGGCCTCATCGACGTCGGCGTCGACGCGGGCCTCGTCCGCAAGGCCGGCGCCTGGTACACCTACGAGGGCGACCAGCTCGGCCAGGGCAAGGAGAACGCGCGCACCTTCCTGCGCGACAACCCCGACCTCGCCAACGAGCTGGAGAAGAAGATCCTCGAGAAGCTCGGGATCGGCCCCCAGGTGACCGACGCAGGTCGGGCCCGATGAGCCGGTCAACGTCCAGTTCTGAGGCGCGGTACGGCGCACGCTCGCGCCCCCGGTCCGGCTCAGGACTGGGGCGCGGCTTCGTCGCCGGCCGCACGGAGCCGCGCGAGCGCCCCGACGACGACGGTCCTCCGGACGAGCAGTGGCTCGGGCCGGAGGCCGACCCCGAGAGCGTGGGCCGCAAGGTCCTGCTCGACCAGCTGACCGGCCAGGCGCGCAGTCGGGCCGAGCTGGCCGCGAAGCTGGCGCGCAAGCGCGTGCCGCCGGAGGTCGCCGAGACGCCTGCTCGACCGCTTCGAGGAGGTCGGCCTCGTCGACGACGCGGCCTTCGCGCGGGACTGGGTCGAGTCCCGCCAGGCCAGCCGCGGGCTGGCCAGGCGGGCGCTCGGCGTCGAGCTGCGGCGCAAGGGCGTCGACAGCGAGGTGATCGCCGAGGCCGTGAGCGAGGTCAGCGCTCGAGGACGAGGACGCCGCCGCCCGCGAGCTGGTCCGCCGCAGGCTGCGGAGCCTCAGCCGGTACGACGACGCCACCGTGGTGCGGCGGCTGACCGGGCATGCTGGCCCGCAAGGGCTACCCGCCGTCGGTGGTCTTCCAGGTGGTGCGCGAGGAGGTCGCGGCGGCCGACGAGCTGCTCGACCCCGACCTCTGAGGCGGCGTCGCCGACCTGGGCGGTCGTGCTTGCCCGTGCGGCGCCGGGCGCCCCTAGCCTCGGCGGATCATGCCTCCTGACCGCCGCCGCCACCGCGCTCCTGTCTCGTCCACGCTGGTCTGGGTGCTCGGCGGCGCCGTGGTCGTGGTGCTGCTGGTCTGTGTGGCCGTCCTGCTCGTCTCGCGGCAGCTCACCGCGCGCCGGGAGGCCGAGCTCCACCGCGACCTGCACGAGCAGCGCGCTCGACATCGAGCGTCGCGAGCACCGCCTCGCCGAGCGGGAGGCCCGCACCGACGACGATCGCCGGCGGCTGGAAGAGCGGGCCGCGGAGGTCGCCGACGCCGCGACCGAGCGCACCGCGCTGCTGGAGCGGGTGGCGCGCCTGAGCGTCGAGGAGGCGCGGTCCGAGGTGCTTGCCGCCGCCGAGCACGAGGCCCGGCTGGCCGCCGCCACCCTGACCCGCGACATCGAGGCTGCGGCGCGCCGCAGGACGCCGAGAGCGAGGCCAAGCGCGTGCTCAGCACCGCGATCCAGCGGTTGGCCTCCGAGCAGAGTGCCGACCTCACCGTCTCGGTGGTGCACCTGGCCAGCGACGACCTCAAGGGCCGCATCATCGGGCGCGAGGGACGCAACATCCGGGCCTTCGAGCAGATCACCGGGGTGAACCTGGTCATCGACGACACCCCCGAGGCGGTCGTCCTCAGCTGCTTCGACCCGGTCCGCCGCGAGGTCGCACGGGTCGCGCTCGAAGAGCTGCTCGCCGACGGACGCATCCACCCGACGCGGATCGAGGAGGTGCACCAGCGCAGCCAGGAGCAGGTCGAGGGCCTGTGCCGCAGCGCGGGGGAGCACGCGTGCCTGGAGATGGGCATCTCCGACCTGCACCCCGAGCTGGTGCTGACCATGGGCCGGCTGCGCTACCGCTCGTCGTACGGGCAGAACGTGCTCGCTCACCTGGTCGAGTCCGGGCACGCCGCGGGGCTGCTGGCCGACGAGCTCGGAGTCGACCGCACGCTGTGCGTGCGCGGCGCGTTCCTGCACGACATCGGCAAGGCGCTCACCCACGAGGTCGAGGGGTCGCACGCCGTCGTGGGCGCCGACCTCGCGCGCCGTCACGGTGAGCACGAGGACGTCGTGCACGCCATCGAGGCCCACCACAACGAGGTAGAGCCCCGCACGGTCGAGGCCTGGCTGACCCAGGCCGCCGACGCGATCAGCGGGGGACGCCCCGGCGCCCGGCGCGAGTCGCTGGAGTCCTACGTGAAGCGTCTCGAGCGGCTGGAGGAGATCGCGCTGGCCCATCCCGGGGTCGAGAAGGTCTTCGCGATGCAGGCCGGACGCGACCTGCGCGTCATGGTGCTACCCGACGTCGTGGACGACCTCGCCGCGCAGGTGCTGGCCCGCGACCTCGCCAAGCAGATCGAGGAGGAGCTGACCTACCCCGGCCAGATCAAGGTGACGGTGATCCGCGAGAGCCGGGCCACCGAGGTCGCGCGCTGACGGTAGTGATCGAGCCCGACGGGGCACCTCCCGGGTGACCGACAGCGTCCCGGGTGCGACCTCACGTCGGTACCGACGCCAGGACGGCGATCAGGTGTCGGTAACGACACCACGACGGTGCTCAGGTGTCGGTACCGACGTGAGGACGGTCGTGTGGCCCGGTCGGCAGTCCGGGCGTCGGTACCGACGTGAGGACGGGTGCCGGGCGTCGGTACCGACGTGAGGACGGGTGCCGGGCGTCGGTACCGACGTGAGGACGGGGGCCGGGCGTCGGTACCGACGTGAGGAAGGCCGGAGGAGCCCGGCACTGGGGCGTCCCCTCGCGGTTACCAGCGAGTAGCATCAGCGTCATGCCGAGCCTCCTGACCCTCTGGAACCGTGCCTCGTCGCTGCCGCAGGGCCGACGGGCGTTCTCCCTGGCGTTCAGCCAGAAGGCGCCGTACTTCGCCACGGTCCGCCCGCTGTTCGTCGAGCTGCGACCCAACTACGCCGAGCTGCGCATCAGGAAGCGGCGCGGCGTGCAGAACCACATCGGCACCGTGCACGCGATCGCGCTGTGCAACGGGCTCGAGGCCGCGATGGGCGCGCTGGCGGAGGTCAGCATCCCCACGGACAAGCGCTGGATCCCCAAGGGCATGGACATCGCCTACACCGCCAAGGCTGACAGCGACGTGCGGTGCATCGCCGAGACCGACGCCGCCCAGTGGGAGGGCGACGACCCGGACCTGCCGGTGCGGGTCAAGGGCGTGCGCAAGGACGGCACGGTCGTCGTCGAGGGCGTCATCCGGCTCTGGGTGACGCCGAAGCCGGCGAAGGTCGGCACTCCGGCTGGCTGATCCGGGCCGTGGGTTGCGGGCCGTGGGTCCCAGGGGCCGAGCGCCTGGGCCGCGGGGTCAACCCGGCGTGACTGGCGTCCCGCCTCGGTCTTCCCCGATGTACCGCTTCTGGAGCCAGGTGGCGATGGCTGAGACGCCCACGCACAGCAGAATGTAGAACGAAGCGAGGACGATCACGGCCTGCACCTGGTTGCGGCCCTCGAGCCAGATGGACTCGAAGACGGTCGTCAGCCCGATGGCACCGATGGCGTAGCCCAGGCTGGTGTCCTTCAGACACACCACGAACTGGCTGATCATGGCCGGAAGCATGATCTTGATGGCCTGGGGGAGCAGCACGATGTTGGTCACCTGCGCCTTGCGCATGCCGATGGCGTACGCCGCCTCCGACTGACCCGACGGCACGGAGTTGATCCCGGCCCGCACGATCTCCGCCAGCACCGCACCGTTGTAGAGCGCCAAGCCCAGGGCGAGGGTCCACACCTCGTTGAGCCCGCCAGGGCCGGCGCTGAGCATGTAGTACAAGAAGATGATGAGCAACAGCAAGGGCACGGCGCGGAAGAACTCCACGAAGGCCCAGGCCGGCCACCGGAGGTACGCGTGGTCACTGAGCTTGCCGACACCGAAGACCAGGCCGATGGCGAGCGCGGCCGCGATGGCGACGACCGCGGCCTTCAGGGTGTTGAGCAGACCGTCGACGATGATCGTCTGAAGGTAGACCGGAGTGAGGAAGTACTCCCACTTCTCGTACTCCCACGCCCCGGCGTTGCTCATCTGCCGCACGAAGAGGCCCAGGAGTCCGACGATGACGAGTGCCGTCAGCACCGAGTAGAGCCGGTGACGGGCGCGGGTGCGCGGGCCTGGTGCATCGAACAGGACGCTGCTGCCGCTCATCGGGCCACCCTCCAGCGTCGCTCGAGGCTCGACGACCCCAACGACACGAGCTCGACGATGATGATGTAGCCCACGGCGAACGTGAGGAAGATGAGCACGCGGTCGTCGGCATTGTTGTTGGTGAAGAACCTCATGCGCGCCGTGGCCTCGAAGATGCCGAACACGGCAGCGACAGACGTGTTCTTCGCCAGGGCGATCTGGACGCTCGCCAGCGGCGGGAGGGTCGCGCGGAAGGCCTGCGGAAGGATCACGGAGGTCATCGACTGGCCGAACGTCATCCCCACGGACCTGGCCGCCTCAGCCTGTCCCAGGGAGACCGAGTTGATGCCGGACCGCACAGCCTCGCACACGAAGGCGGAGGTGTAGAAAGTCAGCGCGACGACGCCCCGGATGAAGTAGCCGCTCACGTCCAGGGAGCCGATGCTCAGCCCGGGTATGCCCCACCCGATGTTGGGCAGGGCCGTCGTGACGATGATGAAAACCACCAGCAGCGGGGTGTTCCGCACGAGCGTGACGTAGGCGGCCCCGAACTTCGACATCACGGGAACGGGACCGACGCGGAGCGCGGCTATGAAGGTCCCGAGGAAGAGCGACAGCACACCCGAGACGACGAAGAGCTGGATGGTCACGATGAAGGCGTCCATCACGAGGTCAACGTTCGACAGCACGTCGTCCATCGGTGCTCATCTCCTCTCGGTCAGGTCCGGGGGTGGTTCACGTGCGGCGTGTGCGGCGACCGAAGCGTGAGCTCCGGGCCGCCGCACACGCGGCAGTGGTGTGGCTCAGGCCTCGCAGGGGTCCATGGCCGGGGGCTCGGGTGTCTCCACGCCCGACTGGCCCAGCGTCGCCTCGAAGGCCCCGCCCCAGGCGCCGTCCTCCTGCGCCGCCTCGATGGTGTCGGTGATCCACTGACACATCTCCGGCGCATCCTTGGAGTAGCCGATGCCGTAGCGCTCTTCGCTGAAGGTGTCACCCACGACCTCGAGCTCCTCAGGGTCTTCCGCGACGTAGCCCAGCAGGATCGCACCGTCGGTGGTCATCGAGTCGACCGAGCCGTTGAGCACCTGGTCACGGCACTCGGAGTAGGTGTCGAAACCGCGCGGCTTGGCGCCTTCGGCCTCGACGTTGTCCAGCGACGTCGACCCAGTCACGGAACAGACCTCCTTGCCCTCGAGGTCGTCGACGCTCTGGATGTCGCTGCCCTTCTTGACGAGGAGCTGCTGACCCGTGACGTAGTACGGCCCGGCCTGACCGACGACGGCGCGACGCTCGTCGGTGATGGAGTACGACGCGATCACGAGGTCGACCTCCCCGGACTGCAGGAACGGCTCTCGGTTGTCCGAGATCGTCTCCTTCCAGGTGATGTCTTCCGGTGCGATGCCCAAGGACGCCGCGAGGATCTTGCCCATCTCCGGGTCGAGGCCGACCGGCATGTCGTCGGTGGCTCCCTTGAAGCCGATGCCGGGCTGGTCGTACTTCACGCCTATGGTGATCTCGCCGCTCTCGGCCAGCTCCTTCATGCGGGTGCCGTCCTCGAACTCGCCGGCCGCGTCCTCGGCGACCTCGACCTCGGGCGCCTCCTCCGAGCTGCTGCTGCCGGCGTCACCGCAGGCAGCGAGCCCGAGCGAGGCCAGGAGCAGGACGGCTCCGAGGACGGGGGTCTTCCGTGTCTTGCTGCTGCGCATCTCTTCTCCTGGTGCTCGTGGCGATGGATGGACGATGACGAGTCGTGCGGGTGCGGGACGTGCGGGTCAGTGCTTGAGGATCTTGCCGAGGAAGTCCTGGGCACGCTCCGACTGCGGGTTGGTGAAGAACTCCTCGGGGGTGTTCTCCTCGACGATCGCGCCGTCGGACATGAAGACGACCCGGTTGGCCGCGGTGCGCGCGAAACCCATCTCGTGGGTGACCACGACCATGGTCATGCCGCCCTCGGCCAGCTCGACCATGACGTCGAGGACCTCCTTGATCATCTCCGGGTCGAGCGCGGAGGTGGGCTCGTCGAAGAGCATCACCTTCGGCTCCATCGCCAGGGCGCGGGCGATGGCCACCCGCTGCTGCTGACCACCGGAGAGCTGAGCGGGGTACTTCGCGGCCTGGTGCCCGACGCCGACCCGCTCGAGCAGCTGCTCGGCTCGCTCGTCCGCGGTCTTCTTGTCCTGGCCGCGGACCTTGATCGGGCCGAGCGTGACGTTCTCGAGGATGGTCTTGTGGGCGAAGAGGTTGAAGGACTGGAAGACCATCCCCACCTCGGCGCGCAGGTTCGCCAGCTCCTTGCCCTCCTGGGGCAGCGGCTGGCCGTCGAGGGTGATGCTGCCCTTGTCGATGGTCTCGAGCCGGTTGATGGCTCGGCACAGCGTCGACTTGCCGGAGCCGGAGGGGCCGATCACGACGACGACCTCACCCCGATCGACGCTCAGGTTGATGTCCTGGAGGACGTGCAGGTCACCGAACCACTTGTCGACCTTGTCGAGGACGACGAGCGGCTCACCGGTGGACGAGTCGGCGTTCATCGCCGCAACGTAACGCGCCGACCGGCGTGTCCGCACCCACCGCACCGTGCCGGGTCCGCAACTCGCAACCGGATCGTGACCTTGGTTGCACTTCGTGTCCAGCCGCGCGCGGGCGGTGAAGCCTCCAGTAGCGTGCCCGGCCATGGACATCACCGGAGCAAGTGCAGTCGTCACCGGAGGCGCGTCGGGCATCGGCGCCGCAGCCGCCCGTGCCCTCGCCGGGGCCGGCGCGAAGGTCGTCGTGGCCGACCTCAACGAGGCCAAGGGCCAGGAGGTCGCGACCGCGATCGGCGGCGTCTTCGTGAGGGTCGACGTGACACGGACCGAGGACATCGTGGAAGCCGTGGACGCCGCCGAGCAGCTCGGACCGGTCCGCGTGCTCGTGAACAGCGCCGGCATCGGGTGGGCCCAGCGCACGGTCGGCAAGGACGGCACCTATGCCTCCGCCGCCGACCTGGCGGCGTACAGCAAGGTGATCGCGATCAACCTGATCGGCACCTTCGACGCGATCCGCATCGCCGCCACGGCGATGAGCCGCACCGAGCCGCTGGACGCCTCCGGCGAGCGGGGCGCGATCGTCAACCTCGCCTCGGTCGCTGCCTTCGACGGACAGATCGGCCAGGCGGCGTACTCCGCGTCCAAGGGCGGCGTGGTCGGCATGACCCTGCCGGTGGCCCGCGACCTGGCGGCCATCGGCGTGCGCGTCAACACCGTGGCGCCCGGCCTCATCGACACCCCCATCTACGGGGAGGGCGAGGACAGCGAGCGCTTCAAGGCCCACCTCGAGCAGGGGGTGCTGTTCCCCAAGCGCCTCGGCGCCCCCGAGGAGCTCGCGTCGATGGTCCTGGAGGCCGCCACCAACTCCTACCTCAACGGCGAGACCATCCGGGTCGACGGCGGCATCCGGATGCAGCCCAAGTAGACGCCCGTCCCCGTTTGAGGCGGACCCGCCCGGGCACGGAAGAGGCGTGACCCCGTCGACGAAGGAGAACGCCTTGACCCCGATCCGGCTGGCCCAGAGCCTCGCCCGCACCGCCGTCCACACCGCCGTCAACACCGCGGTCGACACCGCCCGGCACCCGGTGGCCGGCGCGTCGCGCGCCGTGGGCCTGGTCCGCGGAGTCGTCCAGGTGGCGCGGGCCGCTCCGGGCATCGTGGCCGACACCGTCGCGACCCGGACCCAGGGCGGTCCTCCCACGGACGCCCCACCCGAGCCGGCTGGTGGCGCCCCCGGCGCGCGGTCCGGCGCTCGTACGGCGGAGCCTGCGGCCGAGTCGTCGACCACCCCCACGCTGACCCCCGTGAAGACGACCCCGCCGGACCCGGCGAACCCGACGGCGCCCCCGGCACCCGGGCAGGGCGGCGTGCCCGACCTGGCCCCGCCGGACCCGGCCGACCGCGTCCTCGTCGTCGAGGAGGCCCTGGCCGCCGAGGCGGCCGAGTCCCGCGGGTGAGGGTGCAGCGACGCCGCGAGTGACGGACGGGTCGGCGCGATTCGGGGCCCGGCCGCGCGGAGCCGTACCCTGGCACGGTCATGACTGCCACGCCTGAGACCGCTGCCGAGACCGAGCCGCGCACGTACGAGGTGCGCACCTACGGCTGCCAGATGAACGTCCACGACTCCGAGCGGCTCACCGGCCTCCTGGAGGACGCCGGCTACGCCAAGGCGCCGACTGACGCGCAGGCCGACGTCGTCGTGTTCAACACCTGCGCGGTCCGCGAGAACGCCGACAACCGCCTCTACGGCAACCTCGGCCACCTCGCTCCGGTCAAGGCCGCGAACCCGGGCATGCAGATCGCCGTCGGCGGATGCCTGGCCCAGAAGGACCGCAGCGAGATCACGCGCAAGGCGCCCTGGGTCGACGTCGTCTTCGGCACCCACAACATCGGGTCCCTGCCCGTCCTGCTGGAGCGAGCCCGCGTCCGGGAAGAGGCCCAGGTCGAGATCCTGGAGTCCCTCGAGGTCTTCCCCAGCACATTGCCGACCCGCCGCGAGTCGGCGTACGCCGCCTGGGTGTCGGTGTCGGTCGGCTGCAACAACACCTGCACCTTCTGCATCGTGCCGAGCCTGCGCGGCAAGGAGAAGGACCGCCGTCCCGGCGAGATCCTGGCCGAGATCGAGGCGCTGGTCGCCGAGGGCGTCAGCGAGGTCACGCTGCTGGGCCAGAACGTCAACGCCTACGGCGTCGAGTTCGGCGACCGGCAGGCGTTCAGCAAGCTGCTGCGCGCCTGCGGTGAGATCGACGGCCTCGAGCGCGTGCGCTTCACCAGCCCCCACCCGGCCGAGTTCACCGACGACGTGATCCACGCGATGGCCGAGACCCCCAACGTGATGCCTCAGCTGCACATGCCGCTGCAGTCCGGCTCCGACCGGGTGCTCAAGGCGATGCGGCGCTCCTACCGCCAGGCGAAGTTCCTCGGCATCATCGACCGGGTCCGCGAGGCCATGCCCGCCGCCGCGATCAGCACCGACATCATCGTCGGCTTCCCCGGCGAGACCGAGGAGGACTTCCTCGACACCCTCGACGTCGTACGCCGAGCCCGGTTCGCGAACGCCTACACCTTCCAGTACTCCAAGCGTCCCGGGACGCCGGCCGCCGACCTGCCCGACCAGCTGCCGAAGGCGGTCGTCCAGGAGCGCTACGAGCGGCTGGTGACCCTGGTCAACGACATCGCGTGGGAGGAGAACAAGGCGCTCGTCGGCCGCACCGTCGAGCTGCTGGTCTCGGAGGGGGAGGGCCGCAAGGACGCCGCGACCCACCGCCGCACCGGGCGGGCCCGCGACAACCGCCTCGTGCACTTCGAGGTCGACGCGGACGGGGTCTCGGCGGGCTCGACCGCCGTCCCCCGGCCCGGCGACGTGGTCGAGGTCGTCGTCACCTCCGCCGCCCCGCACCACCTGATGTCGGACGCCCCGCTGCTCAGCCTGCGGCGCACCCGCTCGGGCGACGCCTGGGAGGCCCGGACGTCGGCCCCGAAGCACGCAGGAACGTTGCTGGGACTGCCGGGCGTCGGCGTCCCCGCACCGCTGCCGGCCGCTGCCGGCTGCGCGGTCGGCGGCTAGGCACCGTCGGCCCGCCCGGTCCGGACCGGGGTATCACGCCCGTGCGCTGACCTCTCTTCCCCAGGGTCCACGACTCGACGAGAGGGAGGTGGGCTCGATGTTCACCTGGATGTTCTGGCGATCTGCGACCGAGCGCGCGGTCAAGACCTTCGCGCAGTCCCTGGCGGCCTGTCTCGGCGCCAGCGGCGCTGGACTGTGGGAGGTGCAATGGACGACCGTGCTGGCCGTCGCGGGCATGGCGACGTTGTTGTCGTTGCTCAGCTCCGTCGCCTCCGCGCCGGTGGGCGCCGACCACCGCAGCCCGTCACTGCTTCCGCCACTCGCGCACGTGGCGCCCGCAGGGGCAGTGCCTCAGCAGCGCGCTGGCGAGGTTCTGCTGCCCGCGTCCGGCTGAGACCCGACCGGACCGCGCGGGAGCGCGGCGCCGTGGACTCAGGTGTCGCGGCGCAGCTTCTCGTCCGCGATCGGCGCGGGCTGCGGCTCGTCGACGTCCCACGGCGTCCCGCCGCGGTTCTCGGCGTCCGCGTCGGGCCGCTCGTGGGCGGCCAGGTCACGTTGCGACACGTCGGCGGCGTCCCACGCGCCGGGGGTGACGTCGAGGTCCCCGTCAGTGCGGGTGCGGGCTGAGCCCTTGGTGCCCGTGCCCTCGATGCTGCCGGGCGCTCCCAGACCGCGGGGGTCTCGCCCGTCGGGCCCGGTTCGCTCGCTGCTCACGCCCATGCGTCCGCCAGCTCCCTCCGAGCCGGTGCTGTTCGGTGTCGAGGCCTCGTTCTCGAAGGGCACCGGCGCCTCGCCGGACTCCTTCGAGGTGACCGGGGGTACGTCCTGATCGGGTGTCTCTTCCATCGATCCTCCTGAGGTCTCGTGGAGCTCGACCGGCGTCGGCTGTCAGTCGGGCTTGCTGGTCTCGGGGTCGGCGGCGTCGCCGTCGGCGCTCTCGTCGGTGTCCTCGGGCTCCTGCAGCGCGTCGGGGACGTCCGTGTCCTGCGTCTGCGCCGAGAGCGGCTGGTCGGCGGTCAGCAGCTCGTCGGAGCTGTGGTTGCCGGCGCCCACGTCGGACTCCATGACCGTGGCGTCGGCACCACCGGGGGCGCGGTCCACGTCCTCGTCGATCGTCGCCTCGGGCAGGCCGGGATCGTCGGAAGGGGCGAGCACCTTGGTGACGTCACCCTGCTTGTCGGTCTCGACCTCGCGGTCCTCGTCGCTCATGGCTCCACTGTGCCCGACGCGGCCCTGGGCCACACCCCGTGCGACCGGGGCCGCGCCCGGGGCTCAGAACCCGAACGTCACCACGGCCGGGACCTGCCCGGCCGCGAGCAGCGCCAGCACGGCGTGCTCGTGGGGCACCATCGGCGCGGGCGGCGCGGCGGGGGAGACCCAGCGGAGGTCGACGCACTTCTCCGGCTCCCGGATGACCGGGACGCCCGACCACGAGCGCACGGTGAAGAAGAAGTCGACCCGCTGCTCGATGGGAGCGGGGTTGCCGGGATCGGTGCGGTGCATCGCGGTCAGCGGCACCAGGGCGGCGGGGTCGAGGTCGACGCCCAGCTCCTCGCGGGCCTCGCGCACGGCGGCGCCGAGCACGGACTCACCCGCCTCGACGTGCCCGGCGGCGGCGGTGGCCCAGTGTCCCGCCATGTACGTCGTCGCGGGCCCGCGCTGCTGCAGCAGCACCTCGAGACCGGACGGTCCGTCACGGGTGAGCAGCACGTACGCCGCCGGCACCACCTGGAAGCGGGGCTGCTGCGCGGGGTAGCCGCTCAGCGGAGGTCGTCGTTCTTGCCGTCCAGCTTGTCGAGCTGGACCTTCGCCTGACCCTGCGCCTTGCGGATCTTGTCGCGGTGCTTGCCACCGGTCTTCCTGTCGGCCATGGTCGCGCCCTGGTCGATGGCCTTGCTGATCTTGTCGCCGTGCTGGTCGACGGCCTTGGTCGCGGCCTTGCGCGCCTTGTCCAGGAATCCCATGGCTGCTCCTCGAGCTTCTCGGGCGGGTGGTGGGTGGGGACGTGCCTTCAACCTAGCGCGGTCCGCGCGCGGTCGGGCGGTGCGGGAGACTGGCCCGGTGAGCACCGACGCGCGCGCCGCCAGCGCCCCGCCGCCGATCGTGGCGGTCGTCGGGTCGACCGCGGTCGGCAAGTCCGACCTGGCGCTGGAGCTGGCGGTGCGGCTCGGGGGCGAGGTCGTCAACACCGACGCGATGCAGCTCTACCGCGGACTGGACATCGGCACGGCCAAGCTGCGGCCGGAGGAGCGCCGGGGGATCCCGCACCACCTCCTCGACGTCCTCGAGGTCACCGACCGGGCCTCGGTCGCGGTCTTCCAGCGCGAGGCGCGCGCGGTGATCGCCGACTGCCGGGCCCGCGGCGTCGTACCGGTGCTGGTCGGCGGGTCGGCGCTCTACACCCGGGCCGTGCTCGACCGGTTCGAGTTCCCCGGCACCGACCCGGTGGTCCGGGCGCGCTGGGAGCGTGAGCTCGCGCGAGCCGGGGCGCCCGCCCTCCACGTGCAGCTGGCGGAGGCTGACCCGGCGGCGGCGCTGGCGGTGCTGCCCAGCAACGGACGCCGCATCGTCCGGGCGCTCGAGGTCGTCGAGCTGACGGGCCGGCCGTTCAGCGCCACCCTCCCGAGGAAGGAGCACGTCGACCCGCGCACCGTCCAGCTCGGGGTCGACGCCGACCGCGCGACGCTCGACGACCGGGTCGACCGGCGGGTGCAGCGGATGTGGGAGGCGGGCCTGCTGGACGAGGTCCGTGAGCTGGAGGCCCGGGGACTGCGCGAGGGCCCGACCGCAAGCCGCGCCATCGGCTACCGGGAGGCGCTCGAGCACCTCGACGGCGAGCTGACCGCCGAGCAGGCCCGCGCCGCGACCGCGCTGGCGACCCGGCGGTTCGCCCGCCGGCAGGAGTCCTGGTTCCGCAAGGACGAGCGGGTCACGTGGCTCGACCACGACGCCCCCGACCTGCTCGAGCGAGCGGTCGAGGCGGTACGCCGTCGTGCAGACGTCGAGGGGCCGGTCGCGGGGACGGTGCGTGAGGGGCCTGTCGTGGGGTAGGAAGGAACCATGTCTTCGACCTACACCGTGGAGCGTTCCTGCATCGTCGACGCGCCCGCCGACCGCGTCTACCCGCTCGTGGCGGACTTCGAGCAGTGGACCCGCTGGTCCCCGTGGGAGGACGTCGACCCGCACATGGAGCGTCGCTACAGCGGCGCCGACTCGGGTGTCGGTGCGGTCTACAGCTGGGCCGGCAACCGCAAGGCCGGCTCCGGGCGCATGGAGATCAGCCGCGCTGACGAGCCCCGCCTCGTCGAGATCGCGCTCGAGTTCGAGAAGCCCTTCAAGTCCAGCAACCTCACGGTGTTCACCATCGACCCCATCGACGGTGCCGACGGCGCTGAGGAGGGGCGCGCCAAGGTGACCTGGCGCATGACCGGTCCCCGGCCGCTGCTGCTCAAGCTGCTGAGCCCGGTCATGAACATGGAGAAGATCGTCGGCAAGGACTTCGAGAAGGGCCTGGCCCGGCTCGCCGAGGTCGCCCGTCCCAAGCCCGCGGGCTGATGAGCGAGGCGATCCGCTTCCTCAAGGGCCACGGGACCGAGAACGACTTCGTCCTGCTCCCGGACCCCGACGGCGCCCTCGGGCAGCCGGCTCCGGGCCTGGTCCGGGCGTTGTGCGACCGCCGCGCCGGGCTGGGCGCCGACGGCGTGATGCGGGTCGTGCGCACGGCGGCCAGCGACGACCCCGCCGCCGTCGCCGCGCGCGACCAGGCCGATTGGTTCATGGACTACCACAACGCCGACGGCTCGACGTCGGAGATGTGCGGGAACGGCATCCGGGTCTTCGCCGAGCACCTGCACCGCGAGGGTGCCGTCGACGTGGGCGCACCGCTGCCGATCGCCACCCGCGGGGGCGTGCGCACCGTGACCGGCTCCGAGGGTCGCTTCACCGCCGACATGGGCACCCCCGAGGTCGCCGACGACCCCACCTGGGTGTCGGCGAACGGCATCCGCTGGGCCGCCCGCACGGTGAGCATGGGCAACCCCCACGCCGTCGCCTTCGTCGACGCCCTCGCCGACGCAGGACCGCTCACCGAGGAGCCCGATCACGACCGGTCCGTCTATCCCGAGGGCGTCAACGTCGAGCTCGTGGTCCGGGTCGGACCCCACCACGTCGCGATGCGGGTGCACGAACGCGGGTCGGGGGAGACCCGCTCCTGCGGCACCGGCGCCTGCGCCGTCATGGTCGCCAGCGCCCTGGCAGACGGGAACGGGCCGGGGTCGACGTACGTCGTGGACGTGCCGGGCGGGCGTCTCGAGGTGACCTGGACCGAGGACGGACGGACCCTGCTGACCGGGCCCGCGGTGCTCGTCGCGGAAGGTTATTGGCTCGCCTGACGTTGGACCCCGTGCGACCCTGGGTCGCAGACACAGGAGGCACATGACCACGCGCAAGAACCTCGCCCTCGACACCGACGCACCGGCTCCCGGTGACGGATCGGTGGAGCTCGACGACACCTGGACCCCCGACGACGACTGGGGCGAGGACCCGGAGGAGACCGACGGCGACTGGGACCTCGAGGCCCGCTACGCGCTCAAGCGCGTCGGCGGCCTGCGGACCGAGCTCGAGGACATCACCGAGGTCGAGTACCGCCAGCTCCGGCTCGAGCGCGTCGTGCTCGTCGGGGTCTGGACCGAGGGCACCAACGTCGACGCCGAGAACTCGCTCGCCGAGCTCGCGGCGCTGGCCGAGACGGCCGGCTCCGAGGTGCTGGAGGCGATCTACCAGCGTCGGCAGAAGCCCGACCCGGCGACGTACATCGGCCGCGGCAAGGTCGAGGCGCTGGCCGAGATCGTGCAGCACACCGGCGCCGACACCGTCATCCTCGACGGCGAGCTCGCGCCCAGCCAGCTGCGCAACCTCGAGGACAAGGTCAAGGTCAAGGTCGTCGACCGGACCGCGCTGATCCTCGACATCTTCGCCCAGCACGCCAAGTCGCGTGAGGGCCAGGCCCAGGTCGAGCTGGCGCAGCTGAGCTACATGAAGCAGCGGCTGCGCGGGTGGGGCGGCAACCTGTCGCGCCAGGCTGGCGGCCGGGTCGCCGGTGGTGCCGGCATCGGTGGCCGTGGACCCGGTGAGACCAAGATCGAGACCGACCGCCGCCGCATCAACACCAAGATCGCGAAGCTGCGCGCCGAGCTGCGGCACATGCGCACGACGCGCGACACCAAGCGCTCGGAGCGCAAGCGTCACGCCATCCCGGCGGTGGCCATCGCGGGCTACACCAACGCCGGCAAGTCCTCGCTGCTGAACCGGCTCACCGACGCCGGGGTGCTGGTCGAGGACGCGCTGTTCGCGACGCTCGACCCCACCACCCGGCGTACGACGACACGCGACGGCCGGGTCTACACGCTCTCCGACACGGTCGGTTTCGTCCGCCACCTGCCCCACCAGCTCGTCGAGGCGTTCCGCTCGACGCTGGAGGAGGTTGCCGACGCCGACCTGATCGTCCACGTCGTCGACGGCTCGCACGTCGACCCCGAGGGTCAGCTCGCGGCGGTGCGCGAGGTCTTCGCCGAGATCGGTGCCAGCCAGGTCCCCGAGCTGGTCGTCATCAACAAGGCCGACGCCGCCGACCCGCTGGTGGTCGCCCGGGTGCTGGCCGCCGAGCCGCACTCGGTCGTGGTCTCGGCGCGCACGGGGGAGGGCGTCGTCGAGGCGCTCGCGGCCATCGAGGCCGACCTGCCTCGACCGGGGGTCGAGTTCGAGGCGCTGCTGCCCTACGAGCGCGGCGACCTGCTCAACCGCATCCACACCAGCGGCGAGGTCTCGACGGTGGAGCACACCGGCGAGGGCACGGTGGTCACCGGGCGCGTCAACGACGACCTGGCCGGGGAGCTGCAGCCCTACCTGGTCTGAGCCCGGGTCGAGCCGCCACGCATCGACTCACAGCGAGCGGGACGCCGCTGAGGTCCGGGTGGACAGGTCGATGTCCATGCGCAAGCGGGCCGGCGTCATCGTGCGTCACGTGTCCGAGGCGGCGCGCGCGGGTAGAGACCCGACATGACCTCCACCGCCGCGTTCTTCAACGACCCGTCCGAGACCGTCGACGAGATGCTCGGGGCGCTGGCCCGCACCCGCCCGTTGCGGCTCAGCGCGGCCGGGTCGGGGGTGCGGGCGGTGGTCTCCGCCGACCTCGACCCCGATCGGGTCGTGCTCGTCTCCGGCGGCGGCTCCGGTCACGAGCCCTCGCACGCCGGGCTCGTCGGCGACGGCCTGCTCGGCGCCGCGGTGTGCGGCGACTTCTTCGCCTCGCCCACCGTCGACGCCGTGCTGGCCACCATCCGCGAGGCCACCGGTCCCGCCGGGGCGCTCCTCGTCGTGAAGAACTACACCGGCGACCGCATCAACTTCGGTCTGGCCGCCGAGCAAGCCCGCGCCGAGGGCCTCGAGGTCGAGGTCGTCACCGTCGCCGACGACGTCGCGCTGCCGGACAACCCGCAACCGCGCGGGCTCGCCGGCACCGTGCTCGTGCACAAGATCGCCGGGCACGCGGCGCGCGAGGGCCGGCCGTTGGCGGAGGTCGCCGAGGTCGCCCGCGCGGTGGCCGGGAGCGCGATGACGCTGAGCCTCGCGCTGTCCTCGGCCCGCCTTCCCGGGGGCGAGGGTGAGCGCCGTGACGCCGAGCTGGGGCTGGGCATCCACAACGAGCCGGGGGCCGCGACGATCGAGCCCCAGGGGGCGGCAGACGCCGTACGCCGGGTGATGGAGCCTCTGCTGGAGGCGTTCGACGCCGCGCACGGCGCCGACACCGGCTACGTCGCGCTCCTCAACGACACCGGCGGGTGCTCCACGCAGGAGCTCGCGGTCCTCACCCACGACCTGCTGGAGGTCAGCGGTGACCGGTTGCGGCTGCTGGTGGGCCCCGCTGCCCTGATGACGTCGGTCGACATGCACGGCTTCTCGGTCACCCTGCTTCCGCACACCGACGAGCACGCCGAGGCGCTGCGCGCCCCGGTCGGCGTGCCGGACTGGCCCGGGACGTCCACCCCGGGCGAGGTCGTCACCTTCGAGCCGCAGGTCTCGGAGCGCGCCGAGACCGGGCAGGGCGAGCGCGACGAGAGGGTGGCTGCGCGCCTGCGCGCCGCCGCGGAGGCCGTGCGCGACGCCCGTGCCCACCTCGACGACCTCGACGCCCGCACCGGCGACGGCGACGCCGGGACGACGATGGCGCAGGGCGCCGAGGGGGTCCTCGACGGGCTGGAGCACGACCGGCTCTCGACCGGCTCCCCGGCCGTGCTGGCCGAGGAGCTGGCGGGCATCGCCGCCCGCCGGATGGGCGGCTCCTCCGGCGTGCTCGTCTCGATCCTGCTGACCACCACCGCCCGCGAGCTCGGCGGCGGCGCCGACGCCCCGACGGCGCTGCGGGCCGGCCTGACCAGCGTGCGCGAGCACGGTGGCGCCCGGGTGGGCGACCGCACCCTCGTCGACGCGCTCGAGCCGGCCCTCGAGGCGCTGACCGACGGCGTCGAGCCGGCGGCTCGGGCGGCACGGGAGGGAGCCGACGCGACCGGCCGCATGGCCACGGCCAGGGCTGGCCGCTCCAGCTACGTGCGCGAGGACCAGCTCGACGGTGTCGTCGACCCCGGCGCCGAGGCCGTCGCGACGGTCCTCGAGGCGTGGGCGCGCGCCTGACCCCGGCGGTTCTGAACAGGCCCACGCCCGGCGGTCCTGACCGTCGCCGGACCCCGTTAGGGTGCAGCGGTGCCCACGCAGGAGACGAGCCCGGAGCCCGGGCAGGAGCGCGGGGCGGACCCGACGGTCCGTGAGGTGCTCGCCGCCGCGGTGGCGTCCCTCGGCGGGCGCGAGCGGTCCGGCCAGGTGCAGATGGCGGAGGCGGTCGCCGGCGCCATCGACGACCGCACCCACCTGCTGGTGCAGGCCGGCACCGGGACCGGCAAGTCCCTGGGCTACCTCGTGCCGGCGCTGCTCCACGAGGACCGGGTGGTGGTGGCCACCGCGACGTTGGCCCTGCAGCACCAGCTCGTCGAGCGCGACCTGCCGGCGTTGATCCAGGCCTCCCAGGACGTGCTGGCGCGCACCCCGGCGTACGCCGTGCTCAAGGGGCGCTCCAACTACGCCTGTCTGCACCGCGTCCGCGAGGGCGTGCCCGACGACCAGGGCGCGCTGGTCGAGCTGCCGACGGGCTCGCTGGGCGCAGAGGTGCTGGAGCTGCGGTCCTGGGCCGAGGAGGAGGCCGAGCGGCGCGGGGCGGGTGACCGCGACGCCGCGCCGCGCCACACCGACCGGGCCTGGCGGCAGGTGTCGGTCTCGGCGCGCGAGTGCCTGGGAGCGGCGCGATGCCCGTTCGGCACCGAGTGCTTCGCCGAGACGGCGCGCGAGCAGGCGTCGCGGGCCGACGTGGTGGTCACCAACCACTCCATGCTGGCCATCGACGCCATCGAGGGCGTGCCGATGATCCCCGAGTACGACGTCGTGGTGGTCGACGAGGCGCACGAGCTCACCGCGCGGGTGACTCAGGCCTCCACCCAGGAGCTGACCCCGACCCAGGTCGAGCGCGCCACCCGTCGCGCCGAGCGGCACGTCAGCGGCATCGAGGCCGACGACCTCGGGGATGCGGCCGAGGCGCTGCGCGACGCCATCGCCGGCTGTGCCCCGGGGCGCGTCGACACCATGCCTGAGGAGCTGGCCGATGCGCTGGCGCAGGTCCGCGACGCCTCCCGCGCACTGGTCTCCGGCTTCGGCAAGGAGACGGGCGACGACGCCGGCGCCACCCAGGCCAAGGCCTGGGTCCAAGAGGTCTTCACCACCGCGGAGCGGATGGCGGCCGGGCTCTCGACCGACGTGGTGTGGACCAGCGACCGTGAGCCGGCCCGCGGCGGGCCGAGCCTGTCCGTCGCCCCGCTCCAGGTCTGGGGCCAGCTGCGCGAGCGGCTGCTGGCCAGCAAGACGGTGGTGTTCACCAGTGCGACCCTGAAGCTCGGCGGCGACTTCGACACCCTGGCCGAGACGCTCGGGCTGGTGGCCGGGGAGCGCGTGGCGGTGGACCAGGAGCCCGGGGCCGCGGAGGACGGGGCGCAGCCGTGGCGCGGCATCGACGTCGGGTCGCCGTTCGACTACGCCAAGCAGGGCATCCTCTACGTCGCCTCGCACCTGCCGCGACCCGGTCGTGACGGGCTCGGGAAACCCCAGATCGACGAGATCGTCGACCTCGTGGACGCCGCGGACGGTCGCACCCTCGGACTGTTCTCGAGCCGCCGCGCCGCGACGGTGGCCGCGGAGGCCGTGCGGGAGCGGCTCCCGCACCTGACGATCCTGGCCCAGGGTGAGGCCCAGCTGCCCGAGCTGACCAAGCAGTTCGTCGCCGACCCGCACACGTGCCTGTTCGGGACGGTGAGCCTGTGGCAGGGCGTCGACCTGCCCGGCGACACCTGCCAGCTGGTCCTCATCGACCGCATCCCGTTCCCCCGTCCCGACGACCCGTTGATGTCGGCGCGTCAGCGGGCCGCCGACCGGGCCGGGCGCAACGGGTTCATGACCGTCGCGGCGACCCACGCCGCGCTCCTGCTGGCCCAGGGCGCCGGCCGTCTGATCCGGACCTCCGAGGACCGCGGTGTGGTGGCGGTCCTCGACCCCCGACTCTCCGGCACGACGTACGCGCGGTTCCTCCAGGCCTCGCTGCCCCCGCTGTGGCGCACCACGGACCGCGCGGTCGTGCTGGGTGCGCTCGCGCGACTCGCCGGCGGCTGAGCGTGAGGCGTGCGGCGATGCGGGCCGCCCCGGGCCGCTGACCCGGGCCTAGGGAGCGGGCGGGAGCACCGACAGCTGGTAGGCGAACACCCGGCCGTCGTCCTGGGACACGCCCTCGCAGGCGAAGGCAGTCCCCATCTGGCACGTGTAGTCCGTGCCCGCGTTCACCAGGGCCACGTCGACCCGCCTCGTGGTACCCGGCGCGAAGGGCAGGGTGAGCGAGCCGTTGCCGGAGCCGTCGAGCGTCAGGTCGGAGACCTCGGGGATGCCGTCCTGACGCAACCGCGTGACGTTGACCTGCAGATCTGCCGGCAGGCTGGGTGCGTCGATCGTGACCTTGAGTCGAGACCCCGCGGCGAGCCCTGTCCCCGGTGCGGCGGTCACGGTCGCGGCCGCCAGATGGTCGACGGTCTCGCTTCCCGAGGCGCTGGTGGAGCTGGTGGAGCTGCTGGGCAGGACCAGGGAGCGGACCGCCGGGGCTGCGGGGTAGGAGGCGCCCTCGGAGTAGCTCTGCGCGGGGAACCTGTTCGCCGTCGTGAAGTCGGCGACGAGCTCCGGAAGCGACCCGCCGCGGGCGGCGAGGGCACCGGTGAGCGCGGGGATCGAGTACGCGGTCCGGCTGTCGTCGGTCCGCTCCCACGCGTCCCGCACGAGGGTGGGCAGGCCGGAGCCGCCGTCGTCCGGATAGGTCTCGGTGAGGAAGCGCAGCCAGATCCAGTTTCCGTACCAGTTGTCGGCGAGGTCCAGGGGGTCCTGCGGCTGCGCGAGGGCGCTGTCGTCGAAGTAGTTCCGGTTGTCGTCGACGGCGTCGTAGAGCTCGTCCTCGACCCAGGTCGAGGAGTTCTCCATGAAGTACCCGTCCTCGGCGTAGTCGATCCCGAACTGCACGGCATGGAAGAACTCGTGGGCCCCCGTGACCCGCAGGTTGCCGCGTGGAGTGCCCGGGAACTGGGCGGTGCTGAAGTCGTCGTCGACGGCGCAGTAGCTCGTGGCCCGGTAGGCCGTCAGCGCCGTCTCGGGGGTGCAGTAGCCGTAGAGCCGTTGGGAGCCCAGGTCCCCGAGGTAGACGTCGAAGCGGTTCCGGTAGCCCTTCGGACCACGTCCGTCGGCGGGCGGAGCGACGTACCCGCCGCGTTGCACCAGGCGCGAGAAGGTGTAGTCGAAGACCTTGCGCGTCGCCTCGACCTGGTTGGGGACGCGGTCGCCGTCGGAGTCGGCGAGCGGAGGCGCGTCGCGGGTGCGTCGTGCCCAGTGGATGCAGAACTTGGAGCCGGCCACCGGCCGCACGACGCAGTCGCTGGTGAGCCTCGCGTCGTCGGCGTAGTCGAGGTAGCCGTCGCCGCCGTTCTCGGTCGGACGGGCGAGGATGCGCTGCGCGAGCACGCGATCCTCGGTGCCCAGGTCGTCCTGGCTGAGCGCGAGGTCCCGCAGCACGATGCTGGCCTCGCGACTCACCGGAGCCGTCGCCGGCCGGGAGCCGAGGGCTCGTGCCTCGGCCAGGGTGCGCGCCGCCAGGCGGCGGTCTGCCGCGGACACCGGGCCGCGGGAGCGGTCGAAGGACCGGCCGGGGGCGGTGGAGGAGTCGGCCGAGGATGCCTCATCGGCCCCGGAGGCGGACGGAGCCACGCCGAGCAGCGCGGCCAGGGTGGCCAGGGTGACGACGGCGGCGGCCGTCGTCGACACGCGACGCAGGGGGAGTGACAGGCGCACGACGAGGTCCTCGGAGGATCAGGAGGGATGGCGACGCGGGGGCTGCCACTGGGCGGGGGTACGTCCCATCCTGTGCTGAGCACCCCGCTGCTGCAACCCGAACGCACGGAACCGCCGGGAAGTTCTTCCCGGCGGTTCGGTGTCGGAGCGGGTCGTGCGAGTCGTCGTACGGCGTGTCACATGCGCCGCAACACCGTCGTGACCTTGCCCAGGATGGTGGCATGGGTGCCGTCGATGGGCTCGAAGGCATCGTTGTGCGGGAGCAGCCACACGTGGCCGTCCTTGCGCTGCAACGTCTTGACCGTCGCCTCGCCGTCGATGAGCGCGGCCACGATCTCACCGTTCTCGGCGTTCGGCTGCTGGCGGACCACGACGTAGTCGCCGCTGCAGATGGCGGCGTCGATCATCGAGTCGCCCACGACCTCGAGCAGGAAGAGGGTGCCGTCGCCCACCAGCTCGCGCGGCAGCGGGAAGACGTCCTCGATGCGCTCCTCGGCCAGGATCGGTCCGCCGGCAGCGATGCGCCCCACGACAGGGACGTAGGTCGGAGTGGGACGGGAGTCGTTGATCCCGGTCTCGTCCTGCTCGGAGGGCAGCGACACCGTCAGGGCCCGCGGCCGGTTCGGGTCGCGCTTGATGAAGCCCTTCTCCTCCAGTGTCCGCAGCTGGTGCGCGACCGACGACGAGCTCGTCAGACCGACCTTCTCGCCGATCTCGCGCATGCTCGGCGGGTAGCCGCGGCTGCTGACCGACTCGTGGATGACGGTGAGCACGCGCTGCTGGCGCGGGGTCAGACCGCTGGCGTCCGGCGGACCGTCCGGCAGCTCCCGGACGACGGGGCCGCCTCCGACCGCACCCTTGCCCGCTCGTCCGCGGCCGGTGCTCGTGCGCTTGGTGGTGGGGGTGTCCCCGCTCGTGGCCATGGTGCTCCCTCTCTGGCGAACTCGTGATCGGCACGTTAGTCGCCCCCCGCCCCTGTCTTCAAACATGTGTTCGAACCGCGCGTGTCGCGGCGGGGCGCCGGCGGACGCTCCCGGACTGTTCGCACACCTGTTCGACGAAACCCTTGTGCGGGAGCCCGCGTCGCTCTATGGTCGAACACAGGTTCGATCGAACGTCCGTTCGAGG
This sequence comes from uncultured Actinomycetota bacterium, assembly GCA_963762755.1. Classification (GTDB taxonomy): domain Bacteria; phylum Actinomycetota; class Actinomycetes; order Propionibacteriales; family Nocardioidaceae; genus Marmoricola_A. Next base: position 146,784 of record CAVXMH010000015.1, on the reverse strand, counting down.
CGCCTCCGGAGCCCGCTCCAGGAGTTGTGTCGGAGGGTCTCGCTAGAACCGGGGTCGTGGACGACAGACATCCCGACCGGGCGGCGACCGCCGCCCCTCAGGCGAGGAGGCCCGAGATGAGCACCATGACGATGAACCGCCCCACCCGCTCGACGCGAACCGCTCCGGTGACGCACGCCGCCCCGGCAGCGCACGCCGTGCCCGCGACGCGCACCGCCCCGGTGGCGGACCGCCGTCCGGCGACGTGCCCGGCGCCGGGGGTGCGCCTGACTCGACGTGGCCGCTGGGTCGTGACGCTGCTGATCCTCGGCGCACTCCTGGGCCTCTCGCTGGTCGTGAGCTCGGGCTCCGTGGCCACCGGTGAGCGCGGCGCGCCGGCCACCGAGCAGGTGGTGGTGGAGCAGGGTGACACGCTGTGGGGGATCGCGACCCGCGTCGGCGGGCCCGGTGAGACCCAGTCGGTCATGCTCGAGATCGAGCAGCTCAACCACCTCGACAGCAGCGCGCTGGTCGAGGGTCAGGTGCTCGCTGTCCCGGTCGCCTGATCGGCACGCACGGCGTCGGCCACGCCGGCCGCGATCAGCCCCTGGGCGGCGGTGTAGGTGGCCATGACGCCGACGTCGAGCACTCGCCGGGCGCCGGCGGCACCCTCGGGAAGCAGGAACTCCCGGGTGCCGAGCAGTCCGTCCGAGATGAGGAAGAGCGCTGTGCCGACGGTGATCCGTCTCCGAGCAGCGGTCCCGGCCGGGGGGCCGACCTGACTGGCGGTGGCCACCATGGCGCACAGTGCGGCGCCGTAGCCCATCACAGGGACCCGCAGCCCGGGGGAGCGCTGCCCGGCGGCGTGGGCAAGAGTCGGGCCGACGACCAGGAAGCTGGCGGCGGCGAGCCGTGTCCCGCGTGCTGCAGCCCGGTCGAGGGGACCGCGGCTGCGCAGGGTCGCGAACCCCGCGGTGTACGCACCGTGGGCGGCGAGAAAGCTCCCGAGCCCGGTGAGGAACAGCCGGTCACCCCGTCCGAGGAGGGCGACGTCACCGCAGCCCGAGAGCAGCTGAGCCGCGAGCGTGGCACGGCGGACCGGCAGACGGCTGCCCCGGGTGGACGCAGCGAAGCCGTGCGCCAGGACGGGCATGAGCAGCGACTTGGTGGCGCGCCGTGTGCCGCGGGCGCCGAGCCCGGCCACCGCAGTGTCGACCACGGACAGGGCGAGGTAGACCTGCGGGACCGAGTGGGCGGGAGGCACGCGATCCATGGTGGCCGACCCGGCGGCGACGCGCCCGGGGATCGGCGACGCGCCGACGATCTGACGGACGGCTGTCGGGAACATCTGGGGGGTGACCAGCGGTTTTACTTCTGGGGGACGACGACGCCGGTGACGGACGTGAAGGAAGTCACGGCGAACGGTTGCACGACGGGGGCCGCGGGCGTACGGTTCCCTACATCTAGTAGTTACAGCGGTGTAGTTCTCCACAGATTGTGGTTGGTACTCCACAGGCGGTGGCCACTTATCCCCACTCATTACACAGGTTCCTCCACAGGGAGGGTCCTGGGACGGCTCTCGGGAGGTGATCCGGACCGATGCACTGCCCCTTCTGCCGGCACACCGACACCCGGGTCCTCGACAGCCGCGTCGCCGAGGACGGTGGCGCCATCCGGCGTCGGCGCACCTGCTCGGCGTGCACCCGTCGGTTCAGCACCGTCGAGCAGATGCAGCTCGTGGTGGTCAAGCGTTCCGGGGCGACCGAGCCGTTCACGCGGGAGAAGGCGATCAGCGGGGTGCGCAAGGCGTGCAAGGGGCGCCCGGTCACCGAGGACCAGCTCGCTGTCCTGGGCCAGTGCGTCGACGAGACGCTGCGCGCCGAGGGATGGGCCGAGGTGCCGGCCCACGAGGTCGGCCTGGCCATCCTGCGCCCGTTGCGCGCCCTCGACGAGGTCGCCTACCTCCGTTTCGCCAGCGTCTACCGCGCCTTCGAGTCCGCCGCGGACTTCGAGGCCGAGATCGCCCTGCTGCGCCTCGACGGCGCCCGGGACGAGGAGCGCGTCCCCGCCCAGCCCGCGTCGGGCTGACCCTAGACCGCCCGGCACACAGTGGGGAAGCTGTGTGCCGGGCGTACCACTTCCCTCGCAGGCTTCCCCCCTGCAGTCAGCACGACGACGGTCCGACCGAGAAGTGTCGGAGCAGTCGGCCACCATGGAGAACGAGCCCACTCAAGGGAGAGGAAGTCGCACATGACGGAGACGGTGTCCGGACCCGCGAAGCAGCGGGGCCGCAAGGCGACCGGGATCACGATCGAGCGCGTGTTCAGCACGGAGGGCGCGCACCCCTACGACGAGGTGACCTGGGAGCGTCGCGACGTCGTCCAGACGAACTGGAAGACCGGCGAGGCCGTCTTCGAGCAGCGCGGGGTGGAGTACCCGGACTTCTGGTCCGCCAACGCCTCGACCATCGTGACCACCAAGTACTTCCGCGGCGCCGTCGGCACCGACGTCCGTGAGTGGAGCCTCAAGCAGCTCATCGACCGCGTCGTGACGACCTACACGAAGGCCGGCGCCGACCACGGCTACTTCGCGACCCCGGCCGACGCCGAGGTGTTCGAGCACGAGCTGACCTGGCTCCTGCTCCACCAGTACTTCTCCTTCAACTCCCCGGTCTGGTTCAACGTCGGGACGAAGTCGCCGCAGCAGGTCTCGGCGTGCTTCATCCTCTCGGTCGACGACTCGATGGACTCGATCCTGAACTGGTACAAGGAGGAGGGCTTCATCTTCAAGGGCGGCAGCGGAGCCGGCCTCAACCTCTCCCGCATCCGCTCCTCCAAGGAGCTGCTGTCCTCCGGCGGCACCGCCAGCGGCCCGGTCTCCTTCATGCGCGGCGCGGACGCCTCCGCGGGCACCATCAAGTCCGGTGGCGCGACGCGTCGGGCCGCGAAGATGGTCGTCCTCGACGTCGACCACCCGGACATCGAGGAGTTCGTCGAGACCAAGGCGCGCGAGGAGAACAAGATCCGCGCCCTGCGCGACGCCGGCTTCGACATGGACCTGGGTGGCCGCGACATCACCTCCGTGCAGTACCAGAACGCCAACAACTCGGTCCGCGTGACCGACGAGTTCATGCGCGCCGTCGAGGACGGCACCGACTTCGGTCTGCGCGCTCGCGGGACCGGTGAGGTCATCGAGACCGTCGACGCCCGTGAGCTGTTCCGCAAGATCGCGGTCGCGGCGTGGGAGTGCGCGGACCCGGGCCTGCAGTACGACGACACGATCAACGACTGGCACACCAACCCCGAGACCGGTCGCATCACCGCCTCGAACCCGTGCTCGGAGTACATGTCGCTCGACAACTCCTCGTGCAACCTGGCCTCGCTGAACCTGATGAAGTTCCTGAAGGACGACGACACCTTCGACGGCGCGCTCTTCGCGAAGGCCGTCGAGGTCATCATCACCGCGATGGACATCTCCATCTGCTTCGCCGACTTCCCGACCGAGTCCATCGGCGACACCACGCGCGACTACCGTCAGCTCGGCATCGGCTACGCCAACCTCGGCGCGCTGCTGATGGCGATGGGTCTGGGCTACGACTCCGACGGCGGCCGCGCCATGGCGGCGTCGATCACCAGCCTGATGACCGGCACGTCGTACAAGCGCTCGGCCGAGCTCGCCGGCGTCGTGGGGCCCTACGAGGGCTACGCCCGCAACGCGACGGCCCACAAGCGGGTCATGCGCAAGCACCAGGCCGCCAACGACGCCGTCCGCAGCGTGCACAGCCACGACCGCGACGTGCACGTCCTGGCCACCGACGTGTGGGACAAGGTCGTGAAGCTCGGCGAGCGCAACGGCTACCGCAACGCCCAGGCCTCCGTGCTGGCGCCGACCGGCACGATCGGCTTCATGATGGACTGCGACACGACCGGCATCGAGCCGGACTTCTCGCTGGTCAAGTTCAAGAAGCTCGTCGGCGGCGGCTCCATGCAGATCGTCAACCAGACGGTGCCGCGGGCCCTGCGCAAGCTGGGCTACCAGGAGGAGCAGGTCGAGGCGATCGTCGAGTACATCGGCGAGCACGGCCACGTGATCGACGCCCCGGGCCTGAGGACCGAGCACTACGAGATCTTCGACTGCGCCATGGGCGCCCGCCCGCTGGCCCCGATGGGTCACGTGCGGATGATGGCGGCGGCCCAGCCGTTCCTGTCCGGAGCCATCTCCAAGACGGTCAACCTGCCGGAGTCCGCCAGCGTCGAGGAGATCGAGGACGTCTACCTGCAGTCGTGGAAGCTCGGCCTGAAGGCCACGGCGATCTACCGCGACAACTGCAAGGTCGGTCAGCCGCTGGCCGACGGCAAGGCGAAGGCCAAGGACGCCGAGCCCGCGGTCGAGGCCACGGTCGTCGAGGTGCACAAGCCCTTCCGCAAGCGTCTGCCGAAGTCGCGCACCAGCCGCACGACGTCGTTCACGGTCGGCGGCGCCGAGGGCTACATGATCTCCGGAGCCCACCCCGACGGTGAGCTCGGTGAGATCTTCCTCAAGCTCGGCAAGCAGGGCTCGACCCTGGCCGGCGTGATGGACGCCTTCTCGATCGCGGTCAGCATCGGCCTGCAGTACGGCGTGCCGCTGGAGACCTACGTCTCGAAGTTCACCAACCTTCGCTTCGAGCCGGCCGGTCTGACCGACGACCCGGACGTGCGGATGTCGCAGTCGATCATGGACTACATCTTCCGTCGCCTGGCCCTCGACTACATGGGCTTCGACGACCGGTCGATGCTTGGCATCTACTCGGCCGAGGAGCGTCAGCGGCAGCTCGAGACGGGCTCCTACGAGGCCACGGCCGACGACGTCGTGGAGGTCAGCGAGGCGGAGTCGCTCAAGGAGACCGCCTCGGTGGTCGAGCCTGTCGAGACCCCCTCCCCGTCGGTCGAGGCCGCCGCGGTCAAGGAGGCTCCGCGGGGTGCTCACACGAGCGCCGAGCTGATGGAGAAGATCACCGGCACCGCGGTCGACAGCCCGCTCTGCTTCACCTGCGGCACCAAGATGCGACCCGCCGGCTCCTGCTACGTCTGCGAGGGCTGCGGCTCCACCAGCGGCTGCAGCTGATGTGAACGGACACAAAGGCTTGACCTCGAGCCCGTCGAGCTCCTAGGTCATGCCGGTGGAGGTGTCAGCGACTGGTCCGGTTCCTGAGGGAACCGGGCCAGTCTTGCCGTGTGGCCCGGCCGGCCACGTCGGCACAGCCCCTCGACGACCTGGCTAGGCAGCGCACCGTGCGCGCCACGGACCAACGACAGTGCGGGCGGACCGGCGCCCGGCGTGGTGTCCCCGTCCTGGGAACTCAGCGTCTGCCAGTCCGGGTCGGCGCTGCCGATGGAATGAGTCGCGCGGCTGAGCGGGTTCCCGGAGAGTCCAACTCATCCCCATGAATCCGGAGAAGACATGCCCCGCATTCCCGTCCACACCACCGACAGCGCGCCGGAGGCGAGCCGTGACGCGCTCAAGCAGCTGGAGCAGAAGTACGGCAAGGTCCTCAACATCCACGGCGAGATGGCGCACTCCCCGGCGGTGCTGCACTCCTACGTCGCTCTGCAGGAGGTCATCCGCGAGCACGCGCTGCTGGACGCCCGCGTCCGCGAGGCGATCGCTCTGGCGGTGGGCAACCAGGACGAGTGCACCTACTGCCAGTCTGCGCACACCGGCGGCGGCAAGGCGGCCGGACTCAGCGACGACGAGATGATCGCGATCCGCCGCGGTGAGGTGGACTCCGACCCCAAGCTCGACGCGCTGCTGAACCTGGCTCGTGAGTACACCGCCACGGTCGGCAACACCAGTGACGCCGCCTGGAAGGCTGCCGTGGACGCCGGGTGGAGCGAGGAGCAGCTGACGGAGCTGTCGGCTCACGTGACGTTGAACCTGCTCACGAACTACTTCAACCACCACGTGCACACCGAGCTCGACGTGCCGGAGGCGCCCGCGCTGTGACGCGACCGCTGCCTTGACCGAGGGCCGGCGCCGGCCCTCTCACGTCAGCGGCTGAAGATCGAGGCGAGCTCGACCAACGCTGACGCCTCCACGTCGGCCGCAGCGAAGTGGTCGGGGTAGTCGACGCCGTCGCGATTGATCCAGGCCGTGCGAAGGCCTGCTCGTCCTGCGCCGGCGATGTCCCACGGGTGGACCGCGACCAACATCGTGCGGGAAGCCGAAACCGACGTCGCCCTCAACGCATGGGCGTAGGCCTCTGCGGCAGGCTTCCAGGCACCGGCGTCGGCAACCGAGAGGTAGTCCTCGACGACCGCGCCAGCGGGCGTCTCCTCGAGCAGCGCCCTGGCCACGGCCGCGGAACCGTTGCTGAGCGTCACGACGCGGCACCCGGCCGCCGCGAGGGCCAGCAGGCCGGGGACGACGTCGGGGTGCGGGTCGAGGCCGGCGAAGCGGTCCATCACTCGCTGGGCACCCGCCGCCGCGTCCGATGATCCTGCCGCCGACAACCGGACCCGAAGCGACGCCGTAGCGATGTCGGCGAAAGACGGGTTGTCGCCGAGGAGTGTGAGCGCGAACGCGTCGCGCAGCACCTCGGCGAACCAGACGCCGGACGCTCGTCACTGTCCAGTCCGACCTCGGTGAAGACCTGCCCCAGCGGGGTGAGGTCCGAGAGCGTCTCGTTGACGTCGAGGAGCACCAGGTCGGGGCGGGCGGAACCCTGCGTGTCAGGCTCATCAGGTGCGTGTGACATCGAAACTCCTCGAGTCGCTTGTTCCCGCTTGTGTCGCCGGGACGGGGGCGGTCGCGGTGACTGTCCTCCCCACGGGAACACATCCAGACCCCCGTCGGGTTCCCGGGGCATGAGCGAGGCGAGGACCCCAGACGACGTCGAGCGGCGTCGCGCGTTCGGGGAGGTCGTCGAGCCGGAGATCGAGGTGATGCTGCGCGTGGCACGCAGCATCACCGGGAACGCAGCCGACGCCGAAGACCTGGTGCAGGAGTCGTTGGTGCGGGCGTTCCGTGCCATCGACCGGTTCGACGGCCGCCACCCGCGGGCATGGCTGCTCACGATCGTGCGCAACACCAACGCGAACATGCACCGTCGGCGTCGACCGATCGCCGTCGACGACTGGGAGCTCATCCACGCCTCACGGCCCGCGTTCGGTGCCTCGGCAGCACCCGGCGCGGAGGAGACCTACGTGAGCCAGGAGCTGGACGGTGCCCTCCAGGCTGCGGTCGCCGCCCTGGACCCCAAGTTCCGCTCCGCCCTCGTGCTGGTCGACGTGCACGACCTGTCGTACGCCGAGGCCGCCGCCGTCCTCGACGTGCCCGTCGGCACCGTGATGTCCCGCCTCAGCCGTGCCCGCCAACGCGTGCGCAAGGCGCTCGGCCCCACCTTCACCACCACCCGAGGAGAGCAGTCATGAGCGGAGCGCTCCGGCAGATGCTCACGTGCCACTGGACGGCACGACGCATCCAGCGCTACCTCGACGCCGATCCGGCGGCGCCTCTCACCCCGGGCGAGGTCACCCGCCTCGAGGAGCACGTGGCCACGTGCGAGAAGTGCAGCGAGGTCATGCGGCAGCACCGGCTGCTGCACCGTGCCCTGTCGCTGTGGTCGGGGCGTCGCCCGGTGGACCCCGCCACCGTCGACCGGATGCGTGTCGTCCTCGACGACCTGATCGACGGGCGGCGGGCGTGAGCGGCGCTCGACCGGTGGGACCTGGTCGTCCTCGGCGGCGGCACCGCGGGCATCGTGGCGGCCAAGACCGCCGCCAGCCTGGGCGCCCGGGTCCTCCTCGTCGAGCGCGACCGCACCGGCGGTGACTGCCTGTGGACGGGGTGCGTGCCCTCCAAGGCACTGCTGGCCGCAGCGGAGGCGGCGGCCAGTGCGCGGAGCGCCGGCCGCTTCGGCGTGCACGTCGACGACGTGCGACGTCGACTTCGCGCACGCCATGGAGCACGTGCACGCGGCGATCCGCCAGATCGCGCCCGTCGACTCCCCCGAGGCGCTGACCGCCGCCGGGGTGACGGTGCGCGACGGTCACGGCCGCTTCCGCGGGGACGGGGTGCTCGACGTCGACGGCGAGACGGTCCACTTCACGCAGGCGGTCCTCGCCACCGGCGCGGCTCCGGCCGTCCCGCCGGTCCCGGGGCTGGCAGACCTCGAGATCCTGACCAGCGACACCGTGTGGGACCTCGACCGAGGCCCCCCGCCGGCTGGCGATCCTCGGCGCGGGCAGCATCGGCTGCGAGCTGGGCCAGGGCCTGGCCCGGCTGGGAGTCGAGGTGACCCTGGTCGAGGGCGCCGCGCGGGTGCTCCCGCGCGAGGACGCCGGACGCCGCCGCCGTCGTCCACCGCGCCCTGGAGTCGGAGGGCGTGAGGTCCGGACAGGTGCATCGGTGACCTCGGTCGCCGCGTCCGGCGATCGCCATGCGGGGACGCTGTACCTCGAGGACGGGAGCACGGTCGAGTTCGACCGGCTGCTGGTCGCGGTGGGCCGCCGGCCACGCACGAGCGACCTCGGGCTGGACGACGGTCGGGGTCGAGCGTCGACGAGAGAGGCTTCGTCGTCGTCGATCGCCCGGCTGCGCACCACCAACCCCCGCGTCTGGGCGGCCGGCGACCTGACCGGCCACCCGCAGTTCACCCACGTCGCCGGCGTCCACGGCAGCCTGGCGGCCAGCAACGCGGTGCTGGGCGTACGACGCTCGGTGGAGACCTCCGCCGTGCCTCGCGTGACCTACACCCACCCGGAGGTCGCGGCCGTGGGCATCGACACCGGGCGCGAGCGCGAGGGGATCCGGATCCTCACGCTGGAGCACCGCCACGTCGACCGGGCGGTGACCGAGGACCAGACCGACGGTCTCACCCGCCTCGCCGTGGACGGCAAGGGGCGGATCCTCGGCGCCACCGTCGTCGGCCCCCGGGCCGGGGAGACGCTCGGCGAGCTCGCACTCGCCGTACGGCGGGGCCTGCGCACGCGCGACCTGGCCGGGATCACCCACGCCTACCCGACGTGGAACGACGGCGCGTGGAACGCCGCGATCGCGGACGTCCGTGAGCAGCTCGCCCGCCCCGCGACCCGGCGCGCGCTGCAGACGCTGGCGCGGTCTCGTCGCTGGTGGCTCGAGCGCCGTGCCGCCTGAGCGCCGCCTCGTCCTGGTCGGAGCGGGGCACGCCCACCTCCACCTGCTCCGGCACGCCTCCCGTCTCGCGCGGGCCGGCTACCGCACCACGCTCGTGGCGCCCCGCTGGTTCGACTACAGCGGTGCTCGCGTCGGCCATCGCGGCCGGTGGTCGCGACCCCGCCGAGGGCAGGATCGACGTCGCCGCCCTGGCGCGCGGCGGCGCGGTCGACCACCGGCAGGGCCACGTCAGCGGCGTCGACCCGGCAGCGAGGACCGTGACCCTGGCGGACGGCACCCAGATCGCGTGGGATGTGGTGTCCTTCAACATCGGCAGCGTCGCCTCTGTGCCTTCGGGCGTGGAGATGGCCGCCGGGATCCGTGGGCGTCAAGCCGCTGAGCGACCTGGTCCGACTGCGCGACCGCCTGGCGACGCCACCTGCTGACCGCGGCCACCACCTCACCGTCGTCGGTGCCGGCCCCAGCGGGGTCGAGCTCGCTTCCCACCTGGCCTCACGCCGCGACACCGATCGCGTCCACCTCATCGCGTCGGGCCGACGGGTCGGCGACTTCCTCCCAGCGCCGGCCGGGACCCGGCTCGCTCGCCTGCTCGAGCAGCGAGGTGTGGTGAGCATGACGGGGGTCGGCGTCGAGCGGGTCGCCGAGGACGAGGTCGTGCTCCGCGACGGCACGCGCGTGCCCCACGACACGGTGCTCCTGGCCACCGGGCTCACCGCCCCACCGCTGGCGACGCGGCTTCCGCTGGGCGGCCCCGACGGCTTCCCTGTGCACGCCACGCTCCAGCACCGCGACCACGACGACGTGTACGCCGTCGGCGACTGCGCGGACTTCCTCCCGACCCGCCTGCCGCGCATCGGCGTGCACGGGGTCCGGCAGGGGCCCGTGCTGCTCGCCGCACTGGAGGCCCGTGTCAGCGGCGCGCCCGCTCCGGTCTACCAACCACAGCAGAAGGCGCTGTCGATCCTCGACCTGGGTGCCGGGACCGCGCTGGCTGTCAGGGGCCGCTGGTGGTGGCTCGGTCGCTTCAGCCTGGCGCTCAAGCGCCGCATCGACCGGCGCTGGATGGCCGGCTACCGCGACTGAGCGGAGCTGGTGAGCAAGCGGCGACCGACGGCCCCGCCGAGCAGGGTCAGTGCGATCAGTCCGCCGGCGCCGATGGCGATGCCACGCGGGTCGGCGCCCGAGGCGCCGACCGCGGCGTAGGCGAGGACTCCGGGCACGATCCCCACGACGGTGCCGAGGACGTAGTCGCGACCACGGACACCCAACAGTCCCGCGGCGTAGTTCAGCGGGGTGAAAGGGAACAGGGGCAGGAGCCTGACGGCGAGGACGGCGACCAGGCCGTGGTGGGCCAGCACCTGGTCGGCCTGCTGCAAGCGGCCGTGCAGCAATCGGTCCACCGCCGACCGTCCGAGACGACGACCGATCGCGAACCCTCCGAGGGCACCGAGCAGGGCACCGGCGCAGGCCAGCAACGCCCCCCACCACACTCCGAACAGGGCACCGCCGAGGATCGTGAGCACCGACGCCGGCGTCGGCACGAGCACCAGGAAGGCGTAACCCACCACGAACACGACGACGCCTGCCCAACCAGCCGACTGCACCAGTGCTTGCAGGCGCTCGGGCCCGTTCCAGCCGCTGAGGTGCAGAGCAACCGATGCCACGACGAAGACCAGCACCAGCGCCAGCAGTCGCAGTGCTGCCGTTCGAGGGGACGCCTCGGGTCGTGGTGGCTCGGTGGTGGTCCCGGATCGTGTGGAAGTCGTCGTCACGTCACTCGGAACCCGGGAGCCGGTCCGGGGTCTTCCCGACCTCGGAGACGACACACGGCTCGGCAGCTACGGGGCGTCGCGTGGGTGGCGCAGTGTTCGGTATCCCATGGCGATGCGGTGCACGGCGCTGGCGCCGACCACAGCCGCCCACACCGAGGCGATGAGCGGAGCGTGCGTCGGCACGAGCAGCCACAGCGAGTGCACGAAGATCGTCTCGGCGCCTTCGGCGATGCCTTCCAGGAAGCTCAAGGAGCGGCCGTCCTCGATGTGGTGCCCGGTGCGTTCCGCGATCGAGGAGAAGGCGAGGAACGCGGTGCCGTTGACGTAGTAGGCCAGCAGCACGGCTACGAAGGGCAGCCAGTGGCCCGGGGACGCCGAGGTGGGGGCGGTGCCGACCAGCACACCCACGACCGTGGCGCCGTACGCCATGAAGTCCGCGGTGATGTCGAGGAAGCCGCCGGACGCGGAGCCCTGGCCGGCACGGCACCGTGCCAGGGGCCCGTCGAGACCGTCCATTGCCCGCGACAGCAGCCAGGCAGCCAAGGCCCATCCCCAGAGCTGGCCCGCGGCGAGCACGGCGCTGGCGAGCCCCAGCGCGAGACCCGCGAGGGTCAGTCGGTCGGGGCTGATCCACGAGCGGTCGAGGAGGCCGGCGACCCGGGCCAGGGGGGCGTCGAGGCGGCGCCGCAGGACGGCGTCGAACATCAGGCCTCCTCATCGGCGGGACAGGCGACCGTGCCGTCGTCGCGGCCCAGCAGGGTCCGACCGACGAGTGCACCCACGACGACCAGGACCACCAGCGCAGCCACAGCGGCGAAGATGCCCCAGGGGTCGGCACCCCAGGCGCCCAGCGCCGCGTAGGCGAGGCTGCCCGGGACCATGCCCAGGGCGGTTCCCGCCGCGTAATGACGCCAGCTCAGACCCGTCAGCCCGGCCGCGTAGTTGATGGCGGTGAAGGGCAGCACCGGCACCAGGCGTACGCCGATCATCGCGCCCAGGCCGTGCGCTGACAGCAGCTGGTCGACGCGCGCCACGCGTCCGCCGGCGAGTCTCTCGACCGCATCGCGACCCAGCACTCGGCCCAGGCCGAAGGCTGCGAGGGCTCCGGCGAGGGCACCCGTCCAGGACAGCAGGGCACCCAGCCACAGCCCGTAGAGGGCCCCGCCCAGAGCCGTGAGGACCGCCTTGGGGGCCGGCAGCAGCACCAGCACGGCGTACCCGGCGACGAAGACGGCGGCTCCCAGCGACCCGGCGGCGGCGACCTGCTCGCGCAGCAGGCGCACGTCGTCCCACCCGCGCAGCTGCTCAACGACGAGCACGGTGGCCAGAAGGGTTGCCAACGCGCCGACGCGCGCCCAGGCCCACCCTCGTCCTCGCCCCTCGATGCGTTCCACGGGTGGGGAAGTCCTCGAGACCCCCAACGTGTTCCCGTGGGGCCACCGGGAGACCCGGTGGCGAACCCTGACCCGAGGAGACACAGGTCCCATGAGCCCTCGCCCCAAGGCCGCGTCCGCCGTCGCACTGGCGTCCGCGCTTCTCGTGGGTGCGTGTGCCGCCCCTGCCGCGGAGAACGCCGCGGTCTCGCCCGAGCGCCCGTGGGACGACATACTGCTCGAGGCCGAGGGGCAGACGGTCGACCTGTGGATGTATGGCGGCGACCAGCGCGGCAACGCCTACGTCGACGACGTGCTGGCCCCGGCTGCGGCCGACCTCGGCGTCACGCTGCGCCGGGTGCCGGTCGCGGACACCAAGGACGCGATGCGGCGACTGCTGGCTGAGCGCGCAGCCGGTGCCGACGACGGGTCGGTCGACCTGGTCTGGGTCAACGGGGACAACTTCGCCACCGGCCAGGAGGCCGGCGCCTGGCTGTGCGGATGGGCCGACGACCTGCCCAGCATGCAGTACGTCGCCGACGACGACCCCCTGGTCACCGAGGACTTCGGCGTGGCCGTGGAGGGGTGTGAGGCTCCCTGGCACAAGGCGCAGTTCACCTTCGCCTACGACTCGGAGCGCGTCACGGACCCGCCGACCACCGTCGCCGGGCTGCTCGACTGGGCCGAGGCGCACCCGGGACGGTTCACCTACCCGGCGCCGCCGGACTTCACCGGCTCCGTCTTCGTCCGCCAGGCCCTTTACGGGGTCTCCGGCGATCCGGAGGCCGTTCCTGCGAGATTCGACGAACGAGCCCTACGAGGAGCTGACGCCGGCGCTGTGGGAACGCCTGCGCGACCTGGCACCGGCGCTGTGGCGCGACGGACGCACCTACCCGCGCGACCAGGCGGCGCTCGAGCGGCTCTACGCCGACGGTCAGGTCGACTTCACGATGACCTACGGTCCTGCGACCCTGACCGAGCTGGTCGCTGACGGCACCTTCCCGCCGACGACCCGGGTGCTGGAAGTCGAGGACGGGACCGTCGGAAACGCCAGCTTCCTCGCCATTCCCTCCAGCTCACCGGACCAGGCAGGCGCGATGGTCGTGGCCGACCTCGCGCTCTCGCCGGAGCAGCAGGTGGCCAAGGCCGACCCGGACGTCTGGGGCCAGTTCACCGTGCTCGACGAGGACCTGCTCGACGACTCTGCGGCGCGTGCGTTCGACCGGCTGCCCGATTCGCCGGTCGTCCCAGCCTACGAGGAGCTGTCCGAGAACGCTCAGCCCGAGCTGTCCTCGCGCTGGGTGTCGCCGCTGGACGAGGGCTGGCGCCGCGAGGTCCTGGGGCGCCGGTGACGTCTCGGGGAGCCGGCGGCGCTGCGCCGGGGATCGTGACGATCACTCTGGTGGCGGGCACCGGCATGGTCGCGGTGCTGGCCACGTCGGTCGGACTGATGCCGCTCTACGGACAGCCGACGCCCGGTCTCGGGGGGTGGCGCTCCGCAGCGCCCGACCTCGCCGCCGGCATCGGGGCATCGTTGCTGATCGCGGCGCCGGCGACTGTGCTGGCTGCGGCGGTCGGCTTGTTGCTGGCGATGCTGATGCTGCGTGGCGGCCGGGCGGCGGCCGTCGTACGGGTGTCGTGCCTCGCCGTCCTGGCCGTCCCCCACCTGGTGGGCGCCACATCGGTGTCGCTGCTGCTCGCCGACGGAGGAGTCGGAGCACGCGTGGCGGCGTCTCTGAGCGGTAGCGGCTGGCCGGAGCTCGTCGGCGGTCGTTGGCCGGTGGCCACGGTGCTGGAGCTGGCGTGGAAGGAGTCCGCCTTCGTGGCGCTGGTGATCCTCGCGGCCGTGGCTCCGGGCCACCGTGCGCGCATGGAGGTCGCGGCCGGTCTGGGAGCGCGCGGCTGGCACCGGGTGACCCGCGTTCTGGTCCCCACCGCGGTCCCAGCCGTGGCAGCCGCGTCACTGGTCACGCTCGTCTACGCCATCGGGTCATACGAGGTTGCCTGGCTGCTCGGTCGCGCCGTTCCGGAGCCGCTGCCGGTCCTGGCGTTCCGTTTGTTCGGTTCGATCGAGCTGACCGACCGGCCGGCGGCCGCTGCTGCCGCCGTCACGGGCGCTGCCCTCGCTGCGTGCCTGGCCGTGCCCGCCCTCGCCACGCTGCCGCGACTGCGCGGCCTGACCGCGGAGGTGTCCTCGTGAGGCGACCGACCTACGCGGCGTCGGTTTCCGTGGCGCTCCTGTGGCTCGTCGTCCCGCTGCTGCCGGTGCTCGTGTGGGCCGGGGCGGAGCGGTGGAGCTTCCCCGACCCACTGCCGCGAGCGTGGGGGCCGGCCGGGTGGCGGGACGCGACCTCGGCAGGTCTGCCGATGGCACTGATCCGTTCGACGGCGCTCGGCCTGGCGGTGGCCGCGGTCGCGACACCGCTGGGCGTGATGACCGGTCGGGTGCTCGGGTGGCGCCTCACCAGGCGCCCACGGCTGGTGGTCGGACTCCTGCTGGTGCCTCTCGTGCTGCCGCCGTTCGCGGTCGCGATGGGACTCGACGTGGTGCTGATCCGCGTCGGGCTCCCCGAGCTGGTCTCGGTGGTGCTGCTCCTGGCGGTCGTGGCCATCCCCTACACGGCGTACACCAGCGCGACCGGGTTCGCCCGGACCTCACCTCAGCTCGAGGCGCAGGCGCGGGCACTGGGGGCGACCACACGGCAGGCGCGGGTGCGGGTGGTGTTGCCGGCGATGCGCGGCAGCATCGTCGTAGCGGCGCTGCTCGCCTTCCTCGTGGGATGGAGCGACTACGTCGTGACGCTGCTGGTGGGAGGGGGCCAGGTGGTGACCGCACCGGTGCTGCTCGGGTCTGCGGCTTCCGCCTCGGGCAACGACGCCATGGTCGCAGCGATTGCGTTGGCGACCCTGCTCCCGCCGGTGCTGCTGGTGACCGCCGTGGTCGGCCTGCGGCGGCGCGACCGTTCCGTCAGCACCGCCACCACCGTCGACCCGATGCCTGCAAGGGAGAGGGTGCGCTGATGAGCACGTTGGAGATGCGCGACGTGTGGCATCGCTACCCGGACGCAGGCGACCACGCCCTGAAGGGGGTTTCGGTGGCGGTCGCCGATGGCGAGATGGTCTCGGTGGTCGGACCCTCGGGGTCCGGCAAGAGCACCTTGCTGCGAGTTGCCGCGGGGTTGCAGCGCGCCACGGCCGGCCAGGTGCTGGTCGACGGCCGTGACGTGGGCGGGGAGCCGACGGAGCGACGCGATCTCACCGTCATGTTCCAGAGCCCGTTGCTCTTCGATCACCTCGACGTCGCCGGCAACGTCGGCTTCGCCCCCCGCCTGGCCGGTGTCCGTCGACGCGAGGCCAGGCGCTGCGCCCGTCGATACCTTCGGCTGGTCCACCTCGAGGGCTTCGACAGTCGAGGCGTGGCCTCCCTCTCCGGCGGCCAGCAGCAACGCGTGGCGCTCGCCCGCGCGCTCGCCGCCGAGCGAGGCGCACTGCTGCTCGACGAGCCCTTCAGCTCGCTGGACCGTGAGCTGCGCGTCTCGATGCACGACCTGCTCGGTGAGGTCCGTGCGGCCTTGGCACCCACCGTCCTGCTGGTCACCCACGACCTCGACGAGGCGGCACTCGCCGAGTCGACCGCCGTGCTGATCGACGGGGCCGTGCAGCAGCAGGCCCCCATGACCGAGCTCTACCGACGCCCCGCGAGCATTCCCGTTGCGCGCCTGCTCGGGGGCTTCACCGAGGTTCACGGCACCGTCCGCGACGGCGTCCACCACTCCGCCTGGGGTCGGGTGCCCGTCGCGAACGGTGCCACCGCGCGCGGTGCGGTGCTGCTGGTCCGACGCGAGGCGTTGCGACTGGACCCCGACCCGCACGGCGGCGCGGGTGCGGGAATCGGTGCGCACGTGGTGCGCCGCCGCCCCACCGGCACCCGTGTCATCGCCTCGCTCGAGGGCGACGACGGCTCACGCGTCGAGGTGGAGCTCCCGGCTGGTGACGACGTCCGACCGGGAGCCCGGATGCGGGTGAGCCTGCCCGAGACCCCAGAGCCACGGTGGGCGGTGACCCCGGAGCAGTCAGGCCCGTCGACCGGGAAGGACGGGGCCCCCTCAACGGGTTCCCACAACAAGCACCGAACCCACCCACCGCTGGAGGAGACCCGGTCATGACCGCCGTGGCGACACAGGACCTCGGGTCAGGCCCTGTGGAGAAGCACCGCGGTGAACTGCTGGATGGTTCCCCACGGAGTCTCGTGGTCGTCCCCGGCGACGTCGACAAGCGTCCAGCCGGGGAACTCGGCGGCCAGGTCGTCGTGGCTGTAGCGCACGATCGGCAATCCGCTGCAGTGGGTCGGTCCGTCAGGCCCGAAGGTCGCAACCACGGCCCACGAGCCTGCATCGGTGTGCCTGCCGAGAGAGGCCCGGTAGTCGTCCCGCTCGTCCTCCTCGGTGAGGAAGTGGAAGACAGCGCGGTCGTGCCAGACGTCGAAGGTGCGGCGCAGGTCCAGATCGAGGACGTCGGCCATGGTGAGCGTGACGTCCTGCCCGGCGGGACCGAGGCGGTCACGGACGGTCTGCAGCGCCGTCTTCGAGAGGTCGATCGCGGACACGTCGGTGAAGCCCCGTTCCACGAGGTGGTCGACCAAGGTCGACCAGCCCGCTCCGACGTCGATGACGCCGGCGTCGTGGGGCACGCCGGCGCGGTCGACGAGATCGAGCGAGAGGCCCGGGACCGACTGCCACCACGACACCGAGTCGACCGACTTCCCACCGTGGACGTCCTCCCAGAAGCTGAGCCGAGAGGTGGCGTCATCGGGGCGGTCCTGCGTCGTGGGCGTCACGGAGCAAGCCTGTCGGTCGCCAGCTGCGAAGGCAAGGCGAACGCCTCGGAGACCGATCTCGTTGTCCTCTTCGCCCCGACGTTAGGTTGACTCCATGCCCTCCTCACTACATCCGCTACCCCCCGACGGCTTCCCGACGGTACGGACGGTCATCGACGGTGGCGACATGGACTGCGGCAGCGGTCTGCTCCTGCTCATCACCCGGGCGATGCGACGCCTGGACGACGGCGCTCTTCTGGCGATCCGTTCAGCCGAGCCGAGCGTGGTCGATGACCTACCGGCATGGGCGGAGATGGTCGGCAACGACATCGCCGCGAGCCAGGCAGAGGCCGAGGCCGGACCGTGGTGGTTCGCCGTGCGGAAGGGCGGGGCGGTGGGGACGGTCTTCAGCCAGGGCTCACAGACGCCGGTGGGCGAGCGGCTCTGGGTCTACACCAACTTCGACTGCAACCTCGCCTGCCTCTACTGCTGCGCCGAGTCCTCACCCAAGGCGGCCGCACGCCGCGTCGACCTGGCCATGATGCGCGAGGCCTACTCCCAGTTCGGCGAGATGGGTGGCCGCGAGGTGTTCCTGACCGGCGGTGAACCGTTCATGCATCCCGAGCTCGGCGACCTCGTCGACGCTGCTGACGGGTTCGATCGCACCATCTTGACCAACGCGATGGTCTTCGGCCGTGGCACGCGCCGAGCGACGTTGGAGGCGATGGACCGTTCTGTGACCCTTCAGGTCAGCCTCGATTCGGCCGGTCCCGAGCTGCACGACTCGCAGCGCGGCAAGGGCTCCTGGGCGCGCGCGCTCGACGGCATCGGCCTCGCTCGCAGCCTCGGTTTCCGGGTCCGCGTGGCTGCGACGATGTTCGACGAGGACCCCGAGGGCGTCACCGCGCTGCACGCCCGCCTGGACCAGGAGGGGATCGACGTCGAGGACAGGGTCATCCGCCCGGTCGCTCAGGAGGGCTTCGCCGACGCCGGCGTCCACGTGTCCCTCGACTCGCTCGCGCCGGAGCCGGTCATCACCGCCGACGGCGCCTGGTGGCACCCGGTGGCCGTGACCAACCCGAACATGAGGATCGCGGACGCGCCGCTGCCGCTCGCCGAGGTCTTCGGGGTGGTCAACGACATCCTGGAGGTCCAGGGAGCCGCGGCGGCCTCGGGCCGGGAGGTGTTCCGCTGTGCGTGATCGACTCCAGTGGCTCATCGGCCCTGCGGTCGCCATCGGCGACCGCCCCCGCGACATCGGCCTGGCCTCGCTGCGCATCCTCCTGGGGCTGCTGTGGCTCTACAACGTGGCCTGGAAGCGCGCACCCGACTTCGGCGAGGAAGCCGACAACGGCCTCTACCACTTCACCGCCTACGCCGTCTCCGACCCGGTCCTCCCGCCCTTCTCGTGGGTGGTGGAGACCGTCGTGCTGCCGAACATCACCCTGTTCGGCTACGGCGTCATCGTGGCCGAGACGGCGCTGGCCGTCCTGCTCCTGACCGGCACCGCCGTACGGGCCGCCGCCGCTCTGGGCATCGCCCAGTCCGGAGCCATCGCCCTCTCGGTGGCCTTTGCGCCCAACGAGTGGCCGTGGTCCTACTGGCTGATGATCGGAGCACACGTCGTGCTGCTGCTCGGCACGGCGGGGCGCTCGGCCGCGGTCGACGCCGTGCGAGCCGGGCTCCGTGGCCCCCGTGCCCTCCAGACGGGCTGGGGCGTGCTGGCCCTCGTGGTCGGCGCCTACAGCCTGGTGCTCAGCCTCGACGACCCGCTGGCCGGCACGGGCCCTGGCCTGCGCAACACCGACATCTCGATGTCGCTGGGTGAGTACAACCTGCTAGGCGCTCTCGTGATGCTCACCGTGGGGGGCCTCGTGCTGCTGGCCTCACGCGGGGTCGCGCGCGCGGGGCAGGTCGCCGCCGGCATCGCCGTACTGGGAGCCGCGTCGTTGCACGCCCAGCTCGGCTTCACCGACCCGCTGCTCGGTGGCACGCCGACCTCGGCAGCGCTCCTGCTCTGCCTGGCAGTCGTCGCACTCGTCACCACCCCTCGAGACAAGGTCGCCCGATGATCAATCTTTCCCGCCGCAACGTGCTTCTCGGCACCGCACTGGTGCTCGGCACCGCTGCCTGTGGATCCGACGCGAGCTCGGAGAGCGGCGGCAGCGGCCGTCGGTCCGCTGGGCATCTCAGCCATCCCCGACCAGGACCCGGAGCTGCTCAACCGGCTCTACCCTGCGATGGCCGATCGTTTCAGTGAGGCCACCGGTCTGAAGGTGCGCTACCGACCCGTCACGGACTACACCGCGGTGGTGCGTGCCTTCCAGCGCGGCGACATCCATCTCGCGTGGATGGGCGGGCTCACCGGGGTCCAGGCACGTGAGCTGGTGCCGGGGGCCGATGCCGTGGTCCAACGCGACATCGACGCCGACTTCCACAGCCTCTTCATCGCGACCCGGGAGTCGGGACTGGAGCCGTTCGACGACGTCTCGGGACTGACGGCGCTGCGCGGGCGCAGCCTGACCTTCGGCAGCGAGACCTCCACCTCCGGGCGACTGATGCCGGAGTACTTCCTCGAGCAGGCTGATGTCGCGATCGACGAGCTCTCGGGCAAGCCCGGGTTCTCGGGAAGTCACGACGCCACGATCGAGGCGGTCGCCAGCGGCGCCTTCGAGGTCGGCGCGGTCAACGAGCAGGTGTTCACCGCGACCCAGGAAGCCGGGGACGTCGACCTCAGCGGAGTGCAGGTGCTCTGGCGTACCCCCGGGTACGCCGACTACCACTGGCTCGTTCGGCCCGACATCGACGAGAAGTACGGCGACGGGACCCGCCAAGCGGTGATCGACCTCCTGCTCGGTCTCGACGCCTCCGACCCCGCCGATGCCGAGGTGCTCGACCTGTTCGGGGCCGAGGAGTTCGTGCCAGCGGACAACGCGGCCTACGACGAGCTCGAGGACGTGGCTCGCTCTCTCGGCTTGGTGACGTGACCTCAGTGGCACCGGCCCTGGAGCTTCGTGGCGCCAGCTACGTCGTGGGAGGGCACGCTGCCGTGGACGGGGTCGATCTGCGCGTCGCCACAGGGGAGCGGGTGGCCCTGCTCGGGGCCAGCGGTGCCGGCAAGTCCAGCCTGCTGCGCCTGCTCTCGGGTGCGGTTTCGCCGACCGAGGGGGAGGTGAGCGTCCTGGGGCAACCGCTGGCCGGATTGACGGGTCAGGCCCGCAGACGCGTCCTGAGTCGGGTGGCCAGCCTCGCCCAGGACCTCGCACTGATCGAGCAGGTGCGCGTGCTTCACAACGTCAACGCCGGCCGACTCGGGGCCTGGTCGGTGTCGCGCGCTCTCCGCGCCCTGGTGACCACCCGGCCCGACGAGGTGGCCTCGGCCGCGTTGGACGAGGTCGGCCTCGGCTGGGCGGCCCACGCACGGGTCGAGCAGCTCTCGGGCGGCGAACGACAGCGCGTCGCACTGGCCCGGCTGCTGGTGCAGGACGCGGACGTCGTCGTCGCCGACGAGCCCGTCTCGAGTCTCGACCCTGCGACCTCCGCCCGCGTCCTCGGGCTGCTGTGCGGACCGGAACCCACAGCCGCCCGTGCACCGACCGACGCACCCGGCACCCTGGTGGCCCGGGCAGCGACGACGGTCGTCAGCCTGCACCAGCCCGAGCTGGCACGCGACCACTTCACCCGGGTGGTCGGCCTGCGCGACGGCCGCGTCGTGCTGGATGTCGCGATGTCGGACCTGCGCGCGACCGATCTCGAAGAGCTGTACGCCGCGACGTGAGCACGGCCCTCGACCCGGGACGGGCGGCAACCCGCACCGACCCCTCACGAGCCGCTCGGCGCGGGGTCACCCGACGTCAGGTCGTACGGCGTCGGTTGGTCTTCCTCATGGGGGTCGCCGGCCTCCTTCTCTGGGCCTGGCTCCGGGCGCAGCCTGAGAGTGGGGAGGCAGTCAACGGCAGCGCCGGTGCGCTGCTGGGCGACCTCGCCGCTCGGGCTCTCACCCCGAGGCTGGACGGCACCTTCCTGCAGCTGGTGGGCGAGGCGATCCTGGTGACGCTGGCCTTCGCAGCGCTGGGGGCGGCGGGGGCGCTGGTGCTCGGGCTGGTGGGGGGCGTGATCCTCAGCGACGCCGCCTGGCCGGGGCGGGTGCCACCGGCGTGGCGAGCGGTCCGGACGGGGCTGCGTTTCGTTCTCGTGGCGCTGCGCTCGATCCACGAGCTGGTCTGGGCGCTGCTCCTGGTGAGCGTCCTGGGCCTGGACCCGCTCGTCGCGGTGCTGGCTCTCGTCATCCCTTTCGGCGCCCAGACCGCGCAGGTGTTCGCCGCCACCCTCGACGGCGCCGACTCCAGTCCTTATCTCGCGCTGCGGCGGGCAGGTGCGGCCCAGAGTCCCGCTCTGCTCTATGCGCTGGTGCCGGCCGCGTCGAGGGGGTTGCTGTCCTACTCCTTCTACCGTTTCGAGTGCTCGGTCCGGTCGACGGTGCTGCTCGGGTTCGTCGGTGCCGGAGGGATCGGGCAGGAGCTCGTGGTCTCCCTGCAGTCACGCAACTGGGAGGAGGTCTGGACCCTGGTCTACGTCCTCCTGCTGCTCTCGGCTGCGGTCGAGGCGTGGTCGGCCCGGGTGCGACGCGAGGTGGGCGCGGGTGCGCCCGCCCGTCGGCGCAAGGCCGGCTCCGCGCCCGCCGCGAACGCCGACGCCGAGGGCACCGTCGCAGCCGTGGTGGCGGGACCCCTCATGAGGCCGGGCGGCCGGGATCGGACGGCGACATCCGCCCGGCGCCGCCCCTGGTCGCGCGCGACCGTTGTCCTGCTCCTACCGGCGCTGGTGAGCTGCTGGTGGGCAGCCGACCTGTCCCTCGACGGTCTGGTCGACCCCCTCACCTGGGAGCTCACCCGCCAGCTGCTCGCTGACCTCGTGCCCCCGGAGCTGCCCGAGGGCGGCGCTGGGGCTCTGGTGGACGCGGTGCTGGACACCGTGGCGATGGCGGTCCTGGCGATGACCGTCGCCGTGGCCATCACAGTCACGGTGGGGCCATGGGCGGCCGGTCGGACCGTGGTTCGCTACCCGGCCCGGCTGGTCCTGCTCGCGCTGCGCTCCGTGCCCCCGACCGTGTGGGCGGTTCTCGCCCTCTTCGCCCTCTTCCCCGGCGTGCTGCCCGGCGCGCTGGCCCTCGGGCTCTACGCCGCAGGCATCCTCGGACGCCTGGTGGCCGAGGCGTGGGAGTCTCAAGACCGCTCATCCGCCGCGGCCCTCGAACGGGCGGGCACGCCACCGTGGCTGGCAGGTCTGGCCGCCGTCCTGCCCGGATCGACCCACCAGCTGCTGACCTACACGCTGTACCGCTTCGAGGTGAGCATCCGAGACACGGCTGTCGTCGGGGTTGTCGGCGCCGCAGGTTTGGGGCGGCTCTTCGCAGAGAACCTGTCCTCCTTCGCCTTCCCCGTCGTCAGCACGCTGCTGATCACTTCGCTCCTGCTCACCGTGGGGGTCGAACACCTCGGCCGGCGGCTCCGACGCTCCCTAGCCACCTGACCAGGTCAGGGCCCGGCCGGGGCAGGGTCGGCGCCGAGTCTCGTCCTCCGGTCGGTCGCCTCTCGTAGCGGCGCTCGCCCAGTGGTCGTCGCGGGCTACGCTGACGACATGGGGTCGGAGCCAGGTTGCGCGCGACGCGCCGCCCAGCTCGCCGCACCGGTAGCGGTCCTGGCTCTCGTTGTGGCGGCTTGCGCCGGCACGGACTCGGCCGGCTCCGGTGAGGGCGAACACTCCGCCGTTGCCAGCGCGACGGCGGACACCACGCCCGACACCACCCGCGCGTCGTACGGCGCCGTCCTCGCTGCGGAGCTGCGCCGCGCGAGCGACGGGACCTGGAGCGTCGACGTCACCGTCAGCTCCGCCTACGACACCGCCGAGCGGTACGCCGACGGGTGGCGCGTCCTGGACGACGGAGGAGACGTCCTCGGCGAACAGGAACTCACCCACGACCACGCCGACGAGCAGCCCTTCACGCGGACCCAGACCGGCCTGGAGATTCCGGACTCGGTCTCAACCGTGACGATCGAGGTCCACGACACCGAGAACGGGTACGGCGGGGAGACTCTCGAGGTGGACGTACCCACGGGGTGAGCCGCACCGGCACGGCGCATCCGGGTGACGACACCTCGGCGGGCAAGCGCTACTGCCGTGGCGGCCGTGCCGACAGTGAGACCCATGCCCAGGGCGTAACCGGCGAAGAGCACCACCCCGGGGCCGGGGGAGGAGCTGCGGAAGCTGGTGACCACGACAGCCAGGAACGCGGCGATCGTGCAACCGGGCGAGGCCACGGCGTAGGACGCACCGAAACCGGTCATCACCCGCCAGCTAGCCACCACCGGCGATCCCTCGGACGCCCGGCTCCGGCCGAGCCGCGCTCCGGGCAGGGACCGCCCCGAGGCCACCCACAGTCCTGCCAGAGCGAGCACGATCCCGAGCACCAACACGTCACCGTCCGGCCCCAGACCGGACGGTGCGCACCACACGCGCTCAGAAGCAGCGGGACCAGGTGTTCGGCCAGGCGTTGCGCCCACCCTGGGCGCGGTGACCGTTCCAGCCGTGCCACGCGACGCGCTTGGCGACGTAGATCTGCTCGGCCCGCGTCGCCTTGTGCGGGTAGCTGTTCCCCGAGTGGTTGGGTCCGCCGTAGTAGCGCCACGTCGACAGCGAGAACTGCAGCCCACCGTAGTGACCGTTGCCCGAGCTGATGGCCCACCGGTGGGTCGACTCGTAGTGGGCCAAGCAGTCCCAGCCGGTCGGCCCGGTGTGCGCTCGGGCCGGGGAGGCCAGTGCGGTGACGCTGAGGACGAGTGCCAGCGAGGCCAGAACGCAGGCGAGGAGACGACCCAGAGCAGGCAGGACGGTGGGGGCAGGCATTGGCGGATCCCTTTCCGCGCCTGCGAGGTGAGCTGTCGGGCTGGAGCTGAAGGGTGCTCCGCCACCGGAGTGGCTGCGCCCCGAGTGGTCGCCGACCCTGTGGGTCGGCCACCGCGTGGAACCTGGGTCCCCCGTTCCTGCCCGGCGTGCTCGGACGGACCAGCGGCGGCGGGCAGGACTCGGCGTTGCCGCGCTGGGTGTGGAGTTGTGACGTCGACCGGGGGTCGACACTCGGGTGATCGTAGGCTCCCGGACAGCTCCGCGACAGGGGGTCGGGGCGTGCGGGACGGGTGGGGCGGACGTTTCGAATCGCGAGCTTGCCTCGACGACGGACCCCGCGCGACGGCGCGGCGCGGCGTGGATTGTGTCGGAGGTTGGTCGGTATCATCGAATGTATGTTCGACGACGAGATGGCGACGGTGATGCGCACCGCGGACCTGCGCTGCGTGCGGGACGCGCTCGCTCTGCTCGACGCGGACGTCTCGGACCCGGAGCGCATCGACCAGATCCGGCTGCTCGAGGAGATCAAGGCGGCTGCAGCGGCGGCGCAGGCGCAGGTGGTGGCCGACTTCGAGGACTCGCAGATCCGTGACCAGCGTGAGCGAGGCGTGCCGGCTCCGCAGCTGGGACGTGGGGTCGCGAATCAGGTCGCCCT
The DNA here is from genome assembly GCA_963762755.1 of uncultured Actinomycetota bacterium. Classification (GTDB taxonomy): domain Bacteria; phylum Actinomycetota; class Actinomycetes; order Propionibacteriales; family Nocardioidaceae; genus Marmoricola_A. Next base: position 122,148 of record CAVXMH010000015.1, on the reverse strand, counting down.
GGCGCGACGCGATTCTCCGGCCCGGGCCCGGCGCTTCGTGGGCTGGTCGACGATCCTCGTCACCGAGCTGCCCCACACCCTGGTCGCGCTCCAGACAGGTCGGATCACCGAGTGGCGTGCCCAGATCGTGGCACGGGAGACGGGCTGGCTCGCGCGCGAGCACCGGCTTGCCGTCGACCGCGAGGTCGGGCCGCTCCTGCAGCAGTGGGGCGACCGCCGCGTCGAGGCGGAGGTCAAGAAGCGCGCCTACCGTCTCGATCCTCAGGGCTACCTGGGCCGGATGTCGCAGGCCGAGCGCGACCGGCGGGTGACCCTGCGGCCGGCGCCCGACTGCATGACCCAGCTGAGCGCGTCGCTCCCCGTGGGGCAGGGGGTCGGCGTCCTCGCGGCGCTCCGGCGCCACGCCGACTCGCTGCGCAGCCAGGGCGACGACCGCACGCGCGACCAGATCATGGCCGACACCCTGGTCGAACGTGTCACCGGCGCCGCCTCCGCCGATGCCACGCCGGTGCGGGTCGAGCTCGTCATGACCGACCAGACGTTCTTCAACACCGGCGCGGACAGCGACGAGCCCGCCCACCTCGTCGGCGCCGGCACCGTGCCGGCCGAGCTCGCGCGACGCCTCGTCCTCGTCGCCGACGAGAAGGCAGAAGTCTGGGTGCGACGGCTGTACGCCGACCCGGCCGGGCGCCTGGTCGCGATGGAGTCCACCAGCCGACGCTTCGAAGGGGCGCTGGGTGAGTTCCTCGTGATCCGTGACCAGATCTGCCGGACCCCGTGGTGCGGGGCGCCCGTGCGCCACGGCGACCACGTGGTCCCCGTCGATCTCGCCGGGGCGACGGCCGAGATGAACGGCCAGGGCCTGTGTGCCTCCTGCAACCAGGCCAAGGAGGCGCCGGGCTGGCGTGCCTTGCCCGACGCCGAGCTCGGGGCCGGGGGAGAGGTCGAGATCGTCACCCCGACCGGGCGCCGCTACCGAAGTCGCCCGCCGGATCCGCCCGGCACCCCGCACCGACATCACAGCTCCCCGCACGAACGTTTCATCTGCGACCTCGTCTGGGCAGCGTGAGCCGTGGGGCCGCTAGGTTGCAGCCATGACGTCGACGGCCCCGGGGGTCCTGCCGGCCGGGTTCTCGCTGCGGACCCACCAGTCCGCCGCCCTCGACGCCCTGCGCCGACGAGACGAGGCGGGACATCTCCGCTCCTGGGTCGTGCTGCCGCCCGGAGCGGGCAAGACGCTCGTCGGCCTGGTCGCGGCCGCCGAGCAGCTCACGTCCGGGCGGGTCAGCCACGTGGTGGTGCTCAGCCCCAACACCGCCATCCAGGATCAGTGGCACCAGCAGGCGACGCGCTTCGGACTGGCCAGCGACGACGACCGCGACCTCGACACCCCCGTGACGGTGCTGACCTATCAGTCCCTCGCCGTGTTCGACCCCGACAACGAGGTCGGCGACGACCCGCAGGACGAGCCGTCGCTCATCGACGCGCTCCACGTCAACGGCCGCCGTCTCCTCGAGGGTCTGCAGCGCACCGAGGGGTTGCTCCTCGTCCTCGACGAGTGCCACCACCTGCTCGAGGTGTGGGGACGGCTGCTCGGCGAGATCCTCGACTCGATGCCCCACGCCCGCGTGCTCGGGCTGACCGCCACCCCGCCGAGGCGCTGACCCGCGAGCAGGCCGCGCTCGTGGAGCACCTCTTCGGCGAGGTCGCCTTCCGTACCTCGATCCCGGCGGTGGTCAAGGAGGGCGACCTGGCGCCCTTCGCCGAGCTGGCCTGGCTCGTGGAGCCGACGCCGGACGAGCAGGACTGGCTCGACGAGCAGGCCGTGCGCTTCACCGAGCTCACCACGGCGCTGACCCGGCCCGGTCTCGCCGAGGTCGACTTCCTCGACTGGTTGCGGCGCCGGTTCGTCGACCCCGTCCCCGCCACGCTCGCCTGGTCCGACGTGGTGACGCGGGAGCCCCACCTGGCCGACGCGGCCCTGCGGATGAGTCACGCCGGGCTGCTCGACCTGCCCGCGGGAGCCCGCCTGAGCGAGCAGCACCGTCGCCCACCCGCCGTCGAGGACTGGATGGCGCTCGTCGAGGCCTGGGCGCTGGGTCTCGACGACCCCGACGTCACCGACGCGCTGCGCCGGGCGCTGCCGTCGGTCGGCTACGCGTGGACCCGCCGGGGCGTACGACGAGGGCGCACCCCCACCGACCGGGTGCTGGCCCGCTCGGTGGCCAAGGCCTCGGCCACCGTCGACATCGTCATCGCCGAGCACGCCGCGCTCGGGGAGCGGATGCGGCTGCTGGTGCTCTGCGACCACGAGCGCGCCGGTGCGACGGTGCCGGCCACGCTCGTCGGGGTGCTCGACCAGCAGGCCGGATCGGCGCGAGCGGTCCTCGACGCGCTCCTGCGCGACCCCGGCACCCGCGCCCTGCACCCGCTCCTGGTCACCGGCAGCACTGTCGCGGGAGGTCACGCGACACTGGCGGCCCTGCGTGAGCAGGTCCGCCACCGCAGCCCTGACGTCGCGGAGACGCTGCGCATCGTGCCGCTGGACAGCCGGCCTCTGGCCCCCGGCCGGGTCGACGACGACCCCGACGCCCCGCCCGGGGACGACGCGGCGGCGTACCGGCTGGACGGGCGCTGGTCCTCGCGGCAGTGGGTGCGCCACGTGACGGAGCTCTTCACCCGCGGCGGCACCCAGGTCCTCGTCGGCACCCGCGGCCTGCTCGGTGAGGGCTGGGACGCGCGCTGCGTCAGCGGCCTCGTCGACCTGACGACGGCCACCTCGCTGACCGCCGTGGTGCAGACCCGTGGCCGAGCGCTGCGGACCGACCCGTCGTGGCCGGACAAGGTCGCGGTCACCTGGTCGGTGACGTGCGTCAGCGACCGGCACCCTCGCGGGAGCAACGACTGGGACCGTCTCGTGCGCAAGCACACCGGTTTCCACAGCGTCGACGCCGACGGCACCGTGGCCGACGGGGTCGCCCACCTCGACGCCGCCTTCTCGCCGTACGCCCCGCCGCCGGTGGCGGACTTCGCCGCCGTCAACGCCCGCATGCTGGTGCGTGCCGAGGACCGCGCGGGCATCGCGCGGGCCTGGCGGGTGGGTGAGCCGTACGCCGACCGGACGGCTGTCGCTCTGCGACTGCGGCCGCACGGCGAGCGCCGCCTGCCGGCCGACGACACCCGGCGCGATCTGCTCCTCGGACCGCGCGGGCTGACCGGCGATCTCGACCCGCGACCCGACGACCGGGCCTGGCGCCTCGGACTCGCCCTCGCTGCGGTCCTGGTGGTGGCTGGAGTGGTGCTGGCAGCTGCGTTCGGCCGGTCGTCGACCCCGCCCCTCGTCGTGGGCGCGCTCCTCGGGCTCGGTGCAGCGGTGTCCGCGGCACGCGGCTGGCAGGTGTCCGGCCGGGCCACCGCCGCGGCCCTGGGTGAGCGGGTGTCTGACGCCGCTCGCGCGCCGAGCCTCACGCAGGTGGCGCGTGCCCTGGCCGCCGGTCTGCACGGTGCCGGGCTGGTGGCGCTGGGGGCCGAGGCGGTCCGGGTGGAGGTCACCCGGACGGGGGAGCACCGTCTCCGCCTCGCCGACGTCCCCGAGCACGAGTCGGAGGTCTTCGCCACGGCCCTCGAGGAGCTGGTGACCCCGATCGCCTCGCCCCGCTACCTGATCTCACGTCACGTCGCCGATCACGGCTCCACCCCGACCTGGGTGGCGCCCACGGGGAACGCCGTCGGTCGCGCCGAGCAGCAGGTGCGGCCGACGGGGGAGGCCTGGCACGCCGTGCCGACCGTGCTGGGAGCCAACGCCGGCCGGGTCGAGGCGCTGCTCGCCGGGTGGCGTCGCTGGGTCGGTGACGGTCGGGCCGTCCGAGCGGCCACCCCCGAGGGGGCCGGGGTGCTGGCGGCCCAGGTCGGCACCGACCCCTTCGAGGTCAGTGCCGTGATGCGGCGCCAGTGGGAGTGAGTCGGCCACTCACCGGGTCGGTCAGGGGAGCTTGTGCACCAGCCCGCGGACCAGGTCGTAGGTCTCCCGGTCACCGGCGGCGATGAGGCCCTTGGGGGCAGCCGCCTGGGGCTCGTACGCCGCTCCAGCGAACGTGCCGACGTACCCGCCGGCCTCGGTCAGCAGCAGCGAGCCGGGACAGTGGTCCCACGGCAGCGCCTTGCGGTAGAGGGCGTAGTCGGCCGAGCCGGCGACCAGCTTGGGGTAGTCGACGCCGCAGCAGACCCAGGTGATGTCGAGCTCGCGCAGCGTGCCCAGCGCTCGGCCGATCCACGAACGGCGGGACGTGACGCCGCGCAGGTCCTCGCCCAGCGGCGGGCGGTGGACGCGCTCGCCGTTGCGCCAGGCACCGGCGCCGCGCTCGGCGACGAACGCCACCTCGTGCTGCGGCTGCCAGATCCAGCTGCGGACCACCTCGCCGCCGACGACCTCGGAGACCATCAGTGCGTGGTCGGACGAGCCCTTGACGAAGTTGCGGGTGCCGTCGACGGGGTCGATCGTGAAGGCGTGTGCGGCGGCGCGGAACTGCGCGGGCAGCGACGGGTCCGCCGCCGTGGCCTCCTCGCCGAGCAGCAGCGCGTCCGGGTAGGCGGCACGCAGCTCGGCGGCGATGGCGACCTCGGCCTCCCGGTCCGCGATGGTCACCAGGTCTCCCGGGTGCGACTTCGAGGACACGTCGTCGGAGGCCAGCTGCCCGAAGCGCGGGTTCACGACCTCGTCGGCCACGTGCTTGAGCAGGGCGAGTACGTCGTCGGTCTCCACGTCGGCCAACCTACCGACCCGGTGCGCCGAGTCGGACGAGGAGGCCCTCAGGCGGCCAGGGCGTCGGGGGAGCACACCTCGAGGACGCTGTCGTTGGCGCGGTGCACCGGGCGGTCGGTCATCCCGGCACGTCCGGCGACGTGCGCCAGCCCGCGGGCCCAGGTCAGGTCGTCGTCGCTCAGCGGCCGCAGACCGGGGCCGGTCAGCAGGAAGGCCACGCTGGCGTCGCCCAGCACCCCGTGGCGCAGGAGGTCGACCATCCGGTCGAGGTCCCCCTCACCGGGGGTGGGTGGCAACTGGTCGATCTGCATGATCGGGCCCGGCCGGTCGTCGTGGTCGATCACGAGGATCCACAGCATCCGTTCAGAGAAGCCGAGCGGCCCCATGAGGCCGCGCCAGAAGAGCTCGAGGTCGGCCTGGGTCCGGATCGGTGGGTGGTCCATCGGCGAGGGGACGGGAGGAATGTCGTCGTACGGGTCGTTGTCCATGCCACGCGAGTCTGCCTGCGCCGCGGGGCCCCGAACCGTTGTCCACAGGAGGGATTCCGCGCTGGCATGCTGAGACCATGCAGCTCAGCGAGCACGAGATGACCGCCGCCCTCAACGGCGCGGCCAAGACGGTCCTCGCCGCGCAGCGTCGCGACGTCCGCAAGGGCCGGACTGACATCGAGACCGTGTGGAAGGAGATGGACCGCTACCAACGGTTCAAGCTCCTCGACTCGCTGGGTGACCAGATCCTGCCGGTGCTGATGGCACTACCCGACCGCCAGGTGCCGGTGGGGCAGCGGCCGAGCTACGACGACGCCGAGATCGCGGCCGTCGTCGAGGAGAAGCTCCCCGAGGGGGCCGGAAAGCTGCGTCGCAAGGTCGTGGTCGCCACCCGGGTCGCCCTGGTCCGCACGGCCCTGGGTCACGTCCCGCCGCGCGCCGACCCGGAGCGGCTCGACGTACCGGACCACCTGTAGCCGCCGCGCGGGCTCATTCGTCGATGGTGTGGACGGCCGCCTCCTCCGCGGAAGAGCCGGCTCCGTCGATGCCGACGTCCCGGGCGACCTCGTCGGACTCGAGGTCCTCGTGGCTGCCCTCGTCGGGCGCGACCAGGCGACCCGTGCGTGCGTCCCCGACCTCACCGCCGTCGCCGTCGTTCTCGATCTGCTCGACCGACATGTGCTCGGCCTGCTCGTACGGGTCCTCCTCGGGCACCTCCTGGGCGTAGCGCTGGTCGAAGGTCTCGCCCATCGCCTCCTCGCGCGGGGTGTTGCCGAACCCCTGCCCCGGCGACCACTTCTCGCCGGGCGAGTAGCCCTCGTCGAGCGGCTCGGCCAGCCCCCGGTTGTCGCTGAGGCTGTCGCCGTCGCCCTGGGGCTGGTCCTCGTCGTCGACGCTGTAGCCGTGGTAGCTCTCGCCGTCGGTCTCGGCCGGGTCGGCACCCTCCCCGGGGACGCCTCCGCCGCTCGCGTCGTTGGTCATCACAGGCTCCTGTCGCTCGTCGGTGCCCGGCCGCGGGCGGTCGGACCCTCCCAGCATGCGCCCTCCGGGGAAGCGACGAACGGCCCCGACCGTGCGCGCCGGTCGCCCGGTCGGGCCTCGCGCTGAGTAGATTTGCGTCAGGTTGACGCACGAGCTCCGGGAGGTGGGATGCGTTCAGCGAGACTGCGGCGAACGCTCGCCCTGGTGCCTCTCGCGCTGCTCCCCACGATCGTGGTGGCACCGTCCGTGCTGGCGGCACCGGCGAACGAGCCCGCCGACCGGCCGCAACCGAGCAGGACCCCCACGGAGAAGCCCAGCCCGACCGAGCCCCCGGAACCGCCGCCCGACACGGTCGCTCCGGCGCCGCCGGACCTGGGGGAGCCGGAGGTCGCGCCGGGCGGCAGGATCAGGCTGGCCTTCGCCGCTGAGGACCGCTCACTCGTGGCGGCCGTCGAGGTCGGTGAGGACGCTGAGAGCGACGATCCGGTCGCGCAGCGTCGCGCCAACGCCCAGGCGCAGGAGCTGCGGTGGACCGCCGAGTCGGGGGAGCGGACCTACGAGGTCACCGCCACCGACCGGGAGGGAAACGAGAGCGAGCCGGCGACCCTCACGATCGAGATCGACGCCGACCCGCCCGTCGTCCGACGCTTCGAGGTCACCTCCGGCACCGCGAAGGACCCGCTCAGCAGCGTGCTGCTGGTGACCGAGCCGTCCACCACCTACGCGGTGACCGTCGACGAGGAGGTCGTGGCATCCGGCACGACGCCCGAGAACGGCCGGGAGGTGATCGAGGAGAGCCTCGACCTCGCCGACGGCCGCTACCCGGTCGAGGTCGACCTCGCCGACGAGACCGGCAACACCACCGAGGACCGCCAGGTGCTCGTCGTCGCCGTCGGCGACCTCTTCGTGCGGGCCCGGCTGACCAGCGAGCCGACCGACCTCAGCCAGGTCGTCGAGATCCGCGCCACGCCGGGCGCCACCGGTCGGCTCGAGGTCGCTGCAGCGGCGACCGACGAGGACCCGGAGACGTCCGACGACTTGGAACCGGAGCGCTTCCGGGTGGCCGATGACGGGACCGCCGAGGTGCGCCTGCAGCTTGCCGACGGCGCCTACGACGGCGCGGTGGTGCGCGTCGAGGACGCCCAGGGCCGGGAGGGCAGCACCGCGATCGACGGTTTCGCCGTCGACACGACGATGCCCGAGCTGGAGCTCGCGCTCGTGGACGGGGTCGCCGAGGAGGGCCGTCTGGCCTTCGAGGTGACCGCCGAGGAGGGCAGCGAGGTCGACTGGCGCGTCCTGGACTCCGAGGACCGGGTCGTCACGCTGGGCACCTTCATCGCTTCCGCCACCCCCGAGATCATCGACCGCGACCTCGACGAGGGCGCCTACACGGTGGAGGTCTCGACCGCCGACATCTTCGACCGGACCGCTGAGCAGCAGACCGACGTCGCGGTCGCCTCGGACCCGCTCACCCCGCGCACCCTGGCGCTGGCCGGCCTGGTCCTGCTGGTGCTGCTGGTCGCCTTGTTCCTGGTGGCGCGCCGGCTCTGGCGGCGGCGGCAGGACCGACGCGAGGAGCGACGCGCGGGCGGTCCGAGGCTGTCGGCGAGGAGGACCGCGCGGCGTACGAGCGGGCCGAGGCGGCCTGGGTGACCCAGCACCAGGCCCTCACCCGGCTCGTCCACGTCGCGCACGGCGACGTGCCCGACGACCTCGTGCTGCCCGTCGGCTTCACCCTGCTGCCGGGCGAGGTGGCCCTGTGGTCCGCGTCCGCGCGGCTCGTCGACATGGTGGAGAGCGGGGGTGACGACGCGGCTCTCGATGTGGGCAGCGGCGAGGTGGTGGTCACTGACCTGCGGCTGGCCTTCGTGGGGGTCGGGGAGCCACCTCTCGCGACTGGTGGCTCAGCGCGGTCGAGCGGGTGCGTCACCTCGACCACGAGCGCACCGTCCTGCGCGTGCGGGACACGCAGGGCTGGGCCGGGGTCGGCTACGACGCGCAGGTGACCCGGCAGTACCTCGACCTCGCGCTGGCGCGGGCTCAGGGCACGGCCTACGACGGCATCGTCGACCAGGGACTGCGCGACCACGAGATGCGCCGCCCGAGCCCGCCCGCCTGACCCGACACCGCCTCTCGTCACACGACGGCCACGAGTCCTGTTTACAGTGGCGCCATGTCGCGCCAGGAGAAGTCCGCCTCGTCCCGTCCGCACGTCGTGGTCCTTTCGGCGCGACCGGCGACCTGTCACGTCGCAAGCTGCTGCCGGGCCTGCTCCACCTGTTCCAGGCCGGGCTGCTCGACGACACCCGCATCATCGGCAGCAGCCTCGACGAGATCGACGACGACGAGTTCGTCGCCATCGCGCGGGAGGCCTGCGAGGAGACCCGGGGCAAGGGGGCCGACGGGCGCTGGGACGAATTCGCCTCGATGTTGTCCTTCGTCGCCCAGCAGCGGGGCGCGGACGGGCTCGCCGACGCCGTCGCCCGGTGCGAGAAGGAGCTGGCGGCCGAGGGCGAGGTCCAGCGGCTGCACTACCTGAGCGTGCCGCCGAAGGCGGCGCTGGCCGTCGTGCACATGCTCGAGGAGGCCGGGCTCGCCGAGCGCTCGCGCATCGTCATGGAGAAGCCCTTCGGCACCGACCTGGAGAGCGCGCAGTCGCTCAACGCCGAGCTGCACGAGGTCTTCGCCGAGGAGCAGATCTTCCGCATCGACCACTTCCTGGGCAAGGAGGCGGCGCAGAACATCCTCGCCTTCCGGTTCGCCAACGGGCTCTTCGAGCCCATCTGGAACCGCAACTTCATCGACCACGTGCAGATCGACGTACCGGAGACCCTGGGCCTCGAGACCCGGGCGGAGTTCTACGAGTCCACCGGCGCCTACAAGGACATGGTCGTCACCCACCTGTTCCAGGTGCTGGCGTTCATGGCGATGGAGCCGCCCACGGCGCTGTCGTCGGGGCCCATCGGCGAGGAGAAGGTCAAGGTCTTCCGCTCGATGAAGACGATCGACCCCTCCCAGGCGGTGCGCGGGCAGTACGTCGGCTATCGCGAGCTCGACGGCGTGGACGACGAGTCCGACGTCGACACCTTCATCGCGCTGCAGGTGGAGATCGACAACTGGCGCTGGGCCGGGGTGCCGTTCTACCTGCGGACCGGCAAGAAGCTGGCCGAGGGCGCCCGCATCATCTCGATCGCCTTCAAGGAGCCGCCGCGCCACATGTTCCCGCAGGGCTCCGGCGTCGGGCTGCAGGGCCCGGACCACCTGACGTTCGACCTGGCCGACCAGTCCCGGATGTCGTTGTCGTTCTACGGCAAGCGCCCCGGTCCGGGCATGAAGCTGGACAAGCTGTCCATGCAGTTCGCCATGCACGAGACCAAGAACTCCGACCAGGTGCTCGAGGCCTACGAGCGCCTCATCCACGACGCCATGCGCGGCGACCACACGCTGTTCACGACCGCCGACGGCATCGAGCGGCTCTGGGAGCTCTCTGAGCCGTTGCTCGCCGACCCGCCGCCCGGTCCGCGTCGTACGGCGAGGGCACCTGGGGGCCCAACGCCATCCACCAGCTGATCGCCCCGCGGGCCTGGCGGCTGCCGTTCGAGCGGAGCCTGGCGCGACCCGAACGACAGCTGGCGTCTGACAGGGCACTGAGACGGGGTGGACAGGGGAGCAGGATGAGCTCCATGGACTACACCCATCTCGGCCGCAGCGGCCTGTCCGTCAGCAGGCTCTGCCTGGGCACGATGAACTTCGGCCCGGAGACCTCCGAGGAGGACGCCACGAGATCATGGACCGGGCGCTCGAGGTCGGCATCAACTTCTTCGACACCGCCAACGTCTACGGCTGGGTGCCCGGTGAGGGCGTCACCGAGCAGATCATCGGTCGCTGGTTCGCCCAGGGAGGCGAGCGGCGCGAGAAGACCGTGATCGCGACCAAGCTCTACGGCTCGATGAGCGAGTGGCCCAACGACACGCTTCCTGTCGGCCCGCAACATCCGGCTCGCCTGCGACGCCTCGCTGAAGCGGCTGCAGACCGACTACATCGACCTCTACCAGATGCACCACGTCGACCGGAACACGCCGTGGGACGAGATCTGGGAGGCGTTCGAGGTGCTCCGCCAGCAGGGCAAGGTGCTCTACTTCGGCTCCTCCAACCACGCCGGCTGGCACATCGCGCAGAGCATGGAGACCGCACGACGCCGGCAGCAGACCGGGCTGGTGAGCGAGCAGTCGATCTACAACCTGCTCAAGCGCGACGTCGAGCTCGAGGTGCTGCCCGCCTGCCAGGGCTACGGACTCGGCCTCATCCCGTGGTCGCCGCTCAACGGCGGCCTGCTCGGCGGCATCATCCGCAAGACCGAGAAGGGGCAGCGTCGGCTCGGCGGACGCGCCAAGGACGCCCTCAAGACCCACCGCAAGGCGCTGCGGGCCTACGAGGACTTCTGCGACGAGCTCGGCGAGCTCCCGGCGCACGTCGGGCTCGCGTGGCTGCTGCACCAGGAGGGCGTCACCGGCCCGATCATCGGCCCGCGGACCCTGGAGCAGCTCGACGGGTCGATCCGCGCCACCGAGATCCGGCTGAAGAAGGACGACCTGGCACGGCTCGACGAGATCTTCCCCGGGCCCGGCGGGCCCGCCCCCGAGGCCTACGCCTGGTGAGGTGAGCGGTCAGCCGACGGTGGGCAGGTGCACCCTCGTGTCGTCGAGCGTGATGATGCCCGCCGTACGGCTGCCGAAGCCGACGAACGAGTCGCTGAGCGCCGAGGTGAGCAGGTAGAGGTTCTGCCCCTCCGGCACGTCAACCGCGACCGCCGGGCAGCTCGATGCGGCGTCGCTCGCCGCTGACGGGGGTCTCCTCGTTGAGCGGCATCACGTTCTTCTGCACCAGCTTGGCGTCGGCCGGCGAGGTACCGATGGCGAGGCCGAAGAAGGCTCGGCTGTTCGGCGTCAGCGTCGTCACGTCGGCGGTGAGGTACGACGACCCGGCGACCCGGTAGGGACCGGCGGCGATCTCGGTGGCCTGGGCGGGACCGGCCACGGTCGGCGTGGTGATGCTGCCGAGCGACTTCGTGGTGTCCGGCGCGACCGAGCCGACCGTGGTGCAGGTGTTCGCCGGCGGTCGCGAGGTGGAAGCGGTCGTAGCCGCGCAGGCCCGTGTCGCGCCCGCGCAGCTTCTCGTCGAAGAAGCGCAGCGAGAGCTGCTCGAAGCTGCCGCCGGCGAGCTTGCGCGCTGCAGGGGTCCCCGCTGACCTCGACGCCGGCGGGGAAGGCCGACGGCAGCACGTGACCGCCGTTGTAGCCCACGAAGATGCTGTTGCGGCGGGCCCGGTCGGTCAGGGCGGTGCGCCAGTTGGTCAGGCCCTGCTGCAGGTTGAACAGCGAGTCGGTGGCGCCCTGGCCCATGAGCACGGGGATGTCGAGGCGACGGCCGTGCTCGACGTGCCAGTGGGGTCCGTTGCGCTTGAAGAACTCCACCAGGTTCTCGCCGCCGGGCACGCTGCCGTCGGGCCACTCGCCGGTGGCGGCGCCCTCGACGAGGGCCTTGTAGACCTGCTGCGGGAGCGAGTCGTTGGGCACGGCGGCGGCGCTGAGCGCCAGCGCCCACTCACTGCGTACGACGCCCTCCGGGGCGAGGCTGCGGTTGAGGTCGTTCCAGGTGATCTCGGGGGCCAGTGCGTCGAACACGGGCGTGCCCTTCAGGCGCAGGCTCTCGAACGCGCCGAGGAACTGGTACCCGCCGCCGTAGCTGCCGCCGATCGCGCCGAGGCGGGGATCTCCCGGGCCGTCCTTCCTCACCCAGCGCTGCTGGGCGACGAGGCGGATCAGGCCGCGGACGTCGTGGCCCTCCACACGGGGGTTCTCGACGTACGCCTGGCCGCCGCTCTCGCCGAAGCCGCGCTGGTCGTAGGACAGCACGCCGTAGCCGGCGTCGAGGAAGCGGTCGAAGGCGGCGGGGTCCTGGTTGCGCGAGCCGCCCCAGCCGTGGCTGTGCATGATCAGCGGCACCCTGCGGTCAGCCGTGGCCCCGGCCGGCTGGAAGAGCGTGTAGCAGATCTCGACCGGCTCGCTCGTGCCCGGGTCCGGCACGCTGCTGATGCAGCCGTCGGTCACCCGCGGCTCTGCCGCGGCGGCTGCGGCGGCCGCCGCGCCAGCCGACAGTGGCCGGCCGTGGTCGGCAGCACCGTCAGGCCGGCCGCGACCACCGCGGCCCCCAGCAGTCCTCGTGCCGTGCTCGTGCGTCGCACCACGTGCTCACCCTCCGTCGAGTTCGGTTCCTGGTGCTCAACGAGCCGGTGTGGCGTGCGTTATGGAGCGGTGGGAGTGTGTGATGCGCCACGCTCCCGGGGCGGCGATGCGAGGGAACTCCGCGAAGCGCGCTAGGCTCGGGTCTGCCCGGCAACGGGCGTGTCCGGCCCCTTCTGTTCTGCCTCGGGCCGTCGACTTTCGTCATCCACCAGCGCCGCGGGCCTTCTGCCCGCGCCGGGCAGGACGACCCACCAACGTTTCTGGAGACACTTCATGGCGGACTCCCGCCCCACCTCACCCCTGTCCTTCGCCGACCTCGGCGTCCCCGCCACGGTCGTCACCGCCCTGGCCGACCAGGGCATCACCGAGCCCTTCCCGATCCAGGCGGCCACGCTGCCGCACGCGCTCGCCGGCCGCGACGTCCTCGGCCGAGGCCGCACGGGCTCCGGCAAGACCTACGGCTTCCTTCTGCCGCTGGTGACCCGGCTGTCCCAGCCGGGCGCCGCCCGCCGGCCCAAGCAGCCGCGTGCCCTCATCCTCGTCCCCACCCGCGAGCTCGCCACGCAGATCGACGCGGCGCTGGCCCCGCTCGCCCGCGCCACCGGTCTGCGGAGCGCCACCGTCTTCGGCGGTGTCTCCGCCGGACGTCAGATCGAGGCGTTGCGCCGCGGCGTCGACGTCGTCATCGCCTGCCCGGGCCGGCTCACCGACCTGATGCAGCAGGGTGCGGTCGATCTCGGAGGCGTCAGCATCACCGTGCTCGACGAGGCCGACCACATGGCTGACCTGGGCTTCCTGCCCGGGGTACGCCGCCTCATGGACCAGACCCCGCGCAACGGCCAGCGTCTGATGTTCTCCGCCACCCTGGACAACGCGGTCGACGTGCTCGTCAAGCGCTTCCTGAGCGACCCGGTCGTGCACAGCGTGGACACCGCGCAGTCGCCGGTGACGAACATGGAGCACCACGTCCTCGAGGTCGACACCGCCGCGCGCATCACGGTGATCTCCGACCTGGCCGCCGCGCCCGGCCGCACGGTCATCTTCACGCGGACCAAGCACGGCGCGAAGGCGCTGAGCCGCAAGCTCAACGCCGGCGGCGTGCCTGCCGTCGAGCTGCACGGCAACCTGTCGCAGAACGCCCGGGCCCGCAACCTCGCGACGTTCTCCGAGGGCAACGCCGGGACGCTGGTGGCGACCGACATCGCCGCCCGCGGCATCCACGTCGACGACGTGTCGCTGGTCATCCACGCCGACCCGCCGACCGAGCACAAGGCCTACCTGCACCGCTCGGGCCGCACCGCCCGCGCCGGCGCCGCCGGCACCGTGGTCACCATCGTGCTGGACCACCAGCGCTCCGAGGTCCGCGCCATGACCAAGAAGGCCGGCATCAACGCGACGCGCACCCGCGTGGACGGCACCCACCCGCTGCTGCGCACGATCGCGCCGGGCGAGCGGACGTACGCCGACGCGGCCACGATCGCGGCCTCGACGCCCCACGTGCCCAACCCGCCCGGCCACCGCTCCGGCGGTCGCCCGGGTGGCGGTCGCTCGGGTGGCGGTCGCTCGGGTGGCGCTCGTCGGTGGCGGTCATCCGGCGGCTCCGGCGGCTCCGGGGGCTCCGGTGGCAGCCGGTCCCGTCGCGGTGGAAGCGGCGCCGCGACCCGCACCGGCTCGTCCGGTGGATCGCACAGCGCCGCCTCGTTCTCCGGCAACCGCTCGCGCGGCCGCTGATCAGTCGCAGTCGTCGCAGATGCCGGTGGCGGGCAGCACCGTGAAGTGCACGGGGCAGATCACCAGCGGCTTCTCGACCGGCGCCGGCTTCGCGGCCCGCGTGAGGCTCGACCGTGACGCCGTCGCGCTCCGGGGCGACGCCGCCCGGTCGGCGGGTGCTCCTGGTGTGCGCGTCGAGCGCACCGGTCGTGGTGCCGCGACCCGGACGGTGACGACCGGGTCGCCCCCACCGTCGGGGAGCTCGGCGCCGAACCAACGGTGGCACGCGAGCCGCTCGTGGGCGGCGTGCTCGTCGGGGTCACCGACCTGCTCACGGCGCAGCACCTCGACCGACAGCGCGTAGGCCGGGCTCACGTGCCCCTTGGCGTCGACGCACAGCGACGACAGCAGGGGCTCGCGGCGGTCCACACACGCGCGGGCCACCCGACCCAGGACGTCGCCGATCCAGCTCATCGGGAGCTGCTTGGTGCGGATCAGGCTGCGCTCCTGCACCCAGGTCGCGAGGTCGCGCAGCGACACCGTCTCGCCGTAGGTGCCGGCTGTCTCCGCGAGCTTCTCGCGCGCCGCGAGCGCGTAGGTCTCCCGGGTGGCCTCCTGCCCCACGACCGCGGCGTTGAGCCAGCGACGTGGTGATCCGGAGCTGGGGGGGAGGTCCGTCGCCATGGACCCGATCCTAGTGAGCCGACGCGTGCCCGGCATCGGTGGTCCGGACCCGAACGACTCGTTCGTGTTGTCGCTCACACACCCGCCGCGTAGGTTCGGGCCGTGGACCCACAGACGCACGACTACGTCATCGTCGGAGCCGGCAGCGCGGGGGCGGTGATCGCGGCGCGGCTGACCGAGGACCCGGGCGTCTCGGTGCTCCTGCTCGAGGCCGGGGGCGAGGCGGAGGCCGACGAGATCAGCATCCCCGCCGCGTTCCCGAACCTGTTCAAGACGAAGTGGGACTGGAACTACTCCACCTCGGAGCAGAAGCAGCTGCACGCGCGACGAGCCTACTGGCCGCGCATGAAGGCGCTCGGCGGTTGCTCGTCGATGAACGCCATGATCTACATCCGCGGCAACCGCGCCGACTACGACGGCTGGCGCGACGCGCACGGCGCCACCGGCTGGGGGTACGACGACGTCCTTCCCTACTTCATCCGTGCCGAGGGCAACACCCGGCTGGGAGACCCGTTCCACGGCCAGGACGGGCCGTTGCACGTCGAGGACCGTCGCTTCACCCACGAGCTGACCCAGTGGTGGGTCGACTCCGCGGTCGCTGCCGGGCTCAAGCCCACCGACGACTTCAACGGCGCCGAGCAGGAGGGCGCCGGGCTCTACCAGGTCACCTGCAAGAAGGGCCGACGCTGGTCGGTGGCCAAGGGCTACCTCGAGCCGGCACTCGACCGACCCAACCTGAGCGTGCTCACGGGCGCCCACGCCACCCGCGTGGTGGTGGAGGGCGGTCGCGCAGTCGGTGTCGCCTACGAGCGCGAGGGGCGCGAGCACGTCGCCCGCGCCGGGGCGGAGGTCGTGCTGTCCGGCGGCGCGGTGAACTCCCCGCAGCTGCTGATGCTCTCCGGCATCGGCCCGGCCGACCACCTGCGCGAGCACGGCATCGACGTCGTCGCGCACCTCGATGGCGTGGGTCAGAACCTCCACGACCACCCGGCGGTGCCGATGATCTGGCACACCAAGGACACCACCGACGTCGCCGAGTTCCTCAACCTCAAGAACCTGCTGCTGGCCAAGGCCGGTCGCGGCCCGCTGACCAGCAACGTGGGGGAGGGCGGGGCCTTCTGGCGCACCCGCGACGACCTCGGGGCGCCGGACCTGCAGGTCCACGTCGCGCCGGCCGGCTTCTGGGACAACGGGTTGCACGAGCCCACCACCCGCAAGGTCACCACCGCAGCCACCCTGGTGAGCGTGGCGAGCCGCGGCCAGCTCCGGCTGCGCTCGGCCGATCCGCACTGGCAGCCCGACATCGATCCGGCCTACTACGACGACCAGGCCGACCTCGACGCCGTGGTGGCCGGTCTCGAGCGGATGCTCGACATCGCCTCGGCCGGCCCCTTCGCCCGGCACCTCGCGGCGCCGTTCCTTCCGGCCGCGTCCACCCCCACCACCGAGGACCTCGTGGAGCTCGTCCGGTCCCACACCCAGACGCTCTACCACCCCGTCGGTACCTGCGCGATGGGCACTGGCGAGCAAGCAGTCGTCGACCCCGAGCTGCGGGTGCGCGGCGTCGAGGGGCTCCGCGTCGCCGACGCCTCGGTGATGCCGGTGGTCACCCGAGGCAACACCAACGCCCCCACCGTCATGATCGGTGAGAAGGCAGCGGACCTGCTCCGCGGCCGGCTCGCCGCGCCCCGCTCCTCCCACGCCAAGGACGCCCGATGACCGACTCCCTGACCCGCCCCGAGCGCACCCGCCCCGAGCTCAGCCGGCCGGAGGCCCTCGACGCCCAGGGCGCCACCGGCGACGACGTCCTCGAGGTCCACAGCCCCGCCACCGGCGACCTGGTCGGTGCCTACCGCGTCGACGACGAGGACACCGTGCGCGCGGCGGTCGCCCGCGCCCGGGAGGACGCCTCCTGGTGGGGCGGACTGGGGTTCGCGGGGCGCAAGGAGATCCTGGACCAGTGGCGGGGCGTGATCGCCCGCCGGGCGGGCCAGCTGGCCGACGTCGTCCACCGCGAGACCGGCAAGCCGCACTCCGACGCCATGCTCGAGGTCGCCCTCACCGTCGACCACCTCGCCTGGGCTGCCAAGCACGCCCCGAAGACCCTGGGGCCGCGGAAGGTGTCCTCCGGCCCCCTCATGGCCAACCAGGCCGCCACCGTGGAGTACCTCCCGCTCGGTGTGGTCGGGGTCATCGGCCCCTGGAACTACCCCGTCTTCACCCCGATGGGCTCGATCGCCTACGCGTTGGCCGCCGGCAACGCCGTCGTCTTCAAGCCGAGCGAGCTGACGCCCGGGGTCGGCGTCTGGCTCGCCGACGCGCTGCACGAGGTCGTGCCCCAGCGCCACCTGCTGCAGGTGGTCGTCGGACGCGGCGACACCGGTGCCGCGCTGTGTGGCTCCGCCATCGACAAGCTGGCCTTCACCGGGTCCACCGCCACGGGCAAGCTGGTGATGGCAGCCTGCGCGGAGAACCTCACCCCGGTCCTCATCGAGGCCGGCGGCAAGGACCCGCTGCTCGTCGACGAGGACGCCGACGTCTCGGCCGCCGCCGACGCGACGGTGTGGGGCGCGTTCTCCAACGCCGGGCAGACCTGCATCGGGGTCGAGCGCGTCTACGTCCACGAGAAGGTGTACGCCGACTTCGTGGGCGAGGTGACCCGTCTGGCCGGCGAGCTGCGAGCCGGCTCCGGCGACGGGGCGAAGTACGGACCGATGACGATGGCGAGCCAGGTGGACGTCATCAAGGGCCAGGTGGAGGACGCGGTCGCCAAGGGTGCGACCGTCACCTTCGGCGACGTCGCCGACCTGGGACGGAGCCGGACCGTGCAGCCGATCGTGCTGACCGACGTGCCGGCCGACTCCACCGCCATCACCGAGGAGACCTTCGGGCCGACCGTCGCGGTCACCCGGGTCCGCGACATGGACGAGGCCGTCGAGCTCGCCAACGCCACGGCGTACGGGCTGGGCTCCACGGTGTTCTCGAAGACGCGTGGACCCGAGCTGGCGCGTCGGCTCCGCTCGGGCATGACGGCCGTCAACGGCGTCATCACGTTCGCCGCCATCCCGTCGCTGCCGTTCGGCGGGGTCGGCGACTCGGGCTTCGGGCGGATCCACGGCGAGGACGGCCTCAAGGAGTTCACCTACGCCAAGGCGGTGGCCCGCCAGCGCTTCAAGCCCCCGCTGGCGCTGACCACGTTCGCGCGCACCGCGAAGACCGACACCACGCTGGCCACGATCGTCAACGCACTGCACGGCGGCGCCAGCCAGCTGCCGAAGCCGCCCAAGCGCCCCAAGGGCGGCGCGGGCGCCTGAGGCCGGCACGACCTGCGAGACACGCGAAGGGGCTGACCGGTTCTCCGGTCAGCCCCTTCTCTGCGTGAGGAGTGGTCGCCCCGTCAGAGCGGCGCGGCCAGTGTCAGCGTGCCTCGATCGGCGAGGTGCCCTCGACCACCGAGAGCGTGACCACGGTGTCCACGCTGGCCGTGAGGTCCGGTCCGGTGTAGTCGGTGAGGTCGAGCGGGACGTCGTCCAGGTAGTAGATGCCGTCGACCAGCGAGAGCATCCCCGAGATCGTGATGATCGTGGGCGTCGGCTCAGGGTCCGGCGCGGGCGCCGGGTCGGGGGCGGGCTCCGGCTCGGCGGCCGGTGCGGGCTCTTCGGTGGACGGGGCGGCAGGCGTCGTGGTGGGCGTCGTCGGCGTGGTGCCCGGAGTCGCCGGGGCGGCCGGCGTGGTCGGGGTGGTGGGCGTGGTCGGAGCCGTCGGGACCGTCGGGGCCGTGGGCGCGCCGTCGTCGGAACCGTCCGGGGCGGTGCCCGCGCCGTCGCCCCCGGTGCTGCCGCTGGTGCCGTGGTTGCCGGAGGTGTCGCGGTCGTCCTTCTCGGCCTCGGCGGCCACACGGGCGGCGACCACGGCGCTGTCGGGCGACAGGGTGGGCGCCATCGGGGCGATCAGCGAGATCGCCTGCAGGCTGGTGGCGCCGGGGGCGGCACTGTACGGCGTGACGCCGTAGGCCTCGAGGTACTCGGCGTCGAGGCGGGTGGCCAGCACGCTGTAGGCCGGCGAGGGGTTGAACCACTTCAGCGCCGTCCGCATGCCCTGGTCGACGGCCGTGTCACGGTCCGTCTTCTCGGCCTTCCTGCCCGTGTCGCCGGCCTTGTCAGCCGCGGCGCACAGGTAGACGCCGACCGCCAGGGCTGCGTCGTCGAGGTCGTCGGGGGTGCGCTTGCCGTTGCCGTCGCCGTCGACGCCCACGTAGGACCAGGTGGAGGGCAGCAGCTGCATCGGGCCGACGGCCCGGTCCCAGCGACGGTCCTCGTCGAAGCGGCCCTCGTCGGTGTCCTTGACCTTGGGCAGCGCGCCGCGACCGTTGAGCACGGCGCCGCGGATCGCGGGGTCGGCCTTGCCGCTGTTCCGCAGGCGAGCGCCGTCCTTGGTGCCGTGACCGGACTCGATGCGGCCGATGGCGGCCAGCAGGGACCAGGTCACCCGGCAGTCGGGGTCGGCCTTCTGCATGGCCTGTGCGGCGAAGACGTAGGAGCCCAGGGCCCGGTCGGAGATGGTGCCGGCCTCGAGGTCCTGCATGCGGGAGACCACGGTGCGGCTGGCGGCGGCGAGGTCGCGACCGGCGACGGCCGGGACCTCCACCGAGACGCGCTCGCTCGGCTCGTAGCCGATCTCGCCGGTGGCGAAGGAGCCGCTGTCAGCGCTGTCCTCGGCCGGCGGGACCACGGTGTCGACCGGCTCGGACGAGCTGACCAGCGAGGCCGGTCCTCCCGGAGCGGTGACTGCGATGAGAGCAAAGGCGGTGGCAAGCCCGGCGGCCGCGCGGGTGCGCTTGACGATCACGGAAAGGGTCCCCCCAGAAGAGAATGAACATGCCCGCCCAGCGTAGGGGATCAAACGTGATCCCGAGCTCGGATCTGAGGGGGAATGTCCGTTTCTCCCGTCTCCGTCACCATATGCAGGACGTTGGACCCCACCGATCGGGACCGTGTGCTTCGCTGGTGGGGTGCGGATCGACTTCACGCCCTCCCCGGCGCCCACCCTCGGTGTCGAGTGGGAGCTCGCCCTCGTGGACCGCTCGACCCGGGACCTGTCCAACACTGCGGGCGACCTGCTCGCCGCCGTCCGTCCGCGTCTGCCGGACCCTGGCAGGCTCCACCAGGAGCTGCTGCGCAACACCGTCGAGGTGGTCACCGGCATCTGCGCCACCGTGCGGGCCGCCGCCGACGACCTGCGCAGCACCCTCGAGGTGGTCCTCGGCAGCACCGACGCGCTGGGGGTCGACCTCCTGGGGGCCGGCACCCACCCCTTCGCGTCCTGGTCCGAGCAGCAGCTCACGGCCGGCCACCGCTACGAGGAGCTGATCAACCGCACGCAGTGGTGGGGTCGCCAGATGCTGATCTGGGGCGTGCACGTGCACGTCGGGATGCCCGACCGGGAGCGGGTGATGCCGGTGCTGTCCTCGGTGCTCAACCACTACCCCCACCTGCTGGCCCTGTCGGCCTCGAGCCCGCTGTGGGCCGGCACCGACACCGGCTACGCCTCGAACCGCGCCCTGATGTTCCAGCAGCTCCCCACGGCCGGGCTGCCGTTCCAGTTCAGCCGGTGGGAGGAGTTCGAGAGGTTCGCCGAGGACCAGACCGTCACCGGGGTCATCGACACGCTCTCGGAGATCCGCTGGGACGTCCGGCCCGCCTGCCACCTCGGGACGCTGGAGAACCGGGTCTGCGACGGGGTCTCCGACCTGCGCGACCTGACCGCGCTCGTGGCGCTGGTGCAGTGCCTGGTGGTCGACCTGGACACCCGGCTGGCGGCGGGGGAGACCCTCCCGACGATGCCGCCGTGGCACGTGCAGGAGAACAAGTGGCGCGCGGCACGCTACGGGCTCGACGCGATCGTGATCCTCGACGAGCACAGCACCGAGCGCCTCGTGACCGACGACCTGCGTGACGTCGTG
The DNA here is from genome assembly GCA_963762755.1 of uncultured Actinomycetota bacterium. GTDB lineage: Bacteria > Actinomycetota > Actinomycetes > Propionibacteriales > Nocardioidaceae > Marmoricola_A. The sequence goes on along the minus strand of CAVXMH010000015.1, from coordinate 101,316 downwards.
GAGCGCCTGGCGCCGGTCGCCGAGCGGCTCGACTGCGCCGCGGAGCTGGCCTCCGTCGCCGACCTCGTGGAGCGCGGGGCGTCCTACCAACGGCAGCGACGGGTGGCTGAGGCCACCGGCGGCGACCTGCGGGCGGTCGTCGACAGCGTCGTCAGCGAGCTGCCCGCGTCCTTGTGAGGACGAGCCGCTCGCCTCAGGGCAGGCGCGAGCGTCCGTCGTACCCGCCCGTCGGTGCGCCGAGGCCGAAGAAGCGTCCCACGGTGGGGGCCACGTCCATCGTGTGCGCCCGTGCGGTCGACGACCCCCGCCGTACGACGTCCGCGCCGCCGCTGAGGAAGAACGGGATCGGCAGCGTCGCGGGGTGGCCGTGGTTGCCCGGGATCGGGTTGGCGCTGTAGTCGGGGTCGGAGAAGCGCCACCCCGCCCGGCAGTAGACGACCAGGTCCCCGGCCTCCGGCCCGAGCCGCAGCTCGGCAGGGCGGTGGACCGACAGCACGCCGGCGGTGTCCAGCGCGATGCGGCGCATGGCGCGCAGGGCGTCGTCGCGGCGGGCTCGGGACCCGGTCCACGACAGCAGGTCGGCGCCCCCGTTGTCGGCGATCGCGACGCGCCCCGCCAGCAGGGCGTTCGCCTCGAACGCGGAGTGCAGGTTGATGACCGCGTCAGGGGTCGACCAGTCCATGGAGTGGTCGGCGAGCACGACGACCAGCGAGCGCTCCCACCGGCCGCTGCTGCGCAGCAGGTCCACGAAGCGCTCGACCTGGAGGTCGGTGTCGGCCAGCGCGAGGCGGCGCTGCACCTGCAGCGTGGTGCCGGTCTCGTCGACGTGACCGAAGCGGTCGATGTCGCCGAGGTTGATGAAGACCAGGTTGGGGTCCATGCCCTCGACCATGTCGAGGGCGGCGTCCATCGTCGCGACGTCGGGGGCGTGACCGCTGACCGGGATCACCGGCTGCGGCTCCCAGCGGTAGGTCGCGCGGCCCCCGAAGATCCCGTAGAGGTACTCCTTGGACAGCACGGTCCCGGTGGTGAAGCCGGCCCGGTTCAGCCGGGAGATCACGGTGGGGAAGCGCAGGTCCGCGGGACGGTCGAGGGTGCGCACCTCGCCCCGCGCCCGGTCGTAGACGGAGTTGGCCGGCACGCCGGTCCGGTCCGGGCGGACCCCGGTCATCATCATCACGTGGTTCGGGATGGTCTCCATCACCGGCAGCGACTGGGCGCGCGGGTAGTCGAACCCCTGCTGGCGCAGACCCGCCAGGGTGGGCGTCAGCTCGGGGGTGATCTCGCCGGGACGGCAGCCGTCCACCACCAGGACGTACGCACGCCGACGCCCGCGAGCGGCGTACGCCGGGGCGCCGAGGGCGGCGCTGACGAGCGTGGCGGCACCGACAGCACCGACAGCACCGCCGGCGCGCAGGAGGGTACGGCGGTCCAGGTCGGCGCCGAAGCGGCCGGACTCAGGACCGGCGGTCGAGGAGCTCTGCGGGTCGCACATCAGTCGTCGATCCCCTGCTCGGTCCGGGTGACGCTCTGGGAGTTGACCGTGGTGAGCCAGCTCTGCTCACGCCGGCTGCCGGCGTCGCGGTCGCGGCGGTCGCTGATGACGAAGTAGTCGACCTGGAGCCGTTCGCGGGTGACGTCGACGACCGAGTAGCCGTGGTCGTCGAAGTTGAGGTACTTGATGTGTCGGTTGGCGGTCTTGATCGCCTCCTCCACCGCGATGCTGGAGGTCCTCGGTGGTGATCCGGTGATGTCGTCGAGGTTGTTGCTGGTCACGCTCGTGCAGACGAACTCGGTGGCCACGGACTCCGTCAGCGGGTAGGTGCTGGCGTCCAGCGGCACGTCGCAGGCCCACGCCGAGTGGATGTCGCCGGTGAGGAAGACCGCGTTGAGCACGCCGTGGTCGCGCAGGTGGGCGAGCAGCTCGCGCCGGTCGGCGGTGTAGCCGTCCCACTGGTCGACGTTGTACGGCACCCCCTCCGGCGGCAGCAGCCCGGTGGTGTCCTGCACCCCCTGCAGCGCGTCGGCGGGCAGGTTGGCGAGGCGGACCGGCGAGATCATGACCGGGTTGCCCACCACCTTCCACAGGGCGCGGTCCTCGGCCAGCGACTGCTTGAGCCAGGCCATCTGCGCCTCGCCGGTGATGGTGCGCGACGGGTCGTCGATCGCCGGCTCGACGGGCGCGGAGGCCTGCTTCGAGCGGTAGGTGCGCAGGTCGAGCATGGACAGCTCCAGGAGCCGCCCGAAGCGCAGGCGACGGTAGAGCCGGGTGCCGTCCCCTGCGGCGGCGGCGTCACCCATGCGGGTGGGCATCCACTCGTCGTACGCACGGTGGGCGCGCGCCCGGCGCGTGAGGTAGTCACCCTCGGAGGCGTCGTGGTTCTCCGCTCCGCGGCGCCACTGGTCGTTGGTGACCTCGTGGTCGTCCCAGGTGGTGACGAAGGCGGCCCTGGCGTGCAGGCGCTGCAGGTCGGGGTCCTGCTTGTACTGCGCGTGCCGGCGGCGGTAGTCGCGCAGGCTGACGATCTCCTTCGGCGGGTCGTGGCGCCGGATGTTCTCCTCCCCCTGGCCGTAGCCGTACTCACCTGGGCCGTACTCGTAGATGTAGTCGCCCATGTGCAGCACCGCGTCGAGGTCGTCGCGTTCGGCGAGGTGTCGGTAGGGCGAGAAGAAGCCCGCCTGCAGGTTCGAGCAGGAGACCAGCCCGAAGCGGAGGTTGCCGTTGTCGGCTCCCTCGGCCGGGGCGGTGCGGGTGCGTCCGGGGCGGCTGGTGCCGCCGCCGTAGGTGAAGCGGTACCAGTAGTCGGTGGCCGGGCTGAGGCCCAGGGCGTCGAGCTTCACGGTGTGGTCGCGTGCGGGTCCGGTGCGGACGCGCCCGGAGGCCACCACCCGGCGGAAGTCGGCGTCGGTGGCGACCTGCCAGCCGACGGTGACACGCGGCCCGGCGCCGCTGCCCGGTTGCGCGGCCTCGGTCGGGGTGACGCGGGTCCAGAGCAGGACGCTGCGCGGACGTGGGTCGCCGCTGGCGACGCCGTGACGGAAATGACGGCTGGCGGCGGACGCAGGGCCGCCGGTGGCACCGGCCACGGTCAGCGCGGCGCCGGCCGCCCCGGCGGTGGCGATGAGGGTACGGCGGTCCATCGTGAACGGGGCGATCGGGGGGGTCATGACCACACCAACCCACTTTCTGCGCGGGAGTGACGGCCTTCGCCGCCTTGTTCACCCAGGGTTCACCCGATCTGGTCCGTTGTCAGTCGATTCGGCTCCGACCGCCGGCCGGTTCCGGGGGTGGGGCCGCATAGGGTCGCGATGATGTCGATCTGGAGCCACTTCGACGAGCCGGAGCTCATCCGCACCTTCGGCCGCGCGACCTACGAGCGGGGGCGCGACTACGTGCTGTCCGGGGCCGTCCTGCGCCTCGAGGTGCAGGATTCCGGTGCCGCCGTCACCCTGCTGCACGGTGACGTCACCGGCAGCCGCAGCTTCGACTACGCCACGAGCGTGACCCTCGTGGACCAGCCCGGCTCGCCATGGCTCGACTCCCGCTGCACGTGTCCGGTGAGCCGGCTGTGCAAGCACGCGGTCGCGCTTGTGGTGGCCGCGCGCGAGCGCGAGGAGACCGGTGCGGGTGGGGGTCCGGACTGGGAGCGGGTCCTCGACGAGGTGCTCGACGAGCTGGCCGACGCCGCCGGCGAGCAGGCGACCCCCAGCCGCGACCTCGGCCTCGAGATCGGCCTGTCCCAGGCCGCAGCGGGTGCCGGGCGGGGCACCTGGGGCGGCGGGCGCAGCAGCGCGGGGGCGACCGGCGACGCACCGGCACCGGGCCGGCTCCGCGTGCGACCGGTCCAGCGCAGCCTCAAGGGCACCTGGGTGCGCACCCACGTGTCGTGGACCGAAGTGCCGCACCTGGAGCACCGCGCCGACGTGGACGTCGCGCAGGCCCGGGCGCTGACCCAGCTGCTGGCCGCCCACCAGGTCACCAACCGCCAGACCTGGCCCGGGGCGGAGCCGCAGCTGGCGCTGGGCTCCTTCGGGCCGTCGCTGTGGTCGCTGCTGGCGGCGGCGGTCGCGAGCGGCGTCGTGCTGGTGCCCGGCAAGGACGTGCGCTCGCTGCGACTGGCCGACGGCCCGGCCCGGGTGGCGCTCGACGTCAGCGGCCATGTGGGTGGTCCCGCTGGGGACGCCGACGGGGGCCCGGAGGAGCTGGGGGTCCGGCTGGGGGTCCGGCTGGGCGTGCGGCTCGGCGACGACTGGCACCCCGGCGCCCGGGTGGAGGTGCTGGCCCCGGTGGCCGGCTCCCACGCCACCGCGCCGACCGGGCACGGGGTGGCGCTGTGGGACGGCGAGGACGGGGTGTGGGACGTGCTGCTCGCGCCGGTCGACCGACCGGTCGGGGCACGGGTCGGGCGGGCGCTGCGGACCGGCGACCGGTTCGTCGTACCCACCGAGGCGCGGGAGCGGCTCACCGACGACTACCTGCCCCGGCTGCAGCGTCACCTGTCGGTCGGGTCCTCGGACGCCAGCGTGGTGGTGGCCGAGGCGCCGCGCCCCCGGCTCGCCCTCGAGGTCACCTGGGTGGCCGTCGACGAGGTCGCGCTGTCGTGGTCGTGGCGCTACCGGGTCGGCGCCGACGACCGGGTCTACGCGCTCGGCGACACCCGCGGCCTGCGCGGGATCCGGGCGCCCGAGCTGGAGGCCGGAGTCCTGGCCGCGCTGAGTCTCGACGAGGAGCAGACCTACCGGCTGTGCGGCGGTCGCCGCGAGCACGGCCTCATCAGCGAGCAGGTGATCGCGGGGCCCGCCGTCATCGGGTTCGTCGACGACACCCTGGTGCCGCTGCAGGCGTCCGGCCAGGTCGAGGTGGAGGAGACCGGCCACCGCCCCGACTTCACCGAGCTCCACGACCAGCCGGAGGTCAGCTTCACCTCCGCCCCCGACCAGCCCGGGCCCGGCAGCCCGACCGACTGGCTCGACCTCCAGGTGGTGATCCGGGTGGGCACCCGGCCGCTGGGCCTGGCCCAGGTGCTGGAGGCGATGACGCTCGGCGCGGAGCGCATCATTCTGCGCGACGGTGCCCACATCCGCATCGACCGTCCCGAGTTCGCCGAGCTGCGTGCCCTCGTGACCGCGGCCCGCGAGCTGGTCGAGCAGCCCACCGACGGAGTACGGGTCTCCCGCTCCGACCTCGGCCTGTGGGCCGAGCTGGCCGACCTCGGCGTGGTCGACGCCCAGGCCTCTGCCTGGACGCGGGCGGCGCTCGCCCTGCGCGACCTCGAGGGCCTTCCCGAGGTCGAGCCCGAGGTGGAGGCCGACCTGCGCCCCTACCAGCTCGACGGGTTCCGCTGGCTGGCGTTCCTGTGGACCCACGGCCTGGGCGGGATCCTGGCCGACGACATGGGGCTGGGCAAGACGCTGCAGACGCTGGCCCTCGTCGCCCACGCCCGGCGGGAGGGGGCCGCGCCGTTCCTCGTCGTCGCGCCCACCTCCGTGGTGGCGACCTGGGCGCACGAAGCGGCCACGTTCGTGCCCGGCCTCACCACCCGCACCGTCACCGAGTCACGCGCCCGGCGGGGGGTGGGGCTGGACCAGGTCGTCGACGGCGCCGACCTCGTGGTGACCTCCTACACCCTCTACCGCATGGAGGCCGCGGAGTACGCCGCGCGGGAGTGGGGCGGGCTGGTCCTCGACGAGGCCCAGACCGTCAAGAACCACGAGGGCAAGACCTACCAGGCCGTCCGGCGTCTCGACGTACCGTTCCGGCTGGCGCTCAGCGGGACCCCGATGGAGAACCGGCTGATGGAGCTGTGGTCGCTGCTGTCCATCGTCGCGCCCGGGCTCTACGCCTACCCCGACCGGTTCCGCGAGGCGGTGGCGAACCCGGTCGAGAAGGAGGGCGACCAGCAGGTGCTGGATCGCTTCCGCCGCCGGATCCGGCCCTTCCTGCTGCGACGCACCAAGGACCTCGTGGCGCGCGACCTGCCGCCCAAGCAGGAGCAGGTCCTCGAGGTCACGCTCACGCCGCGGCACCGCAAGATCTACCAGACCCACCTCCAGCGGGAGCGGCAGAACGTCCTGGGCCTGCTCGGCGACTTCGACAAGCAGCGGATGGCGATCTTCACGCTCCCTCACCCGGCTGCGCCAGCTGAGCCTGGACGCCTCCCTGCTCTCCGACGAGTACGCCGGCATCGGCTCGGCCAAGATCGACGCGCTCGTCGACCACCTGCAGGAGGTCCTGGCCGAGGGACACCGCGCGCTGGTCTTCAGCCAGTTCACCTCGTTCCTGCGCCGGGTGCGCGACCGGCTGGACGCCGAAGGCATCACCTCGACCTACCTCGACGGAGCCACCCGACGCCGCGGTGAGGTGGTCAGCGAGTTCAAGGACGGCGACGCCGGGGTCTTCCTGATCAGCCTCAAGGCCGGAGGAGTCGGGCTGACCCTCACCGAGGCCGACTACGTCTTCGTCATGGACCCGTGGTGGAACCCGGCCGTCGAGGCGCAGGCCGTCGACCGGGCCCACCGCATCGGGCAGACCCGGCCGGTGATCGTCTACCGCATGGTCTCGGTCGACACCGTCGAGGAGAAGGTCATGGAGCTCAAGGCACGCAAGGCCGACCTCTTCGCCCGCGTGCTCGACGGCGGTGGGGGAGCGGGCACCCCGGTGACCGCCGACGACGTCCGCGCCCTCTTCGACGACTGAGCCGCCCGGACCCGCGGAGGTGGGAGCCGATCGAGCCCCACCATCGCCTCGGGGCGCCGTCGCCGGGCCGTCCGTGGACGAGGGGGAGTCATGCTGCGACTGGTCGAGTTCGCCGGACCGGTGATCCTGGTGCTCTGGATCTACTGCGTGGTGAGCGTGATCCTCACGCCTGACGGTGCCACCCGGAATCTCCCGAAGCTGGCCTGGTTGTTCCTCGTCCTGCTCTTCCCGCTGGTCGGGAGCATCGCCTGGTTGGCCGCGGGACGACCCGAGACCGCCAACCCTCGCCGCTCCGCCCACGAGCGCGAGGCGCCGGCGTTCCCCGAGTACGACCGACCGGGTCGCGCCGCGGGCGTGACCGCGGAGTCCGACGAGGAGTTCCTCCGTCGGGTCCGCGAACGGGCCGAGCAGCAGCGCCGGGTCGATCAGGAGCGCCGTCGGCGGAAGAGTGGCGACGCCTGACGTCGTTACCGACGCCACGACGACCGACTGACGTCGTTACCGACCCCAGGACGATCCGAGACCTCTGACAGCGTCCTCACGTCGTTACCGACCCCAGGACGACCGCCACGTCGTTACCGACGCCACGACGATCCAGACTTCTAACAGCGTCCTCACGTCGTTACCGACCCCAGGACGACCGCCTGACGTCGTTACCGACGCCACGACCACCGCCTCACGTCGTTACCGACCCCAGGACGATCCGAGACCCCTGACAGCGTCCTCACGTCGTTACCGACTCCAGGACGACCGCCTGACGTCGTTACCGACCCCAGGACCACCGCCTCACGTCGTTACCGACCCCAGGACGACCGTCTCACGTCGTTACCGACCCCAGGCCGACCGACGCCACGACGAGCGACGCCTGACGTCAGGCGGAGATGCCGCACGCCTCCTCGAGCGAGGACAGCTCGTCGTCGAGGTGGGTCAGCAGCCGCTGCAGCTTCGGCGCGGTCCGTCGGCAGCCGGTCAGGCCGAAGTTCATCATGCCGTTGTAGGAGGTGCAGGTGATGTTCATGGCCTGCCCGTGCACCGGGATCGACATCGGGTACATGCCCTGCAGCTCGGCGCCGCTCATGTAGAGCGTCTCCCGTGGGCCGGGCACGTTCGAGATCACCAGGTTGAACGGCGGACGCGCGATGCCCTGCATCCGGAGCATCGGCTGCAGCACGATCGGGCTGACGCCGAGCGCGCTCATGGCGAGGATCTGCGTCTGCGACATGCTCGCCAGCGCCTCCTTGCCAGCGTTGACCGAGCGGTGGATGGCCTCGAGGCGGGTGTCGGCGCCGTGCTCGTCGGTGGCCAGCTTCACCATGATCGTGCCCACCGCGTTGCCGCCGGAGGCGTCGGCCGACTGCGCCGCGTCGAGCTTGAGGCTGACCGGGACCATCGCGACCAGCGACTGGCGCGGCAGCTCGTCCATCTCGAGCAGGTAGTGGCGCAGCGCGCCGCTGCACATGGCCAGCACCACGTCGTTGACGGTCGTGCCGGATGCCTTGCCGAGAGCCTTGATGCGGTCCAGCGACCACTGCTGGGCGGCGAAGCGTCGCGCGCCGGTGATCTTCTGGTTGAGGATCGTGCGCGGGGCGTGCAACGAGATCGGCGCGGTCTCGTCGCGCAGGCCCCGGTTGAGGGTCCTGAGCAGCGCGACGGGCAGACCGGCTGCCTCCGAGCTGATGGCCAGCGCGCTGCGCACGGCCCCCACCGGGAGGTCCGTCAGCCGCCCGCTGCGCTCCACCTGGTCGCGCTCGGTCCGGTCCGCCGCCTGCCGGGCGGCCCAGGCCGGAGGGGTGTCGGTGACCCTCGGGTCGGTGTCCATCGTCGCCTGGAGCAGCCGCATCGCCGCCACGCCGTCGACCAGCGCGTGGTGCATCTTGGAGTAGATCGCGACGCGGCCGTCCTGCAGGCCCTCGATGAAGTGCAGCTCCCACAGCGGTCGTTCCCGTGCCAGCCGGGTGCCGTGCAGCCGGCCGCAGAGCTCGAGCAGCTCGCGGACCCGGCCCGGGGCCGGCAGCGCGCTGTGGCGCACGTGGTACTCGAGGTCGAACTCGTCGTCCTCGGTCCAGAACCAGGTGCCCGCGGTCGTCACCGACCGCTGGGGCCGTTTGAGGTAGAGCGGCGCGATGTCGGTGACCTGCACGGACCGCTCGAACTGCTCGCGGCCCCACTCCGGGCCCGCGCCCTCGGGCGGGGTGAAGAGCTGCAGCCCGCCGACGTGCATCGGGGTGTTGCGCGACTCCGCGAGCATGAAGCCCTGCGCCGTCGGGTCCATGGGCACGAACACGGGGGTCCTCTCGTCGGCTCGGTCCTCGCCCTCCCACCATGCGCCGCAGGGGAGGTCCCAAACCGAGCGAACGGCCCCAGTTCGCCAGTCCGGGCGGCGCGCGGGAGCATGGGGGGATGACGGTGAGCAGACCTGCGGGCCGGGGCGCGACCCCGGCGTGGGACCTCGCCGTACGCCGTGGCCGGTCGTCGGCACGCGCTCGGATGGCCCGGCTCCGGGCGAAGTCCTGGCACGTCGGCCAAGCCGCGCTGGCCGCCGGAGCGGCCTGGTACGTCGCCGCCGACCTGCTCGGGCACCCCCATCCGTTCTTCGCCCCCATCGCGGCGGTCGTGAGCCTGGGGACGTCGTACGGGCAGCGGCTGCGGCGGGTGGCGGAGGTGACGTTCGGCGTGGCCACCGGCGTGCTGATCGCCGACCTCGTCGTCCTCTGGCTGGGCAGCGGCTGGTGGCAGCTGAGCGTCGTCGTGGCGCTGGCGATGTCCGCGGCGCTGCTGCTCGACGCCGGGGTCGTCTTCGTGACCCAGGCCGCCGTGCAGTCGATCGTGGTCGCCTCGCTGATCACCGCCCCCGACCAGGCCCTGCTGCGCTGGACCGACGCCCTGGTCGGCGGCGCGGTCGCCCTGGTTGCGGCCACCGTGGTGCCACGCGCGCCGCTGCGGCAGCCGGGGCTGCAGGCGGGGCGGGTGCTGGAGAAGATCGCCGGGCTGCTGCGCGGCGCCGGCCAGGGGCTCAGCGACGGTGACGTCGAGGAGCTGCTGGACCTGCTCTCCGACGCCCGCACCACCGACGTGCTGATCGGTGAGCTCACCCAGGCCGCCGGTGAGGGTCTCTCGGTCGTGGCCTCCTCGCCGTTCCGGCTGCGGCACCGCGGTGCCGTCCGCCAGATGTCGGAGCTCGTCGAGCCCCTCGACCTCGCCCTGCGCAACACCCGGGTGCTCGTACGGCGGGCCGCCGTCGCGGCCTACCGCCGCGATCCCGTGCCGCCGGGGTACGCCGTGCTGTGCGCCGACCTGGCCGACCTGGTGGACCGGCTGGCCGTGGAGCTGCGCGGCGAGCTGCACCCCGAGGAGCTGCAGGCCGAGCTGGTCAGCATGGCCGAGGCGAGCTCGCGGGTGGAGCGCACCGACGAGCTGTCCGCCGAGGTGGTGCTGGCCCAGCTGCGCTCGATCATCGCCGACCTGCTGCGCATCACCGGGATGGGCAGCCTCGAGGCCACCGACGCCATCCCGCCGCTGGGCCGGGACCGGCCCTGACCAGTTCTCATGGTGCCGTCGCGGGCGGTTGTGCACCGGCACAGGCGCTGATGCTTCACAATCGACCCGTGCCCGACCACGACGACCACGCAGATGCCGACGCCGACGCCGACGCGTCCACCCCACCGGCCGAGCTGCCCGACCAGCCGCCGCTCCGGGCCAAGGGACTGGCCGTGGGCTACCGGGCCGACGAGGTGGACGCCTTCCTGGCCGAGCTGTGGAAGGCGCTGGAGCGCCCCCAGCCGGCCATGGCGCCGTACGAGGTGGCGGACGCCCGCTTCAAGGCGACGCGGCTGCGCCGTCGCTACCGCATGAAGTCCGTCGACGACTACCTCGAGCGGATCCAGGCGGTCCTCCGCGAGCGGCACGGAGCGGACGCGGTGGCCGACCTCGAGGGCCACCTCTCGACACCGCGGCACGTGCGCACGGGCTGGATCTACGCCGTCGCCGTCGTGCTGATCCTCGTGATGCTCGCCTTCGCGCTCACACAGCTCTGAGGCCGCGCGGCGGATCACCGCGTGGGATGACGCACCTCGTCGGCCCACGACGCCACCGGCTGGCGGGCCGCGGCCAGCAGGGCCGCGGCGACGTTGTCGGGGTGGAACGGTGAGGCGGGGTCGCGCGGCGCGAGCACCCCGTCGACGGTGACCGAGACGGCCCGGACGCCGCTGTCGGCGAGCTGCCGGTCGAGGCTCCGGACGAGGTTGCGCACGCCGGCCTTCTGGACCCCCAGCGACGCGGCCGACGGGTCGGGGGAGTCCGCAGCGGCGCTGCCCGTGACGGTGATGCGTGCGTCGGCCGACAGGTACGGGTGCGCCGCCTGGACGGCGGTGAGCAGCGCGCCGACCCCGAGGGCGACGTCCTCGGTCAGCTCGGCGGGTGTCAGGTCCAGCGGCGACCGCGGCCGGTAGGCGCTCGGGTTGAAGTGCAGCAGGTCCACCCGGCCGAGCTGCTCCGCCAGCCGCGCCAGGACGGCACCGGCCGCGGCGTGGTCGGTCACGTCGGCCACCGACGTGAGGGGTCGCGCGACGTCGGGCCCGAGCGCGGCCACCTGGTCGGCGAGCTCGTCGAGCACCATCTCCTCGCGGCCGACGAGCGCGAGGAGGTAGCCCTCGCGGGCGAGCAGCCGCGCCAGGGACCCGCTGACGCCGGGACCGGCGCCGACGACCAGGGCCGTGAGGGGGCCACGTCCGGTGCTCATGGCTCCGGAGGCTACTCCCAGCCGCTCTGGGAGACTCGCACCGTGACTTCGCACGCCGGACGGGCCTGGGTGCTGCACGTCGACCTCGACCAGTTCATCGCCGCGGTCGAGGTGCTGCGACGTCCGGACCTCGCCGGGCGCCCGGTGGTCGTCGGCGGCCGCGGTGACCCCACCGAGCGAGGCGTGGTGGCGACGGCGTCGTACGAGGCCCGCGAGCACGGCGTCGGCTCGGGTACGCCGCTGCGCGTCGCCGCCCGACGGCTGCCGCCCGACGCGGTGTTCCTGCCGGTGGACAAGCCTGCCTACGACGCCGCGAGCGCCGAGGTGATGGACGTCCTGCGGTCGTTCCCGGTCGCGGTCGAGGTGCTCGGGTGGGACGAGGCGTTCCTCGGGGTCGTGACCGACGACCCGGGCTCGCTGGCTCGCGACGTCCAGGCGCGGGTGCTGGCGCGGACCGGTCTGCACTGCTCGGTCGGCGGCGGCGACAACAAGCTCCAGGCCAAGATCGCCACGTCCTTCGGCAAGCCACGGGGCGTGGGGTGGCTGACCGGCGACGACTGGGTCGCGGTGATGGGGGAGCGCCCGACGACGGCGCTGTGGGGGATCGGGACCAAGACGGCACGTCGCCTGGCCGACCTCGGCATCGAGACCGTGGCCCAGCTGGGTGCCGCCGACACGCAGAGACTGGCCGACGCGCTCGGCCCGACCACGGGCCCGTGGCTGAGGCGGCTCGGGCGCGGCGTCGCCTCCGCGACGGTCGACCCCACGCCGTGGGTCCCGCGGGCGCACGGCCGGGAGACCACCTTCCAGGTCGACCTCACCGACTGGTCCGCGGTGGCGCACGAGGTGCGGGGTCTCGCTGCGACCGTGGCCGAGGACCTGCGCCGCGAGGGGCGACCGGCCGTCCGGGTGGGCGTCACGGTGCGCTACGTGCCTTATCTGACGCGCCGACGAAGCCTCACCCTGGCGGCGCCCACCTCCGAGGCCGACGACATCGCGGCGGCGGCCGAGACTCTGCTGGAGCGCTTCGACCACGCGCGGGCGGTGCGCCTGCTCGGCGTCCGGGCGGAGATGGCTCCGCCTGGTCAGTCCCAGTAGTGGCGCGGCACGATGCTCTTGGCCAGCCGGACGACGTAGAAGCCGCTGTTGCCGTCGGAGTACCAGACCTGGCGGCGCTCGAGGTCGTAGGCGGGCGCTGACATCGCGTAGGCGCCCTCACGGGCCGGGTCGGCGACGTCGGGCACCGTCGGCTGGTTGTAGTAGCCGACCTCGACGGGGTTGCGCGGGTCGCGGACGTCGAAGATGCGCAGGCCGCTGGCGATCATGCTGCAGGCCACGATGCCGGGGTTGCGGTAGCGCGGCACCGAGCAGTAGTGGCCGGCGTAGCCCTGCGCCGGGCTCTGGGCGCCGGGGTCGTCCTGCTGCGGGCCGTCGCGGTTGGCGAGCTGGTGGACCGCGAGGCGCAGGTTCGACACGACGCGGGGCCGGCGACGGTCCTCGATGTCGATGAGGCGGGAGGCGCCTACCGGGGCATCGGCCTGGTAGCCGCCCTCGAGCACGAGGTCGGGCCCGAGGGTGAAGTTGGCGAACTCGTCGGCCTCGAGCAGGTAGCGCCGGCCGTCGATGACGATCGGGTCGGCGGCCTGGGGGATCGAGCGCTGCCGCCAGTCCAGGGTCGAGACGGGCCGGAACACCGGCGTGGTCCTGCGGTCCTGGATCGAGCTGACGTCGAGGACGGCGAGACCGCCGACCGACGTGGGGCCCCCCGGCGTGGTGTTGCCGATCTCGGCGACGTACATGGTGCGACCGTCGGGGCTGAGCCGGAGGCCGTGGTAGTTCACGCCGGTCCTCGTCGTGATCGGCTGCGGCGCCCGCGGCCGGCTCACGTCGATGGCCGTCAGGGTCTGGCCGGAGGTGGACGAGACGTAGAAGGTCTTCCCGTCGGGGGCGAAGCCGCTCTCGTGGCCGAGCCCGGCGACCGGGAGGGAGGAGAGGAGGGTCGGCTGGCGGCAGTCGCCGGACAGGTCGTAGAGGTCCACCTGACCCGGAGCCGTGGCGAGGTTGCCGGCGACCGCGGCCAGCAGCCCGCGCCGCCGGTTGAGGTAGAGCGACTCGTGCGGGCTCTCCATCGCCGGGGTCAGCAGGTTGGCCGTCTGGTGGGGGTTCGCCGGGTCGCTCATGTCGAGCACGATCGTCCCGAGGCCCTCACGGCCGACGTTGTAGGGCACGTCGGTGGGGAAGAGCAGGGTCGAGTCGTAGACCGCGCAGACGTGCCCGGCGTCGTCGACGTACCGGAAGACCTTGAAGCCGCCCGAGCCGAACGTGTGCGACACCGTGCGCGTGTTGCAGGTGTAGCCGCGAGCGGCGCGGCCCGACTCGTAGTCGCGCGACGGCACCCGCCCCTGGATCGAGGTCTCGGGGCGTGAGGCGTCGTTGCAGGACGCTTGCGGGGTCGGCCGGAGCGGCGGCTCGTCGACGGTCTGCGACGAGGAGCCCGGCACGAGCCAGAGACCCGCCCCGAGAGCGATCGAGGCGCTCAGCACACCCCGGACGAGCAGCGGACGACGCACAGGTGACAACACGGTGGGTCCTTTCCCCGGAGGCACCCTGCCCATCTTCGTCGGCCGTCGCGGCAACCAGAGCGAAACAATGGATCTGTCGACGACGTGGCGGTTTCGTGATCGAATTCGTCGTCCCGGTGCTGCCATACTGCGGATCATGAGCGTGGCGATCCGGCTGGAAGGCCTGCGCAAGCGGTTCGGCGACATCGAGGCCGTCGCCGGCATCGACCTCGAGATCGAGGACGGTGAGTTCTTCTCCATGCTCGGACCGTCCGGGTCCGGCAAGTCGACGGTGCTGCGGCTGATCGCCGGCTTCGAGCGCCCCACGGAGGGCCGGGTCCACCTCGCCGGCGACGACGTCACCGACGAGCCACCCTTCCGTCGCGACGTGAACACCGTCTTCCAGGACTACGCGCTGTTTCCGCACATGAGCGTGCAGGAGAACGTCGAGTACGGCCTGCGGGTGAAGAAGGTACGTCGCCCCGAGCGTCGCCAGCGGGCGGAGGAGGCGCTGCGGGTGGTCCGGCTCGACGCCTTCGGCGGTCGTCGCCCCCAGCAGCTGAGCGGTGGCCAGCGACAGCGCGTGGCCCTGGCCCGCGCCCTGGTCAACAGGCCGCGCGTGCTGCTGCTCGACGAGCCGCTCGGTGCCCTGGACCTCAAGCTGCGCCGCGAGATGCAGGTCGAGCTCAAGGAGATCCAGCGTGAGGTCGGCATCACCTTCGTGTTCGTCACCCACGACCAGGAGGAGGCGCTGACGCTGAGCGACCGGATCGCGGTCTTCCACGACGGCGAGATCGAGCAGGTGGCCAGCCCCGTGGAGCTCTACGAGCGCCCTGCCACCACCTTCGTCGCCGGCTTCGTCGGTACGTCGAACCTGCTCGAGGGCGCGACGGCGGAGCGTGCCGTGGGCCACGCCGGGCCGGTGAGCATCCGTCCGGAGAAGATCCACATCGCGCCGCGTGACGCCGACGTCTCGGCGGGAGACCGCGTCGTCGTGCCCGGGAGGGTCGCCGACGTGGTCTACCTGGGGTCCAGCACGCACTCGCTGGTCGACCTCGACGGCGGCGGCCGGCTCAGCGTGATGCAGCAGAACCTCGAGAGCACCCTCGACCACGCGATGGCGCGGCGAGGCGAGCAGGTGCGGCTGTGGTGGGAGCGGGCCCACCTCGTCGACCTCGGCCGCCGTGGGAGCGGCGGCAACGGCACAGCAGGCAGTCACCACACCGGTGACGACGGCAGCAGGACCAAGGAGGAGTCAGCATGAGGAAGCGACTGGGAACCGTGGCGGTGGGGGTGTGCGCCCTCGCGCTCACGATGACCGCGTGCGGCGACGACAGCAGCAGCGGCTCGGGCGGTGCGGCACAGGGATCGGGGTTCACCGCGCCGGACGTGCCGATGAAGTCCGACCTGGGCGAGATGGAGGGCGAGGTCAACATCCTGGCCTGGCCGGGATACGCCGAGGACGGCTCCACCGACAAGGCGGTCGACTGGGTCACCGGGTTCGAGGAGGACACCGGCTGCCAGGCCAACGTGAAGTACTTCGGCACCTCCGACGAGGCGGTCAACCTCATGAAGACCGGCGACTACGACGTGGTCTCCGCCTCGGGTGACGCTTCGCTGCGGCTCATCGCCGCCGGCGACGTGGCCCCGGTCAACACCGACCTGCTCGAGAACTACGTCGACATCACCGACTTCCTCAAGGACCGTGACTGGAACTCCGTCGACGGCCAGATGTACGGCGTGCCGCACGGCTGGGGCGCCAACCTGTTGATGTGGAACACCCAGAAGGTCACCGAGGAGCCCACCGACTGGTCGGCGGTGTTCGAGCCGTCCGAGGAGACAGCTGGCTCCGTGACGGCGTACGACTCGCCGATCTACATCGCCGACGCGGCGCTCTACCTGATGAACACCCAGCCGGACCTGGGCATCGAGGACCCGTACGCGCTCGACGAGGAACAGCTGCAGGCAGCAGTCGAGGTGCTCAAGCAGCAGAAGGCCGACGTCTCGGAGTACTGGTCGGACTACCTCAAGGAGATCCAGGCCTTCAAGACCGGCGACAGCACGATCGGCACCACCTGGCAGGTGATCACCAACCTGCTCGAGGCGGACGGTGCGAAGGTCAAGGCGATCCTCCCGGAGGGCGGCTCCACCGGCTGGTCGGACACCTGGATGGTCGGCGCGGACTCGCCGAACTCCAACTGCGCCTACGCGTGGATGGACCACATCACCAGCCCCGAGGCGAACGCCGCCGTGGCCGAGTGGTTCGGGGAGGCGCCGTCGAACCAGAAGGCGTGCGACCTGACGGCGGACAAGAGCCACTGCGACACCTACCACGCCGGTGACGCGGAGTACGCCGACCAGATCCGCTTCTGGAACACGCCCATCGAGCAGTGCCTGGACGGCCGCACCGACGTGACCTGCACCGACTACGGCCGGTGGACCCAGGCCTGGACGGAGGTCAAGGGCTGAGGCCACCCATGTCAGGAACGCTGCACCGTCGCCCAGGGCTCCGACTGGGCCTGCTCCTCACGCCACCGATGCTGTGGCTGGGAGTGGCCTACCTCGGAGCCCTGGGGGCGCTGTTCCTGACCGCCTTCTGGGGGCAGAACTCCTTCACCGGCCAGGTGGAGCGGGTCTGGACCCTCGACAACTTCCGGGACCTGGTGCAGCTCGACGTCTACCGGACGATCACGCTCAGGACCCTGGGCATCGCGGCCGTGGTGACGGTGATCGACACCGTGATCGCGCTCCCGGTCGCGTTCTTCATGGCCAAGATCGCCTCGCCCGCCTGGCAGCGCCTGCTGGTCATCGCGGTCCTCATGCCGTTGTGGGCCTCGTACCTGGTGAAGGCCTACGCGTGGCGCGGCATGCTGTCGCAGGGCGGTCTGCTGGACACGGTGCTGGCCCCGTTCGGACTCGGCTCGCCGGGCTACGGGCTCACCGCCACCGTGCTCACGCTCGCCTACCTGTGGCTGCCGTTCATGATCCTGCCGGTGTACGCCGGGTTGGAGCGGCTGCCCGACTCGTTGCTGGAGGCCAGCGCCGACCTCGGGGGGTCGGCGTGGACGACGGTCCGACGGGTGGTGCTGCCGATGGCCTTCCCCGCGGTGGTGGCCGGGTCCATCTTCACCTTCTCGCTGAGCATGGGCGACTACATCGCAGTGAAGATCGTCGGCGGGACGAACCAGATGCTGGGCAACGTCGTCTCGGACAGTGTCGGCACGGCGAACAACCTGCCGTTCGGTGCGGCGGTCGCCACGATCCCGGTCGTGGTGATGCTCGTCTACCTGGCCGCCGTGCGGCGTACCGGCGCCCTGGAGAACCTGTGACCACCTCAGCCGGCCTGCGCCGGGCGCTCTTCGTCGTCACCGGTCTGGCGCTCGTGGTCGTCTACACCCCGTTGGCGCTGGTCGTCCTCAACAGCTTCAACACCAGCCAGACCTTCGCCTGGCCGCCGGACGGGCTCACGCTGCACTGGTGGTCGCTGGCGGCGCGGTCGACGGGCGCCCGTGACGCTCTGTGGGTGAGCGTGAAGGTGGCCCTGCTGGCCACGGCGGTC
This sequence comes from uncultured Actinomycetota bacterium, assembly GCA_963762755.1. Lineage (GTDB taxonomy): Bacteria > Actinomycetota > Actinomycetes > Propionibacteriales > Nocardioidaceae > Marmoricola_A. The sequence continues at coordinate 83,761 of CAVXMH010000015.1, read as the reverse complement.
TCGTTGGTGCTCGGCACCATGGCCGCGCTGGCGCTGCAACGCACCCGCTTCTTCGGCCGCAACACCGTCTCGCTCCTGATCATCCTGCCCATCGCGCTGCCCGGCATCGTGACCGGTCTGGCGCTCAACAACGCCTTCCGGTCGATCTTCGACATCCCGCTCGGCTTCGCGACGATCGTGGTCGCCCACGCGACGTTCTGCATCGTGACGGTCTTCAACAACGTGCAGGCGAGGCTGCGGCGACTCGGTGGCAACCTCGAGGAGGCGTCGATGGATCTCGGCGCCGGAACCCTGACGACCTTCCGGCTGGTGACCTTCCCGCTGTTGAGATCGGCCCTGCTGGCGGGCGGTCTGCTCGCCTTCGCGCTGTCCTTCGACGAGATCATCGTGACCACGTTCACCGCCGGGTCGCAGGAGCAGACCCTGCCGCTGTGGATCCTGCAGAACCTGTTCCGTCCCAACTTGGCCCCCGTGGTCAACGTGGTCGCCGCCGTGCTCATCGTCGTCTCGGCGGTGCCGATCTACCTGGCACAACGCCTCTCCGGCTCCGTCGGCGCCCGCTGAACTTTGCCGACCCCGTTCCGACGCGAGGCTCAGGGCTGGCGGGCGAGGCGAGGGGTGGCGCGGGCGACGGCCTTGGTGACAAGGCGCTGGTAGCCGGAGCCGGTCACGCGCACCAGCAGGTCGAGCAGCTTCGCGTCCGTGCCCACCAGGACGCGGGCACGGTCCTTGCGGATGCCGTCGACGATGATCGCGGCAGCCTGCTCGGCCGTCGTCTTCGCGAGGTGCTTGTCGAAGAACTCGGCGCTGCGCTGCTGGTCTGTGGCGCCGGCCGACGCGGCGTTGCGCGCGATGGCGGTCTTGACGCCTCCCGGGTGCACGCAGGTGACCGAGACGCCGTTGTCGGCGATGGCCATCTCCTGGCGCAGCGCCTCGGTGAAGCCGCGCACGCCGAACTTCGCCGCGTTGTACGCCGCCTGTCCCGGCACGGCCATGAGGCCGAAGAGGCTGGAGATGTTCACGACGTGGCCGCCCCGACGCGATGAGGTGGGGGAGGAAGGCACGGGTGCCGTTGACCACGCCCCAGAAGTCCACGTCCATGACGAGGTCGAGCTGCTCGTCGGTGACGTCGACGACGTCGCCGTTGAGCGCGACCCCGGCGTTGTTGATGACGATCGTGGCGCCTCCGAGGTCGGCGACGACGGCGGCGGCGTACTCCTTCCAGGCGTCGCGGTCGCGCACGTCGAGCTTGTCGACGCGCACCTGCAGCCCGGTGGCCTCGCGGACCAGGTCGGCGGTCTCCTGCAGACCGGCGGCGTCGACGTCGGAGATCGCCAGGCGCGCTCCGGCGCCGGCGAGCTCGAGGGCGAGAGCTCGGCCGATGCCGGACGCGGCGCCGGTCAGGACCACCACGGTGCTGCTGTCGATGCGGGTCATGCGGAGATCTCCTCAGCGGTCGGGGCGGGCTGGTCGTCGGGCCGGTCGGCCACCAGCTCGACGTACTGGTCGGGGTCGAAGCGGGCGGTCAGGCGGCGGAAGGTGAAGGTGGCGCCGGGCCACAGGGTGACGTTGCGGCCGTGGGAGTCGAGGTACCAGCTGGCGCAGCCTCCGGCGCTCCACACGGTGCCCTCCATCTTGTCCTGGAGACCGTCGACGTACGCGCGCTGTGCCTCCGGCCGGGGCTCGAGGGCGCTCACGCCGGTGCCGCGCCGTTCCTCGAGGTGCGACAGGGCGTCGAGGATGTAGGCGACCTGGGACTCGATCATGAACACCATCGAGGAGTGGCCCAGGCCGGTGTTGGGCCCGACGACGAAGAACAGGTTCGGGAAGCCGTGGACGGTCGTGCCCTTGTAGGCCTGCATGCCGTGCTCGGCGTAGTGGCGGTCGAGACGGTTGCCGTCGCGGCCGGTGATCTTCTCCGCGATCGGGAGGTCGGTGGTGTGGAAGCCGGTGGCCACGATGATGACGTCGACCTCGCGCTCCTGGCCGTCCTCGGTCACGATGCCCTGCGGGGTCACTCGCGCGATGCCGTCGGTGACGAGGTCGACGTTGTCGCGGTTGAGGGCCGGGTACCACGCGTTCGAGATCAGGATGCGCTTGCAGCCGATCGTGTAGTCCGGCGTCACCTTCGCGCGCAGCTCGGGGTCGTCGATGCCGCGGCGGATGTTGAGCAGGGCCAGCTGCTGCGCCGGCCAGGCCAGCTTCGGGTTCTTGGTGAACGCCGGGACGTAGAGCTCACGACCCCAGTAGATCGCGGTGCGGTAGACCCGCTGCAGGCCGGGCAGGAGCTTGAAGCCGAGCTTCTCCACGCCGGTGTAGGGCCGGTCGTTGCGCGGGACCACCCAGGGGGCGGTGCGCTGGTAGACGTCGAGGTGGCCGACCTTCTCCGCGATCTCGGGCACGATCTGGATCGCCGAGGCGCCGGTGCCGATCACGGCGACGCGCTTGCCGGTCAGGTCGGCGTCGTGGTCCCAGCGAGCGGAGTGGAACACCTGGCCGGCGAAGGAGTCGAAGCCGTCGATGTCGGGGTTCTTCGGGTCCGAGAGCGCGCCGGCCGCGGACACCACGGCGTCGGCGGTCAGCTCACCGGCGCTGGTGCGCACCGTCCAGTGACCTGCCGCCTCGTCCCAGGTGGCCGCCTCGAGCTCGGTGTCGAACGCGAAGTGGTCCAGGGTGCCCGAGCGCTCGGCGACCTTGCGGATGTAGGCCTGGATCTCCGGCTGGGGGGAGAACGAGCTCGACCAGTCGGGGTTCAGCGCGAAGGAGTAGGAGTACAGCTGCGAGGGGACGTCGCACGCAGCGCCCGGGTAGGTGTTGTCGCGCCAGGTGCCGCCGACGTCGCTGCCGCGCTCGACGACGAGGAAGTCCTCGCGGCCGGCTTCCTGCAGCTTGATGGCCGTCGCGAGGCCACCGAAGCCGGCGCCGATGACGAGCACGCCGACGTGCGAGGGGAGGGGAACGGTGCGGTTCGCCGTGTTCTGAGCCATGGGTCCAGGTTACGAGGTCTATTGAACAAGCGTCAATAGAACTCGGACGTGACGGTCGCTACCCTCGTGCCATGGCCGTCACCCGCACCAGGCTCGCACCCGCGGCCCGGCGTGAGCAGCTGCTGGAGCTGGGGCGCCGGATGGTCTCGGCGGGTCAGCTCGACGACGTCTCGATCGACGCCATCGCCGAGCAGGCGGGCATCTCGCGGGGCCTGCTCTACCACTACTTCCCGAACAAGCGGGAGTTCCGCCTCGCCGTGCTCCGGCGCATGGCCGAGGAGATCGTCGAGGTCACCGCGCCCCGCGCCGACGACCCGCCGCAGGAGCAGCTGGCCCTCGGCCTCGCGGCGTACGTCGACTTCGTCGTCGAGCACCATGAGGCCTACCGCTCCTTCGTCCGGGGGGCCGCCGGGGGCGACGAGGACTTCCGCCACATCCACGAGCAGGCCCGGCACGCCCTGACCGACCGCATCTTCACCACCGCCGAGCCCGCGGTGCTCGCCCAGATGGGGCTCGTCGACACCCCGTTGCTGCGCCTGCTGGTCCGTGGCTGGAGCTCGCTGGTCGAGGAGATGCTGCTGACCTGGCTGGAGCAGCCGCAGGGAGTCACCCGGGAGACGCTGCTCGACGTGATGGCCGGTGCTCTTCCGGGTCTCGGTGCCGTTGTCAGTCCGACAAGATAACGTTTGTCTGTGGTCTACACCTCCGAGTTCCCCTTCGTGTACCTGTGCGCGGACGTCGCAGCCTTCAGCATGCGCGAGGACACCGGACTGTCCGTCCTGCTGATCAAGCGGGGACAGTCCCCCTTCAAGGGCCGCTGGGCCTTGCCGGGGGGCTTCGTCGACGAGAACGAGGACGCCACGAAGGCGGCGCGCCGCGAGCTCAAGGAGGAGACCGGGCTCGTCGTCGGACGCCGCCCCTTCGAGCAGATCGGCGCCTACGCCGCCCCCAGGCGCGACCCGCGCCACCGCGTGGTGTCGTTGTCCTACTGGACGCTGGCCGCCCCCGACGCGGAGGCGATCGCCTCCGACGACGCGGCACACGTGCAGTGGTGGGCCCTGGACGAGGCGCTGTCGGCGTCGCGTCGTCTGGCTTTCGACCACGCCACCATCCTGGCCGACGCCGTCGCGTCGCTGGGCCGCCGGATGGAGACGAGCACGGTCGTCACGTCACTGCTCGGCGAGGAGTTCACGATCGCCGACATCCGGGGGGTCTACGAGGCCGTGTGGGGCCGGCCCCTCGACCCGGGCAACTTCCAGCGCAAGGTGTTGGGCACCCCGGGCTTCGTCACCGACAGCGGGTGGCGCACCGCCGGCGGTCGCGGCCGCCCCGCCACGCTCTACCACCCCGGCGAGGGCGGGGACATCTGGCCGCCGCTCTCGCGTCAGCGGGACCGCTGACGCGCGCGCGACCGACCCCGGCGCCGTACAGCGACGCCGAGGTGACGACCCGTGCCGCGGCGGTGCCGGCGATCAGCTACCCCGCGGAGCTGCCGGTCAGTGGCCGGCGTGACGACATCGCGGCAGCCATCCGAGACCACCAGGTCGTGATCGTGGCGGGCGAGACCGGTTCCGGCAAGACCACCCAGATCCCGAAGATCTGCCTGGAGCTGGGCCGGGGCGTGACGGGGCAGATCGGCCACACCCAGCCGCGCCGGATCGCCGCCCGCACGGTGGCCGAGCGCATCAGCGACGAGCTCGGCGTGGAGCTCGGTGCCGCGGTGGGCTACCAGGTCCGCTTCACCGACCGTGCCGACCGGAGCACGCTGGTCAAGCTCATGACCGACGGCATCCTGCTGGCCGAGCTCCACCGCGACCGCTCGCTCAGCGCCTACGACACCCTCATCATCGACGAGGCACACGAGCGCAGCCTCAACATCGACTTCATCCTCGGCTACCTCAGACAGCTGCTGCCACGCCGTCCGGACCTCAAGGTCGTCATCACCTCGGCCACCATCGACCCGCAGCGCTTCGCCGCCCACTTCACCGACGCGCAGGGCCGGCCGGCCCCGATCGTGGAGGTGTCCGGGCGCACCTACCCGGTCGAGGTGCGCTACCGGCCCCTCGTCGAGGAGCGCTACGACGACGAGGACGGCGAGCCCGTCGTGCGCGACCAGACCGAGGCGGTGGTGGCGGCCTGCCAGGAGCTGGCCGCGGAGGGCCCGGGCGACGTGCTGGTGTTCCTGCCGGGGGAGCGGGAGATCCGCGACACTGCCGACGCGCTGGCCGGTGCCACGTGGCGCGGGGTGGACCCCGAGGTGGTGCCGCTCTTCGCGCGGCTGTCCAGCGCCGAGCAGCACCGCGTCTTCGCCGCCCACACCGGCCGCCGCATCGTGCTGGCCACCAACGTGGCGGAGACCTCGCTGACGGTGCCCGGCATCCGCTACGTCGTCGACACCGGGGTGGCGCGCATCTCGCGCTACTCCGCGCGCAGCAAGATCCAGAGGCTGCCCATCGAGCCCGTCAGCCAGGCCTCCGCGCGGCAGCGCTCGGGCCGGTGCGGCCGCACCTCGCCGGGCATCGCGATCCGGCTCTACTCGGAGGAGGACCATGACGCGCGCCCGGAGTTCACCGACCCCGAGATCCTGCGCACCAACCTCGCCTCCGTGCTGCTGCAGATGGCGGCACTCGGGCTGGGTGACCTGGCGCGCTTCCCCTTCGTCGAGCCACCGGACCACCGGCAGGTCGCGGCCGGCCGCCAGCTGCTCGAGGAGCTGGGGGCGCTCGAGGGCGGCCAGCGCCTGACGAGGATCGGGCGCCGGCTCTCCACGCTGCCGGTCGACCCGCGCCTGGGGCGCATGATCCTCGAGGCCGAGCGCCGCGGCGTGCTGCGCGAGGTCCTGGTGATCACCGCCGCCCTGTCCCTGCCCGACCCGCGGGAGCGTCCCCTGGAGCTGCAGGCGCAGGCCGACCAGCTGCACGCCCGGTTCCGCCACGAGCACTCCGACTTCCTCTCGCTGCTCAACCTCTGGGAGCACGTCCGCACCCAGCAGCGCGAGCTCAGCTCGAGCGCCTTCCGCCGGCTGTGCCGCGCCGAGCTGCTCAACTACCTGCGCATCCGGGAGTGGCAGGAGCTGGAGTCGCAGCTGCGTCGGGCCGCGAAGCAGGTCGGGCTGAGGACGGCGTCGGGGCCACGGGACCGCCCCGACGGTGGCGAGCGCGACGAGGACGGCATTCACCGGGCCCTCCTGGCCGGGCTGCTGTCCCACGTGGGGGTGAAGGACCGTGAGGCCGAGGAGCAGGCGGCCCGGACGCGGGGGGACGTCGCCGCGTCGCAGAGGTCCCGAGGACGCCGCTCGGCGACGTACCTCGGGGCGCGCAACGCCCGCTTCACCCTCTTCCCCGGCTCCACGCTGGCCAGGCGGCAGCCGGAGGTGGTGATGTCCGCCGAGCTGGTCGAGACCTCCCGGCTGTTCGCGCGCACCAACGCCGCCATCGAGGCCTCCTGGGCCGAGGAGGTCGGCGCCCACCTGGTCAAGCGGACCTACTCCGAGCCGCACTGGTCGCGCCGCCGTGCCGCGGTCATGGCCCGCGAGCGCGTCACCCTGTACGGCGTGCCGCTGGTCGCGGACCGGCTCGTGAGCTACGGCTCGGTCGACCAGGCGCTCGCCCGGGAGCTGTTCATCCGCCACGCCCTGGTCTACGGCGAGTGGCAGACACGGCACCGCTTCTTCGCCCACAACCGGCGTCTCCTCGAGGAGGCCGAGGAGCTGGAGAACCGCGCGCGCCGCCGCGACCTGGTGGTCGACGAGCACAGCCTGTTCGACTTCTACGACGCCCGGGTCGGGGCCGAGGTCGTCTCCGGCGTCCACTTCGACACCTGGTGGAAGCAGACCCGGCAGGAGCAACCGGACCTGCTGACCTTCGACCCGGCGATGCTGCTGCACGTCGGCGCTGCCGACGTCTCTGCCGAGGACTTCCCCGACGCCTGGCAGGAGGGTCCGGTCCCGCTGCCGCTGAGCTACGCCTTCGACCCCGGCGGCGCCCGCGACGGCGTCACCGTCGACATCCCGCTCACCGCGCTGAACCAGGTCAGCGACGCGTCGCTGACCTGGCACGTGCCCGGTCTGCGCCAGGAGCTGGTGGTGGCGCTGCTGCGGTCGCTGCCCAAGCCGCTGCGGGTCAGCTTCGTGCCCGCTCCGGACCACGCCCGCGACTTCCTCGCCAGCGTGGCCCCCGGCCGCGAGCCGCTGCTCGACGCCCTGGAACGACACCTGCGGGCCCGCACCGGGGTGCACGTGCCCGACGACGCCTGGGACTGGAGCAAGGTGCCGGCCCACCTCCGACCGACCTACCGCATCGTCGACGACACCGGGGCGGAAGTCAGCCGGGGCAAGGACCTGGCCGCGCTCAAGCAGCCCCTCGGCGCCCGCTTCGCCGACGCCCTGCAGTCGGCGGCGGCTGAGCGCACCGCCTCCGGCGCCCGCGACTGGGCCTTCGGCACCATCGAGGCGTCGTTCGAGGAGACCCGGGCGGGCCAGCCGGTGCGCGGCTACCCCGCGCTGGTCGACGAGGGGACGGGTTCGGTGGGGCTGCGGGTCTTCGGCGACGAGGCCACCCAGACGGCCGCGCACCGGCTCGGCGTACGACGGCTGCTGGCGCTCACCCTGCCCTCACCGGCACCCAGGCTGACGCGGGACTGGGACAACGCCCGCAAGCTGACGCTCGCCGGCTCGCCGTACCCGTCGGTCGGCGCACTGCTCGAGGACTGCGTGCTGGCGGCCGTCGAGCAGCTCACGGACCGGCACACGGACGGGCCGGTGCGCGACGAGGAGTCGTTCCGTGCGCTCCAGGGCGCCGTTCGCGCCGACCTGCCCGAGGCTTCCGCCGTGGTGCTCGACGACGTGGTGCGCGTGCTGGCGGCCTGGCGGCAGACCGACCGCGCCCTCAGCGGACGCGTCGACCTGCGGCTGCTGCCGGCCCTGACGGACCTGCGCGCCCAGGTCGGGCGGCTCGTCGGACCGGGCTTCGTGGCCGACGTGGGGGCCGCACGCCTGCGCGACCTGCCGCGCTACCTACGTGCCGCCGAGGTCAGGGCCGAGAAGCTCGGCGCCGGCGGGGCGGCGCCCGACCGTGACCGCGTGCTGATGGACCGGGTCGCCACGCTCCAGGACGCCTACCTGCACCGGGTGGCGGCGCTGACCGACCCCGCGGTCGTGCCGGCCGGGCTGGTCGAGGTGCGGTGGATGCTGGAGGAGCTGCGGGTCAGCCTGTGGGCCCAGCAGCTCGGGACCGGACGTCCGGTCTCGGAGCAGCGCGTCTCGAAGGCCCTCGCACGTCTCTGAGCCGACCGTTCGCGCTCAGCCCGACAGCTCGGGGTGGTGGCGCGACGCCGCGGCCACCACGGCGTCGAACACCGGGCGCTCCAGGGCGGCACCCTCCCGGCGCACGTCGGCCTCCGGCAGCACCAGCAGCCGGTCGAGTCGCACCTCGCTGGGGCGACGCTCGGGGTCCCAGTCGCCGGAGCCGACGTCCATCCAGTACCGCCCCCAGTGCGCCTCGTCCTCGGCGTCGCGGTCGTGGTCCTGGCTCGTGAGCATCAGGCAGAGCAGCTGGCCGGGCGGGTGAGCGGCACCGGCTCGGGCCAGCACCACCACCGGGCGGTCCTTGCCCTGCGAGGCGTCCTCCTCGTAGGGCACCCAGGTCCACACCACCTCGCCGGGGTCGGGCAGTCCGTCGGCCTCGGGGGAGTACGTCGTCATGGCGGCGATCCTACGAGCCGTCTGTCTCCTCGGGAACAGGAGCGACGAGGAGGGTCGGCGTGGCACGCAGCCGCAGCGCCAGCAGCGTGGCGACCAGCAGCAGCCCGCCGGAGAGGGCGACCACGGCCGGCCAGGCGCCCCATGACCAGGCGTGCCCGGCGACGGTGCCGAAGACCGACGAGCCGACGTAGTAGGCGAACACGTAGAGCGACGACGCCTGGCCGGTGGCCACGCCGCCGGCGTGCGCGCGGGCGGTCACCCAGCCCGAGGCGGTGCCGTGGACCACGAAGAAGCCGGCCGTCATCAGCACCAGCCCCGCCACCAGGGTCGGCAGGGTCGCCGGCAGCGTCAGCAGCAGCCCGGCCACGGCCAGCAGGCAGCCGAGCGGGACCACCGCCCGGCGCCCCACGGCGTCGACGAGACGGCCTGCGACCACCGATCCCACGGTGCCGATCGGGTAGACCAGGAAGACGAGGCTGGCCGCCCCGACACCCAGGGAGAACGGCGGCCCGGAGAGTCGGAACCCGGTGGCGTTGAGGACGGCGACGAAGGCGCCGATGCCGGTGGCGCCGATGCCGTAGAGCGCGAGCAGCCCCGGGTCGACGACCGCTCCGCGCAGCCGTCGGGCCGCGGCCCGGCCACCGGAGTCGGCGGGCACGAACCCGTGCGAGGCCGGGAGCAGCACGCGGACGACGACGACCCCGAGGACGCCGAGCCCCGCAGCCGCGGCCAGGCCCCAGCGCCAGCCGGCACCGTCGGCCACGGGACCGGTCACGAGCCGCCCGGCCATGCCACCGATCGCCGTCCCCCCGATGTAGAGGCCGGCGGCGCGGGCGTGGCTGGAGGGGTGCAGCTCCTCACGCAGGTACGCCGTCGCGACGGCGGGCAGTCCGGCGAGGGCGACGCCCTGGGCCAGGCGCAGCCCGAGCAGCGCGTACCAGCCGGGCGCCAGGGCGCAGGCCACGGCGAGCACCGAGGCCGCGGTGAGCGACAGGTGGATGAGCGGGGTGCGGCCCAGCCGGTCCGAGAGGGGGCCGAGCACCAGGATCGCCGCCGCGAGCCCGGCGGTCGTCAGCGACAGCGACAGTGTGCTCTGGGCCGGGCTGAGGTCGAACTCGGCGGCCAGCTCGGTGAAGAGCGCCTGGGTGCTGTACAGCAGCACGAAGGTGGCCAGCCCGGCGACGAAGAGGGCACCGACCACCCGCCGGTACGCCGCCGTGCCGGGAAGATACCCACGGCCGGTCTGGTCGATCCCCCGGTCCTGTGGTCCGTCACGGGCGGAGGAGGCCGGGGCAGAGGTCACCGTCCGACTCTGCGCGACCCGTCGCCGTACGTCCAATGTCCGTCGGATCTGTTCGCTGTACGTCGCGCGTCGGCGACGGAGCCCGGCGGCTCCGGCCTACCGTGAGCCATGGGTGTGCGTGGGCGTCGGGCGGCGGCGGAAGGGCCGGTCCGCGTGCGAGTGGCCACGTGGAACCTCTACCTCGGGGCGGACCTGTCGATCCTGTTCGGCGACGGGCGTAGGAGTGACCTCGACGCTGACCTGGCCGAGGTGGTGCGCCAGCTGACGACCACCGGCTTCGAGCACCGGGCGCCGCTGGTCGCCCGGACGCTCGCCACCCACGGCCCCGACCTCGTCGGGCTGCAGGAGGTCTGCACGTGGACCCTCGACGGCGCGGTCACCACCGACTTCGAGGCGCTGCTGCTGGCCGAGCTCGACGCGCTCGGCGCGGGGTACGACGTGGTCGCCCGGCAGGCCGGCTTCGCCGGTGCGGCGGACCTGCCTGCCGCCCTGGGGGGCGGACGGATCGCCCTCACCGGTCACGACGTCCTGCTGGTGAGGCGCGACAGCCCTGTCCGCGTCGAGTCGAGGCACGTGGGCGCCTTCGGCCGCACGCTGCACCTCGAGGTGCTGGGCGGGCACCGCCAGACCGTCAGCCGGGGGTGGTGCGCGGCCCACTGCCGCCTCGGCGAGGAGGGCGTCCGGTTCGTCGTCGTGACCACCCACACCGAGGCCCACGAGATCACGGCGCGCGACCGCCAGCGCGACGAGCTGCTCACCGCCGTGGGTGCGCTCGCCCCGGCCGGTCGACCGGTCGTCCTCGTCGGCGACCTCAACGCCACCCCCGACCAGGTCGGGCTGCCCGCCCCCTGGCGCGACGCCTGGGTCGACGCGGGCCACGCCCGCGACGCCCCGGAGGGGTGGACCTCGGACCAGGCGGCCGACCTGGCCAACGCGGAGAGCCGGCTGCACCAGCGCATCGACTACGTCTTCACGCGCGGTGCCCGGGCCGAGACCTGCACCCGCGTGGGTGACGAGCCGGTCGCGGGACGGTGGCCCTCGGACCACGCCGGGCTGGTCGCCGACGTGATCCTGGGCTAGTCCGTCCGGCTCGGAGCTGGTCCGTCCGGCTCGGAGCTGGTGCGTCGGGCCGGGAGCGCCTCACGGCGCGTGGCCGCTCGAAGCGGCTAATTGTGGGACCCGGGGCTGCCGCGGCCCGACGCGTCCTTGAGTGTACGTCAGAGGTGAGCGGCTCGTGGGCCGTCAGCCCAGCCTGCCGTCGAGCTCCAGACGGGCGGCGTGCTCGAGCTGGGAGGCCAGCGTCATGAGCCGCGCGGCCGACACGTCGGAGGTGTAGGTCGGCAGGTGGTCCAGGTGATCCAGGTGCGCCCGGCCGGCAGCGGCGACCCGGGCGAAGGCGGCCGCGCGGAAGAGCGTGTCGGCGAAGTCGCCGACCCGGACCCCACGCAGCACCGTGTCGACCAGCGCGCGGACGTCGTCGGGCCCCGGTGGGTCGGTGACCCCGGCGACGACCTCGTGGACCGGGGTGTGGTGACGCCCGGTGTCGAACTCGCGGGCCGCCCCGGCCGGGTCGGCGTACACCCAGGCGCGGAGCAGGTAGAGCCGCCACAGGCAGCCGGCCAGCGAGTCGGCGGGGGAGCCGGACCACAGCTCGGCGATGCCCTCCAGACCCTCGAGCTCGGCCAACCGGACCACCCGGTCGACGACGGCCTCGTCGTGCGGGTCGCGCGGTCCGCGCACCAGCAGGGTCGCGGCACGGTCGGCCGCCTCGGTGCGCTCGGCCGGGTCGACGTCGCCCACGAGGTCCTCGAAAGGTGCGGCGCCGAACAGTGCGGGGCGGTGATGGCGGGGCATGTCGGCCATCGCACCAGCGTAGGTGGTGACCCGCTACGGTGGGCCCACCGACGCGGTCGCGGCGATCGGGCTCGACTGGAGGAGGCGGGGTGCCCGCGGTGCGGACGGCGCTGAGGTGCAGGACGGGGACGCGTCTGGTGCTCGCCGCGATGGCCGGCAGTCTCCTGCTGTCCGCGTGCACCGGGAGCGAGGACCAGCCCGATCCTGGCCCGTCCCCGCAGCCGTCCTCGGCCGGTCCCGAGCGCACCGAGCTCCGGTTCACCGTCTTCGGCACCCGGGCCCAGCAGCAGTCGTACGTCGACGTCGCCCGCGGCTACGAGCGGACCGACCCCGACGTGGACGTGGTGACCACCCGCTACCGGACGGCGCGCGCCGCCCTGCGGGCCGTGGAGTCCGGCGAGGACCCCGCCGACGTCTTCCTCATGGACGGCAGCACGCTGGGCGAGCTCACGGCCCGGGCCCCGGACCTCCTGCAGCCGCTCGACGAGCTCCTCGAGGAGCGTGACGTCCAGTTCGGCGACGACCACCAGCGGGTGGCGTTGTCGGCCCTGAGCGCCGAGGCCGCCCTGCAGTGCATGCCGGCCGAGATGTCGCCGACCGTTCTCTACGCGAACGACGCGCTGCTGCCCAGCAAGCGTCGGCTGCGATCCCTCGGCGTCGAGCTGCCCCGCGCCGTCGAGACCTGGGGCTGGAGCGAGTTCGCCGCCACCGCCCGCGCCGTCGCCGTCGCTGACGGGCCCGCCGGCATGCGTGGCGTCTTCGTGCCGCCGACGCTGCAGCTGATGACGGCGTTCGTGCAAGCCGCCGGGGGCGATGTGGTCGACGACGTCGCGCAGCCTCGCGAGCTCGACCTGACCTCGGACGAGGCGCTGACGGTGCTGCGGCTGGTGGCGGTCCTCGCCGCCGACCGCAGCGTCTCGCTGACGCCGCAGCAGGTCGAGGAGACGTCCGCACTCGACCGGTTCGTCGACGGCGAGCTCGGCCTGATGGTCGGCACCCGCGCGGACGTCCCGATCCTGCGGGCGTCAGGCGTTGAGTTCCAGGTGCTGCCGCTGCCGGGCTTCGGCCGGTCCCGCTCGGTCTCCACCGTCAGCGGCTACTGCGTCCCGTCCTCCTCCGACGAGATCGAGCTCGCCGCCGACTTCATCGCCTGGGCCGTCGACCAGGAGGGCGCCGCCATCGCCGCCCAGCGCGGGGCGCTGGTCCCGGCGCGGCTCGACGTGCTGTCCTCGGAGGCCTTCACCCAGCCCAACCGGCTGCCCGCGAACTACCGCGTGTACGCCGACGGTGTCCGTCGCTCCGAGCAGCTGCCCGACACCCCGGAGTGGACGGTGTTGCAGCGGCGGGCCGACCGGGTGCTGCAGGAGGTCCTCACCGATCCCACCGTGGACCTGGGGGTCGCGCTGCCGCTGCGCATGGAGGCGCTGGCCCGCCAGACCGAGAGGCTGCTCGCGCCGGAGGAGACCGCGGAGCCCGAGGAGTCCGGGTCGCCGGACCCCTCCGCGAGCTCGACGGTCGGGTGAGCCGGTCGGACCCGGTCGGTGTCAGCCGGCGTCGGGGTGTGCGCTGATGGCCTCGAGCAGCAACGGGCCGGTGACCTCGATCTGCCACGGGCGGGCGCGCAGGGCGGTCAGCGCCGCGGCGAGGGCGTCCGGCTCGGGCGCCGGCGGCGACCACAGCACCCGTCGGACGCTGTCGGGGGTGAGCAGGTTCTCGACCGGCACCGAGATCTCCTCGGCGAGTGCGGCCAGCGCCGCCCGGGCCTGGGCGAGACGCGTCGGCAGCGGCCGGGTTCCTCTCGCCCCAGGCTCGGGGCGGGGGCGGGCCGTCGAACCGCGCGCTCGTGGTCGGCAGGTCGGTCTCGGACAGCTCGCGGGCATCGCGCAGGGCCTGCAGCCAGACCTTGGCGTAACGCCCCGCGCCGCGCCCGTGGAAGCCGCGCAGGCCCAGCAGCGTCTCGCGGTCGCGCGGGCCGGCCGAGGCGGCCTCCACGATCGCGGAGTCGGGGATGATCCGGCCCGGGGTCACGTCGCGCTCGGAGGCGATGTCGTCGCGGGCGTGCCACAGGGCGCGCACTGCAGCCAGGGCGCGTCGGCCCCGCGCCTTGTGCATCCCGGAGGTGCGTCGCCACGGCTCGGCCCGGGGCGCGGGCGGCGGCATCGACATGACGTGGGCGAACTCCTGCTGCGCCCACTCCCACTTGCCGGACTCGACGAGCTCGGCGTGCAGCGCCGCCCGGAGCTCGACGAGCGGCTCCACGTCGAGCGCGGCGTACTCCAGCCAGGGCGTGGGCAGCGGACGGGTCGACCAGTCGACCGCCGAGTGCTCCTTGCGCAGCCGCCGGCCGAGGACCTCCTCGACGATGGTGGCGAGCCCGACGCGGGGGTAGCCCAGCAGCCGGCCGGCGAGCTCGGTGTCGAAGAGCGCGGGCGGACGCAGGCCCAGCTCGCCGAGGCAGGGCAGGTCCTGGGACGCGGCGTGCAGGATCCACTCGTCGGCGGCCAGCGCCTCGGCGAGGGGGGAGAGGTCGGCGATGCCGATCGGGTCGACCAGCGCGGTGCCCGACCCCTCCCGGCGGATCTGGATGAGGTAGGCCCGCTGGGAGTAGCGGTAGCCCGACGCGCGCTCGGCGTCGACGGCGATCGGGCCGCTGCCCGCAGCCAGCCGGGCCGCGACCTCCGCGACGCCTGCCTCGGAGTCGACCACGGCCGGCAGCGGCTCACGCAGCTCCAGCAGCGGGGCCGGCTCGGGCTCGGGAGCGGGCGCGTTGTCGGCGTGGTCAGCGCCGTCAGCGCCGTCAGCACCGTCAGCGCCGTCAGCGCCGTCAGCGCCGTCAGCGCCGTCGGCGCTCGGGGCCTCGGCGGGATCGGAATCGTCGGGAGCGGGGATCATGTCCTGGCCATGATGCCGCAGTCCCACGGCCTCATCGTTCGGACCGCTGGCCCCGGCGGCTCGGGAGCGGGGTGACACCCACCGGCACCGGCTCCAGCCCGACGGCGGTGCACATCAGCTCACCCCAGGCCTCGACGTGGGGCCCGATGTCACCCTCGGGGGTCCAGGAGGCGCGGATCTCGAGCTGGGCGCTGCCGCCGTCCTCGGCCATCCCGCCGAAGCTGTCGGAGGTCACCTTGGTGACGGTGCCCGACGGCAGGGAGTACTGCGCTGCGTGGGAGTCGAGGGCCTCGACCAGCCAGGTCCAGGCGACCTCGGCCAGGAACGGGTCGGCGGCGAGGTCGGAGGGGATCTCGGCGCGGGCGTAGGCCACGCAGCGGAAGGTGCCGCCCCAGGTGTCGTTGCCGGCGGGGTCGTGCAGCAGCACCAGCCGGCCCGTGCCCGTGTCGTCCCCGTCGACGGTGACGTCGGCCGAGAGGGCCGAGGCGAAGGGCGCGATGCGCTGGGGCGCGGGCATCTCCTCGCAGAGCACCTCGGGCCGCAGGCGGGCAGCACGCATCTGCGCGACGGCGTCCGCGAACTCCGGGGGAGTCGGGGACGCGTCCACACGGGAAGGGTGACGTGTGGCCATGGCGACACACTAGGCCGACACGCCGGTGCGCGACCCCCGACACGCGGCAGCGCGAGCCCGGTGAACCCACCCCCTCGCCGGTTCGGCCCTGTGTTCGACTCTCTGCGAGGATGGCCCGGTGCCCGCCGCTGACCTCGCAACGTCCCCGTTCCTGCTCGCCGCGCGCGGCGAGCCCGTGCCGCACACCCCGGTCTGGTTCATGCGGCAGGCCGGACGCTCGCTGCCTGAGTACCGCAAGCTGCGCGAGGGCGTGGCGATGCTCGACTCGTGCATGCGGCCCGACCTCATCACCGAGATCACGCTGCAGCCGGTACGGCGCTACGACGTCGACGCCGCCATCTTCTTCTCCGACATCGTGCTGCCGCTCAAGGCCGTCGGCGTCGACCTCGACATCAAGCCCGGCGTCGGCCCCGTCGTGGCCCAGCCGGTGCGCACGTCGGCCGACGTCGCGGCCATCCCGGACCTGACCCCCGAGCACGTCCCCTACATCACCGAGGCGGTCCGGACCCTGGTGGGCGAGCTCGGCGCCACCCCGCTCATCGGGTTCGCGGGCGCGCCGTTCACCGTGGCGTCGTACCTGGTGGAGGGCGGTCCGTCGAAGGAGCACGCGCTCACCAAGGCCATGATGTACGGCGCCCCCGACGTCTGGGCCGCGCTCATGGCCAAGATCGCCGGCATCTCGGCGGCCTACCTGCGGGTGCAGGTCGAGGCCGGGGCGTCGGCCGTGCAGCTCTTCGACTCCTGGGCCGGCGCGATGGCGCCGCAGGACTACGTCGCCCACGTCATGCCCTGGTCTTCGCAGGTGCTGAGCGCCGCCGGCGAGCTCGGGGTGCCGCGGATCCACTTCGGCGTCGGCACCGGCGAGCTGCTCGACCTCATGGGGCAGGCCGGGGCCGACGTCGTCGGCGTCGACTGGCGCGTGCCGCTGGCCGACGGCATCCGCCGCGTCGGCGGTCGGCCGGTCCAGGGCAACCTCGACCCGTCCCTGGTGTTCGCCCCGACCGAGGTCATGCTCGCCCGGGCGGCCGAGGTGCTCGACGCCGGCCGCGCCGCACCGGGGCACATCTTCAACCTCGGCCACGGGGTCATGCCCTCGACCGATCCCGACCAGCTCGCCCGGCTCACCGACTTCGTCCACGAGCACTCCCGCCGCTGACCTGCCTCAGACGACGGGCGGCGCCGGACCGGCGTACGCCGCTGGCGGCGCGTGGCGCGCAGCCAGACCGCCAGCGGGAGCCCGACCAGGGCGACCACCACGGCGAAGGGCAGCAGCGCCCCGAGCACGGTGGCGGCGACGACGAGCACGTCGAGCAGGGCGTTCCACCCGCCGCTGAGACCGGCGAGGAACCCGGTGTCCTCCTTCTCCTCCGGCGCCGGCTCCCGGTCCTCCTCCTCGGCCCGCAGGGTGAGCTCGATCGTGGAGTACGACGTCTGGTCGGCCAGGTAGTCCTGCTGCGCACGCAGCGAGGCCAGGTCAGCCTCGCGGCGGGCGATCTCGGACTCGAGGCGGATGACCGACGCGACGGAGGTGGCCCGGTCGAGGAAGCCGCGGAGCCGGCCGAGGCTGACCTCCTGCGTGCGGATGCGCGAGTCCACGTCGATGACCTCCGTGGTCACCTCCTCCTGCTCGGTGCGGCTGTCCTGCACCGCGCCCAGCTCGGCGAGCGACGCCATCACGGTCGAGAACCGGGCTGACGGCACGCGGAGGGTGAGACGCGAGGAGCGCAGGTCGCCCTCGTCGGAGCTAGTCGGTCTGCTCGGAGGCGACCTGGCCGCCGTAGCGGCGGACGGTGCGCTCCAGCGACGCCCGCGCTGACTCGAGGTCGTCGCTGACCAACGTGACCCGGCCGGTGCGGATGTAGAGCCCGGCCTCGACCGGCACGCGGCCCGCCGGACCTGTGACGCCGGTGCCGTCGACGGTGTCACCCGCCTCGGACGTGCGACCATCCGAGCTGGAGCCGGCGTTGAACGACTGGGCGTCGTCGGCGAGGGAGTCGGAGGCGTCGTCGGCGCGCGCCTGTGCAGGGGAGTCGAGGGTGGTGCTCCCGGCGGGGGCACCGTGCTCGCCGCCGCCGCTGTCGCTGCCCGAGGCCGCCTCGCTGGTGGCGCCTTCGCCACCCCCGGAGCACCCGGCCAGCATCGTCAGCGTGGTGAGCCCGGCGGCGAGCAGCAGCGCCAGCCGGCAAGCGCCGCGTCGCCGGGTCGCTCGCCGGTCGGTCGGTCGCGCTCCCGGAGAAGTCGTCGTGCCCATGGTCTCCACCACCCTCGCTGGTCCCTGCCGCGTCGGGGGCCGCTCCCGCCGACCCCGGTGGGACGCAGCAACGCCGTCGGGGGTTCCCCCGTCACCAGCGGTCGTCCGGGGTTTGCGAGGGTGGAGCCATGGCAACCGACACGCCCAGGCGCTCCCGGCGGGTCGTGGTCGTCGGGGGCGGGGTCACCGGACTGGCCGCGGCTCATGCCCTGGTGACCGGCGACCCGGACGTCGACGTGCTGCTGCTCGAGGCATCGGTCGCTGTCGGCGGCAAGCTGCGCCTCGGTGAGGTCGCCGGCGTCACGGTGGACCTGGGGGCGGAGTCGATCCTGAACCGGCGGCCCGAGGGTGTCGCGCTGGCGCGGGCCGCGGGGCTCGACGACGCGGTCGTGCACCCGGAGACGGCGGCGGCCCGCCTCTGGTCGCGCGGCTCGCTGCGTCCGCTGCCCCGATCGGTGATGGGCATCCCGGCCGACCTGGCCGGGTTGGCCGAGTCGGAGGTGCTGAGCCCCGAGGGGCTGGCCCGCGCCGTCCAGGACCGCGACCTGCCGCCGACCGCGCTGCCCGACGACGACGTGAGCGTGGGCTGGCTCATCGAGCAGCGGCTGGGGCGTGAGGTGCTCGACCGTCTCGTCGAGCCGCTGCTGGGCGGGGTGTACGCCGGCCTCGCCCGGGAGCTGTCGCTGCGGGCCACGCTGCCCCAGGCCCTGGACCTGCTGCGGGGCGACCCCTCGCTGACCCGTGCCGCCGCGGCCTCCCTTGCCGCCGCTCCCGCGACGCGTGCCGAGGAGCCGGCCGACAGCACCTCGGCCGCCTCGCCGGTGGCGGTGCCGGTCTTCGCCGGGCTGACCGGGGGCGTGGGCCGGTTGCCGCTGGCGGTGGCCGATGCGACCGCCTCCGCGGCCGGCACCCGCTTCGAGCTCCGGACGGGGGCGACCGTGCGGTCGCTGCGCCGGACCTCCGACGGTTGGCGGCTGGTGGTGGGACCGACCACGGCGCCTGAGCGACCTCGACGCCGACGCGGTGGTGCTGGCGCTGCCGGCGGCGCCGGCCGCCCGCCTGCTGGCCGACGCCGCTCCGGTCGCCTCCGCGGAGCTCTCGACCGTGGACTACGCCTCGGTCGCCCTGGTGACGCTGGCCTTCCGGGCCGACGACGTCCCGGCGCCGGTGGGCTCGGGCTTCCTCGTGCCGGCGGTCGAGGGGCTGCGCATCAAGGCGGCGACGTACTCCTCGTCGAAATGGGGCTGGCTCGAGCGGGCGGCCGGCGGGCTGGTGGTCCTGCGGACCTCGCTGGGGCGGCACCGCGAGGAGCGCGACCTGCAGCGTGACGACGTCGAGCTGGTCGACCTGGCGCTGGCCGACCTGGGGGCCGTGAGCGGGCTGTCGGCGCGGCCGATCGACTCCGTGGTCACCCGGTGGGGCGGCGGCCTGCCGCAGTACGCCGTCGGCCACCTCGACCGGGTGCGTCGGGTCCGGGCGGCGGTGGCGCGTCAGCCGGGCCTGACCGTGGCCGGAGCGGCGTACGACGGGGTGGGGATCCCAGCCTGCGTGGCCTCGGGGGAGCGGGCCGCGCGCGAGGTGCTGGCCGGACTCACCGCCGCGCGCGAGGACGCGTCGGGCCGGTGACCGAGGTCGCCTTGGGATTCCCCGTCGCCCCTGTGAGACTGGCCCCATGAGCGACCAGACCCCCGTCCCCAACCGCGGCAAGCGGGCCAAGGACCTCAACGACTCGATCCGCTACACGATGTGGTCGGTCTTCAAGCTGCGCGACGTCCTCGGCGACGCCGACCGCGAGGCGGAGGCCCGCGAGGTCGAGAAGCTGCTCGACGAGATGGGCGACACCGTCGTGGTCCGCGGCCTCTACGACGTGGCGGGGTTGCGCGCCGACGCCGACCTGCTGGTGTGGACCCACGCAGAGTCCTCCGACGACCTGCAGCAGCACTACCACCGCTTCCGTCGTACGGCGTTCGGGTCGCGCTTCGAGCCGGTGTGGTCGCAGATGGCGCTGCACCGGCCGGCGGAGTTCAACCGCAGCCACATCCCGGCGTTCCTGGCCGACGAGGAGGCGCGGCAGTACGTCTGCGTCTACCCGTTCGTGCGCTCCTACGAGTGGTACCTGCTGCCCGACGAGGAGCGGCGGGCACTGCTGGCCGAGCACGGCCAGATGGCGCGCGACTACAAGGACGTGCGCGCCAACACCGTGGCATCCTTCGCGCTCGGCGACTACGAGTGGCTGCTGGCCTTCGAGGCCGACGAGCTGCACCGCATCGTCGACCTCATGCGTCACCTGCGCGCCTCCGGCGCCCGGCGCCACGTGCGCGAGGAGGTCCCGTTCTACACGGGCCGTCGCCGCGAGGTCGCCGAGCTCCTCGCCGACCTGCCCTGAGGGGGGTGTCGGTTTCACCAGGTACCTAGTGGAACCGGCGCTTCCCGAGCGAAGCATCGCTCGGGAAGCGCCGGTTTCGTTCGGGGTGCCGACCCGTTTCCCGGTCGTACGACGCACCGCGCTCGGCCTGGGCGGGTGACAGCAAGCTGCCCGGTCCGTCCGGCGCCACCGAGGACGCGTGCTGCGAGACACTCAGCTTCCCGAGCGAAACCGGCGCTCCCCTCACGAAGCATCGTTCGGGGAGCGCCAGCTTCACTAGGTACCTGGTGAAACCGGCAGCGAACGCCCTCAGCTGTCGGCGGGGTGCGTCGCCGGCTCGAGGGTCAGGCTGATCGAGTTGATGCAGTAGCGCTGGTCGGTCGGGGTGCCGTAGCCCTCGCCCTCGAAGACGTGACCGAGGTGCGAGCCGCAGGACCCGCAACGGACCTCGACGCGCTTCATCCCCATGGCACGGTCCTCGATGTACTCGACCCGGTCCTCGGCCAACGGGGCGTAGAACGACGGCCACCCGCAGTGCGACTCGAACTTGGTGTCCGAGCGGAACAGCTCGGCCTGGCAGGCCCGGCAGCGGTAGACGCCCTCGGTCTTGGTGTCGGTGTACTCACCCACGAAGGGCCGCTCGGTGCCGGCCTTGCGGAGCACCTGGAACTCCTCGGCGGACAGCTGCTCGCGCCACTCCTGGTCTGACTTCTCAACGGCGTATCCCATGCCTCCACGGTACTGACCCGTGCCAGAGTGAGCCCATGGCGGCGAAGGCAGCGCAGGTGCAGGCGGGCGGGCGTGAGGTGCGGGTCAGCAGCCCCGACCGGGTGGTCTTCGAGGAGACGCCGTGGGCGCCGGCGGCGACCAAGCTGCAGGTCGCGGAGTACTACGTCGCCGTCGAGGACGGCATCATGCGGGCGCTGCGCGAGCGGCCGACGGCGCTCGAGCGGTGGCCCAGCGGCGTGCGCGACGGGATGGAGCTGGCCACCGGCCGCGCCGGCTCCGGCTCCTCCGACAAGGCCGAGGCGTTCTACTCCAAGCGCACGCCGAAGGGGGCACCGGACTACCTCGAGGAGGTCGAGGTCACCTTCCCTTCAGGGCGCACGGCGAGGGAGATCTGCCCGACCGAGATCGCCACCGTGGTGTGGGCGGCCCACATGGGGACCATCACCTTCCACCCCTGGCCGGTCCGCCGCGCTGACGTCGACCACCCCGACGAGCTGCGGATCGACCTCGACCCGCAGCCCGGCACGGACTTCGCCGACGCTGCCCGGGTGGCGCTGGCCGCTCGCGACCTGCTGGCCGAGGTCGGCCTCGTGGGATTCCCCAAGACCAGCGGGAACCGCGGCGTCCACGTCTACGTGCGGATCGAGCCGGAGTGGGACTTCGTCGACCTGCGGCACTCGGCCATCGCGTTCGGGCGCGAGCTGGAGCGGCGTACGCCGGGCGTGACGACGGCGTGGTGGAAGGAGGAGCGGGGCGCGAACATCTTCGTCGACTACAACCAGAACTCCCGCGACCGCACCATCGCCAGCGCCTACTCGCTGCGCCCGAAGCCCGGGGGACCGGTCTCCACCCCGGTCGAGTGGGAGGAGCTGGATGGCCTGGACCCGCGCACGCTGAACCTGCACACCGTGCCCGACCGGCTCGCCGAGCGCGGCGACGCGATGGCCGCGATCGACGAGCACCCGGGACGCCTCGACACCCTGCTGCAGATGTACGCCGACGACATCGCCGGCGGGATGACCGACATGCCCTACCCGCCGGACTACCCCAAGATGCCGGGGGAGCCGCCGAGGGTCCAACCGAGTCGAAAGAACCCTCTGAACTGGGAAAGCGATTAGCTGACGAGCCGTGTGGCGAGTAGCACAACGCTTACTCACCCGATAACCTAACAGGCATGAGCGCCAGGCTGGAAGACCTCCACCGGAGTTTCGCGCGCCATCTGAGGGCCGAGGGAAGCGCCGATCGCACGGTGGTCATCTACGGCCAGTCGGTCCGGTTCTTCTCGCGCTGGCTCGAGGCCCAGGGCCGAGAGCCCGTCGTGGACCGAGCTGAACCGTGCCGCCATCCGCGAGTGGTTGGCCCAGCTCGCCGACGTCAACGAGCCCTCGACGGTCAAGACCCGTTACCGCGGCCTGTTCCGATTCTGCGGCTGGCTCGTCGACGAGGACGAGCTGACCGAGCACCCGATGAAAACCCTCTCGCCACCGCAACCCAAGTCCAAGCCAGTGCCCGTCCTCACCGACGACGGAGCTGGCCGCGGCTGATGAAGGCGTGCAGCGGCAAGGACTACCGCGACCGACGCGACGAGGCGATCCTGCGGCTGCTGCTCGACTGCGGGATACGGGTCTCCGAGCTGTGCGGGCTCGACCGTCGACGGGCTCGACCTCGACCAAGGCATGGCACTGGTGCGCGGCAAGGGCAACAAGGTCCGCCCCATCTACTTCGGCGCGCGCACCACCCGCGCGGTCGACCGCTACCTACGCGCCCGCAACGCGCAACGCTGGGCACACCTCGACGCCCTGTTCCTCACCCAGCGCGGCGCCATGACGCCGGACGGGGTACGCGACCGGATGAAGGTCCGCGGCGAGCAGGCCGGCATCGCCGACCTGCACCCGCACCGGTTCCGACACACCTTGGCGCACGACTTCCTCATGAGCGGGGGACAGGAGCGCGACCTCAAACGCCTCGCGGGCTGGACCTCCGACGTCATGCTCGAGCGGTACGGCGCCAGCGCCGCCGACGCGCGCGCCCAGGCCGCAGCGCAGCGGATGAAGCGAGGCGACCGCGTCTGACACGCCGGGAGCGGTGTGCGGTCGCTCGCCGCACACCGTCTGTGGCATGATGGAACTACAACTCCAGACCGAGTACCCCGCTAGAAGCTGCACCGAGGCGCGATGCCAGGAGCAGGCACCAGCGGAGTCGCAGGAGTAGGCGCGATGCCCTCCACGCGAGGCGCGATGCCGAGCAGCGATGTCAGACCCAACCGATGGGTCTCGTCGTAGCTCGGCCTCTTTCGTTTTCACCGAGAGGGAAGCGCCGTGAACCTGGTAGAACGCCAACTCGCCGCCCGCATCGCCGCCCACGAGAGCTGGGCCAACACCACCAACCGCACCGCACGCACCGCCCCGGCACGCGCCGCGATGGATGCGAAGTTCCTCGAGCAGGCGGATGGTGACCCGCTTCGCGCTGCACATCTTCGCAAGGCGCACTTCGCCCGCCTCGCGCTGAGGTCCGCCCAGGCGCGCCGCAAGGCGCGCGAGCTCACCGACACCGCCGCGCTGGCCGAAGCCGAACTGACCGAGGCTGGTGGTCAGGTTGCTTGACGCACGAGAAAGCCGGCCCACCGCGACCAACGGCGAACCGGCTCAGAGCATCTCGACGGCGATCAAGGCTGCTGGTTCGAGTCTACCTGACAAGAACGGACTTCTGCGAGACCTCGACGCGGTTGCCGAGCGTCTTCGCGGCAGGTTCGTGGTTCAGGTGACCATCGACGGCGATCGCTGCCGGACGAACACGTACCGCAGCGCAGCCGCCGCCGAGAGGGCCGCAGACAGGGCAACAGCACGCGGACAACGAGCCCACGTCACCCTCTGCCAGATGCTCCCGGTGGGCGTCGTGGTGGGACTGGGCGGTCTGCGATGAGTGATGTCGACTCCCGCCGCCGCTGGGCGTACCTCATGATCCAACGCTGCACTACGCCGCCACCGAGCTACGGGAGCGTCGAGTGGCTTGCTCTGCCCGAAGGCTCGCCGGCCAAGGTTGCCGCGGTCATCATCGCCGCCGAAGCCTGGGCCAGCACGGGCGACGAGCTCGAGGCCGAGATGCGTATCGAGCTGGACCTCGCATGGCGCGCCCACAAGGCCGCCGAAGATGCCGAATACTTGGCAAGGGCACAGGCGCACCGCGATGAGTGGTCCCACCTCGGTCGGCGAGGCGTCCCAAGTGGGCGCGCGTTTGCTGACGCTCCCGAGTTCCGCGGGGAGGCGTCATGAACGACGCATGGAGCCTGCCGCCCGACCAAGGCGCCGAGCTGCTCGAGGACGTCGAGGCGTTCCTCGGTCGCTTCGTGGTGTACCCGTCTGATGCCGCGCGAGTGGCGCACACCCTCTGGATCGCTCACACCTGGTTCATGAGCGAATGGGACTCCACACCGCGCATCGCGTTCCTGTCGCCCGAACCGGGGTCAGGCAAGTCCCGGGCGCTCGAGGTCTCCGAGCCACTGGTGCCCCGACCTGTCCATGCGGTCAACGTCTCGGCGTCTTACCTGTTCCGCAAGGTCTCCGACCAGGACGGCGCACCGACGATCCTCTACGACGAGATCGACACCGTGTTCGGTCCCCGCGCTAAGGAAAACGAAGACCTTCGCGGACTCCTGAACGCAGGACACCGCAAGGGCGCCACCGCCGGCCGGTGTGAGGTCCACGGCAAGAAGGTCGAAACCGTCGACTACCCGGCCTACTGCGCGGTGGCGCTGGCCGGTCTCGACGACCTGCCCGACACCCTCATGACCCGCTCAGTGGTCATCCGCATGCGTCGCCGCTCACCCGATGAGCGGGTCGAGCCCTGGCGGATGCGCCTCAACGGGCCACAGGGCGCCGAGCTGGGCGAGCGGCTGCGCAAGTGGTCTAACCAGTACCAGCATCTCGTGAGCTGGCCGCAGATGCCCGAAGGCATCGAGGACCGCAACGCCGACGTCTGGGAGGCGCTGCTCGCAGTCGCTGACCTGGCCGGTGGGCGCTGGCCCGAGCGGTCCCGTGTTTCGGCTGTTTCGCTTGTTACGCAGTCCCAGGACCGGGGAGGCAGCCTCGGCGTCATCCTCCTACGTGACCTCCGAGCTGTGTTCGGAGAGCACGAACGGATGTCTACAGAGTTGATCCTCGAGGGACTGCACAAGATCGACGAGTCCCCGTGGGCCGACCTGAGAGGCAAGGCGCTCGACGCTCGCGGCCTAGCCCGCCGACTGGCGAAGTACGACGTCCGCCCCAAGGTCCACCGAGAAGGCGCCGGAACCGTCCGCGGCTACAGCGCCACCGACCTCTACGACCCGTGGAGCCGATACCTCACTCCTGCCTCTGTCTCCCTAAGTGACGTAACGAGCGAAACAACCGCAACGCTGAGCCCCTCGGTTACGGCTGTTACGTCGGTTACGCCTGCCAGCGAGACAAAGGCAAACGCTCCCCGATGGGGCGCGCTGTTCGATGAGGCGTCGCCGCTGCCCGGTCGGTGTCCCGAGTGTGAGTGGCACGTCGACACCCAAGGCCACCTGCCGAGCTGCTCGGAGGTGGCGCATGCCGCGACGTAACTACGACAAGCGCAAGGGCCGGCACAGGCCCCACGGCTACGAAGGCGCCGCCCTGCTCCGACTCGTGCAGGAGTACGGCACCCGCCCGCCCCCAGATGTCCGCGAAACCAACGACCAGGCAAGGAAACAGCACCATGCCCGCACCTGACTGCACATGTCCCACGACCGCGAGCCTCGTGGTTCTCCACCTACAGGGACACGAAGTCCCCGCCTGCCCGACACACCGACCGGCCCCCGATACCGGGGCGATCGCACTCAACGACGACGCCGCGCTCGCCGCACGCATCGGCGCTCACCTCACGAAAGGCAACCACTGATGGAACTCATGATGACCGTCCGTTACCTCGACGAGCTCGCCGCACTCGGCGTCACGATCCCCGATGCCGCGGTCAACGCCCGTAACGTCTACGACGAGGCGCTGAGGGCAGCCTCACGCCAGCCGAGCAACGACCTCAAGGCCGCGCTCGAGGCCGGCGACGTCACTCCCGGCAACGTCGCGGTGCTGGTTCACCAGGCCGCATCCGACCTCAGCGCCCAGCAGCACGCGCACGCGATCGTCGCGGACCTCAACCTGACGCTGAACCGGATCATCCGCCAAGCGCTCCGCGACGACCAGCAGCGGATCGTGGCCGACCTGCGCGCCACCTTCGAGCCCGCTGCCGAGGCAGTCACGAAGGCAGCCGAGCACTTCGGACCCGGCACCACGGCAGACGACGTGATCAGCGCGCCCGCTGCTGTCATCAAGGCATGGAAGGACGTGAGCACCCACAGCCGTACGCTCGACGCGGTGAGCGCGGCCTATCGCGGGTTGCTCAACGACGTGATGCGAGCCCTGCCCGACGACCTCGTCAGCCTGTTACGTCACCGGCACCGTCGACCTGCACCAGGCCAGCGAGCTCTACCGCGACCGGGAGCGCTGGCTCGCCCTCGCACACGCAGGGATCAAGCTGCGCCTCAACGACACCACCGAGGCAGCCGCTGTCGTGGCACAGGCTGAGCAGGTCAAGGCGCAGCAGGCCGAGGCTGAACGTCAGCAGCAAATTAAGGCCAACCGCTTCGCCCACCGCTTCGACCTGGCGCGATGACCGCCACCACCATCGACCTGCCGGCCGAGCCGACGAACTACCTCGGAGCTCTGCGCTACTTTCCACGCCTTGAAGGTCTCGTACCTCGCGCCCGCTGCGGGTCATTACAAGTGGCTAAAGGAATCAATGGTGAAGGGTGGCGCGTACCGAATCGAGGGGCGTATGCCTGAGGGTCCAAGCGGCCCTGCAATCGACACAAAGGGTCCGCGCGCTTTGGTCGCGCTGAACGGGCTTGTTCATACACCGGCACGATTTGCACTGCACGCAGAGCAGGTGTCCGTCGTAGCAGCGAGGACAAAGTCACGACGTCGAATCGCAGCCTGCATGTGGTGCCAGGCACGCGAGTCGCGGGGTCTGCGATGAGCGTCGGACGCTTCACTAATGAGTATGAACAGCGCACTCATCTTGGCATTATCGTTCGGCCACAAGTTCCACGCTGCATCGATGCATTGAGCAAGCGTCGGGCCTTCTGGGGCAACGTAATCGCGAGGGTCCATGGTTTCCGCTCTTGTGGGGCAATGCGCCGCGGGTGCGGTGTGGCGGTAACGGTAGAGCCCGGTTCCGCTGAGAACGCAACTGTGAACTGCCCCATTGTTCGGTCTGGACTAGGCCAGCTCGGAATGCCTGTAAACAACGTCCGGTCGTCCAACGCTGCCGCGACGGCTCATCGATGTGTCGGTCGGCGTTCAGAGAGGGGTACCGGGTGGGGCCGACGCCACCGACTCCGAGGACCGGGGGGAAGGACCCTCGCAGTCCAGACCCCTGAACACGGATGGGAGTCCCTATGACCGCCCCTAGCAACCTCAGCACCGGAGGCCGGTGCTTGTGGGATTCGATCACCGCCGAGCACGGGCTCGACGCCCTACAACTGGCGATGCTCGAGGCCGCCTGCCGCCAACGCGACCGGGCCGACTCGCTGTGCAAGGCAGCCGCCGAGGGTGACCCGTCCGCACTACGGCACGAGCGGGAAGCGAGCCTGGCGATGGCCCGCCTCATGGCCGCTCTGCGGCTCCCTGACGCTCGCACGGGTAGACGTCCCCAGGCGCGCGCGTTGCGGGGCGTACACGCGCCGCCGGCGCCGCCCAAGCCGCTGTCGTCGATGGAGCGCGCCCGTCGTCGAGCGGAGGGCGCATGATTTCGCCGACAACTCTACAGCATGACCGCCGACCTAGGCGCCTAGCCTGGGGACTGCGACTACGCGCGAACTCTCAGACCGAGCAAGGCTTGTTCACGACTGTGAACCGTTACCCCCTTTTCACCTAACCCGGAGAATTCGAACATGGCGAATCTTGTTGCGAACCGAAATGAACAACGCCTAGGAGTCCATCGACTTGGGCACCGACTCAGAGCCATCTTGTGAGGACAAGGCCGTGGAGGAAGTCGAGGTCGGTGGACTCAGAGACACTTCTGAGTCACGCATACGTGGTGGCGCGGCTGACCAAGCCTTCAAGTGCTGGAGCACATCGGCGTAGAAGGTGTCGATAAGGTCGAGGGTCGATTCAATGAACGTGCCTCTTCCACGTCCGCGTTTGACGCCCATGGGTGCGCTCATCGCTATTCGGAACGAGCGGAGATCGCGCTTCGGGTCGAGGACCAAAATCGCCGGGCTTTCACGGACGGCATGACAGCGATTCTGCCGCACCGCCACCTCGTGCGTTAGCGACAGAGGCTTCGATGCGTGTTCCGTCCGGTGCCGCCTTGAGCTGACGAACCAACCAGTTCACCCGCGTCACAGGCTTTCCCTGCTTGGGTGCGTCGATGTCGACATAACAAGTCAGTCGATTGGCGCGCAGGTCCGCCGTACAGATGCAGTGCTCCCACGGTGTCAGGGATCTTGATGGCTCCGTGCATCGCGCCGCTAGTCACCAGTGAATCGACCAGTTGCTGCGAGCGCAGCAGGGGGTCGGCCAGCTCCCTGCGACTCATCGTGTGTGTGACATCGGTCCCTAGCTGCCGTCCAAGGCGCAAACTTGCGTAGCGCAGCAAGGCGTCGAATCGTGCCGCGACTTCAGGCGCCGTCTTGTCGCTGGCTCGCAGCGTGCCTGCGCTTACCGCCTCCCTAACCGGCACCCAACTGCTCCCATGTCGTCGAGTTCCATCGCACCCGATTTCGGGTGCTCGAGGTAGCGGATGAGTTCGCCCAGAATCCAAGCCTGTTCGGGGTCCGCGACGCCGCGGTGTTCCTTCTGCATGACAGCAGCCGACAGGAGATAGGTCCACGACCAGTGATGCATCGCGATCTTCTTGAGCTTGCGCTTGTCCACCTTGGTCGGATGCTGGCCGGCGGCTGCCGGGATCTCGTTGCTGATTGTGATGAGCGCGTCGAACTCGTGTGCACGCGCCACGTCGAGGTAGTTCTCGAGTTGCTCAGTCTGCAGCTCGTTCTTGCCCGGTCTTCACCTCGACCAGTGCCGTCCAGGTCCGTGACCCGCGAGTGACCTTGATGAGCCCGTCCGGATAGACACGCTTGTCGCCGAGTTGG
The DNA here is from genome assembly GCA_963762755.1 of uncultured Actinomycetota bacterium. GTDB lineage: Bacteria > Actinomycetota > Actinomycetes > Propionibacteriales > Nocardioidaceae > Marmoricola_A. The sequence continues at coordinate 54,899 of CAVXMH010000015.1, read as the reverse complement.
AAGGGGACCTCGATGTAGGTGTCGACGCGTCCAGCGATTGCGCCGATAGGCGTAAGCACCGACTTACTGAAGTCGCGAACGACGCTCATGACTGCGAGCAGAGCAGAGGTCGCGCGGCGCTCTTGTTCCTCAGCGCCTGAGATGCCCGAGGTTGGGATCAGTCGCGCCTGGTTCCAGGTTTCCTCGCTCATAGAGGACAGTCCTACCTCAGATGCACTGCTCGGAGGCACTACTAATGGAGATGCGCTTCGCGCTGTCGACGGTTCAGGACACACTCGACTAGTGCCGGACCGCGTCTGGACCTCGCTCTTGGAAGAGTCTCGGTCCTACATTTTCCTCGGAATGCTGCTCGTCCTCGTCGCCGTGCTGCTGATTGCACCACTACCGGGGCGCGGACCAAGGATTGTCGCGAAGCGCGACCCGTGGCGCGGTTTCAAGTTTGTCGGTCAGGCGGGCGGTGATGTCCCGAGCTGGTGGCCGCTGTGAAGCCTCGCGATGGTTTGTATGGGGTCGGTGTCGGAAGACGGCGACTCGAGGTCGATCACATCTACCCGTGGTCACGTGGGGGGCCGACGGTAGTCAGCAACGGCCAGGCACTGTGCCGCGACCACAACCGCCGTAAGTCGAACCTTCGCCCGCCGTGGTGGTATGTCCTGTCGCTCGAGCGCCGTCGCGCAAAGTACGTCGCCACGGGCAACGAGCTTCGCGTGTTCGCGCGTATGAGTGCAGCCGACGTCGAGGCGCGGGAAGCATGGGGCAACCGCAGCAAGAGTAGTGGGATCATCGCAGCGCGCACGACATGGCGCACAGACACATCGAGTCCTGAAGCCCGGTGGCGAACACGCAGGTTGGGCGAGGGACAAGGCTCCGTTTCCCAGTCCTAACCCGCACGTCGAAGTTCTGAGGTCGAACTAGGGACCATCGTCAGCGCTGGCCTTGAGGTAACGCACAGTCTCGGCGTACGCGGCCTCGATAAATGCTTCGAGGTCGGACCGCTGCACCCGCCACTGTCCCCGCCCGCCGAGCTTCATGAGCGCGAGTCACTTGGGCGACGGAGCATTGCCAGCTCCTCGGCGACCTCAGCGAGCGTGAGGAAGCGCGCAGACGGGTTCGGCATGGGGGAAGCCTAAAGGCGAACCCCCGCTCACCTAGTGGGCGAGCGGGGGTTCGTAATGCTGGGCGACCCTTGGGCCTGGGAGGAAGGGGCAAACCACCCCTGAGGGTGGGACTGGTGGCATTCCTCACCACTTGCTCAATCGGGGCGCGAGTAAGCCCCGGCCAGGGCTGCGGGAGACGGACCGGGGAGTTCCCTGGACAGCTGACCGTCACGGAGTTGACGCTCGTTGTGTCGGCCGACCCGACGGACCAGCCGACCGCGGGCTGCGAGAGTCGAGACATCGCAGCCAGCGACACCGACAACGGAGGACACCATGAACGAGGACATGCAGCCCGGCGAGGAAGTGTTCGACGACGTCGAGGGCACAGAGGGTCACGGCAATTGACTCCAGTCGCCTGCGGCCGACGAAGGTGACGACGTGGACGGCCATGCCGCCGTGAAGATCAAGGCCATGCCGCAGGAGTCGGCCGAGGACACCGAGGGGCACATGCCGTTCCGCAAGGCGACCGAGGACGAGGGCGACGACACATGCGGGTCACGCTGCGAGGACGGTCAAGGGCAGCTCGCGGCGGGGAGCGCCGAGGGCGCACCGAGGGTCACGGGCACTTCAACGCGGCGTGCCGCAAGAGACCACCGAGGACGACGCCGAAGGTCACCGCTACTCGACGAGCGACCGCAACATGAAGCACGACGTCCCGCCGGTGGTCTCAGATGAGTCGCCCGAGGGCGACGACACCGAGGGGCACGGGACCCTGCGCGGCAGTGCGTTCCCGCCGGACGACACGAGGTCGAGGGCCACGGCGCTTACTCGGGCCACGCGCTCTCCGGAAGACGAGGACGGCACCGAGGGGCACGGCGTGAGCTCCAATCGCATCGCCCCAGACCAGGACGACACCGAGGGGCACGCATCGGCCCGTATCGGGCGCTCCCGGACAATGAGATGGAGGACCCGGACGACACTGAGGGTCATGCAGGCAACTTCAGATTCTGACAGCACGAAGCCCCGGCCAGACGGGGGAGACTGGCCGGGGCTCGAGGAGCGTAGGGCGAGTCCGGGGGCCGATTTCTTGACCCCGGACCCTAAGGGCGCTGCAGCATCAGCCGATCGAACGTCCTATAGCGCTGTAGTGCCCATGTGATGTCAGTTCATGCGCCCGCTAGGCGGGCGAGTCGACTGGCAGCCCCACGCCGATGCTGCTGACCCCCTCCATGCCCTTTGCGACCTCGCGCCCGAGCCGGTTGAGGTCAGCCATCGTGGAGTCCGTGAGGTCCACGCCGTGCTCTGCTGCGAGCGCTTCGAGGTCCTGCCCAGACGTCTCGGCCACTATGCGCATGACGCCGACGGCAGCCGGAGTGGCCGCGGTGCGGCGGATCGTGTATCCGAAACGCTCGGCGTCGACGCCGCGCAGGAAGGCGTTACTTCTCCCATCGCTCGTAGTTCGCCGCCGTCGTGACGACGATGCCGACGCGGTCGCGCACCCAGACTGCCGACGCGATCCTTCAGATTCGCGGCGACCTCGCGGGCGCCGAGCTTTAAGCCCTGGCGATGGCTGCAGTGCTAAACATGATTGCCTCCGATTTCCCGGGCGTAACTCGCCCGATAACCTGAGCCACAATGCTCGCTGTCCGCCCGCCCACCCAGCCTGCCTGCACAACGCTTAGGCGATAGGCACCCCCAAGATGCCGGGGGAGCCGCCGCGCGTGCAGCCCAGCAAGAAGGTCGCGGGGCACTGGGACGAGCACGGGAACCGCGTCGACGGCTGAGGATCTCGGCCCTCTGGTCGGTATCCAAAGCGCCGCTGGTCGTCGTACGCTCCCCGCGTGACGGCGGGCTCGGGGCGACGACTGCTGCCGGGTGACAACCCCCAGGCCTACCTGCCGGGCGACCGTCGGGCCGCGCTGGCCCGCGGCGAGGACCTTCCCCGCCTGACGACCGGTTCGGCGTTGTTCGTCGACATCTCGGGCTTCACCCCGCTGACCGAAGCGCTGGCCACCGAGCTGGGGGCGCGTCGCGGAGCCGAGGAGCTGACGGCCGCGCTCGACCGGGTGTTCTCCGCGCTGCTGGAGCGGCTGCACGTGTGGCGCGGCAGCGTCATCTACTTCAGCGGCGATGCCGTGACCGCGTGGCTCGACGGCGACGACGGGCTGGGCGCGGTCGCGTGCGCGCTGGAGATGCAGCGCGTCATGGACGAGGTGGGGCTGGTGCGCACCCCGCAGGGCCGCGAGGTCCGGCTGGGGGTGAAGATCGCCGTCGCCACCGGATCGGTCCACCGGTTCGTGGTCGGCGACCCCGACGTGCAGCTCATCGACGTCCTGGCCGGGTCCCTGACCGAGTCGCTCGCGTCGGCCGAGCAGGTCTCGGAGTCCGGGGACGTGGTCGTCGACGCCGGTGCGATGACGTCGCTGGGGGACCGGGTCGAGATCGCGGAGGTGCGCTCGGGTGAGCACGGCCCGGTCGGGGTGGTCGGCGCCCTCGCGGTGGCCGCGTCCGACCCGGGAGCCGCGCCCGCTCCCCCCGTGCTGTCCGAGGACCTCGTCCGACCGTGGGTGCTGCCGCCGGTCTGGGACCGGATGGCTGCCGGACGAGGGGAGTTCCTCGCCGAGCTCCGTCCCGCCGTGCCCGTGTTCCTGCGCTTCGGCGGCCTCGACTTCGAGGCGGACGACTCGGCGCCTGAGCGCGCTCGACCGCTTCGTGCGCCGCACCCAGCGCATCTTCGCCACCCACGGTGGCTACGTCCTGCAGCTCACCATCGGCGACAAGGGCGCCTACCTGTACGCCGTGTTCGGCGCTCCCGTGGCCCACGAGGACGACGCGGTCCGTGCTTGTGCCGCGGCGCTCGACCTGCTCGCCGACGAGGAGCCCCTGAGCGTGACCGACCTCCAGATCGGGATCGCGAGCGGACGGCTGCGCAGCGGCACCTACGGCCACCGTCAGCGGCGTACCTTCTGCTGTCTCGGCGACGCAGTGAACCTGGCGGCGCGGCTGATGAGCAAGGCGCCGACCGGCGCGGTCTGGGTGCACGAGGACGTCGTGCGTGCCACCGGCACGCGGTTCGCGTGGCGCGTGCTGGAGCCCCTGACGCTCAAGGGGAAGACCCGGCCGGCCGTGGCACGGGAGCTGCAGGGACGTGCCCAGCGGGTGCCGACTGCACGGCGCTCGTCGGAGGAAGGGTCGGGCGTGACCCCGCTCGTGGGCAGGGCGGAGGAGTCGCCGCGCTGCACGCCCGGTGGCGGGACGTGCAGCGAGGGCCGGGGGCACACCGTCGTCGTGCAGGGGGAGGCGGGCACAGGCAAGTCCCGCCTGGCCGCCGAAGCGGTCGGGGCGTGGGAGCGGGCCGGGGCGACGGTGGTCGCGGGCGAGGCGTCCGCCGTCGCGGGCGCCGCCTACCTCGGCTGGCGCGACGTGTGGGCCGAGCTGCTGGCGGTGGACCCGCAGAGCGCGACGCCGGAGTCGGTCACCGCCGCGGTCGCGGCGCTGGACGCCGGGCTCACCGCCCGCGCGCCGCTGCTCCAGGCGGTCCTCGGGGTCCAGCTGCCCGACTCCGACCTCACCGGCTCCTTCGACGCCGAGCTGCGCAAGACCTCGCTCGAGGACCTGCTGTCGCGCCTCCTGCGCGCCCGGGCGCCCTCGCTCCGCTGGTTGTCCACCTCGAGGACGCGCAGTGGCTCGACCCGCTCTCGCGCGACCTGCTCGCCGTGCTGGCCCGGGTGACCGCGGGGCTCCCGGTGCTGCTGCTGCTCACCGCACGTCCCGACGGCACGGCGTACGCCGGGATGCCGGTGACGGCTGCGCGGGTCGACCGACCTGGTGCTCGAGGGGCTGCCCGAGGACGCCGCGCGCGAGCTCGTGGCCACCCGGCACCGGGTCGTTTCGGGTCGGACCCCGGGCGCCGAGGTCGTCGACCTGGTCGTCACGCGGGCGGAGGGCAACGCCTTCTACCTCGAGCAGCTGGTCGACTACCTCGCCGCGCATCCGACGGACGGGCCCGACCACGAGGACCCGGAGGCCGACGACCTGCCCGCCAGCCTGCACAGCCTGGTGCTGAGCCGGATCGACACCCAGCCGGAGGGGCCGCGGCAGTCGCTCAAGGTGGCGAGCGTGCTGGGTCGCGCGTTCTCCTCCCGCCTGGTGGCGGGCACCTACCCCGACCTGGGCGGCGACGACGAGGTCGACGGACACCTCCTCGCGGTCTGCTCGACGCGGCTCGTCGACCCCCGAGGACCGGGCCTCCCGCACGTTCGCCTTCGGCCACTCGGTCACCCGCGACGTGGCCTACGAGTCGATCCCCTACGCGGTCCGCACCGTGCTCCACGGTCGCGCCGGGGACGCCATCGAGGCCATTCGAGGGGTCCGGACGGTCCGCGTCCACTCGCTCGACCTGCTGGTGCACCACTACGGCCGCAGCGACGACCTGGCGCAGCAGCGTCGCTACTTCGTGCTCGGCGCGGAGACCGCGCGCAGCACCTACGACCTCGACCGCGCCGTCGACCTGCTGCAACGAGCGCTGCCGCTCGTCGAGCCCGTGGACCGGGCCCCGGTCCTGCTGTCCCTGGCCGAGGCCCTGGAGGCGCGCGGCGACTGGGCCGGCGCCGAGGACGCCGCCGCACGCGCGCTCGAGGCGGCCGAGGACGTCGAGGACCACGGCTCCGCGGCACGGGCGCGCGTGGTGCGGGCCGAGCTCGACCGCAGGCAGGGACGGTACGCCGCCGCCGCTGCGCGGTCTCGACGCGGCGGAGCGCGCCTTCGCCGCGGCTCGACGACCTGGCGGGCCGGGCTCGGGTGCTGCACCTGCGCGGGACCCTCGCCTCGCAGCAGGGTGACCCGGCGGCGGCCCGAGCGGCGTACCAGGAGAGCCTCGACCTGCGCCAGGCGCGGGCGACGCCGCGGGCGTCGCGGCCATGCTGACGAACCTGGCGCTCTGCGCCGAGGACGAGGGCGACCTCGACGAGGCCGAGCGGATCGGTCGCGACGCGCTGGAGCAGCTGAGCACCCTGCGGGACCGCGAGCCGAGTCGGTCGCGCTCACCAACATGGGGATGCTGGCGCTCGCGCGCGAGGACCTGGCGCTGGCGCGGGAGCGCTTCGGCGAGGCGCGCGCGCTCGCCGAGGTCATCGGCGACCCGTGGATGGTCGCGATCGTCGGGCACAACCAGGGCAACGTCGACCGGCGGCCTGGGCGACCTCGAGGCGGCTGCGGGCCACCTGCGCGCGTCGCTCGAGGCCTACGCCGAGCGCGACGACCGGTGGTCCCTCGCGCAGGTGCTTCGAGGACATCGCCCTCTGGCTGCTGACCGACGGCGGCACCGGGACGCAGGCCCACGACCACGGCGCGGTCGCGCTGGTGGCGGCGGCCGGCACGGTGCGCGCGGAGATCGGCGCTCCCCGGTTCGCGGCGGCGGAGGCCGAGCTGGAGCAGGCGCTCGCGCCCGTGCGTCGTCGGCGGAGCGTGACGGCGCAGGCCGACGCCCTGGAGGCGGGAGAGAGCTGGACCCTGGCCGAGGCGCTGGAGGCGGCCCGACGGCTGCTGGCCGCCTGAGGGGGACGGACGCCCCGACGCTCCAAGTCAGAGACATGTCCGCGTTGTCCGGAAACAGTGGCGCCTCGGCGTGCTTCGTCCTCATATTCGGGGCTTTGGTCACTGCGGTCGCGCCCGTCACGCGGGTTACGTTGCCGACGCCGTGTCGGGTCGGCGCTTCCGAGGGCGTCCGAGACCAGGGCCCCGCCCGGTGTCGAAGGGGCACCCATGAAGTTCAGGCACACGCAGCGCACGTGGGCGTCGTCGTATCGCACACCACGACGGGCCTCCGCACTGGCGGCGGTGGCCTCCCTGATGCTCGGTCTGCTCGTGGCGCTCGGCGTGCCCTTCGCCGGGACGGCCACAGCGGCCTCCAGCTTGTGGAGCGCCTCGGGGATCAACATCGCGGGCACCACGATCAAGAACGTCAAGGACGGCAGCACATCGGCGGCGCAATTCACCTACGACTCCGTCGGTGGCGGCTACGGCGAGCAGAAGTGGGACTTCAGCAGCGTCTACGACCCTGGTGCTCCGTTTCCCGTCCCGCCGCAGGTCCAGGTGCCCTGGAGCTGGCAGGGCTTCCACGCCTACTTCAACGTCAGGGCCACGCTGAGGGCCTACACGGTCGTCGGCGGCGTGAAGGTCTACCAGGACCAGCCCCTCGTCGCCGCGGGCCCGGCCAGCTGCTGCTCCACACCGTCCGCCGGGTTCAGCTACGGAGGGGTGGCGACGTTCTCGCTCTCCGCCGGTCAGAGGTACGGCTTCGAGGTGTCCGGCTCCAACGGCGACAGCACTAATGTCCTGCAGGGCACGTTCACGCTCAGCACCAAGCCGTACCTGGAGTCTTGGGCAAGGACAACCGTGACTGGTTCGGGGCGCAGCCGGTCACCACGAGCACGACGCAGGCCCTCTCACAGGCCGGCGAGTCCCGCTGGTACAAGGTGCCGGTCGTCCCGGGCCAGACGGTGACCGTCGACCTCGAGGGGGCAACCGGCGGGGACCTGCCGGCGGACTACGACCTCGCGCTGTACGGCGACATCGGCCAGACCTTCGACCGGATCTCGAGCGGAGGGGACGCCGCGGCGTCCGCCCTGCAGGGTGCGGACCCGACCAGCACCCAGGTCCCGGAATTCCCGGACGAGGTCCAGGCGGTGCCGACCAAGGAGACCAAGCCGGCCTTGCCGGGGCCGAGCTTCGCCCCGCGTGCCTACGCCCCGCGTGCGTACGCCCCGCGTGCGTACGCCCCGCGTGCGTACGCCCCGCGTGCGTACGCCCCGCGTGCGTACGCCCCACAGCTGTTCACAGGCAGCGGCTCGACCGGCAGCAGCGACGGATTCCGCAACGCCTTCACCGCGGCCCAGTCGCAGAGCCTGATCTCGGTCGCCTCGTTGAGCGGGCGGCACGCCGAGACCCTGAGCGCACGGACGGGCAACACCGACGGCTACTACTACGTCCGGGTGCAGGGGCACGACGTCGGGGACTTCTCTGAGAAGGCCTTTCGCGTCACCGCCGATACCACGGGCGGCGCCGACTGCGTCGGTCTGCAGAGGTACGACGGCACCGACGGCGGAGAAACCGCGGCGTTGGCGCTCACTCCCGAGGGCGCGCCGTCTGACACCGACCCGAGAACCGTCGTTGTTACTGACACGTCTCGGATCGGGACGACCTCCGCGGACGAGGCCACGGCGTACGCCGCCTCGCTGACCACGCTGGCCGGCGCAACCGACGGCGTCGTGCTCGACCTCGCGGAATCGCCACGAATCGTGCAGCTCTGGGACCAGGCCTCGAGCAACCTCGGCTGTCCCTACGCGGTGAACCTCGTCGCCGCCGCGGCCGACCAGCTCGTCGAGCAGTACCAGCAGGGCGACGCGCGCTACGTCGTCGTCGCCGGCGGCGACGACGTCGTGCCGTTCTTCCGCTACCCCGACGTCTCCGGCCTCGGCCAGGAGAAGCAGTTCGAGGACACCATGAAGCCCGAAACTGCTGCCGGTGAGAGCTTGCGGCAGGACCAGGTGCTCGGCCAGGACGCCTACGGCACGCAGACCGAGGTCACGGTCGGCGGCGCCGTCTTCCCCGTCCCCGACCTCGCGGTCGGTCGGCTGGTGAAGAACCCCGGTCAGATCGAGGCCACCATCGCGCACTTCATCGGCACCTCGACCGCCGGCGCCCCGACGGTCACGAATCTCCCGACGCCGACGTCGTCGCTCGTCACGGGCTACGACTTCCTCGCCGACGCTGCGACGGCCATGAACGAGGAGTTCCGGGGCGCCCTCGGACCTGACGCCCCGGCCGAAGCCGCTGACACGCTGATCGACCCGCCGGGCACGCCGTACAAGGACCCGGGCGGAGGTGACTCCGGGGCGTGGACGGCGACGGACCTCGCCGACAAGCTGGACACCCGCCACAGCCTGACCTACCTCGCCGGCCACTTCAGCGCCAACGACACCCTGGCTGCCGACTTCGACACCACGCTCAGCACGACGGACCTGGAAGAGGGTGTGTTCTCCGACTCGCTGGTGATGAGCGCCGGGTGTCACTCCGGCTACTCCATCGTCGACGAGCAGGCCGGCAGCGAGGACACCTATGACTGGTCCGAGGCGATGGCCGACCAGAAGGCCGTCCTCGTCGCCGGCACCGGCTACCAGTACGGCGACACCGAGTTCCTGGAGTACAGCGAGCGGCTCTACCTCGATCTCGCCCGCAATCTGCGTCGCGGCACCGCCGGCACCGCCGTGCCTGTCGGCGAAGCGCTGGCCGACGCCAAGCGCGACTATCTCGCCAGCCTCACCAGCGTCTCGGGCATCGACCAGAAGGTCGTGCTGCAGGCCACGATGTACGGCCTGCCAATGGTCGGGCTGGACGCACCCGGGCGGAACAACCCGGGCGACGGCGACGCGAACCTCGACCCGGCCCCGGTCTCCACGGGGCCCGGCACCTCCTTCGGGCTCGCCACGGCCCCCACCTCCTTCGAGGAAGACCTCACGCGCGACAGCCGTCCCCGCCCCGCAGACCTCACCGGAACCGGCACGTCCACGGACGGTCTTCCGCAGGACCTGACCTGGTTCGAGGACGACGACGGCGTGACCGTCGAGCCCGGCGCTCCTGTCCTGCCCAAGCGGATCGCCGACGTGAGTGTGGGAGGGAAGGTGCTGCGCGGTGTCGGCTTCACAGGCGGCACCTACACCGACACCGACGGTGTGCTGCCGTTGACCGGTGCCCCCGGCATCGAGGGAAGCACCAGCTTCCGGCCATTCGTGTCCGACACGTTCTGGCCACAGAGGCCCTGGTCGGTGAACTACTTCAACGCCCTCGGACGTCGTGACGCGCGGTCGCGGACCGCGTTGATCGTCAACCGCGCGCAGTACCGCTCAGACGCCGTCGGATCGCTGACCAACACCGAGCGCACGTGGGACGACCTGGACCTGAAGCTCTTCTACAGCAACGCCCCGTCGGGAGAGGCGCCAAGCGATACGGCGTACCAGGCGGCCTCCCCGGCCATCAGCGATGTAACCGCCACCGAGAACAACGGCACGGTGACGTTCTCCGTGGTCGCCACCGGAGACCCCGCGGCCGGCGTGCAGAAGGTGTGGGTGACCTGGACCGGGGCGCCGGGTAACAGCGGGCACGGCACGTGGACCTCGGTGGACCTGGTCCAGGACGAGCTCGAGACCACCCGCTGGACCGGCACGACGACGCTGCCCGACGGGCAACCGCGCTCGGGGGTGCGCTTCCTCGTCCAGGCGGCCAACGGTGTCGGCGCGGTCAGCCTCGACGGAGGCGACGGCGACGGCTACCGGGTGCGAACGCCCGACTCCGACGACGCCGGCGTCGCCTTGGCGCTGCCGGCCAGTCCGACGTCGTACGACGACCTGCGGGCGCGCGTCACCGACTCCTCCGGGGGCGGCGTGGAGGGACGGACTGTTGCATTCACCCTCACACGTGGCGATCTCACGCTCGGGTCCACCGGCACGACCGGCGCCGATGGACGGGTGAGCATGCCTGCGCCCATCGCGGCTGATCTGGAGACCGTTGAGAAGATGCCGTCAGGCGCTGCACATCTGCGCGTCGACCTGGCGCCGCTCCTCGGGAGCACGTTCCAGCCATCGCCCGCTACGGCCGAGACCGACCTGGTGATCGGCGGCGCGACGCTGATGTTGACCCCAGCCGCGCCGGATTCGGCGATGACCCGGGCGGGCACGGCGTACTCCGGGGGCACGACGGCGACCGTGGCGGACGCGCGCGGTCCGGTGCCCGGAGCCGTCGTCACCTTCACGTTCCCGGAGTCGGGGCCTCGAGCCGGCTTCCCGGTGCCGGGCTCGCCCGCGGCGGTGACGTCGACATGGACGGGGAGGACCGGCGCCACCGGGGTCGTCACGGCGCCGACACCGCGCGCCGGCAGCGTGGTCGGAGGGTTCGAGCTCGCTGTGAGCACGCCAGGGGCTGGGTCCGCGACCCGGCGGCACACCGCGCAGTACGCCTACACGGCCTTCGGATCGCCGGTGAGCAAGGACAAGGTGTCGACGAGAGCGACGGGCACCGTGCCCTTGAAGGTCACGGCGCTCGACGCCGCGAGCCAGAAGATCTCCGATGCCGAAGCAGCCGCTCTCGTGGCGGCCGAGAAGGTGCGTGTCAGCTGGGTCCGGACCTCCGGAAGGGTCGGCTCCGCTCGTGGCTCGACGGACTCGCTGACGCGATACCTGGCGGACAAGGACTTCTTCCAGGCCGATCTGAAGCCGTCAAGCCTCGGCTGGGGCAAGGGCACCTACCAGGTGCAGCTGGTCGTGCTCGACCAGCTCCCGGCCGCGCCCGGTATGCCACCGCTGCACCTCGGTGCGAGCAGAGTAGTGTCGATCACGGTGTCGTGACGCTCGATGGGTGGCTCAGTCGCGCCGGAAGCGCTGCGTGAGCCACTCACCGAAGCGGAACGCTGCGATGGGCACGATCATCAGCACCACCAGCATGACCACGAGAAGGCCGAGCAGCAGCACTCCTTCCACGTCAGGCCCCGCTGATGCCGTCGGGCCCGCCGGCCTGCTCGTCGAACGTCTCGTGCTCGATGAGGTGCAGGACCGGGACTCCGAGCTTGCGGCGCGCCCTCGAGGTCCAGTCGAGGTGGAAGAACTCGGCCACCACGTGGGGGCGCGTCAGCACGATGACCTCGGCGGCGTCGACCGCTTGCGCCTTGGCGACCAAGGCGTCGATGGGCTCGGCGGTCACGATGTCGCCGGTGATCTCGGCGTCGAGCTCGGAGAACGCCGCGACCGAGGCCCGCACCTCCGCACGGGCGTGGTCGAGCAGGTCGTCCTGGATACCGGCGAGGTCTTGGCTGTCGAAGGCGACGGGCGTGGCCATCATCGCCTCGCCGGTCGCCAATGAACCCATCGCCGACTCCACCCGGGCCGCGGCGTCCTCGACCGGAAGCAGCAGGTGGTAGCGCAGCGGGGCGGGGGCGTCGTCGTGCAGGCCGCGCACCTGGCGGGCGTCCTGCTCGGTGAGGCCCTGCTCGGCCAGCAGCACCACGTCGTACGTCGTCGGCTCGGTCATGGGTCCAGCGTAGTGCGACCGGCACGGAACCCGCGGCGTGCTCGTCCGGGAGGCAAGCCAGAGATCCTGGCGTCACACCGGAAGGACCTGCTCAGAGCTGGGGATAGGTGCCGTGTTCGTCGACGGTGTAGGTCCGGCCGTGGGGTGAGGTCCAGGTCAGGGTGCCGGTGGTGGGGTCGTGGACGTAGTGCCAGTCGCCTCGGGTCTTGACGCGGTGGTGGAAGCGGCACAGCCGGGTGAGGTTGTGGGTGTTGGTCTGTCCGGGGGGTCCGCCCTGGTCGGGGTCGCGATAGGCGTCGATGTGGTCGATGTCGCAGCGGCCGGTGTTGGTGCACCAGGGGAATCGGCAGTGGTGGTCGCGTTCGGCGATTTGCCTGCGTAGGGATGGGGGGATCTCGTAGGAGTCGACGCTGATGTGCTCGGTGAGGTCGACGACCGGGGTGAGCTTGAGGGTGGTGGAGGGGGTGAGGCCGGCGATCCAGCGCTCGATCACTGCGCGGGTGCGGGCGCCGAGCTGACGTCCGGCCGTGTCGACCCGGCCGAGGTGGCCGGCCCGGTTGTCGTTGCGCTGGATGGCGTCGAGGTGGAGGTGGACGTGCAGGGTCGGTGAGAGCCGCTGTGCAGGCCGGACTGCGGCGCCGGTCCGGGGCCGGTCGTCGGGGCCCTGGTGGGCGGGCCGGGCAGCGTCGGTGAGGTCGAGGGCGTACTGGGGGTCGGCCAGCACGCCGAGGGCGCGGGCACGGCGCACGTCACGGGGGTCGTGGTCACCGAGCCGGCCCAGGGTGGTGGCCACGGTGTCCAGGGCGTGGTCCAACGCGTGCGCGTCGGGGGTCTCGAGGTGGGCTGAGAGGTCGGTGGTGCCGTCGACGTGGTCGTCGAACCACACCCCGCGCTTCTCAGCCGCCGCGTCCTCGCGTGCGGCGGCGAGGTCGGGGTCGTGGCGCAGGATCGCGGCGTCCACGGCGCGCTGGATCCGCCCCGGTGTCATCTTCGCGGCGAACGGCGCCAGGTTCTCATCGACCGCCTGCGCCACGGCCGCGGTGAGCGGGATGGTCTGCTCGGCGATCCTGCGGGCCTTCCACGCCGGCAACCGACCGGCCATCACCTGTGCCCAGCACAACGGCAGCCGGTCACGCAGCTCGACCGCTTGACCGACGTAGGCACGTCCGGTGCGCTCGTTGATGCCCAACGCGGTCGCGAGCTCGGCCACGGCGAACTCCTCGACCATGAACGCACCCTGACCGGCCAGCCGCAGCTCACCCTCGAGCCCGAGCACCGACGTCTGCGCCGCCCACGCACGCCGGGCGTCGCCGTCGAGCCACTCGGTGACCTCCGGATCCACCGCCCCGACGTGCCCGACCCGGTGCAGGTCCGCCCAGTGCGCCACCGCCCGCAGCTCCCGCGCCGCCGCCGCGTCGGCGGCCCGCCGCTGGGAGACCGCGAACGCCAACGTGGCCGCAGCGTCGCAGCCCAGCACCTCCACCGGCCCCCGGAACGGCTCACCGGACGGCACGCCCAGATCGGGTGCGGGATGGTTGCGTGGCTCGTTCATACGTTCGAATGTAGAGCACGTCCTCCGACACAATGCCGCGGCGACGCGAGGCTGCCGAGCACGGGGTTGCCGGGTCTCGACATCGCTCGCTGGCGCTCGCTGCTCGACCACCGGAGAGGGTGCTCGGCCAGGCGGGAGGATGCTCGACCACCGGAGAGGGTGCTCGGCCAGCGTGACGGCGAGCTCAGCCGCCGAGCACCTCGGCGAGGTCGTAGGACACCGGCTCCTCGAGCTGCTCGTAGGTGCAGGAGGACGGCTCGCGGTCGGGCCGCCAGCGCTTGAACTGCGCCGTGTGGCGGAACCGCTCGCCCTCCATGTGGTCGTAGCCGACCTCGACCACACGCTCGGGACGCAGCAGCTGGAAGGACAGGTCCTTGCCGGCGTTCCACCGGCTGACGTTGGCCTGGGCCGCCTTGCCGCCCGAGGCCGTGACTTCCGACCACGCCCCCCACGGGTGGTCCTCGGGCCCGCACACCAGCGGTTGGAGCTCGTCGTACAGCTCGCCACGGCGCTTCTCGGTGAACGACGCCGAGACCCCGAGGTGGCGCAGCGCTCCCGCGTCGTCGTACAGCGCCAGCAGCAGCGACCCGAGCAGCGGCCGCTCCTCGGTCGAGCTCTTGTGCAGGCGGTAGCCGGCGACGACGACGTCGGCGGTGCGGTCGTGCTTGATCTTCAGCATCGCGCGCTTGTTGGGCTCGTAGGCGCCGCGCAACGGCTTGGCCACCACCCCGTCGAGCCCGGCCCCCTCGAACTGCTCGAACCACTCCTCGGCCATGGAGCGGTCCGTCGTCGCGCGGGTCAGGTGCACCCCGTCAGGAGGGGAGGACAGCGCGACCTCGAGCCGTTCCCGACGTACGGCGAGGGGACGGCCGCTCAGGTCATCGTCGTCGAGCGCGAGCACGTCGAAGGCGACGTACCTCGCCGGCGTGGTCTCGGCCAGCATGCTCACCCGCGACTCGGCCGGGTGGATGCGCTCCTGCAACGTGTCGAACTCCAGCCGACCGTTGCGCGCGACCACGATCTCACCGTCGAGCACACACCGCTCGGGGACGCCGGGCGAGCGCAGCGCCGCCACCACCTCGGGGAAGTAGCGCGTCAGCGGCTTGGTGTTGCGGCTGGTCAGCTCGACCTCGTCACCGTCCCTGAAGGCCAGGCAGCGGAAGCCGTCCCACTTGGGCTCGAAGAGCAGCCCCGGGTGGTCGTCGTCGGCGAAGGTCGCCGGGTCGGGCACGCCCTTGACGGACGTGGCGAGCATCGGCCGCACGGGCGGCATGACGGGCAGGTCCATGGCGAGAGCGTACGACGGCGCGTGCGTCGCCCGGGTCCCGACGACGGTCGCTGTGCGACCTGCTCGACCTCCTGCGGAGTCAGCGCAGCAGCAGGTGGATCGCGGTGTCCAGGTGCTTGGCGACCTCCTGGGCGCTCGCGCGACCGGTCACCCACTGCACGAGCGCTGCGAGCCAGACGTCGCCGATCACCTTGGTGATCGCGATCTCCTCCTCGGTCGGCTCGTGGTGGTCGAACGTCTCGTCCGGGTCGGCCATCGCGCGCATCAGCAGCGTGGTGACCTGCATGCCGACGGCGTGGATCTCGGTGGCGACCGAGGCGTCGGCGAACATGAACGCCCGCGTCAGGGCCTCGGTCAGGTGCGGGTCCTGCTGGAGCGTGCGTGTCGTACGTCGCAGCACGTGCGTGACGCGCTCGGCGGGGGTGTCGCCGGGGACGACGCGCTTCTCGATGCCGGTGTTGGCGCGCTCGAACTCGCGGCCCAGTGCCGAGACCAGCAGGTGGATCTTGGAGGGGAAGTAGCGGTAGAGCGTGCCGAGGGCGACGTCGGCCCGCCCGGCGACCGCCCGCATCTGCACCGCGTCGTAGCCGCCCTCGGTGGCCAGCACGATGGTGGCGTCCAGGATCCGTGTACGTCGCTCCCGCTGGGCGCTGGAGCCCAGGTCGTCGAGCGTGAGTGAGGTGGTGCTGCTCATCGGAGCGACCCTTCCAGGGACCCGTCCGGTCCCCGTCGTACGCTAGCACCGGCTGAGCGTAGAATAGGAACACGTTCCAGTTGTGTCATGGTCAGGATGCACCCCGCCGGGCGCACCACACCCGAGAGGCCGCATCCCCCTTGAAGCCGTTGAGAATCGCGCTCCTGTCCTACCGCAGCAAGACCCATGTCGGGGGCCAGGGCGTCTACGTCCGCCACCTCTCGCGCGAGCTCGTCGCGCTCGGCCACGAGGTGGAGGTGTTCTCCGGCCAGCCCTACCCCGAGCTCGATCCCGGCGTCGGCCTGACGAAGGTGCCGAGCCTCGACCTCTACCGCGAGCCCGATCCGTTCCGGGTGCCGAAGCTGCGTGAGTTCCGCGACCTCGTCGACGTCTACGAGTTCCTCGCGATGTGCACCGCCGCCTTCCCCGAGCCGCGGACCTTCGCGATCCGGGTCGCCAAGGTGCTGGGCGGCCGGCTCGAGGACTTCGACGTCGTGCACGACAACCAGACGCTGGGCTACGGGATGCTGCGCATCGCCGAGGACCTGCCGCTCGTCACGACGATCCACCACCCGATCACCTTCGACCGCCGGGTCGACCTGGCCCATGCCTCGGGCCGCAAGAAGGCCAGCCTGCGTCGCTGGTACTCCTTCCTGCGCATGCAGGGGAAGGTCGCTCGCCGCCTCGAGCAGATCCTCACCGTCTCGGAGAGCAGCAAGCGCGACATCGCCCGCGACTTCGGGGTCGACCCCGAGCGGCTCGAGGTCATCACCCTCGGCGTCGACGAGGGCTTCCGTCCCCCGACCGGTCCGCGGGTGCCCGGTCGGCTGCTGGCGATGGCCTCGGCGGACACCCCCATGAAAGGCGTGGCCACCCTGCTGGAGGCGTTGGCCAAGCTGCGCACCGAGCGCGAGGTGTCCCTGGTCCTCGTGACCCGCCCCGCTCCGGGCGGACGCACCGAGCAGCTCATCGAGCGCCTCGGCCTCGAGGACTGCGTCAGCTTCGTCTCCGGCGTCTCCGACGCCGAGCTCGTCGAGCTCATGGGCTCCGCCGAGGTCGCCTGCGTGCCGTCGCTCTACGAGGGGTTCTCGCTGCCCACCGCCGAGCTGATGGCCTGCGCCACCCCGCTCGTGGTCAGCCGCGCCGGGGCGATCCCCGAGGTCGTCGGTCCCGACGGCGAGTGCGCCGACCTGGTCACGCCCGGCGACGTCGGCGAGCTGTACGACGCCCTCGGCGCGCTCCTCGACGATCCCGAGCGCCGGGTGCGCATGGGCGCCGCGGGACGCCGCCGCGTCGAGGAGCTCTTCAGCTGGCGCGCGGTGGCCGAGGCCACCGCCGTGGCGTACCAGCGGGCCGTGGACCGACGGGCCACCGCACCCCGACGATGACGCCGACGATGACGATGACGACCACCCACGTGAGGAAGTGCCGATGCTGACCGTCGACTTCGACCGACTCGGGCTCCGCGCCGGAGAGCGGGTCCTGGACATGGGCTGTGGCGCCGGCCGCCACGCCTTCGAGATGTACAAGCGTGGCGCCGACGTCGTCGCGCTCGACCAGGACGCCGACGAGCTCGCCACCGTGAGCGAGTGGTTCGCCGCGATGCGCGAGGAGGGCGGCCTGCCCGTCGGCGCCGAGGCTGACGTCAAGCAGGGCGACGCGCTCAACCTGCCCTTCCCCGACGGCGACTTCGACCGCGTCGTCGCCTCCGAGGTGCTCGAGCACATCGCCGACGACGACGGCGCCATCGCCGAGCTCGTCCGGGTGCTGCGCCCGGGCGGCACCATCGCCGTGACGGTGCCGCGCTGGCTGCCCGAGAAGGTCTGCTGGGCGCTGAGCGACGCCTACCACGAGGTCGAGGGCGGCCACGTGCGCATCTACCGCGGCAGCGACCTCGTGGCCAAGCTGGAGGCGGCCGGGCTGCGCTTCACCGGCCGCGACCACGTCCACGGCCTGCACTCGCCCTACTGGTGGCTCAAGTGCGCCGTCGGCGTCACCAACGACGACAACCCCGCCGTGAAGGCGTTCCACCAGCTCCTGGTCTGGGACATCGTCAAGCGCCCGCTGCCCACCCGGCTGGCCGAGAAGGTGCTGGATCCCTTGCTGGGCAAGAGCATGGTGCTCTACCTGACGAAGCCCGAGAAGGCGTGATGAGCCCCGCCGCCCCGCACCTCCCCGGGATCCTCGACGCCGCCGCGGTCGAGGCCACCGCGGCCGCCGTCGCGCGCGTGCAGCAGCCCGACGGCGGCATCCCGTGGGCCGTCGGCCAGCACATCGACGTGTGGAACCACGTCGAGAGCGCCATGGGGCTCCTCGTGGGCGGGCAGCGCGAGGCGGCCGAGGCGGCGTACGACTGGTGCCTGCGCACGCAGCGCGCCGACGGGTCCTGGCCCATGAAGACGGTGGGCGACACCGTCGAGGACGCCAGCGGCGAGACGAACATGTGCTCCTACCTCGCCGTGGGGGTGTGGCACCACTGGCTGCTGCTGGGCGACCTCGCGTTCGTACGTCGCACCTGGCCGGCCGTGCGCGCCGGGCTGGACTTCTCCACCGGCCTGCAGCTGCCCTTCGGCGGTGTCGCGTGGTCGCAGCAGGACGACGGCGTCGTGAACCGCGAGGCCCTCATCGCGGGGAGCTCGAGCATCTACCACGCGTTGCGGGCCGGGCTCGCGCTCGCCGAGCTGGTGGGGGAGCCGCGACCCACGTGGGAGCTCGCAGCCGGGCGGCTGCGGCACGCCCTGGACAGCCACCTCGACCTGTTCCTCGACAAGTCCACCTTCTCGATGGACTGGTACTACCCGATCCTCGGCGGGCCGCTGCGGGGCGACGCTGCGCGCGCACGCCTCGACGGGCGCTGGGACGACTTCGTCGTGCCGGGCCTGGGTGCCCGCTGCGTCGACACCAACCCGTGGGTGACCGGAGCGGAGACCTGCGAGCTGGTGCTGGCGCTCGACGTCGTCGACGACCCGCGGGCGCGCCAGGTCTTCGCCGACATGCAGCACCTGCGCCACCCCGACGGTCTCTACTGGACCGGCTGGGTGTTCGGCGACGACGTCAACTGGCCCAACGAGCAGACGACGTACACCTCGGCCGCGGTGGTCCTGGCCGCCGACGCCCTGTCCCGCACGACCAGCGCCTCCGGCATCTTCCGCGGCGACGGTCTCGCGCCGCACCCGGCGCCGCTGGCGCTGCACTGCGCCTGCAGCCCGGACCAGGTCCTCACCTCGGGCTGAGGCGGTCACCGGCGTCGCCGCGGTCACGGCGCAGCGCGCGCATCGAGCCCCGGACGCCGACGTCGACGAAGCCGTTGTCCAGCGCACGCAGGTAGATCTCGTAGGGCGGGCGCCCACCGTCGGCCGGGTCGGGGAACACGTCGTGGACCAGCAGGAGACCGCCGGTCCGCACCCACGGTGCCCAACCCTCGAGGTCGGCGTGGGCCGGCTCCTCGCCGTGCCCGCCGTCGATGAAGAGCAGGTCCAGGGGTGCTCTCCAGTGCCGCGCGACGGTCGCCGAGCGGCCGACGACCGCCACCACCTCGGGCTCCAGGCCGGCCGCGGCGATGGTGCGACGGAACACCGGCAGGGTGTCCATGAGCCCGGTCTCCGGGTCCACCAGGGTGGGGTCGTGGTGCTCCCAGCCCGCCTGGTTCTCCTCCGAGCCGCGGTGGTGGTCGACGGTGAAGGCGGTCGCGCCGGTGGCCCGCGCAGCGGCACCCAGCAGGACCGCCGACTTGCCGCAGTAGGTGCCGACCTCGAGCAGGGTCGCCGGATCCCCGGCGGGCGCGCCCTGGCCCGCCTGCGCGGCGCACGCGTGGAGGAAGCGGCCCTCGTCCTCGGGCATGAACCCGGTGGCGTCTCGGAAGCAGGCCAGCAGGTGCTCGTCCAGCGGAGCGCACAGCGATGTCTCAGGCACGGCGTCAGCGTAAGGGAGGGCCGTCCGGGGCCGGCGGCAGTAGGGTGCGCCCATGGTGGAAGGGATCTACGTCCGGGGGGAATGGGTCAGGGCCGCGGGCGACGGGACCCGGGAGATCCGGTGTCCTGCCGACGGGACGCACGTCCGTGACGTCGTCGAGGGCACGTCCGAGCACGTCGACGCCGCGATCGCCGCTGCCCGTGCAGCCTTCGACGAGGGCACCTGGAGCACCTCGTCCCCGCTGGAGCGAGGCCGGATCCTGCACCGCGTGGCCGACCTGCTGGAGCGAGACAAGGCCGCGGTGGCCCGCGCCGAGACCCTCGACACGGGCAAGCGCCTGGTCGAGAGCGAGTACGACGTCGACGACGTCGTCGGCGTGTTCCGCCACTACGGCAACCTCGCCGGCGAGAACGCCGGTCGGGTGGTCGAGACCGGTCGCTCCGACGTCGTGAGCCGCGTGGTGACCGAGCCGGTCGGCGTGTGCGCCCTCATCACGCCGTGGAACTACCCCCTGCTGCAGACCTCCTGGAAGGTCGCACCGGCCATCGCCGCGGGCTGCACCTTCGTGCTGAAGCCCAGTGAGCTCTCGCCCGGCACCGCGATCCTCCTCATGGACCTGCTCACCGAGGCCGGGGTCCCCGCCGGCGTGGCCAACCTGGTCACGGGGACCGGGCAGGACGTCGGCGTGCCGATGGTGGCCGATCCGCGCGTCGACCTGGTGTCCTTCACCGGCAGCCTCGCCGCCGGGCGCAGCATCATGGCGTCGGCCAGTGACACGGTGAAGAAGGTGGCCCTGGAGCTGGGCGGCAAGAACCCCAACGTCGTCTTCGCCGACGCCGACCTCGAAGCCGCGCTCGACATGGCCACCACCGCGGTGTTCCTCCACAGCGGGCAGGTCTGCTCGGCCGGTGCCCGGCTGCTGGTGGAGGAGTCGATCCACGACTTCTTCGTCGACGAGGTCGTGCGACGGGCCGGTCTGATCGTCGTCGGCGGTCCCTTCGACGAGGCCGCTGAGACCGGGGCCCTCATCTCCGCCACCCACCTGGCCAAGGTGGAGTCCTACGTGGCGGCCGGTGTCGCCGAGGGGGCGGTGCTGCGCTGCGGCGGGTCCCGCCCCGACGACCCGGCCCTGGCCGAGGGTTCTTCTACCTGCCGACGGTCCTCGACGAGTGCCGCAGCGAGATGTCGGTGGTCCAGGAGGAGTCGTTCGGCCCGGTGCTGACCGTCGAGACGTTCCGCGACGAGCACGAGGCGGTGCGGCTCGCCAACGACAGCATCTACGGCCTCGCCGGCGCGGTCTGGACCCAGGACGCCGGCAAGGGCCAGCGCGTCGCCGGGCGCCTGCGCATGGGCACGGTCTGGATCAACGACTTCCATCCCTACGTGCCGCAGGCCGAGTGGGGCGGCTACAAGCAGTCGGGCAACGGCCGCGAGCTCGGCCACCACGGTCTGGCCGAGTACACCGAGACCAAGCACGTCTGGCACAACATCGCCCCGGCCCCGCAGCGATGGTTCCCCAGCAGCGAACGCCCGGACACCAGGGACGGCGCTGCGACCACACCCCAGGAGGCATGAGCCCGTGAGTGCGAAGCGGTCGACCTACGACCACGTCATCGTCGGCGGGGGATCGGCCGGTTGCGCGCTGGGCAACCGCTTGAGCGCCGACGGCGCGAGCGTCCTCGTCCTGGAGGCGGGCCGCTCCGACATCAAGCTCGACCCCTTCATCCACATGCCGGCGGCGCTGCCCTACCCGATCGGCAACCGGCTCTACGACTGGAAGTACGAGTCCGAGCCGGAGCCCCACATGGGCGGCCGCACGGTCTACCACGCCCGCGGCAAGGTCCTGGGCGGGTCGTCGAGCATCAACGGCATGATCTTCCAGCGCGGCAACCCGCTCGACTACGAGCGTTGGGCGGCCGACCCGGGCATGGAGAGCTGGGACTACGCCCACTGCCTGCCCTACTTCAAGCGCATGGAGACCACCCTGGCCGGCGCGAACGAGTGGCGCGGCGGCAGCGGCCCCCTGGTGCTCGAGCGCGGCCCGGCCACCAGCCCGCTGTTCGGTGCGTTCTTCGAGGCCGTCCAGCAGGCCGGCCACCCGCTGACCGACGACGTCAACGGCTACCGTCAGGAGGGGTTCGCGAAGTTCGACCGCAACGTCCACAACGGTCGCCGCCTGAGCGCGGCGCGGGCGTACCTCCACCCCGTCCGCAAGCGGCCCAACCTGCGCGTCGAGACCCTCGCGATGGTCACCGGCCTGGAGATGGACGGCAACCGCGTGACCGGGGTGCGCTACCACCGCGCCGGTCGCGGCGACCACGTCGTGCACGCCGGCGAAGTCATCCTCTGCGGCGGTGCGATCAACACCCCCCAGCTCCTGCTGCTGTCCGGCATCGGTCCGAAGGCCGACCTCGAGGCCCTCGGCATCGACGTCGTCGCAGACCTGCCGGGGGTGGGTGCGAACCTCCAGGACCACCTCGAGGTCTACATCCAGTACGCCTCCAAGCAGCCCGTCTCCATCGGCCCCTGGCTCAAGCACCGGCACAAGCCGCGCATCGGCGCTGAGTGGCTGTTGCTGCACAAGGGCGTCGGGGCCAGCAACCACTTCGAGGCCGGCGGTTTCATCCGCAGCAACGACGAGGTCGCCTACCCGAACCTGATGTTCCACTTCCTGCCCATCGCGATCCGGTACGACGGCTCGCAGCCCGCGTCCGAGCACGGCTACCAGGTCCACATCGGCCCGATGTACTCCGACGTGCGGGGCACCGTGACCCTGAAGTCGCGCGACCCCTTCGAGCACCCGGCGCTGCGGTTCAACTACCTGTCCACCGAGAACGACCGGCGGGAGTGGATCGAGATGGTGCGCGCCGCCCGCCACATCCTCAACCAGCCCGCCTTCGACGCCTTCAACGCCGGCGAGCTCTCGCCCGGTCCGTCGGTCGAGACCGACCAGGAGATCCTCGACTGGGTCGCGAAGGACGCCGAGACGGCGCTGCACCCCTCCTGCACCGCCAGGATGGGGACCGGGGCGGACGCGGTGCTCGACCCGACGTCGATGAAGGTGCACGGCGTCGAGGGACTGCGCGCCGTCGACGCCTCCGCGATGCCCTACGTGACCAACGGCAACATCTACGCCCCGGTGATGATGCTGGCCGAGAAGGCGGCCGACCTCATCCTCGGCAACACCCCGCTGCCCCCGCTCGACGTCCCGTTCTACCGGCACGGAGCGGGCATGCCGCTCGTCCCGCAGACGCCGACGACGACCCCGGCCTGACACGGAAGGCACCCCGTGACCGAGACCCGCCCCAGCCCCAGCCCCGAGACCCGCACGGCCGACAGCGGTGCCGACCACGGCTCCGGACCCACCCGGGGCGGCAGCGCGTTGTCGGTGCAGAACCTCTGGAAGATCTTCGGTCCCACCGCCGACAAGATCATCGGCACGCCCGACGCCGACCTGTCGCGCGCCGAGCTCAAGGAGAAGACCGGCTGCGTGGTGGGCGTCAAGGACGTCTCCTTCGAGGTCGCCCCCGGCGAGGTCTTCGTCGTCATGGGCCTGTCGGGGTCGGGCAAGTCGACACTGGTGCGGTGCCTGACGCGGCTGATCGAGCCGACGGCCGGGCAGGTCCGTCTCGCCGACCACGACGTCACGGCCGCCTCCGACGCCGAGCTGCGCGAGCTGCGGCGTACCGACGTGTCGATGGTGTTCCAGCACTTCGGGCTGCTCCCGCACCGGCAGGTGATCGACAACGTCTCCTACGGCCTCGAGATCCGCGGCATCGGCAAGAAGGAGCGCCGCGCCAAGGCCGCCGAGGTCGTGGAGCTGGTCGGTCTGAGCGGCTACGAGACCTCCTACCCCGACCAGCTGTCCGGCGGCATGCAGCAGCGGGTGGGCCTGGCGCGCGCGCTCGCCGGGGACCCGGGGATGCTGCTCTTCGACGAGCCGTTCTCCGCCCTCGACCCGCTGATCCGGCGCGACATGCAGAACGAGGTCATCCGGCTCCAGGACGAGCTGCAGAAGACCTGCGTGTTCATCACCCACGACCTGTCCGAGGCGCTCAAGCTGGGCGACCGGATCCTCATCATGCGCGACGGCGAGATCGTGCAGATCGGCACGCCCGACGAGGTGGTCGGCGCTCCCGCCGACGAGTACGTCCGCGAGTTCACCAGCGACGTGCCCAAGGCTCACGTGCTGACGCTGAAGTGGGTGATGCGCGACCCCACGCCGGAGGACTCCCTCGAGGGGCCGACGATGCCGCAGACCACGATCGTGCAGGAGGCGGCCCAGGCGGCGCTCTCCTCCGAGCACCCTCTCCGGGTGGTCGACGACCAGGACAACCTCATCGGCGTCGTCGACGACGCCGCCATCCTGCGCGTCGTGGTCGCCGAGGACTCCGGCTACACCGCGCGGCGTACGGCGACCGGCCCGCCCGCAGGGGAGCCGGGCCGGCCGGGGGCGTCGTCATGACGATGCTCCAGGACCGCCCCACCGGCGACAGCGCACCGCCGGCACCCGAGCGGAGGCCGGACCTGCGGGAGCGTTGGCGCCGGCTGCCCACGATCGTCCCCGCTGCAGTCGTGCTGGGTCTCTGGCTGGTGCTCTGGCTGGTCCTGCGGGGGCAGGACACGCTCGTCCTGCCGGGCCGTGACAGCACCGCGGTGCACGACTGGCTCACCGGCTTCCGCGACGACCTGCTCGCCAGCCGCGACACCAACGTCTTCATGCAGGTCACGGGGGTCGTCTCCGACGGGTTCACCGTGCTCATCGAGTACCTCCAGGGCCTGGTCGCGGCGCCTGCCTTCCCGCGTCCGGTGCCCGAGATCGGCTGGTTGGGCGTCGTCGCACTCGCCACCTGGGCCGGTTTCGCGATCGCGTCCTGGCGCATCGCCGTCCTCGTCGCCGCCTCGTTCCTCTCCTTCGGCCTGCTGGGCTACTGGGAGGAGTCGATGGACACCCTCCTGGTGACCCTGTCGTCGGTGGGAGTGGCGGTCCTCGTGGGCATCCCGCTCGGCATCCTCATCGGTCGGCGCCGCTGGGCCGAGAACGTCGTCACGCCGGTGCTCGACGTCATGCAGACCATGCCGACGTTCGTCTACCTGATCCCGGTCGTGCTGTTCTTCGGCATCGGCACCTCCGGCGCGGTGGCCGCGACCATCATCTACGCGCTGCCGCCGGTCATCCGCATCACCGGCCACGGCATCCGCACGGTCTCGACGACCACGATCGAGGCCAGCGACTCGCTCGGCCAGACCGGCTGGCAGCGGCTGCGCCACGTCCAGCTGCCGATGGCTCGCAAGACGATCATCGTCGGCATCAACCAGACCACGATGGCCGCGCTGTCGATGGTCGTGCTGGCCGCCTTCGTCAACGGACCCGGCCTGGGCGAGCCGGTGCTGGAGTCCCTGCGCATCCTCGACATCGGGCGCGGCTTCGTGCCGTCGCTGGCCATCGTCGTGATGGCGATCATGCTCGACCGCAGCACGACCGCGGCGAGCGAGCGCGGCGAGCGGATCGCCCGCTCCGGCGGTGAGGACGTACGCCGGCGCCGGGCCACCCTCGCGGTCACCGGCGCCCTGGCGATCGGGGCGGTGTTCTACTCGCGCTACAGCCTCTGGGCGGCGGAGTTCCCCGAGACCTCCGTCGGCTCGACCCTGGCCGACTGGACCAACACCGTGGTGCGCGGCTTCACCGACAACTACTCGTCGCTGACCTCCTCGATCAAGGACGGCATCACCGCGGTCACGATCAACCCCCTCGAGGCGCTGATCGCCGAGTCCCCGTGGTACCTCGTGGCCGCCGTCATCCTGGCCCTGGGCTTCATCCTCGGGGGCCGGCGCGTGCTCCCGGTCGTGGCTCTCTGCCTGGCCGGCCTGTACTTCCTCGATCTGTGGAACGACGCGATGGTCACGCTGACCATGGTGCTGGTGGCCACCGCGATCGTCATGGTGCTGGCGCTGGTCGTCGGGGTCTGGATGGCCCGCTCGGCGCGCGCCGACCTGGTGATCCGGCCCGTCCTCGACGCCGCGCAGACGATCCCGCCGTTCGTCTACCTGCTCCCGTCGCTGGCGCTGTTCGGGCCCGGCCGCTTCGCCGCCATCGTCGCCGCGGTGGTCTACTCGGCACCGGTCGCCATCAAGCTGGTCACCGACGGCATCCGCGGGGTGCCGGAGACCACGCTCGAGGCGTCACGGTCCACCGGCACCTCCCGCTGGCAGGAGATCCGCAAGGTGCAGATCCCCATGGCGCGCGGCTCGCTGGTGCTCGCGGCCAACCAGGGGCTGCTCTACGTGCTGTCGATGGTCGCCATCGGCGGCCTCGTCGGTGCCGGCGCACTCGGGTACGCCGTGGCGCTGGGCGTCTCCCGCAGCGAGGAGTGGGGCAAGGGGATGGCTGCAGGCATCTCGATCGTGCTGCTCGGCATCATGCTCGACCGCATCATGCGCGGGGCGGCGCGCGTGAAGGCCGACCCGCTCGCCGGGTCGGGTGGTCCGTCCGTAGCGCCCGTTTCGCCCGGTCCGTGAGCCCTCAGGGGCCAAATGTGACGGACTTGTGACCGTGCCGTGCTCGGAGAGCGCGGACGGTCGGTGGAGAGTGGGCCCAGCGGCCGGATCCCGGTCGACGACGAAGGGGAACGACATGCGGAGAAGCACCGCCCGATCGTGGGGCGCCGTCTCTCTCGCCGCGGTGACAGCCTTCGGGCTGTCCTCGTGCGGCGGGGGTTCCATCGACGAGGCCACCGAGGCCAACGAGTCGCAAGCTGCGCAGAGCGGCGGCGAGTGCGGCGACCTCAACATGGCCATCAACCCGTGGGTGGGTTTCGAGGCGAGCGCCTACGTCGTGGGTGAGCTCGCGAAGCAGGAGCTCGGCTGCACCGTCGAGTACAAGAACCTCAAGGAGGACGTGGCCTGGCAGGGGTTCGGCACGGGCGACGTCGACGTCGTCATCGAGGACTGGGGTCACCCGGACCTGGAGAAGAAGTTCTTCGAGGGCGCGGGTGACGGCTCCGCCATGGACATGGGACCCAACGGCAACGTCGGCATCATCGGCTGGTACGTCCCGCCGTGGCTGGCTGAGGAGAACCCCGACATCCTGGACTGGGAGAACCTCAACGACTTCGCCTCCGAGTTCGCCACCTCCGAGTCCGGCGGCAAGGGCCAGTTCCTGGGCGCCGACCCGTCGTACGTCCAGTTCGACGAGGCCATCGTGAACAACCTCGACCTCGACTTCGAGGTCGTGTTCTCCGGCAGCGAGGCCGCCAGCATCGAGGCGTTCCGCAAGGCCGAGCAGAACAAGGAGTTCCTCATCGGCTACTTCTACGAGCCGCAGTGGTTCCTCTCCGAGGTTCCGCTGGAGAAGGTCGCGCTCCCGGAGTACACCGACGGCTGCCAGGACGCCCCGGCCGCGGTCGACTGCGACTACCCCGAGACCGAGCTGAAGAAGGTCGTCGGCACGGACTGGGCCGAGTCGGGCGACACCTCGGTGGGCCTGGTCGAGAGCTTCGAGTGGACCAACGACGACCAGAACGTCGTCGCGAAGTACATCGCCGAGGACGGCATGTCGCAGGAGGACGCCGCGGCGAAGTGGATCGAGGAGAACCCCGACGTCTGGGAGCCCTGGCTCCAGTCGTGAGCGTCCTCGCCGGCTGACCACACGCCGACGGGCCCCGGAGCTGCCGCTCCGGGGCCCGTTCGCGTGGGCGGCTCAGTCGCGCACGACGCTCATCTCGAGCGTCGCGGTGTGGATGTCGAGCCTGCTCAGCAGGCCCGCGTCCTCGACGGTGTCGATCTGGCGGGGCAACGAGCACGCGGCCCGCAGCGCCTGGTCGTGCTCGCCGCGGGAGCGGAGCAGGTCGACCAGATCCTGTCGGTCAGCATTCATGGTGTGTCCTCCCTCACATCGAGGGTTACCCGGGCGGGAGCAGGTCAATCGACCCGGACGCGTTGTCAGTCGCCACCGGAGACGGCGTCGATCGGGTCGGAGCGCTCCCACGCGTCGGCCCCGCCGGCGCTGTCGTTCGCGCTCGCCCCCGTCCGGGCGGCGTGGACCCACCGCAGGAAGCGCTCTGCGCTGCGCACCGAGTGCTGGCTGCGGACCGAGGGGAAGACGTCGAAGGCGTGCTGGGTGCCGGCGAGCTCGGTGTAGGCCACCGGCTGGTCGGTGGCCTCCCGCAACGCCTCCACGAAGGCCCGCGCCTGGGCGACCTCGACGAGGGTGTCGTTGGCGCCGTGGATGACGTAGAAGGGCGGTGCGTGCGGCCCCACCCGCAGCAGCGGCGAGCCCTTCTCGAAGGGCTCGAGGTCCTGCGCGGGGTCGCTGAAGAGGACCCGACGGGCCAGGAACCGGTCCCGCATCCGCAGGGCCGCCTCGCCGGTGACGCCGGCGAAGTCGTAGATGCCGTAGAACGGCACGGCCGCCTGGATCGTGGTGTCGGCATGCTCGAACCCGGGCTGGTACGCCGGGTCGTTCGGGGTGAGCGCCGCCAGCGCCGCGAGGTGCCCGCCGGCGGACCCGCCCGTGATGGCGACGAACGACGGGTCGCCTCCGTGCTCGGCGATGCTCTCGCGGATCCAGGCGATGGCCCGCTTGACGTCGACGAGGTGCTCGGGGAACGCCACCCGGGGGCTGAGCCGGTAGTTCGGCGCGACGCACACCCAGCCCCGTGAGGCCATGTGCTTCATCAGGGGGAGGCCCTGGTGGTCCTTCTCGCCGATGGACCAGGCGCCGCCGTGGACCTGCAGCAGCACGGGACGGCCCCGCCCGGCGTGGTGGCCCTCGCTCGCGTCGGCGCCGCCCTCGGGCCGGTAGACGTCGAGGCGTCCACGGCGGCCGTGGTCAGGGGCGTAGACCAGGTCCTTGACGACCTCGACCCCCTCCACGGGCATGCGGAAGGGCCACACCAGCTGGCGCAGCGGCGTGCGCCAGTCGAGGTCGTCGTACTCCCGACGGAGGCGGTCGAGGTGGTCGCCGCCGAGGGCCTCGTCCAGGCCCCGTTCGAAGGCGGCCTGGGAGCGACGGCCCTGCTGGGTGACGTGGGTGAGGGCGAGCACGTTCAGCAGTCCCAGGAGGGGAGCGGCGCTGCGTCCGCGCGAGCGGCGGACCTCGAGCACGCTGTCGACGACGGCGCCGGCGATGACGTGGGGCGCGAGCTCGGAGACCAGCCAGCCGGCGAACATCGCCGGCACGCTCGCGGCCGCGCCGGGCACCGGCTTGATCGCGTTCGCGGTGAGGGCCGAGGTCACCAGCTGACGCCGCAGGTAGGACATGACCAGGACGATAGCCAGGGCACGGCCCGCCCGAGCCGGTTCGGGGGAGGAGGTCGGCCACACCCGTGGTCAGACGGGCACCCGGCCTCAGAAGCCGCCGAAGTCGCCCCCGAAGTCGAAGCCGGAGTCGCCGCCCCAGCCGCCGCCGTCACCGCCGCCCCAGTCACCACCGCTGTCGCCACCCGCGTCGCCGCTGGCGTCAGCGGCGTCGCCGCCACCGCCCGCGTCCCCGGTGTCGAAGCCGTCGGCAGGGGTGCCGTCCCAGCTGCTGGCCAGCAGCGTGCCGACCAGGAAGCCGGGGAGCAGACCGCCGGCGGCGTAGGCACCGAAGTAGCCGGACGCCCACGGTGAGTACGCCGGGCCGGCCTGCCAGTAGGGCACCCGGCCCGCGCCCTGCGGGACGGTGCGCACGTCGGGCTCGGCGCCCTGGGCGAGCCTGTCGGCGTCGGCGGGGCAGACGGGGATCTGGCGCTGCTGGCCTCCCGGGGGCGCCCACTCGACGTCGACGCTGGAGGGTCCGTGGGCGGGGTTGAAGAAGCACGGGGGGCGGCGGGTGGGCAACGGGCGGCCCTCGCGGCGTGCCCGCACGCAGGCCACGGCGTAGCGACCGTCCTCGAGCGCCGACGTGACGTGCCGGATCCCGTCGGGGTCCCCGAGCAGCTCGAGGGAGCGGGAGGCCGACTCGTAGGAGTCCAGGGCGCGCTGCCAGTCCTGGAGCATCGCCTCGTCGGTGCTGCTCATCGCGACGTCGCCGTCGAGACGCTGCAGCTCCTCGCCGAAGCGGGTCACGTCCTCCTGCGCCGTCCGTCGTGCCGCCGCCAGGTCGGCGGCGCGGACCGTACGCGGCGGCCGACCGGACCCGCCTGGGCCGAGGGAGGCGCCCGAGCGCGAGCGGACGACGTACCAGACCACCCCGAGGACGAGGACCAGCAGCAGGATCTCCATGTGAATCACGCTACCTGCGTCTGCGCGGGGGGCCGCGGACCACGGACACCGGCGGGCGGCTCAGGCACGTGCAGGGGTGATCGCGCCGATCAGGGGCGTGGGGGCTCGACCGGATCGAGGCGGGTGGTGCCGTTCGGGGTGACGAGGTAGCGGCGGCCGTGCGGGGAGGTCCACACGACCCCGGGATCGGAGCCCGGTGGTCTGTCGACGCGCCAGCGGCCGTTGGTCTTGAGCCGGTGGTGGAAGCGACAGAGCCGGTGGAGGTTCGACGTCGACGTCTGGCCCGGTGGTCCACCCTCGTCGATCGGCAGGTAGGCCACCCGGTGGTCGAGGTCGTGACGCCCGGCGTTGCCGCACCACGGGAAGGTGCAGGTCGCGTCGCGCTCGACGACCTGGGCCCGCAGGTTTGCGGGGATCTCGTACTGGTCGACGGCGATGTCCTGGGTCAGGTCGATCACCGGGGTGAGGTGCAGGCGGGTGCCGGGCGTGAGGCCGGCGACCCAGCGCTCGAGGGTCTCGCGGGTGCGAGCGCCGAGCCGGCGCCCGGCGCGGTCGACACGGACCAGGTCCGCTTCCTCGTGGTGCGGCCGGTCGTGCGTGACGCCGAAGGCGGTGACGGCGTCGAGGTGGAGGTGCACGTGCAGCGTCGGCACCGCCCGCACCGGCGTCACCTGGCGCACGGTCGGGCGGGCGTCGTCGTCGTGCTGGCCGGTTGCAACCGCAGCCTTATCCAGGTCGAGCGCGTACTGCGGGTCGGCCAGCACGCCCAGCGCACGCGCGCGGCGCACGTCGCGGGAGTCGGCGTCGCCGAGCCGACCGAGCGTGGTGGCCACGGTGTCGAGCGCGTGGTCCAGCGCAGCGGCGTCCGGGGTGTCGAGGTGGGCGCTGAGGTCGGTGGTGCCGTCGAGCTGGTCGTCGAACCACACCCCGCGGTGCTCGGCGGCTGCAGCGGCCCGCTCGGCGGCGAGGTCGGGCTGGTGACGCAGCACCGCGGCCTCCACGAGCCGCGCGATCCGACCCACCGTCATCCGGTGCGCGAACGGCGCCACGGCCGCGTCGACCGCAGCGGCGGTCTCGTCGGCGAGAGGGATCGTCTGCTCCGCGACCTGACGGGCCTTCCACGCGGAGAGGCGACCGGCCATGACCTGCTCCCAGCAGCGCGGCAACCGCTCGCGCAGCTCGACGGCCTGCCCGACGTAGGCCCGGCCGGTGTGCTCGCTCATCCCCAGCGCCGTGGCGAGCTCGGCGACGGCGTACTCCTCGACCATGAACGCGCCCTGGCCGGCGAGCCGCAGCTCGCGCTCGCGACCGAGGCCGGTGTCACCGTCGCGCAGCGGCCGGCAGGGGAGCGCCTCCGACACGTCGGGGTCCACCGCACCGACCTCACCACGCAGCAGCTCGCTGCGACCCACCCGGTGCAGGTCCGCCCAGTGCGCCACACCCTCGAGCTCCTGCGCGGCAGCGAGGTCGGTCGCGCGGCGCCGGTCGGTGACGAAGGAGAGCGCCTCGCCGGCGTCCAGGTCCAGCACCTCGACGCGCACCTCAGCGCCCGACGCGACGGTGAGGGATGCTGCTGACATGCCTCCAACCTAGAGAAGACCTCCGACACAATGGCTGTCACGAAGGGGGCAACCTCCAACCCTGCTTGACGATCCGCTGAACCCGGCCGGGTGGGCCTGTCACATTCCTCGTCGCGGCGCTAGCGTCACGGGATGCGGCCCCTGCGCTACTCCATCAACGTCACTCTCGACGGGTGCGTCCACCACCTCGCCGGCACGGCCAGCGAGGGCGTCCACCGCAACGCGGCTGCGAACATCGCCCGCGCGGACGCTCTGGTCCTGGGTCGCGTGACCTACCAGATGATGGAGGTGGCCTGGCGGCAGCGGCCGGACGCGGACCCCACCGACCCGAGCGACCCGACCGCTGAGCGTCCGGACTGGATGGGCCCGTTCGCGCGTGCCATCGGCGCCGCCCCCAAGTACGTCGCCTCGCGCACCTTGGCACGGGTCGACTGGAACGCCGAGCTCATCGAGGGCGACGTCGGTGAGGCCGTCCGCCGTCTCAAGGCAGAGCCGGGCGACGGCCTCTTCCTGGGCGGGGTCCAGCTGCCACTGGTGCTCGCCGAGCTCGGCCTGATCGACGACTTCGAGCTGGTCGTGCACCCGCGGATCGCCGGCCACGGGCCGCGCCTGCTCGACGGTCTGTCGTCGTACGTCGACCTCGAGCTGGTCGACCGTGAGGACCTCGGCGACGGGGTCGTCGCGAACCGCTACCGCCCGACCGGCCACACGCCTGGGTGAACCCCGGCCGACGTCAGGCCTGGTCGGCCTCGAGGGCCGTGATCGCCTTGTGCATCGACAGCACCCGCTGGGCGGACTCCACGTGGAGGTTCTCCACCATCCGGCCGTTGTAGGTCACGACCCCGGACCCGCGACCGTCCTCCCACGCCTGCAGGATGCCGCGCGCGTCCTCGACGGCCTTCTCCGACGGTGCGAACGCCTCGTTGGCGCCGGCGACCTGCCCGGGGTGGATGAGGGTCTTGCCGTCGAAGCCCATCTCGCGGCCCTGGCGGCACTCGTCGAGGAAGCCCTCGGTGTTCTTCACGTCGTTGTAGACGCCGTCGACGATCGCCTTGCCGGCCGCGCGAGCGGCGAGCAGAGCCAGGCCGAGCCCGGCCAGCAGCGGCTGACGCCCGGGCACGTGCTCGGCGTACAGCTCCTTGGCGAGGTCGTTGGTGCCCATGACCAGCACCGTGAGGCGGTCGGAGGCGGTGGCGATCTCGTGCGCGTGCAGCATGGCGTAGGGCGTCTCGACCATCGCCCACAGCGTCGTGGAGTCGGGCGCACCGTGGCGCTCCATCGAGGCCACGAGCGACCTCACGGCGTCGGCGCTGTCGACCTTGGGCACCACGATGGCGTCGGGTCCCGCGGAGCAGGCAGCGGCGAGGTCGTCCTCGTGCCACTCGGTGCCGGCGGCGTTGATGCGGATCGTCAGCTCGCGGCGGCCGTAGTCGCCGGAGGCAGCCGCGGCACAGGCGTTGTCGCGCGCGGCCGGCTTGGCGTCCGGGGCCACGGCGTCCTCGAGGTCGAGGATCAGCCCGTCGACCGGCAGCGTCTTGGCCTTCTCCAGCGCGCGCTCGTTCGACGAGGGCATGTAGAGCACCGATCGGCGGGGCCGGAAGGCGTCCGTGGGTCCGGTGGTCGAGCTCGTCGAGACCATCAGGCCACCTCGATCGCGTCGTACTGCCGCGCGGAGGTCGTCGTCGATCTTCGCCAGCTCCTCGGCCAGCTCGACCATCACCAGGCACTGCTTGAGGGAGGCGTCGTCCTCCATCTTGCCGTCGAGCATGACCGCGCCGGTGCCGTCGCCCATCGCGGCGACCACGCGGCGGGCGTGGGTGACGTCCTCGACGCTGGGGGAGAAGACCCGGTTGGCGATCTCGATCTGCTTGGGGTGCAGCGACCAGGTGCCGACGCAGCCGAGCAGGAAGGCGTTGCGGAACTGGTCCTCGCAGGCGACCACGTCGGCGATGTCGCCGAAGGGGCCGTAGTAGGGGAAGATCCCGTGCATCGCGCAGGCGTCGACCATGCGGGCGATGGTGTAGTGCCACAGGTCCTGCTGGTACGGCGAGCGGTCGGCGTCGACCTGTGCGACTCCGAGGTCGTCGACCGGCGGGTCCTGACGCACGAGGTAGCCGGGGTGCCCGCCGCCGACCCGGGTCGTCTTCATGCGCCGGTCCGCGGCGAGGTCGGCCGGTCCGAGGGAGAGGCCCTGCATGCGGGGGCTGGCGCCGCAGATCTCCTCGACGTTGACCATGCCGCGAGCGGTCTCGAGGATCGCGTGGACCAGGATCGGCCGGGTCAGGCCGGCCTTGGCCTCGAGCTGGGCCAGCAGGCGGTCGACGTACTGGATGTCCTCCGCGCCCTGCACCTTCGGGACCATGACCACGTCGAGCTTGTCGCCGATCGCCGGGACCAGCGTGGTCATGTCGTCGAGGAACCAGGGCGAGTCGAGCGCGTTGACGCGCGTCCACAGCTGCGTCGAGGCGCCCTCTCCGCCGAGCCCCTCGGTGCTCTGCGCGATCCTCACCAGGCCCTCGCGCGCGGCGACCTTGTTGTCGGCCTTCACCGCGTCCTCGAGGTTGCCGAGCAGCACGTCGACGGTGCCGACCATGCCGGGCACCTTGCCGGCCATCTTCTCGTTCGAGGGGTCGAAGAAGTGGATGGCCCGGCTGGGGCGGGCGGGGATCTCGCGCAGGGGCTCGGGGGCCCCGACGGCGAGCGGGCGGAGGAAGTCCTTGGCGCTGCGCATGGCCGGGACGCTAGCAGCGCCCGTGCGCGCACAGCGGAGCCTGTGAGGTATCTGACCCGGGCCCGCCATGTCGAAGGGTTCGCCGCCGTTGCGCCGCTAGGTCGCTGGGGTGGCCTGTCCGACGAAGCAGGCGTCGACATCCAGCATCCCCGCGACGAACCCGGCTGAGCTAGCCGGCGTGGAAGGCGATGGCGGGCTCGACCGGGGACGAGGACGTCCCCCCAGGTCCCGTCCGTGCTGGGACTCCGGATCAGCCGTGCGGGGTCGACGAGTCGGCGCGCGCTGCGGACTGCGGCGTACCTCCCAGGTACCGTCAGGGCGTGCCCAGTCTCGTCGGTCGTGTCGATCGCTTCCAACGGCGTCGACGATCGGTCGGCATGCCGTTGGCCGTCGTCTACAAGTACTTCGACGACCAGGGCCCGTTCATGTCGGCCGCGCTCACCTACTACGCCTTCGTCGCGATCTTCCCGCTGCTGCTCCTGCTCAGCTCGTTCCTCGGGTGGCTGCTGTCCGGCAACGAGACGCTGCAGACGCGGCTGCTGCTCGGGACGCTGGGGCGGTTCCCGATCGTGGGAGAGCAGCTGGCCCAGCCGGAGAAGCTGCAGGGCAGCGCCTGGTCCATCGCCATCGGCCTCCTGGTGGCGTTGTACGGCGCCACGGGGCTGGGCCAGGCGGCGCAGAACGTCCTCAACACCGCCTGGGCCGTGCCGCGCAACAGCCGGCTCAACCCGGTCATCAGCCGCCTCCGCAGCATCCTCGTGATGGTCTTCGGCGGCTTCGTCGTCGTGATGCTGACCGTGGCCGCGAGCTTCCTGACGAACCTCTCGACCTTCGGGGTCGACGCCGAGGGGTGGCTGCAGGGGCTGAGCACGGTCCTGTCCCTGGTCGTGACAGCGGCCGTCTTCAGCCTGATGATGCGCTACACGACGTCGCGGCGACCGTCGTTCTGGACCGCGCTGCCCGGCGGCATCACGATCGCCGTCGGCTGGCACCTGCTGCAGATGCTCGGCGGCGTCTACGTCAGCCGGGTGATGGACCGCGCCACCGAGCTCAACGCCGTCTTCGCCCTCGTCCTCGGGCTGATCGCCTTCATCTACCTGGCGTGCATCATCGCCGTCATCGGCGTCGAGGTGAGCGTGGTGCTGCGGCGCAGGCTCTACCCTCGGGCGCTGCTGACGCCGTTCACGGACGCCGTCGAGCTGACCGAGGCCGACCGTCGGGCCTACGACAGCTACGCGAAGTCGATGCGCCACAAGGGCTTCCAGCACGTCGAGGTCTCCTTCGACGACCGGGTCTCCTTCAAGCCGGAGGTCGACACCAGCGCCATCCCCGAGGTCGACCCCGGCCACGACCCCACCCCGCGCTGACCCTTCCGTCCCTGTGGGACCGGCACGAGCTGCGTATCGCGGGGGAAGGCCTGGTGGGGAGGGGAGGGCGTGACTAGGGTCCCGGGCATGGACCCCACCAGCGCTTCCGACGTTCCCGGCGCGGCGACGCTGCTGTCCGAGGCCAGAGGCGAGACCCACGTGCCGCTCCTCGAGGAGACCATCGGCGACAACTTCCGGCGTACCGCGTCGACCTATGCCGAGCGAGAGGCACTCGTCGAGGTGGCCAGCGGTCGGCGCTGGACCTGGGCCGAGCTCGACCGGGACGTAGCGGCCCTCGCACGCGGTCTCATGGGCGCGAGCATCGCGAAGGGCGACCGCGTCGGCGTCTGGGCCCCGAACTGCGCCGAGTGGACGATCCTGCAGTACGCCGCCGCGGAGGTCGGCGCGGTCCTCGTCAACGTCAACCCGGCCTACCGCACGCATGAGCTGGCGTACGTCGTGAACCAGTCGGGGCTGCGCCTCCTGGTGGCGGCCAGCTCGTACAAAACGAGTGACTACCGAGCGATGATCGAGGAGGTGGCCGGTGAGTGCGACACCTTGGAACGCGCCGTCCACCTCGACACCGACGACTGGACCGCTCTGGTGGCGCAGGGCGACGCGGTCGCTGACGCCGACCTCGCCGAGCGGATGGCCTCCCTCGACCCGGGCGACGCCATCAACATCCAATACACGTCCGGCACCACCGGCTTCCCCAAGGGAGCGACGCTCAGCCACCGCAACATCCTCAACAACGGCTTCTTCACCACCGAGCTGATCAACCTCACCCCCGAGGACAGGCTCTGCATCCCGGTGCCCTTCTACCACTGCTTCGGCATGGTGATGGCCAACCTCGGCTGCACCAGTCACGGCGCCACCATGGTCATCCCGGCGCCCGGCTTCGACCCTGAGATCACGCTGCGCACGCTGGCACAGGAGCGGTGCACCGGCGTCTACGGCGTGCCGACGATGTTCATCGCGATGCAGAACCACCCGACCTTCGCCGAGCACGACCTCAGCGCTGTGCGCACCGGGATCATGGCCGGCTCGATCTGTCCGGTCGAGGTGATGAAGCACTGCGTCGACGACATGCACATGAGCGAGGTCTCCATCGCCTACGGCATGACCGAGACGAGCCCGGTGTCCTGCCAGACCCGAGCCGACGACGACCTCGAGCGGCGTACGGCGACCATCGGCCGGGTCCACCCGCACGTCGAGATCAAGGTCGTCGACCCGGTGACGGGAGACACGCTGCCGCGGGGGGAGGCCGGCGAGTTCTGCACCCGCGGCTACTCGGTCATGCTCGGCTACTGGCAGGAGGAGGAGAAGACCCGAGAGGCCATCGACTCCGACGGCTGGATGCACACCGGCGACCTCGCCGTGATGCGCGAGGACGGCTACTGCAACATCGTCGGACGCATCAAGGACATGGTCATCCGGGGCGGCGAGAACATCTACCCCCGCGAGATCGAGGAGTTCTTGTACACCCACCCCGATGTCGAGGACGTGCAGGTGATCGGGGTGCCGGACGAACGGTACGGGGAGGAGCTCTGCGCCTGGATCAGGGTCAAGGACGGCTCCGAGCCGCTCGACGCCGAGGCCGTCCGCGCCTTCGCGAGCGGAAAGTTGGCACACTACAAGATTCCGCGCTACGTCAAGGTCGTCGAGGACTTCCCGATGACGGTGACCGGCAAGATCCGCAAGGTCCAGATGCGGGAGGAGAGCGCCGCCGAGCTCGGTCTCGCCTGAGGCCGGCGGAAATCCCGTTGCCCGCGGCCCTGAAGGGCGGGATCGTGGACGCCATGGACTTCAGAGCGCTGGACCCCGACGACCTGGGGACGATGAAGCAGGTCGTCGAGCTCGAGAACGCCACCGAGGCCCACGACGCACCGTGGCGTCACCCGATGACGCTGCGCACGCTCGACGCCGAGATCCGGTGGGCCTGGGACCTCGAGCCCGGGCGGCACGTGGTGGCCCTCGACGGCAACACGATCGTCGCCCACGGCATCCTCGAGCTCAGTGAGCGTGACAACCTCGATCTGGCCTGGTTCGGCGTCTCGGTGCCTCCGGACCTCCGGCGTCGCGGCTACGGGTCGGCCATGCTGCGCCACCTGGAGGACGAGGCCCGGGCGGCCGGGCGGTCCAAGGCGGGCGCCCACGGCTGGGAGGGCTCGCCGGCCGCTGCGTTCGCGGCCGCCCACGGCTTCCCGAAGCGCTTCCAGTCGATCAACCGTCGCCAGCACCTCGAGGAGGTCTCGCCCGCCAAGGTCCGCGCACTGTACGACGCTGCGGTCGCCGCCGGCGCAGACTACGAGCTGGTGCTCGTCGAGGGCCGCACCCCGCCGGGGATGCTGGAGTCCATGGTCGACATGGTGGCGGCCATCAACGACGCCCCGCTCGACGACCTCGACATCGAGGACGAGGTCTTCTCCGCCGACCGGGTGGCGGCGTACGAGACGGCGCAGCTCAACGCAGGCCTGCGCCTGCACCGCTACCTCGCCCGGCACCGCACCACCGGCGAGCTGGCCGGCAACACCGTCGTCGCGGTCGAGGACGAGCGCCCCCACATCGGCCACCAGCAGGACACCTCGGTGGTCGCGTCACACCGCGGGCACCGGCTGGGCCTGCTGCTCAAGACCGCGATGCTGCTGCACCTGGCCGACGCCGAGCCGCAGGTCCGCACGCTCGACACCTTCAACGCCGAGTCGAACGACCACATGATCGCGGTCAACGAGGACCTCGGCTACCGGTGGATGGGGCGCGGGCTCGGCTTCCAGCGATCACTCGTCGACTGAGGGAGGGCGCCCATGGACATCACACCGCTCAGCGCGGACGACAGCGGAGCGGTCGGCCAGGTGGTCGACCTGCTGAACGCCGCGTGGGCGCTCGACGCCCCGTGGCTGCACCCGATGACTGCGCTGAAGCTGCGCAACCACATCCTGCGGGGGTGGGACGGAGAGCCCGACGACCACTTCGTGGGCCTCGAGTGCGACCAGGTGGTCGCCGTGATGACGTTCTTCGCACCCTCGTGGGACAACCCGGAGCTCGCCTGGCTCGGTCTCA
This sequence comes from uncultured Actinomycetota bacterium, assembly GCA_963762755.1. Taxonomy (GTDB): domain Bacteria; phylum Actinomycetota; class Actinomycetes; order Propionibacteriales; family Nocardioidaceae; genus Marmoricola_A. The sequence goes on along the minus strand of CAVXMH010000015.1, from coordinate 16,333 downwards.
CGGTGCACCCGGAGCACCGGCGCCGCGGCCTGGGCGGGGAGGGACTGCGGTTCCTGCTGCGCCGTGCAGCCGCGGCCGGTCGGACAAGGCTCGGCGGTGACTCCTGGGACGGGGGTCCCGGCAACGCGTTCCTCGAGAAGCACGGCTTCACGCGCGGCTCGCAGGCCGTCAACCGGCGCCAGCACCTGGCGCAGGTGTCCCACGACGACGTCCGCCGTCGCTACGACGAGGCGCAGGCGGCGGCATCGGCCTACGAGCTGGTCAGGATCGTCGGGGCCACCCCGGACGACCTGATGCCGGCGGTCGCGGAGATGTCGGCGGCGATCAACGACGCCCCGCTCGACGACCTCGACATCGACGACGAGGTCTTCCCGCCGGAGCGGATCGCGGCGTACGAGCAGGCGCAGCTGGCCAACGGGATGCGCTTGTACCGACTGCTGGCGCGTCACCGACAGACCGGCGCCCTGGCTGGGCACAGCGTGGTGGCGGTCGACGCCGAGCGTGACACGATCGGGCACCAGCACGACACGACCGTCGTGCGCGACCACCGCGGCCACCGCCTCGGCCTGCTGCTCAAGGCGGGCATGCTCCTCTGGCTGGCCGAGGTCGAGCCGCAGCTCGAGACGGTGGACACGTGGAACGCCGAGTCGAACGATCACATGATCGCGGTCAACGAGCTGCTGGGCTATCGCTGGATGGGTCGTGAGAACCAGTACATGCTCCACACGTCCTGACCGGGACCGATCGCGCCGACGTGTGGCGTTCCTGCAGGACGACCGGCGAGGACACCAGACGGCCGCTCACCCCAGCTCGGCGAGCCCCGGGCCGGACAGTCGTCGTACAGCAGCCTCGGTCCGACCGGTGGCCAGCAGCAGCAGGTCGCTCGCTCGCCCCTCCACGACAGCGCCCTCACCGACGTCCAGCGGCGCGTCCGTGGCCACCAGCCGCAGCCCCCGCAGCCGCTTGCGCGCGTGGAACGGCCAGCCCATGCGCCACACCCGCTCGAACCCGGCCGCCGCGGCATCGACCGGCACCTGCCGCTCGATCGCCGAGCGGCACCGCGATGTCCTGCCCGTGGACGATCACGTCGAGCAGGATGTTCTTCGCGTTGGTCACTGCCGGCATCTGACGTGACGGCGCGTCGCGGCGCAGCTCGGTGACGATCTCGTCGACGGGGCGCTCCGCATGGGCGCGCGCCACGTCGCGCCCGAAGGCCCAGAGGTCGCCGCGCGCCTTGGCGACGCCGAGCAAGGTCTGAGTCAGCCCCAGTCCCTGCCGGGGTCATCGCCACGTGGGCGGCGACGTCTCGCACCCGCCACTGCGAGCAGAGCGACTGCTGCCTCCCACTGCTCGGGCGACAGGTCCGTCCAGCAGGTCGGCGAGCGAGAGCCGCTCGGCCTCGATCATCGACCAGCGCTCCTCGGTCTCCATGACGACCTCCTGAGATAGTCAGAGAGTCTGACTATCATGGACCCGGGAAGCACCACTGACAAGGAGTGGTCCATGCCAGACCCGTCCCTCGGCGTGCTGCTGTTCATCCCGACCCGCCACATCGACCAGCGGATCCTCGGCGCCGTCGTCGACGCCGGCTACCCGATCACCATGGCGCAGGCCAAGCTGCTCCAGCGGGTCGACCCGGAGGGGTCCCGCCTCGGCACACTGGCCGAGGCTGCGGAGGTCACCAAGCAGAGCGCGGGCTACCTCGTCGACCAGCTCGAGGCCGCCGGGTACGCCGAGCGCGTGCCCGACCCCCGGGACGCCCGCGCCCGGCTCGTCCGGCTCACCGAGCACGGCCCGGGCCGCGATCGAGGTCGCCGGTGCCGAGGAGCGTGCGATCGAGGCCGAGTGGGTGGCCCACCTCGGCGTCGACGCCCTCGAGACGATGCGGCGAACTCTCCTCCAGCTGCGCACGATCACCGACCCCTACGCTCTGAGCCGCCGCCGAGCAGCGCGTCGAGCACGTCGCGGGTGTGCGGGTCGTCGAGGACCTCGCTGACCCAGGCCTCCGCGGCGCTGCGCTCCGGAGACCGGCGGTTGGGCTCGAGCCAGTCGCGGGCGCGCGATCTCGGTGATGTGCCCGAGCTGCGCGATGAGCATCGAGAAGTCGCCGCGGTCGCTCAGCGTGCCGGTGCCACCGGCGCTGCGGTAGGCCGCCAGCAGCCCGCGCACGCGCCCGGAATCGCTCCGGGCGAACTCGAACACCACGCACGCCAGCTCCTGGCTCGGGTCGGCCGGGCCGCTGTTCTCCCAGTCGATGACGCACACTCCGCCCGTCGGTCGGTCGGCAGCACGTTGTCGGCCCACAGGTCGCGGTGGCACAGCCGGACGCGTCGCGGTGGCCTCGAGCCACGACTCGAGGGCCACCAGCTCGTCGCGCAGCCCGGCCATCCGCTCGGCGAAAGGCGCGCCGGCAGCGCGCAGGTCGGTCACGAGCGCAGTCCCAGCGCGTCGTCGCCGACCGGGTGCGGTGTACCAGGAGCCCGGCGCGTCCGCGGGCGGGCACGTCCAGGGAGTGCACGGCGCCGACCAGCCGGCCGACCAGCGCCGGGTCGAGCAGCGGGTCCGGCGGCAGCAGGTCCACCCACGAGTACACCCGGACCTGCTGGCCCTGACACGTCCGCGAACACACGACCGTCACGGCGTGCGGCGTACCTCCGGGGTGGGCACGCCCGGCGGCGTACGCCGTCTCCTGGAGGCGCGTCGACAGCGCGACGTCGGCCTCCGCGGACACGCCCGAAGGGCACCTTGACCGCCCAGGCGCCAGCCGCCGTCTCGAGGCGCCACACATCTCCCTGGCTTGCCCGCGCGCGACCGGGCCGTCCGAGAGGTGGCACGGCGCGGCCCAGCCCGAAGGTGTCGGCGAGCTCATCGGCGTTCACGTCCCCACTGCACCACTGCCGGGTGCCCTGTCACGGCGATGGCTCGAGCGGGGCTCAGGTGGGCAGGACGTCGGCGCGCGCCTCGACCACGGCCGACGGCGCCGTCAGCCGCCACGCCTCGAAGACGAGCTCGGCCAGCTCGTCGCGCGGTACCCGCTCGAGGTGGGCCACCACCCACCCGTACGCACCGGCGGTGAACTGGACCTCGAAGACGTCGCGGCCGCTCGGCCACCAGCGCCAGCTGCTCGAAGACGGTCTGCTTGAGACCCACCGTGTTGGTGCGCGGCCAGAGGTAGCCGAAGGTGCGCCCAGCCACGGCCAGCCGCCAGTAGCGGTCGTGGTCGGTGCGCGCCACCTCTGGCAGCTGGTCCACGAGCTCCACGACGTCGGAGATGCCACAACCAGTCACGGCGCGATGGTGGCACAGCGCACCGACAGGCGCTCGCCTGCACCGTTCGCCGCATTCTGTCGGAGCCTGCTGCTCCACTCGGTCCATGACCGACGACCTCGTGAAAGTCCTCATCCGCTTCCGTGGGCCCGACCGACCGCTGCGAGGGGAGTGGCTGTGGGCCAGACCCGTCGACGCTGGGCCGGCCGGGGGCGACTACGCCCTGCAGACCAGCTCGTTCCTGGTGCCGCTGGCCGCGCTCGACGTCGTGCGCGCCGAGCGCAACGACGACGGCGATCTGCAGCTCGTCGACGTCGTGGGACCCAGCGACGCGGTGTGGACGGCGTTCCTGACCCGCCCCGGCACCAGCGAGACCACGCTGAGGCAGATGGGGGACCGGTGGCACGAAGCCGGCGCCGCCTGGACCGAGCGCAGCGGCGCGGCGGCCCTCGTGAGCACCTGGCCGGGCCTGGGCGTCCCGGAGGTCATCGGGGCGATGGCGGCCGACGTCCGGGCGGGCCATGGCAACCTCGTCGCCGTGGTGACCCCGCAGCACCGCCGTCGCGGTTTCCAGCTCGACATCGACTTCGAGCTCGGACGATCCGTGGCCGCGGGGCGACTGCAACCCACGGGATAGGTCGACGCCCGGGTCACGGGCGATCGTGCCTCCGTGACGTCCACCGCCGACTTCAGCGGGGGCGACGGCACCGTCACCGACGTTCGAGCCCCAGCCGGTCGACGATGAACGTGTAGTAGTCGGTCAGCAGCCCGACCGTCTGGTCCAGCGACTGCCCGATGCCGTGCCCGCCGGACTCCATCCGCAGCAGCACCGGCTGCCCGCTGGAGGTGGCCGCCTGCAGCCGGGCGGCCATCTTCTTCGCGTGCCACGCCTCGACGCGGGGGTCGAACTCGCCGGCGGTGAACAGCACCGGTGGGTAGGCGACGCTGTCACGCACCCGGTGGTAGGGCGAGTACGCCAGCAGCGCGGCGAAGTCGTCAGGGTCCTCGACCGTGCCGAACTCGGTGACGTTGAAGCGACCGTTCGCCGTGGTCTCGGAGCGGATCGCGTCGAGGACCGGCACGGCGCACACCACCGCGGAGGCCAGGTCGGGACGTTGGGTCAGCACCGCTCCCATGAGCAGGCCACCGTTGGAGCCGCCCATGATCGCCAGGTTGTCGCGCGTCGTCACGCCGGTCTCGACGAGGTGGTCGGCGCACGCGATGAAGTCGTCGAAGCAGTTCTGCTTCGTCTGCAGACGACCGCCGTGGTGCCAGGAGACGCCGTACTCCCCGCCCCCGCGGATGTTGGCCACCGCGAAGACGTGGCCCTGCTCCAGCCACTGCAGCCTGGCGGGGGAGAAGGACGGCTTCATCGAGATCGCGTAGCCGCCGTAGCCGTAGAGCAAGGTCGGCGCTCCCGCGTCGACGTCGGGGCGCGCGATGAGGTTGATCGGCACCTGGGTGCCGTCGGTGGAGGTGGCGAACACCCGTCGCACGGCGTAGGCGGACAGGTCGACGGGCGTGCGCGTCCCCAGGGCAGTACGACGCGGCGCCGACCCGTCGGAGGCCACCCACCACGACCGCGGCTCGGTGAACGACTCCACCGACCACGCAACGGTGTCGGCTCCGACGCGGCGCAGGTCGCCGACCGAGGAGACCGCGGGCACCTCGACGGGCTCGAGGGGCTCTCCGTCGTGGGTGAAGGACCGCAACCCGGAGGGTCCGCCGTCGAGGTCCACGACCCACAGACGGCCGTCAGTCGCGGCGATGCCCTCGATGGTCACCTCCGACTCCGCGACGACGACCTCCGCGGCCCCGTCGGGCAGGCTGACGCGCAGCACCTTGCCGCGCGGAGCGTCGTGGACCGACAGCACGAAGAGGTGGTCGCCCGCGAAGGTCGCCCGGATCCAGCGGTCGGCGAGGTCCGCGACCTGTCGCCACTCGGCGTCGTCCTGCGCGCGCAGGAACATCTGCCACTCGCCGCCGTCGCCCTTCTGCACGCAGTCGAGCACCCAGCGGCCGTCTGGCGAGGCGGAGAGGAAGTTCTCGGCGATCCGGTCCTCGGCGAAGACTCCGGACAGCTCGGGCGTCGTCGCACCGGTCGAGATGTCGTGGAACGCCACGACCTGGAAGAAGCCGAGATCCTCGTCGGGCACCTCGCCGGGGCCGGGGTGCGATGTCGCCCAGAAACCGGTGCCGTCGGCCTTCCACGCCAGCGAGCCGCCCGCCGTACCGCTGTTGACCCAGCCCAGCGGCTCGCCGACCTCCTCGCCGGTGGCGACGTCGTAGACGTGGACGGTGCCGATCTCGGTGCCGTCCTTCGACAACGACACCGCGACCCGCGAGCCGTCAGGTGAGGGGCGGAAGAAGTCGATGGTGGTGGCACCGCCCGCATCGAGCGCGTTGGGGTCGACCAGCACCCGCTCTTCACCGCTGATCGAGCCGTCCTCGGTGGCCGAGCCTGTCGAGACCAGATCGGTCAGCACGACAAGAAAGGGTTGCTGCTTGGGCGGCTGGCTCTTCAGCGCGAGGTACGCCGACCCTGCACCGGTCAGCGCGTGGTACGCGGTCGACTCGACCTTGAGGATCTCCTCGAAGCGCATCCGGATGGACTCACGCGCCGGCACAGCGGCGAGCCACGCCCTGGTCTCGGCGTCCTGAGCCTCGGTCCACGCCTTGGTCTCCTCGCTGGTGCCGTCCTCGAGCCAGCGGTAGTCCTCGCTCACCTCGACCCCGTGGTAGGTGTCGGTCACCGTCTCCTTGCGCGTCTCCATGTCGTCACCCTCTCACCGGAGGGCTCGGCCCGGGACCGGTGGAACCGACCGGAACCACCGAGCGTCCGGCCGTCATCGCTCAGGCCGTGGCGCGGAGCCGCTGCCCTGACCGGTCGCGCCCCCGCGGCGTCACTGCTCGCTCGAGGTCACGGAAGAAGCAGCCGGTCAGGTGGCTGCCGGCGACCGAGAGCGGCGCCGTGCCCAGCCGGGCCACGAGCCCACTCACGCGCGCTTCCGCGTCGTAGGCGAGCGTGGTGCTCGAGGCGGTCCGCCCGCGGTCCAGCCGCACCTCGAGGTCGAGCTCGAGACGACCGCACCGGCCTCGCGCGTTCACCCGCACCACGAGTGCGCTCCCGGGTCGCAGGTCGACGATCTCGAAGTCGCCACGGTAGGTGTCGGCGAGCCGGCCCACCCGGGCCGACAGCGTGGCGGCGTACGACCCCGGAGCCAGCGGGTTGAGGCGCTCGCAGCCCGGGATGACCCGTCGCAGCACGGAGGTGTCGTGCAGGGCAGCCCACACGTGGTCCCTCGGGGCCGGCACCTGCCGCACGTCGACGAATCGCATCGCCTCCACCTCCTGGACCCTCAGGAGTCGAGCGTGCTACCGGTGATACCTGCCCGGCCACTGATTTTGGTCCCCGCCCCGGCGACCGCTGGTCCCGTCGGGCAGCATGGGCTGGTGGACGCACGGGAGCACCTCGAGGCCGACCGCGCGGCGGCGCAGGTCCGGCTGGCCGCGCTGCGCCGCGACTTCACCGGCATGGTGGAGGCCACGCGCGACTCCAACGCCGACGACGAGCACGACCCCGAAGGCTCGACGATCGCCTTCGAGAGGCAGCAGGTCGACACGCTCGTGCGTCAGACGGAGCAGCACCTGGTCGAGGTCGAGGCGGCGCTGGTCCGCGTGGACGCGGGGGAGTACGGCGTCTGTGAGCGGTGCGGGCGACCGATCCCCGAAGCGCGCCTGGAGGCCCGACCGATGGCGCGCACCTGCGTCACCTGCGCCTGAGCCGCCTACTTGTAGCGGAAGCCGTCGCGGAACCGGCGGAAGACGCCACCCCGGATCGGCAGCGGCTCGGTCGGCGGAGGAGCGGTGGCCTTGCGGGTGGCGATCGGGGCGTCGTAGTCGGTGCGCACGATGGTGTCGATGATCTGGTCCTCGGTGTAGTCCGCGGAGCCCTCGATCACCGGAACGAAGCCGACGAGCACGCCGTTGCGCATCACCTGCGCCTCGAGCTCGGCGGTGCCGTCGGAGTCCCAGGTAGCCACCCGGCCGTCGGGGAGCCGGATGTCGATGCCGAACTGGTAGACCCCGACGCGGGCCAGGTCGGCCTGGGTGCCTCGTGCTCGCAGGGCGTCGACGACGCGGCGTGCCTTGTTCTCGTCCATGGTGGGCCCGAATCTACCGAGGACGCCTGAGGTGGCGCTGAGCGGCGTACGTCGAGAAGGCTGTGGGGCAGGGTGTCGCAGACACCCATGGTCGCTCGTGGTGAGGGTAGGAGGCGGTCGACCGGACCGCTCGGAGCAAGGAGATCAGTGATGACGCACTACCTGCTGGCCGTTCACGGCCCGGCCGAGATGAACGAGTTCGGCAGCTACGGCTCGAGGGAGGAGATGGCCGAGGCTCTCGCGGCGACGGGTGCCTTCAACGACAAGCTGAAGGCGGACGGCTACTGGGTGTTCGCCGGCGGGCTGGAGCCGGCTTCGACGGCGACCACCGTCGACGGCCAGGGTGAGTCGACCGTGGTGACGGACGGTCCCTACCTGGAGACCAAGGAGGTCCTCGGCGGCTTCTGGGTCATCGACGCGCCCGACCTCGACGTGGCGCTGAGGCTCGCCTCCGAGGGCTCGAGGGCCTGCCGGGGAACGGTCGAGGTCCGCCCGTTCGGCGGCATCGCCTGAGCCGCCGCGCCGCCGCGACATGGCTGCGACTCAGAGCCGCAGGTGCTCGCTCAGCAGCGAGACGAGCGGCCAGGCCCCGTCGGTCCAGTTCGACACCACGGTCCAGGTCAGATCCTGACGGGGGTCGTGGAGGCTCGTGAACGAGACCCCGGCGTCGTACCCCTCGAGCCACGCTGCCTCGCCGGTCGCGTGCAGGTGGAATCCCAGGCCGTAGCGGCGAGACTCCTCGGGCCAGTCGCTGCGCGGGCTCAGCATCAGGTCGACCGACGCCGAGGAGACGACTCGCCCGGCGTGGAGCGCCTGCCAGAGACGGTGCATGTCGCCGGTGGTCGAGTAGACCCCGCCGTCCCCGACCCCGACGACGGGCAGGTGCAGCACGTTGCTCCGGAGACCCTCGCGCGCCAGATAGCCGCGCGCGGCGCGGGCAGGCAGCTCGTCGGAGCGGAGGAACGACGTGTCGCCCATCCCGGACGGTTCGAGCACGCAGCGGCGTACCTGCTCGTGGTAGTCCACGCCGCTCGCCCGCTCGATGAGCAGCGCGAGCACGACGTACCCGCCGTTGTTGTAGGCGAAGCGGTCCCCGGCGACGGCCACCGTGGGATGACCCCCGAGGACGCTCAGGTAGCCCTCGGCGCTGGCGAGGCGGTGCACCGGCACCGGCATGAGGTGGTCGGTGATGTCACCGATCACCGACTCGTCGAGGTAGTCGCCGATGCCCGAGCGGTGCGCGAGCAGGTGCTCCACGGTGACGTCGTCGGCGATCTCGGGCAGGTCGTCCCCGAGCAGCGAGCGTGCGGTGGTGGAGAGGTCGAGGACGCCCCGCTCCACCAGCGCGACGGCGGTCAGGGCGGTCAGGCCCTTGGTCGCGCTGGCGGTGCCGAATCGGGTGTCGACGGTGTTCGGCACGCCGTGGGCGCGGTCCGCGTGACCGTACGCCCGGGCGACCTCGGTCCAGCCCGACCGGTCGACCTGCACCACGCCGGAGAAGCCGGTCTCCCGCGCCGCGGCGTCGATCAGCTGCTCGAGGTCAGCGGTGGGATCAGACGTCACTCCGCGCCCCGATCGCTGACCTGCTGGTGGTGCGGGCGGCCCGGGTCGTCGTACGCCGGCTCGTCGTCGCCGGCCCGAAGCGCCTCGAGCTGGGCGCAGATCGCGACGCCCACGAACAGCGAGATCGACGACAGCAGGCTCCACACCAGCAGGGCGAACACGCCGGCGAGCGGGCCGTAGGTGCTGCTGAAGGCGCTGCTGACGTTGACATACGCGGACAGCCCGGCCGCCGCGAGCATGCTCAGGACCACGGTGACCCCCGACCCGAGGGCCAGCCAGGACAGCGCCGGCTGGCGGCGTCGCGGGGCGTGGTCGAACAGGACCGCGATGGTGACGGTCAGCGTGATGAGCCCAAGAGGCCACCGGCCCCACTGCCAGGCGGTGTGCGTGCCCTGGGACCAGCCGTACTCCGTCACCATGGCGTCGCCGAAGGCACCCCCGGCGACGAGGACCATGAACCCGAGCCCGACGGGGACGGCGAGGACCGCGGTGAAGACCGCGGCGCGCAGGTACTTGTGGAGCGCCGGCCGGTCGCGGCGGATGCCGTAGATCCGGTTGCTCCCGCGCTCGACCTGCGCCATCGCCGTCGTCATCGAGATGATCGCGACGAGGAGCCCGACGACGAGGGCGACCTCACCGGTCTCAGCCGCTCCGCCGGCCAGGGCTCCGACGAGGGCGTCGTCGTCGCCGGCCGCGGGGGACACGGCGCTGACCGTGGCCGCCACGACTCGCGACGGTCGCTCGTCGTCGATGTCCGCGGCGAGCCCCATGACGGCCAGCAGGAACGGCACCACGGCGAGACAGGTCTGCAGCGCCAGCGCCCGGCTGTTGGTGAAGCCGTCGCCGTACCGGAAGCGGACGAACGACCCCACGAGGATCGCCCGAAGACCGTGGCGGCGGGCGAGGTGCCACGCGTCCTCGGCGTCGAGTTCCTCACCGTCCATCTCGGTGGTCACCGGGACGGTGCGGGCCGTGGTCATGGCCGCACCCTATGCGTCAGTGCACGGTCTCCATCGGCTTGGCCACCTCGTCGGCGCTGAGCGTGCGGTCCTCGGTGTCCAGCCTGCTCGGCCACCAGATCCTGCCGCCGAGATCGACGTTGATCGCGGTGACGAGGACCGAGCGCACGATCATCGTGTCGAGGATGACGCCGAGCGCCACCGCGACGCCGAGCTGGGCCAGGAACACCACGGGGATGGTGCCCAGCACCAGGAACGTCGCCGCGAGCACCAGACCGGCGCTGGTGATGACCCCGCCGGTGGACGTCAGCGCCACGAGGGCTCCCTTCCGGGTGCCGGAGTGCATCGTCTCCTCGCGCACTCGCGTCATCAGGAAGATGTTGTAGTCGATGCCCAGCGCCACCAGGAACACGAAGGCGAACAGCGGGAACCCGGGATCGGACCCGGCGAAGCCGAAGACGTACTCGAACAGCACCGCCGAGATCCCGAGCGCCGCACCGAAGGACAGCACCACGGTGGTGATCAGGATGATCGGCGCCAGCACCGAGCGCAGCAGCGTCATCAGGATGAGGAACACCAGCAGCAGGATGGTCGGGATGATCACGAGGTTGTCGCGGTTGGCCGCGTCCCGGGTGTCGAGGAAGAACGCCGAGTTGCCGCCCACCAGCGCGTCGGCGCCGTCGACGTCGTGCACGGCGTCGCGGACGCTCTCGACGGTGTCGAACGCCTCCGGGGAGGCCGGGTCGGAGCCGATGGCGGCCTCGACGAACGCCACCTCGCCCGAGGCGACGGGCGGCTTGGGCGGCTCGACGCCGTCGAGACCCGTCATGGCCTCGGCCACGGCGTCCTCGGTGCCGGCGTTGGCCACCACCATGACGGTGTTGGACTGGTCGACCAGACCGGCGTCGACCAGCACCTGCTGGCCGGTGACCGACTGGAACTCCTGGGTGTAGGAGTCCTCGGTCGACAGTCCGTTGGTGTCCAGGCGCAGCAGACCGACGCACGCGACGGCCAGCAGCACGGAGGTGACCACCCACACCCGGCGCGGACGCGGCGCGATCCAGCGCCCGACGCGCGCCCAGACGCCGGTCTGCGTCGGCTCCGGCGAGCGGTAGGTGGGCCGTCGCGGCCAGAAGATCCACCGTCCCGTGACCACGAGGAGGGCGGGGAGGAGGGTCACCATCACCACGAAGGTGACACCGATGCCTATCGCCGCGACCGGCCCGAGGCCAGAGGTGGAGTTCATCTCGGCGAAGAGCAGGCACAGCATGCCGAGCGCGACGGTGGCCGCGCTGGCCAGCAGTGCCGGGGCCGCGCGGTGCAGGGCGAAGCCCATCGCCTCGTGACGGTCCTCGTGGCGTCGGAGCTCCTCGCGGTAGCGCGCCACCAGCAGCAGGGCGTAGTCGGTGCCGGCTCCGATGACGAGGATCGTCAGGATGGCGTAGGACTGGCCGTTCACGGTCAGGTCGGCGTACTTCGCGAGGAAGTAGACGAGGGCCTGGGACACGAACAGGCCGACGATCGCGCTGAAGATCGGCAGGATCCACAGGATCGGGCTGCGGTAGGTGAACAGCAGGATCAGGATGACGACGCCGAGGGTGCCAGCCAGGAGCGTGGTGTCGATGCCACCGAACGCCTCGGCGGAGTCCGCGGCCTGGCCGCCCGCGCCCGCGACGTAGACGTCACCGCCGTCGAGGGAGGCGATGCCCTGCAGCTCGTCGGCGATGTCGGGCATCGCGTTCCAGCCCTCGGAGCCGAAGTCGAAGGTCACGCTGGTCTGCGCCACGCTGCCGTCCTCCGCCACGGCGGGGAAGCCGAGCCTCTCGGCCGTCGCGGGGCTCACGACCGACGGAGCCCGGCCCTCCTTGGCCTCGGCCAGTCCCTCCATGGAGGCGAACTGCGCCGCGTCGTCCTCGATGGCGGCGAGGTCGTCCTGCGTCAGGCCGCCGTCGCGGTGGTAGACGACGGTGGTGGGGATGGCGTTCGGGTCCTGGAACGGTTCGAGCCGCTCGAAGGCGCGCGTCGACTCCGCGGACTCCGGCAGCCATGAGGACGCTTCGTTGTTCTGCACGTCGGCGAGCTTGGAGGCGAAGCCGGCGGAGCCGACGGCGACCAGCAGCCAGATGACGAGCACGACCCATGTGGAGACCCGCCCAGTGAGCGCGCCCGCGAGTTGACGGTTCATGGTCTCAGTGGAGCAGCACGCACCGACAGGACGCATCAGGGATTTCCCTGGCACCCGAGCAGCGATCTAGACCGCTCCACCTTTCGTCACGGTTCGGGACCGTCCCGTCCTGCCTGGTCGCCCGAGACCCGCGCGGAGCCGGACCGCTGGGCTGCGCGAGGATGGCCGCGTGGACATCACCGACGCACTGCTGCGGGCTCGAGAAGCGGCGGCACCGGAGGTGGGCCGCGGGCGGCTGGCGGAGTACATCCCCAGCCTGGCGGCCGTCGACCCCCACCAGTTCGGGATGGCCATCGCCTCCTGCGACGGTCAGGTGCACGTGATCGGCGACGCCGACGTGCCGTTCTCGGTCCAGAGCATCACGAAGGTCTTCACGCTCGCGCTCGTGATCGCCGTCGAGGGCGAGAGCATCTGGACGCGGGTGTCGCGCGAGCCGTCGGGCAACCCCTTCAACTCGCTGCTGCAGCTCGACCAGGAGGCGGGGCGTCCGCGGAACCCGTTCATCAACGCGGGCGCGCTCGTGGTCACCGACAGGTTGCAGTCGCTGACCGGCGACGCGAGCGGAGCCCTGGTCGACTTCATGCGTCGCGAGAGCGGGCGACCCGACGTCGGCAGTGACCCGGTGGTGGCGAGGTCCGAGCTCGAGGCGGGCCACCGTACGTCGGCGCTCGCGCACCTGCTGGCCAGCTACGACAACCTCGAGAACCCGGTGCCCACGGTCATCGACCAGTACGTCGCGCAGTGCGCCGTGTCGATGACGTGCCGCGAGCTGGCCCTCGCCGGGCTGTTCCTGGCTCGCGACGGCGTGCTGTCCGACGGCACTCAGCTGCTCAGCGCGCAGCAGACGAAACGGGTCAACGCCGTGATGCTCACCTGCGGCACCTACGACTCGGCGGGGGAGTTCGCCTACCGGGTAGGGGTCCCGGCCAAGAGCGGCGTCGGCGGCGGCATCCTGGCCGTGATTCCCGACCGGGGTGTCGCCTGCGTCTGGAGCCCGGCGCTCGGTCCCTCCGGCAGCTCGGCCGCGGGGCTGGCCGCGCTCGACGCGTTCACGACGTACTCGGACTGGACCGTCTTCTAGCGATCGACCTCCGCCGCGAGGTCTTCCGGCTGGCGCGGTGCCGGAGTCGAGAGAGCGGAGCGGACGCGAGGATTTGAACCTCGACTCCTTCCCTGGAAGGGAAGCGTGCTGCAGTTACACCACGTCCGCACAGCCAGCCTCTGACGAAGCGGCAGGTCCCCAGTCTGGACCACACCCGCGACCGCCGGAGCGGCGGGTACCGCGAGAGCCCAGGACACGAGCGGTATCTCCTCAGCCGCGATTTCGTCCCAGGTCGTCGTGGGCCTGCACCCACTCCTCGGCGACGACGGCCGAGCCCAGCGAGAGCTCGCCGGCCATGACGGTAGCGGCGATGATCTCGGTCAGCTTCCGGACGCCGCCGGCGCCGTGGCAGCCGAGCATCTCGAGGCACTCCCGCTGGGTGGCGAGCCCGGTGCCCCCGCCGTACGTCGCGACGATCAGCGACGGCAGCGTGACCGAGGCGTAGTAGTCGCCATTGGGGAGCAGCTCGGAGAACCCGTAGAGCGCCGAGCTCTCGGCGACGTTCGCGACGTCCTGGCCGGTGGCGATGAACATCGCGGTGATGCCGTTCGCGGAGTGCAGCCCGTTGTTGTTCGTCACCGACATCATCGAGCCGAGCTGCCCACGCATCCGCGCGTTGAAGAGCTTCTCGGTGGAGACGTTCATGTGCTTCTCGACCAGCGCCGACGGCAGCGTGATCTCGGCGACGACGCGCTTGCCTCGCGTGTGCAGCATGTTGACGATCGAGGTCTTCTTGTCGGTCGCGAACTGGCCCTCGAGCAGGAAGTGCAGCTCTGCCGGGTAGTTCTGCTTGATCCACGCGCACGCCGCGAACGTCGCCTTGCCGGTCATGTTCTGCCCGGCCGCGTCGCCTGTCGTGTAGTTGAAGCGCGTGTACAGCATCTTCGCCACCGGGAACGTCTGGATGTCGACGAGCTTGCCGCTGCTGGTCGTCTCCTCGGCTGCCGCCGCCACCTGCTCGAAGTGCTCCTCGAGCCACATCTTGAAGTCGCGCATCTCGCGCGCGTCGTCGAAGCTGAACACCGGCGCGCGCTGCATCCGGTCGTCGAGGATCGTCGTCGTCACGCCGCCGGCCTCGTGGCACAGCTTCATCCCCCGGTTGTACGACGCGACCAGGGTGCCCTCGGTGGTGGCCAGGGGGACGAGGAACTCGCCTTGGGCGTGCTCGCCGTTGACCAGCAGGGGACCGGCGACCCCCATCGGGACCTGGGCGACGCCGAAGAAGCTCTCGACGTTGCCGGCGAGGGTCGCCGGGTCCAGCGAGTACGACGACGTGTGCTCGAGGGCGGACCCGGTGTGGGAGCGGATGTGCTCCTGACGGCTCTCGATGGGCTCCGGGGCGTAGTCGTCCTCGCGGTCGCGCGGGATCTTCAGGTCGGTCATGGGCTCGAGGATGTCAGTGCCGAGGGGTCCTGGAAGCCGATCAGGGATTCGCGCCCAGGTGGTGTCGCACGACCCTGCGACGCAGGGTCGGCGAGTCCACCACCTCGTAACCGGCGTCGACGAACGCCTGCAGCAGCCCGACGGACGCCTCGTCCCAGATCACGGTCCTCCCGGGCGGCGGCTCGGTGGGGTAGCCCTCCAGGACGCGCGCGCCTGCCTGCTTCCCGTACTCCACGGTGGCGGCGGCCAGCTCGTACATCAGCCCCTGCTTGCGGAAGCCCGGGCGTACGACGAAGCAGGTGACCGACCAGATGCCCGAGGCCTCGGGGTCCATCCGCATCCACGGCTTCTTGCGGCTCCAGATCCGGGGGTAGTTCTCCCGCGACTCGACCGCGACCCAGCCGGCCGGCTCCCCGTCGACGTACCCGACGAGGCCGGAGGTGGGCCCGGTGGTGCCGCACGCGGTCTGCTCCAGCAGGGCGGTGTCCCGCTGCTCCTGGGTGGTGTCGCGCCAGATCCAGCCGGGGACCTTCAGCGCCTGACAGCGGCACTTGCGGGCGCCGCCGGTGTCGAACACCGCCTCGACGTCCTCGGTCGTCGCCTCGTTGGCCGCTCGCCAGGTGAACTCGGGCATGTCGCACGCTAACCCGAGCGGCGGTCGACCGGGTTCGTCGACGAGGTCGAGAAGGACGCAGAGCGGGCATGGTCGGAGAGGGGCTGGGTCATTGAGCCTGAGCCCGACTCCTGCCAACCTTCGACAGTCAGTGATTCCCAGGACGGGGGGCAGGGCGATGGACGAGCGAGTCGCGCCTCGGCCCGGCATCGTCGGCCGCGAACCGGTCCTCGCCACCTGTACGTCGGCCCTGGAGGCCGCCCGGTCCGGCAGCGGGGGCCTGGTGCTGCTGGCCGGCGAGCCCGGCATCGGCAAGACGACCGTCCTGCAGGCTGTTGCCTCCCAGGCTGGCTCGGACGGCTTCGTCGTCGCCTGGGCCGCGTGCGTGGAGGACGACGCGGTGCCCGCCTTCTGGCCGGTCGTCAGCCTGCTGGCCGGGATCGGTCACGCGGAGACGTCCGCGGCCGCGGAGGAGCTGCGAGGCCACGGGCAGGGAACGCTCGGGCAGCACCGATTCGTTCTCTTCGACCGGGTGGCCACGGCACTCAGGATCGCCGCGGCGACCCGGCCACTGGTGCTGGTGGTCGACGACCTCCAGTGGGCCGACCCCTCGTCGGTCCGCCTGCTGGCCTTCGTGGTCAAGCAGATCCGTACCGCCCCCGTGCTCGTGGTCGGCAGCTATCGCGACACCGATGTCGGACCCGACCACCCGCTGTGGCACCTGCTGGCGGAGCCCGGCTCCAGCGGCGAGACGCTCACCCTGTCGGGTCTCGGCACCCACGACGTCGCCGCACTGCTCGGGCAGGCCGCGGCCGGCGCGGCGAGCATCCGCGACCACACCGGCGGCAACCCGTTCTTCGTGCTGAACGTCGCCCGGCTGCTCGAGGCCGAGGGGCACGACCTGACCTCGGGGAGGCCGCTCCCGTTGCCGGCCGGCGTACGCGCGGTGCTCGACCGGCGACTGGCCCGGCTCTCCCAGTCCTGCCACGAGCTGCTGGGCACGGCCGCCGTCATCGGGCACCGCTTCGACGTGGCGCTGCTGAGCGAGGTGAGCGGGATCCCGGCCGACGTCGTCGCCGGTCTGCTGGAGGAGTCGGC
>CAVXMH010000014.1:0-47752 GCA_963762755.1 uncultured Actinomycetota bacterium | reverse complement strand
CTGGTCGACCAGCAGCGCGTCGCACAGGACGTTCGACTTCGAGCCGTGGGCACCCTCGTTGATCTGGATCAGTCCGCGGTACGACGTACGTCCACCGCCGCGCGCGACCGACTTGCTCAGGATCGAGCTCGAGGTGTGCGGCGCGGCGTGCACCATCTTGGCGCCGGCGTCCTGGTGCTGGCCCTCGCCGGCGAACGCGATCGACAGCGTCTCGCCCTTGGCGTGCTCGCCCATGAGGTAGATCGCGGGGTACTTCATCGTCACCTTGGAGCCGATGTTGCCGTCGACCCACTCCATGGTGGCGCCGGCCTCGCAGGTCGCGCGCTTGGTGACGAGGTTGTAGACGTTGTTCGACCAGTTCTGGATCGTCGTGTAACGGCAGCGGCCGCCCTTCTTCACGATGATCTCGACGACCGCCGAGTGCAGCGAGTCGGACTGTGTAGATCGGCGCGGTGCAGCCCTCGACGTAGTGCACGTAGGCGTCCTCGTCGACGATGATCAGCGTCCGCTCGAACTGGCCCATGTTCTCGGTGTTGATCCGGAAGTAGGCCTGCAGCGGGATGTCGACGTGGACGCCCTTCGGGACGTAGATGAACGAGCCGCCCGACCACACCGAGGTGTTGAGCGCGGCGAACTTGTTGTCACCGACGGGGATGACGGTGCCGAAGTACTCCTGGAACAGCTCCGGGTGCTCCTTCAGCGCGGTGTCGGTGTCCAGGAACAGCACGCCCTGCTCCTCGAGGTCCTCGCGGATCGAGTGGTAGACGACCTCCGACTCGTACTGCGCGGCGACGCCGGAGACGAGGCGCTGCTTCTCCGCCTCCGGGATGCCGAGCTTGTCGTAGGTGTTCTTGATGTCCTCGGGCAGGTCGTCCCAGGTGGTGGCCTGCTTCTCGCTGGACCGCACGAAGTACTTGATGTTGTCGAAGTCGATGCGCGTCGAGGTCGGAGCCCCAGGTCGGCATGGGCTTGCGGTGGAAGAGCTTGAGGCCCTTCAGACGCAGGTCGAGCATCCACTGCGGCTCGCTCTTGAGCGCTGAGATGTTGCGGACGACGTCCTCGTTCAGGCCGCGCTTGGCGGTCGAGCCGGCGACGTCGGAGTCGGCCCAGCCGTACTGGTAGCGACCCAGGCCCTGGAGCTCGGGGTTCATCTCCTCGACGGAGGTGAGGGGTGCGTCGGGATGGGTGGTCATGAGGACCGCCTCTCGTTGGTTGCCGACAGGGTGGAGGAACTGGTGGTGCGCGTGCTGGTCGAGCGGGTGTGCGGGATGCTGGTGGTGCAGACGCCGTCGCCGTGGCGATCGTGGCCAGACGTTGGACGTGACGGCCGAGGACCCGCGAGATCGCCTCGGTCTCGGCCTCGCACAGCTGGGGGAACTCGTGGGCGACGTGCGCGACGGGGCAGTGCTGCTGGCACAGCTGCTCGCCCATCGGGCTCTCGCTGACCGAGGCGGCGAACCCCGCCTCGCGCATGGCCGCGGCCAGGGCCCGGGTCGGGGTCTGGTCGGGGTCCTGGGCGAGGAGCTCGTCGACCCGGGTCTCGAGGACGGCCCAGCGACGCCGGGCGAACTCGGTGACGGCCTCGTCGCCGGCGGTCTCGGCCAGGAAGCGCAGGGCCTGGGCGGCCAGGTCGTCGTACTGCTGCTCGAAGAGGTCGTGACCGGCGGCGGTGAGCGCGAAGACCTTGGCCGGGCGACCGCGTCCGCGGGTGCGAGCCTCGTGCGGGCGCGGCTCGCGCAGCTCGACCAGACCGTTCTCGAGCATGTGGTCGAGGTGGCGACGTACGGCGGCCGGGGTCAGCAGCAGCTGCTCAGCGAGGACCGACGCGCTGCTCGGACCACGCTCGAGGATGGTCCTCGCGACGCGCTCGCGCGTCGGCGCGTCGGCGCCGACGTCGAGGGTGTCGTTGATTTCCACAACACCAGTGTGCCGTTATTGCTCCGGCCGCTTCAGTAAGGCCCCCTAACCCTGCAGCCGGCCGGGGATCAGTCGTCGTCGACAATGACGCCACTCGCGGTCCGGCGTGCGATGGCCGCGCCCCACGCGCATCCGACAGCTCGACCTGGAACCGCTCGGTCCGCTCGACGCGACGGTCCTGAAGGACCATGACCCGCACGGTACGTACGCGCCGGCCCGGCCGGAATTCCAGCACCCCGATCGGCCGACGAAGTCGGTGCCGGCTCGGGCGGTGCCGTTGATGGTCGATACAGACGCTGAAGCTACGTGCCAGGGGCCGGCTCAACCTGACCTTGAAGCGCGCTGCCCGGTGCTTCCGCCTCGTTGATCGGTGGGGCGTCGCTGATCGACATCGTCAGCGGCTCGTCTCCGTCCGGAGTCAGGTCACACGCGTCTCCGAGGCCGTCACCGTCGTTGTCGCGCTGACCGGGGTTGGGGACGGTCGGGCAGTTGTCGTCGCTGTCGCGGACGCCATCATTGTCGGCGTCACGGTCCACCCCGCGGACCAGCACATGTCCGGTGACGGCGTCGGTGCGACCCACCGAGTCGGTCACCCGCAGCGTGACCGGGTACCCCGCTCCCGATGAGGGCGTCGTGAAGCGGTGGGTGGGGTTCTGCTCGGTCGAGGTGGTCCCATTGCCGAAGTCCAGGCCCAGTCCTCCACGGTGGCGTCGGCGCTCAGCGAGCGGTTGATGAAGGTGAGAGGCGTCGCCGTGGTGCACCCCCGGGCACCACAGTCGGACACCTCGAACTCGGCGAGCAGCGGCCGGCCAACTGTGAACCGCTCGCGGGCGGGCACGCTCTCCGCTCGGCTCCCGTCAGGCAGCCTGTGGCTGTTGTAGCCGACGACCTCCGCCTCGTAGGTGCTGGCAGGCAAGACCTGGGTCCGGTAACGATCCAGCACAGCTCGCCGGGTGGCCACCACGACCCCAGTCCCACTCGCGCTACCGTGATATCGTGCCGCAATGACTGCACTCCCTCTGGTTCCTCGATGTCCAGCGTCACTGAGCCGTCAGGGTTCACGATCGCGGTGCGGACGACGATCTCTTCGTCCACCGGTCAGACCTGCGGCCGGAGGAACTTCCAGTCGGACTCCTCCTGGCTGAGGAACCCTGCAGCAACGATGCGCCACCGGTACAGGTCACCGTCGACAAATGCAGCGGCCGGAAGGTCCAACGCAGTCAGGCCTCCTGAGCAGAGCCGTCCGGGGGTCGGCCGCATCCTGGTCGACCGTGTTGTTGAAGTCGGCCGGGTCGCCCAGGCGGCGACCTGGTGGCGCTGCGACAGCCCGGAGGACACGTCCTCCAGCTGGACCTCGTAGCCGGACATGGTTCCCACCGGGTGGCTCCACCGGAACCGGTTGCTACCCGGACGCTCGGTGACCGTGCACCGGAGACCATCGAAGTCCGGTTCCGCCGCCGGGTCGGCCAGGACCACAGTGGAGCTCCTCGGCGAGGTCACCTGAGCCGGGCCGAGATCGGTGATCCCCCCCGACCCGTGGAGCTGTTGACGGTGTAGCCCTGGACCCACACCTGCTGCCCGAGGCCCTTGGGTCCGAGCTGGGCCTTGCACAGGAACATGCGCCACGAGTAGCCCTCCTGCCCGAGCCAGGAACCGACATCGGCAGGCGTGTACGGGATGTTGCCCATGATCGCCGACAGCTCACTGCCGTTGGCCAGCGTCTCCGTCACCGGCCGACTGGGACCAGCCGGCATCGAGGCCCGCCGACACCTGGACCTCGAGCTTCGCTGAGCCACCGGCGCTTGCCTCGACCTCCTGCTTGTAGATGCCAGTGAGAGAAGTCGAAGCTCTTCGACGACAGCAGGGACCGCTCGGTGGCATCGGTGATCCCGATGGTGGAGCTCTCGGTGAGGTCGTTGCCCGTCGCCACGACGTGCTCAGCCGATGCCACCACGCTGGGACCCGTCGGTGTCACCGGGGGGGTGTCGAAGTACGGGTTGTCCGGACTCACTATCGCGGGCAGCTCGCCCGTGAAGGGCGTCGCGTTCCGGTTCCCCGCGTAACCGCCCGTGCAGGTCCCCCCTGGCTTGACACAATGCTCGAGGGCTGAGTGTCCTGGGCGCCCGGCAGATAGGTGCCGGGGTCACCGACCTGGAAGTTGTTCATCATGCGACTCAGGGATGCCGTGAACAACCCACCTTCGCCGTAGAGGAGCGGGTGCTCCCTGGCCAGCTGGGTCAGGGGCACCGCCTGGGTGACCTCCCCCACCGGCAGGCGGTAGGTGAAAGGCTGACCGGTGGCGAACCCGGCGGGGTCGGAGACGACGGTGCCGCGCCACACGTACTCCTTGATCGCGCGGGTGACCAAGGTGTGGTGGGCGAACGAGCCGCCGTATCCCTCTGTGGTGGCGACCTCCACCGCGCGGGTCAGACTCTTCTCCACCTCGTTCATGAACTGGAACCCCACGGAGACGCCACCCCCGGCGCGCACGTTGTTGCCCAAGAAGCCGGCTCCGGCCGTTCCTACCACCGACGCCTCGACGTGGGCTCCCAGTTTGGTGGACTTGCCTTCGGTCGCGCTCTGTCCCGTGGCGGCGCTGGTGGCGAACTCCGGGGTGAAGTCGCGCTGCTGCCCGAGGCCTCTCACTGTCGGTGGCGCCTGGAGGACCGCGACCGGCGTTGAGGGAGAGGTGTCGACGGAGGGTTCGGCGTCGTCGATGCGCAGCAGCATGGACGTGCGAGCCGGCCTTGGCACCTGGGTCAGCATGAGGGGTGGCTCGTCGGCCTTGACGCGGTAGACGTCGAAGCTGGCCGCATCGACGTCTCGACCGTCACGAACAGCGGTGAGGTCAGTGGCGTAGTAGGAGGCCGGCTCCACCGACCAGCGGTAGTTGTCGACCGTGTAACCCCGCGTGTTGTGTCCTACCACCTCGTCGCTGCGCAATGTTTTGTCCGTCGGGGTGGGGGCGGGATGGTGCTTACCACCAGCCGGCGTCCGGTTCCACCGCTGCCACTGGAGTCGGCGTAGGCGGCGACCTTGAAGCTCGTCCAGTTGTACGGCGGGGCGGCAGCCTGTGTCGCCGGGGTCGTCGGTGCCGGCACCGTGGACGGGTCGCAGTCGTCCAACGACGTGCCCGAGCGCAAGGGTCGGGCGAGCAGCTGCGCGCAAGGGAATTTGAGCTGGACCACGGGGCCGGACACTCGGCTGTAGAGGGAGCGTCGCAGCGGAACGGGCCCACGTGCTTCGCCCGGGCCAGGGTCGTCGAGAGTGTCATACGTGGTCCGTGCCGGCAGCGCCAAGCTCGTCTGCGAATAGTCAGGATCTCGGCCTTGAGCCGCGCCCGCTGCCTGCAGGGCCATCTCGCTCAAAGGCTGGACGTAGGAATCGACGGCGACCCCTCCGTTGAATTCGCGAACGCAGGCAAGGTGGGTCACGCCCATGACCGTGCGAAGGTCGAAGCTGCCCGCTCTGTCGGCGCTGGTGAGGGGGTCGGTGATCACGCACTCGGTGCCGTCACGTCTGGCCTCCGTCTGCATTCGCCAGAAGCCGTCGGCCTCTTCCTGAACCTTGTCGGCGTAGGTCAGCACCGACACCCGGCCCGTCGCCGTGTCGTCACCGACCGCCACCGAGATGCGACCGAGGGTGAAGACGTCGGGTCCGTCGAAAGCCTCCCCGGCGCCGCAGCCAAGGAACTCTGACGCAATCCCGGTCACTGAACTGTCCTTCAGGGCGCGTGTCGCGGTCACGCAGGAGACGTCGAAGTCGAGCAGTGTGTCCTGAGTGCTCTGAGCGACCGTCACCCTGGCGTCCAGGCTGCTGAGGAGTCCCGACTGCTGAGGGCTTCCCAGCGGTCGGACCCAGGTCGATGCCCCGCTGAGCGGATCCGGCGCATAGCTCGCGTCCGCGACCATCAACTGGCCGTTGGCTCGAAGCACCGTCAAATAAGTGGACATGAGCGCCGGGTGCACGTCGCTGATGGTCCCGTCCCGTGGGCCGTTGCCGACATCGGTGTAGACTCACGCAGAACTTCGCGGCCGCAGATTCTCCGATGCGCCCGAGGAATTTGTGGGCTGCCGGAGGTTGGGACCCATCGTGTACTGAACGAGTTGTCCTTCCCGGCTGACCAGGTCCGCCACCACCACACCCTCGTCGTCGGCCGCCACGGCGCCGCCGACGTAGCCGGTAGGTGCAAGCGGCTCCGGACCGAAGACAAAGCGGTTGCCGAGCCCCTTCTCGACCGGTCCGTGACCTCGACCTGGTTGCCCGGAGTACGTGACAACCAGGAGTGCTCCGTCGGCCGCGCAGTGAGGGGATCGGGGGCCAGGTAGGAGACGTCCAACCGTCGGCCCGTTGGCTCGGTGGCCCCGAAGTCCGGTGCACCG
Source organism: uncultured Actinomycetota bacterium (assembly GCA_963762755.1). GTDB lineage: Bacteria > Actinomycetota > Actinomycetes > Propionibacteriales > Nocardioidaceae > Marmoricola_A. The sequence goes on along the minus strand of CAVXMH010000014.1, from coordinate 41,453 downwards.
AGCGGCTGGTAGCGGGCGCTGGCGGTGAGTGCGTCGCTCAGCGCGTCGTCGGTGTGCCAGTAACCGGCAGCGACCGTTCCCGCCGGCCGGTTCCGCACGTTCCACCGTTGGTCCCCGCGCTGAGGAGGAACTCCGGCTCGGAGAAGTACGGCACCGAGACCTGGATGCCTGCGGCGTTGGGATCCTCGTCGACGGGGCGGCGGACCCGGCTCTGCCGCGATCGCAGCTACGCCTGCCGCGAGGAGAGTCAGGACCAGACCGGCTGACAGGACGGTGCCGTCTCCGCGTGGGCGCAGCCGCAACCGGGGACGAGACATGCGGGCCTCCTGCGTCGATGTGGAAACAACAGGCGCCGAGCGTCGCGCCGAACCTAGTGACGCTCGTCACGGACCGGACAGGCCAAGGGCCTTACTCGGGTCACCCCTCGGCGACCAGGTTCCGAACGCCGCCAGATCCTCTCTCTACACTTGCCCCTGTGACCGCCGCTCCCGCTTCCGCCCCCGCGGTCGAGGTCGAGTCCCTTGCTGCTTCAAGTAAGGCAGCCCTTACCCCGGCCTCACCCCCGGGTCCCTCGGCGCTCCGAGACGTCGCGCGCGACGCGTGAGGCACTCCACGCGCCGCGACGTCGGTCCGTGCGCCCGGCGTCCCTAGACTGGCGGGTGTGCCCCTGACCTCGCCCTCCTCGCCTGCGGTCGAGGTCGACGGCCTCGTCATGAGGTACGGCGACAAGACCGCCGTCGACGGGCTCAGCCTGAGCGTCGCGCGTGGCAGCGTCACCGCCGTGCTGGGGCCGAACGGCGCCGGCAAGACGACCACCCTGGAGACCTGCGAGGGGTTCCGCAGGCCCCATGGCGGCATCGTCCGGGTGCTCGGTCTCGACCCGGTCGCCCAGCGACGCGCGCTGCTGCCCCGGATCGGGGTGATGCTGCAGTCCGGCGGCGCCTGGACCGGTGTCCGGGCCGAGGAGATGCTCCAGCACATCGCCTCGCTCCACGCCCACCCCCTGCCGGTGCCGATGCTCGTGGAGCGGCTCGGGCTGCAGACCTGCGGGCGTACGCCGTACCGGCGGCTGTCCGGCGGGCAGCAGCAGCGACTGTCCCTGGCGATGGCGCTGGTCGGGTCGCCCCGAGCTGCTGTTCGTCGACGAGCCGACCGCGGGGATGGACCCGCAGGCCCGGCGCGACACCTGGGACCTGCTCGAGGAGCTCAAGGGCGACGGGGTGACGACGGTGCTGACCACGCACTACCTCGAGGAGGCCGAGCGACTCGCCGACACCGTCCACATCATCGACCGCGGTCGGCTCATCGCCTCGGGATCGCCCTTCGAGCTCACCCGCGGCGTGGGCGAGGTGACGATCCGGCTCGTCGTGACCGAGCCGTTCCCGCCCGACGCCCCGGCGTCGCTGCAGATCGAGCTGGGCGCGGGCACCGAGGTCCGGCCGGTCAACGAGCACAGCCTGCTCATCAGCGGCCCCGCCGACCCGACCACGCTGGCGACGGTGTCGGCCTGGTGCCAGCGCAACGGCGTGGTGCCGGAGTCGCTCAGCCTGGGCCAGCGCAGCCTCGAGGACGTGTTCCTGCAGGTGACGGGGAGGACGTTCTCGTGAGCACCGGCACCTTCGCCCCCCGACCCGGATCCGCGCCCCTGGCCCGCCAGGTGGTCGCGCAGGCGCGCATGGAGACCGTGCTGCTGCTGCGCAACGGCGAGCAGCTGCTGCTGGCGCTGGTGATCCCGGTGCTGGTGCTCACCGGAGGCGTGCTGGCCGCGCGCCAGCTCGACATGTCCCTGTCGTCGAGCGCCATCGACGACCTCACCCCCGGGGTGCTGGCGCTGGCGATCATGTCGACCGCCTTCACGTCCCTGGCCATCGCGACCGGCTTCGAGCGCCGCTACGGCGTCCTCAAGCGCCTCGGGGCCTCCCCCCTGCCGCGACACGGGCTGCTGCTGGGCAAGGTGCTGGCCCTGCTGCTCGTCGAGGCGGTGCAGGTGCTGGTGCTCTCCGCCGTGGCGTTCGGGCTCGGCTGGGAGCCGGCGGCGACGCTGCGCGCCGTCGCCGGCCTGCTGGTCATGGTCGCGCTCGGCACGGCGGCGTTCGCCTCGCTCGGGCTGCTGATCGCCGGCTCGCTGCGCGCCGAGGCCACGCTGGCGGCGGCCAACCTCGTCTACATCCTGCTGGCGGCCGGGGGCGGCGTGGTCCTGCCGCTGGCGACGTACGGCGGGTTCGGCGAGGTGCTCGCCTACCTCCCGTCCGGGGCGCTCGGCAGCGGCATGCGCGAGAGCCTCGCGACCGGCACCTTCCCGTTCGACCAGTCGATCGTGCTGCTGGTGTGGGCGGTCGTGGCGACCGCGCTGACGGCCCGGACGTTCCGGTGGGAGTAGACGTGACCGCGCCGCGCGCGCTCGGCACCCCGCCCCGGCGTACGTCCCCGGCTTGGTTGCGGCGCGCGGCGATCGCGTCGCTCGTGGTCAACATCGCCATCGTGGTGACGGGCGGCGTGGTGCGGCTGACCGGCTCCGGTCTCGGCTGCCCGACGTGGCCGCGCTGTACCGAGGAGTCGTTCCGCCCCCACGGCGCGATGACGATCCACACCGCCATCGAGTTCGGCAACCGGATGGTCACCTTCCTGATCGCGGCCGTCGCGCTCGCGACCCTCGTCGCGGTGTGGCGCTCGAGCCGGCACGACCTGCGCCTCCTCGCGGTGGTGCTGGCCGTCGGCGTGCCCGCCCAGGCGGCGCTCGGCGGGGTCACCGTGCTGACCGGGCTCAACCCGTGGACCGTGGCGATGCACCTGGTCGTGTCGATGGTGATGATCTGCGTGGCGGTGCTGCTCCTGCGGTCCGTGACAGGCCCCGGCGTCTCGCGGGCCGACTCGGTGACGCCGACGGCCGACCCTGCCGTCGTCCCCACCGTCGGGGCGGCCGTCGGGCGGCTCTCGGTCGCCGTGTTCGTCGTGGGATGGGCCGTGCTCTACCTCGGCACGGTGGTGACCGGCAGCGGCCCCCACGCCGGTGACGCCGACGCCCCGCGCAACGGGCTCGACCCCCGCACCGTGAGCCAGCTGCACGCGGACGCGGTCTTCCTGCTGCTCGGGCTGGTCGTCGCCGTCGTGGTCGCGGTGCACGGCCTGGACCGCACCCTCGAGGTCGTCCGCGCCGCGCGCACCCTGGTCGTGGTGGTGCTCGCCCAGGGGACGGTCGGGTTCGTGCAGTACGTCACCGACCTGCCGGTCGCCCTCGTCGCGGTCCACCTGCTCGGCGCCGCGCTCTTCGCCGCCGCCATGACCTGGTTGCTGCTGGCGGCCCGCGCGGCGACCGGCCCCTCCCTCACCACCACTCGCTGAACCGGGGGCATGCCGGTTTCCCAAGGTATGCAGGCGAATTGGCGCTCCCCACGGTGTCCGGAGGATGGGGAGCGCCAGGTTGCCGTGGGGAGGCCGGCGTGATCGGACCTTCGGCCGGTGGTCCTCGACGTACGACGACCCGCGGGAGTCGACCGCCGGCCGGCCCCGGTACGACGTACAGGCCGCAGGTCTTGGGCTGCCTCTCGGCCGCACTTCCCATGGGAAACCGGCGCTCCCCACGCTCCGGACACCGTGGGAAGTGCAAGTTTCCCTGCATACCTTGAGAAACCGGCAGCCCCCGAGGGGTGAACGAGGAGGACGAAGGGGTCAGCCGGCGACGAGGGGCTCGAGGGCGACGCCCGACGAACAGCAGCGACAGGTAGATGTTCGACCAGTGGAAGAGCCGCATCGGGCGCATCGCCACGACGTCGTCGGTGGTGCGGGTGCGAGCCGAGAGCCGGTGCGACTCCACGATGAAGACCACGCCGAGGATCCCGGCGACGGTCGGGTAGAACCACGAGGTGCCGGCCACCGGCCACAGCAGCAGCGAGGTCGCCACCGTCACCCAGGAGTAGGCGACGATCTGGCGGCCCACGACGGGCGCCGGGGAGACCGACGGCAGCATCGGCACGTCGGCCGCGGCGTAGTCCTCGCGGTAGCGCAGCGCGAGAGCCCAGAAGTGCGGAGGGGTCCAGAAGAACACCACCGCGAAGAGCACCACCGGCACCCACGACAGCGAGCCGGTGACCGCGGTCCAGCCGATGAGGGCCGGGAAGCAGCCCGCAGCGCCGCCCCAGACGATGTTCTGGCTGGTGCGCCGCTTGAGCAGCATTGTGTAGCCCACGACGTAGAAGACGTTGGCGGCCAGGGCCAGCAGCGACGAGAGCGGGTTGACCAGGGTCCACAGCAGCACGGTCGAGACCACGCCGAGCAGCAGGCCGAAGACCAGCGCCGAGCGCGGCGACACGGCGTGGCGCGGCAGCGCGCGACGACGGGTACGGCGCATCCGCTCGTCGATGTCGCGGTCGTAGACGCAGTTGAGGGCGTTGGCGCTGCCGGCCGACAGCGTCCCTCCCAGCACCGTCGCGATGACGAGGCCGAGCTCCGGCACGCCGCGTGAGGCCAGGAACATGACCGGCACGGTCGTCAGCAGCAGGAGCTCGATGATCCGCGGCTTGGTCAGCCCGACGTAGGCGCCCACGACGTCGCGGAGCCGACCGAGACGACGGCTCGCTCCTCCCGCGCTGGGGGGGATGCGCACCTGGGGGTCGACGGCGGTCACGTGTCCTCGCGTCCTCGAGATAGCAGCTGACAAGCCGACGCACGGCACCGGCGGTCAGTCGCGTCGGCCCGCGGCCGCAGGCGAGCACCCGCCGGGGTGTGCATGCCCACAGGGCGCGTGGGTAGGCTCGGCTGCGCCGGGCGGGCCACCGCTCCGCCCTGGCACCAGACAACGAGAGGACCCGTTCGTGAGCCCCTCCCTCGACTGGACCGAGCTGGACGACCGGGCGGTCGACACGGCTCGGGTCCTGGCCATGGACGCCGTGCAGAAGGTCGGCAACGGTCACCCCGGAACAGCGATGAGCCTGGCGCCGGCGGCGTACCTGCTGTTCCAGAAGGTCATGCGCCACGACCCGGCCGACCCGCAGCTGGATCGCCCGCGACCGCTTCGTGCTGTCGTGCGGCCATGCGAGCCTGACGCTCTACGTCCAGCTCTACCTCGGCGGCTTCGGCCTCGGGGTCGACGACCTGAAGGCCCTGCGCACCTGGGGCAGTCGCACCCCGGGCCACCCCGAGCACGGCCACACCGCCGGCGTCGAGACCACCACCGGTCCCCTCGGCCAGGGCGTCGCGAACGCCGTCGGCATGGCCATGGCCGCCCGTCGCGAGCGCGGTCTGCTCGACCCCGACGCGAAGCCCGGCGAGAGCCCGTTCGACCACATGGTCTACGCCATCTGCTCCGACGGCGACCTGCAGGAGGGCGTGAGCGCCGAGGCGTCCTCGCTCGCCGGGCACCAGCAGCTCGGCAACCTCGTGATGATCTACGACGACAACAAGATCTCCATCGAGGACGACACCGCGGTCGCCTTCAGCGAGGACGTGTCCGCCCGGTACGCCGCCTACGGCTGGCACGTGCAGAACGTGGACTGGACCAACGGCGGCACCGAGTACGCCGAGGACGTCCCGGCCCTGTGGCGCGCCATCCAGCGCGCCCGGAAGGAGACCGGCCGTCCGAGCTTCATCAACCTGCGCACAGTCATCGCGTGGCCGGCGCCCAACGCCCAGAACACCGGAGGCTCGCACGGCTCGGCCCTCGGGGACGACGAGGTCGCGGCCACCAAGAAGGTGATGGGCTTCGATCCCGAGAAGACCTTCGAGGTCAGCGACGAGGTCATCGAGCACACCCGTGGCCTGCTGGCGCGCGGGAGCGAGGCCGGTGCCGCCTGGGACGAGCAGTTCGCCGCCTGGTCGACGACGAACCCCGAGCGTGCCGCGCTGCTCCAGCGGGTCTTCAAGGACCGTCGCCTGCCCGACGGCTGGACCGACGCCCTGCCGACCTTCGAGCCCGACGCCACGGGCGTGGCCACCCGCAAGGCCTCCGGCGAGGTGCTCAGCGCCATCGCGCCGGTGCTGCCCGAGCTGTGGGGCGGCTCGGCCGACCTCGCGGGCTCGAACAACACCACGCCGAAGGGCGAGCCGTCGTTCCTGCCGGTGGAGCACTCCACGAAGAAGTTCTCCGGCAACGAGTACGGCCGGGTGCTGCACTTCGGCATCCGCGAGCACGCCATGGGCTCGGTGATGAACGGCATCGCCCTGCACGGCGGCACCCGCGTGTACGGCGGCACGTTCCTCGTCTTCTCCGACTACATGCGTCCTGCAGTCCGCCTCGCGGCGCTCATGGGCCTGCCCGTGACCTACGTGTGGACCCACGACTCCATCGGTCTCGGCGAGGACGGGCCCACGCACCAGCCCGTCGAGCACCTGGCCGCGCTGCGCGCCATCCCGGGCCTGTCGGTGGTCCGCCCCGCCGACGCCAACGAGACGGTCGCCGCCTGGCGGGCCGTGCTCGAGGACACCAGCGGCCCCTCGGCACTCGCGCTGACGCGCCAGGACGTCCCGACGTTCCCGCGCGGGACGGACGGTTACGCCAGCGTCGACGGCGTCGCCAAGGGCGGCTACGTCCTGCTCGACACCCCCTCGACCCCCGACGTCATCCTCGTCGCCACCGGCTCCGAGGTCGCCATCGCCGTCGAGGCGCGCGAGCAGCTCGCCGAGCTCGACATCGCGGCCCGCGTCGTCTCGATGCCGTGCCGGGAGTGGTTCGACGCCCAGGACGCGAGCTACCGCGACACCGTGCTGCTGCCCGAGGTCCGCTCGCGCGTCAGCGTCGAGGCCGGCGTCGCCCAGGGCTGGCGTGAGATCGTCGGCGACCACGGTCGCACCGTGTCGCTCGACCACTTCGGTGCCAGCGCGCAGTACCAGGAGCTGTACGACAAGTTCGGCCTGACCCCGGCGGCCGTGGTCTCGGCAGCCAAGGAGAGCATCGACGACGCCGCGCGCGGCGTCTAGTCACAGAGCACGTCCCGGACCGTCCCGACCCGGGTCGGCACCGGACCGGGTGGCCCGGAACGAGCCACCGGACAGCCCAACCGTGGAGGGAAACCATGACATCCGACGCAGGCACCGACCGGCTCGAGAAGCTCTCGTCCGCAGGAGTGAGCATCTGGCTCGACGACCTGTCGCGCGAGCGCATCGAGTCGGGCAACCTGGCCGAGCTGGTGACGCAGAAGCACGTGGTGGGGGTGACGACCAACCCCACCATCTTCGCGGCGGCGGTCGCCGACGGCGAGCGGTACGACGACCAGGTCGCCGGGCTGACCCGCGGCGGTGCCACGGTCGAGGACGTCATCCTCGAGCTGACCACCGACGACGTGCGCAACGCCTGCGACGAGCTGACCGAGGTCTCCCATGCCACCGGCGGCAAGGACGGACGGGTCTCGATCGAGGTGGCCCCGACGCTGGCCTTCGACACCGAGGGCACCATCGAGTCGGCCCAGCAGCTGTGGCGCAAGGTCGACCGGCCGAACCTCTTCATCAAGATCCCGGCGACCGACGAGGGCCTGCCCGCCATCACCCAGACGCTCGGCGAGGGCATCAGCGTCAACGTGACCCTGATCTTCGGCCTGGAGCGCTACGAGGCCGTCATGGACGCCTACCTCGCCGGGCTCGAGCAGGCCCACCGCAACGGCTGGGACCTCTCCCAGCTGCACTCGGTCGCCTCGTTCTTCGTCTCCCGCGTCGACAGCGAGGTCGACAAGCGCCTCGAGGAGATCGGGACCGACGAGGCCCTCGCGCTGCGCGGCAAGGCCGCCGTGGCCAACGCGCGGCTGGCGTTCGAGAAGTTCGAGCAGGTCTTCTCCGGCGACCGTTTCGCCGCGCTCGCCGAGCACGGCGCGCTCCCCCAGCGTCCGCTGTGGGCCTCCACGGGGGTGAAGAACCCCGACTACGACGACACCATGTACGTCGCCGACCTCGTCACCTCCGGGGTGGTCAACACCATGCCGGAGAAGACCATGGATGCTTTCGCCGACCACGGCGTCGTCACCGGCGACACCGTGCGCGGCACCTACGACGACGCTCGTGCGGTCTTCGACGCGCTGGCCGAGCAGGGCATCGGGTACGACGCGGTCATCACCGCCCTCGAGAAGGAGGGGGTCGAGAAGTTCGTGGACTCCTGGCACGAGCTCACCGGGACCGTCGAGAAGCAGATGGAGTCGTCGAAGTCATGAGCGCACAGGTGGCGGTCCAGACGGCGGGTGAGGCCCTCAGGGCCGCCACCGAGCACGTGCCCACCCTCGTGGAGGAGAAGTTCGCCAGCCGGCTCTTCTCCCGCGACCACACGCTGTGGGGCCCCGAGGCCGAGGATGAGGCGTCCAAGCGTCTGGCGTGGGTGGGGTTGCCGGAGGCGTCCCGGCCGCTGCTGTCGGTCTTCCGACCCATCATCGACGCCTGTCGCACCGAGGGCCTGACCCGCGTCGTGCTGTGCGGCATGGGTGGCTCCTCGCTGGCGCCGGAAGTCATCTGCGCCACCGAGGGCGTCGACCTGGTGGTGCTGGACTCCAGCCACCCCGACCAGGTCCGCACCGCTCTCGCGGGCGACCTGAGCAGCACCGTGGTCGTGGTGTCCTCCAAGTCCGGCTCGACGGTCGAGACCGACTCCCAGCGGCGCGCCTTCGAGCACGCGTTCGTCGAGGCCGGGCTCGAGCCCTCCGACCACGTCGTGATCGTGACCGACCCCGGCTCGCCCCTGCAGGCGCAGAGCGACCAGGCCGGGCTGCGCGTGGTCGCTGCCGACCCGGACGTCGGCGGCCGCTACTCCGCCCTCACCGCCTTCGGCCTCGTTCCCAGTGCTCTGGCCGGGGTGGACGTGTCGGCCCTGCTCTCGGGGGCCGCCAACGCCGCCGCGCTGCTGTCGGTCGACGCGGAGGGCAACCCGGGCCTGATCCTGGGTGCCGCCATGGCCGGGTCCGTCGGCGACGCGGCGACCCGCCGCGACAAGCTCGTCCTCGTCGACGAGGGTTCCGGCATCGTCGGGCTCCCGGCCTGGGCGGAGCAGCTCATCGCCGAGAGCACCGGCAAGCAGGGCACGGGCGTGCTCCCTGTCGTCGTCGAGGGGTCCGAGGCCCCGGAGGCGCAGTGGCCGGCCGGGGACGTGACCGTGGCCCACCTCGTCGCGGACGCCGCTGCGGTGTCGCTCCCCGAGGACGGCGCCCACCTGGCTGTGAGCGGCAGCCTCGGCGGACAGCTGATGCTCTGGGAGGTCGCGACCGCCGTCGCGGGACGCCTGCTCGGCATCAACCCCTTCGACCAGCCCGATGTCGAGAGCGCGAAGACCGCGGCCCGCAGCATGCTGGACGACCCGCCGTCCGCGGAGTCGTCCGGCTCGTCCGACGCGGTCGAGGTCACCACGCTCGGCGGCGACTGGTACGACGGCTCCGGCTCGCTCGACGACGCTGTCACGGCCCTGCTGACCCAGCTCGACCCGGAGCGGGGCTACGTGGCCGTGATGGCCTACCTCGACCGCTGGGCCCACGCCGCGCTCGAGGAGCAGGTCCGCGCTCCCCTGGCGCGCCGGGCTGAGCGGCCGGTGACCTTCGGCTGGGGCCCGCGGTTCCTGCACTCGACCGGACAGTTCCACAAGGGCGGGCCGGCCACCGGGGTCTACGTGCAGATCACCGACACCCCGGCCGAGGACCTCGAGGTCCCGGGCCGAGACTTCGGCTTCGGCACGCTCATCTCTGCCCAGGCCGCCGGCGACGCCACCGTGCTCGCCGACCACGGCCGCCCTGTCCTACGCCTCCACCTGCACGACCTCGACACCGGCCTGGCCGCCGTACGTGCGGCCCTGACCGGCGCGCAGGACTGAGAGAGGACCACGTGAGCCCGTCCCGCGCCCGGACCAACCCGTTGCGGGACCCACAGGACCGCCGCCTGCCGAAGGTGGCCGGTCCCTGCGGCATGGTCATCTTCGGCGTCACCGGCGACCTGGCCCGCAAGAAGCTGATGCCGGCCATCTACGACCTGGCCAACCGCGGCCTGCTGCCCCCGGGCTTCTCGCTCGTGGGCTTCGCCCGGCGCGACTGGGCCGACCAGGACTTCGCGAAGGTGGTGCACGACTCGGTGCGCGAGCACGCGCGCACCGAGTTCCGCGAGGAGGTGTGGCACCAGCTCGCGGAGGGCTTCCGCTTCGTGCCCGGGGAGTTCGACGACGACCAGGCCTTCGCCCAGCTGAAGCAGACCATCGAGGACCTCGACCGGGTGCGCGGCACCGGCGGCAACCACGCCTTCTACCTGTCCATCCCGCCTCGCTACTTCGGCGACGTGGTCGGGCAGCTGCAGGAGCACGGCCTCACCGAGGACCGCCCCGGGACCTGGCGACGCGTCGTGGTCGAGAAGCCGTTCGGCTCCGACCTGCGCACCGCGCAGAAGCTCAACGAGACCCTCAGCGGGGTCTTCTCCCCCGAGTCGGTCTTCCGCATCGACCACTACCTCGGCAAGGAGACGGTCCAGAACATCCTGGCGATGCGATTCGCCAACATGCTGTTCGAGCCGATCTGGAACAGCAACTACGTCGACCACGTGCAGATCACCATGGCCGAGGACATCGGCATCGGTGGCCGCGCCGGCTACTACGACGGTATCGGCGCCGCCCGCGACGTCATCCAGAACCACCTCATCCAGCTGATGGCGCTCACTGCGATGGAGGAGCCGACCTCCTTCGACGCCCGCAGCCTGCACCTGGAGAAGCAGAAGGTGCTCGACTCGGTCGTGCTGCCCCGGCGGCTGGACCTCACCACCGCGCGCGGGCAGTACGCCGCCGGCTGGGCCGGGGGGGTCAAGGTCGGCGGCTACCTCGAGGAGCCCGACATCGCGGGGACCTCGACGACCGAGACGTACGCCGCCATCCGCCTGGGCATCGACAACCGTCGCTGGTCGGGCGTCCCCTTCTACCTGCGCACCGGCAAGCGGCTCGGCCGCCGCGTCACTGAGGTCGCGGTGTCCTTCAAGCGGGCACCCCACCTGCCCTTCTCCCAGGCCGCGGTCGAGGACCTGAGCCACAACGCGCTGGTCATCCGGGTCCAGCCCGACGAGGGTGTCACCCTCCGCTTCGGCTCCAAGGTGCCCGGCACCCAGATGGAGATCCGCGACGTCAACATGGACTTCGCCTACGGCGGCAGCTTCACCGAGGCCTCACCGGAGGCCTACGAGCGGCTGATCCTCGACGTGCTCCTGGGCGAGCCACCGCTGTTCCCGCGGCACGAGGAGGTCGAGCAGTCGTGGCGCATCCTCGACCCGATCATCGACTACTGGGCCGGCCACGGAAAGCCCGAGCAGTACCCCAGCGGCACGTGGGGCCCGGCCTCGGCCGACACCATGCTGGCCCGCGAGGGACGCGTCTGGAGGCGACCGTGAGCACACAGGCGAGCACCCGGGGCACCGTCCTGGAGGACACCAACGCCAGCGAGATCGCCTCCGCGATCGTCAAGGCGCGCCGCAACGCCGGTAGCCCCGCCATGGGGATGGTGATGACCATGATCGTGGTCGTCGACCAGGCGGACGCCGACGCCGCCCTCGACGCCGCGCGCGACGCGGCCCGCGAGCACCCCTCACGCCTGCTGGGCCTGGTGACGGGCTCCGGGCGCGGATCATCCCGCATCACCGCCGAGATCCGCACCGGCAGCGGCACCGCCGGGGAGCAGGCGCTGATCACGCTGCAGGGGCCGGTGGCCAAGCACCCGGACTCCGTCCTCCTCCCCCTGCTGCTGCCCGACTCCCCGGTCGTGGTCTGGTGGCCGTGCGGCGCCCCCGCCGATCCCGCCGCGGACCCGGTCGGCCAGCTGGCGACGCGCCGGATCACCGACGCCGCCCGCGCCCCGACCGCGCGGGCCCGGGCGATGCTCGATCAGTGCCGCTCCTACGCCCCGGGCAACACCGACCTCGCGTGGACGCGCATCACGCCGTGGCGGGCCTTCCTGGCCGCTGCGCTCGACCAGACCGACGGCCGGGTGACCGCGGTGAGCGTGACCTCCGAGCGCGTCAGCCCGAGCGCCGACCTGCTGGCCGCCTGGCTCGGCGACCGGCTGCGCGTGACCGCCACGCGACGACAGTCGGACGGGCCCGGCATCACCGAGGTCGTGCTCAGCACGAGCGGGGGTGACGTCCGGCTGGCCCGGGACGACGGTCGTCACGCGATGCTGTCGGTGCCCGGTCAGCCCGACCGCCCGGTGGCCCTGGTCCGCCGCGAGATCCCGGCCCTGCTGACCGAGGAGCTGCGCCGGCTCGACCCCGACGACGTCTATGCCCGGACCGTCAAGCGGCTGACGCGCATGAGCGCCGGGCGCAAGGGCGGCGCCGCCGGAGGCGCGCGCACGAAGACCACGAGCAAGAAGACCGCGAGCAAGAAGACCGCGAGCAAGAAGACGGCCCCGACGAAGTCCTCCACCTCCTGAAAGCAGGTGCCCTGGTGTCAGCCTCCCCCGACCAGCTCGTGGTGCGTTCCAGCTCCGAGGAGGTGGCCGAGACGGTGGCGATCCGCCTGCTCGACCACCTGGCCGAGCTGTCGGCACTGCGCGAGGACCCGCACGTCGTGCTGACCGGCGGGTCGCTCACGCGGCGGCTGCACACCCGCCTCGCCGACCTGGCGGCGGAGCGGGAGGACGTCGACTGGCACCGGGTCTCGCTGTGGTGGGGCGACGAGCGCTACGTGCCGGCCGACGACGAGGAGCGCAACGCCGGGCAGGCGCTGCAGGACGGTCTGCGGCGGTTGCCGCTCGACCGCGACCGGGTGCACGCCATGGCGGCCTCCGACGAGGGCCACGCGAGCCCCGAGGACGCTGCTGCGGCGTACGCCGAGGAACTGCGCCTCGCGCACGGCCACCTGCCCGAGGGGCAGGCCTGGTTCCACGTGCTGCTGCTGGGGATCGGCCCCGACGGCCACTGCGCGTCGCTGTTCCCCGGGCGTCCCGAGGTGAACGAGCAGGCCGTCGTGCTGGCGGTCCACGACTCCCCCAAGCCGCCGCCGGTGCGGATCAGTCTCGCTCTGCCGACTCTGGGGCGTGCGGACCAGGTGTGGTTCGTGGCCGCCGGGCAGGAGAAGGCCGAGGGCGTCGCGCGCTCAGTGGCCGGCGGCGACGTCTCGATCGCCCCGGCAGCGGGTCCACGGGGGCTGCACCGCACGCTGTGGTTCCTCGACGACGCGGCCGCCGGACAGCTCCAGCGTTGAGCTCGTGTCGCTCAGAAACCGAGCTCGCCACGCTTGCGCCGGTCGCGCAGCGTCTTGAGGGCCTCGTCGAGGATGTCGGCGGCCTCGGTGTCGCTGCGACGCTCCTTCACGTAGGCGAGGTGCGTCTTGTAGGGCTCGATCTTCGGAGGCGGCGGTGGGTTCTCCGAGTCCTGGTTGGCCGGGAGCCCGCAACGCGGGCAGTCCCACGACTCCGGGGCCGTCACCTCGACGGCGAAGAAGACCTCGGACGTGTGCCGGTGGGCACAGTAGTAGACGACTCGCTGGCGAGGAGCGGACTCCCCGCGCTCGACCTCTCCCATCGGACCGGCGCCCACTCGGCTGCCGCGGATGGCGCTTGCACCACCTGCCACGCTCACGTCTCCTTGCTCGGGGGGATGAAGAGGGGAAAGTGCTAGGAGTTGCTGGCCTTCAACAGCAGTCCCAGGGCGATCACGCTGGCGAACCAGATGAATCCGGCTCCCACGGTGATGCGGTCCAGGTTGCGTTCGGCGACCGAGGACCCACCGAGGCCACTGGACATGCCGCCTCCGAACATGTCCGAGAGACCTCCGCCCCTGCCCTTGTGGAGCAGGATGAGGAGAATCAGCAACAGGCTCGTCAGGACGAGCACGACGGTGAGTGCGATGATCACGGTGGGACAGCCTAACTCACGGGGTGGGGGTTGAGGACGGCGGTCAGAGCTTCGGCATGTCGTAGAAACGCGCGATGCCACCGAACTCGTCGGCGTCGAGGCTGGCCCCGCCCACGAGACAGCCGTCGACGTCGGTCTGGTCCATGATCCCGGCCACGTTGGCGGCCTTCACCGAGCCGCCGTACAGCACGCGGACCGCCTCGGCCGCCTGGTCGCCCCACACCTCGCGCACCCGCCCGCGGATGGCCGCGCACACCTCCTGGGCGTCCTCGGGCGTCGCGACCTCTCCGGTGCCGATGGCCCAGACCGGCTCGTAGGCGATGACCAGCGCGCCGACCTGCGCGGCGTCCAGCCCGGCGAGCGAGCCGTCGACCTGAGCCAGCGTGTGCTCCACCTGGCGGCCTTCCTTGCGGACCTCGAGGCCCTCGCCCACGCAGACCAGCGGGGTCATGCCGGCCGCGATCGTGGCCTTGGCCTTGGCGTTGACGAGATCGTCGCCCTCGGCGTGGTGCTCGCGTCGCTCGGAGTGGCCGGCCAGGACGTAGGACACGCCCAGCTTGGCGAGCATCGCGGCCGAGATCTCGCCGGTGTAGGCGCCCTTCTCGTGCGCCGAGACGTCCTGGGCGCCGTACCGGATCGTGAGCTTGTCGCCGTCGACGCACGTCTGCACGCTGCGCAGGTCGGTGAACGGCGGGATGACCGCGACCTCGGCCCTGGCCGGGTCGTGCTTCTTGTCGGCCAGGACCGCTGCGAGCTTCTGCACCAGCACCACGGCTTCGGAGTGCGTGAGGTTCATCTTCCAGTTGCCGGCCATCAAGGGGGTGCGGGACATCGGTCTCTCTCGTTTCAGTGGTCGCGGTCGACGGTGTCGACCGGGTCGTCCAGGACGTCGATGCCGGGGAGGTCCTTGCCCTCGAGGTACTCCAGGCTGGCACCGCCCCCGGTCGAGATGTGGCCGAAGGCGGCCTCGTCGAAGCCGAGGGTCCGCACCGCGGCGGCGGAGTCTCCCCCGCCGACGACCGACAGCCCGTCGATCTCGGTGAGCGCCTGAGCCACCGCCCGGGTGCCCTCGGCGAACGCGGGGAACTCGAAGACGCCCATGGGACCGTTCCAGAAGACCGTGTGGGCGTCGGCCAGCGCGGCCGCGAAGGCGCGCTGCGAGTCCGGCCCGATGTCCAGGCCCAGCTGGTCGTCCCCGATGGCGTCGGCGGCCACCACCGTCGCCGGCGAGTCGGCCGCGAACTCCGTGGCCACCACGACGTCGGTGGGGAGCAGGATCTGCACGCCCGACTCCTGGGCCCGGCGTAGGTACTCCGTGCACACCTCGACCTGGTCCTGCTCCAGCAGGCTCTTGCCCACCGTGTGGCCCTGGGCCACGAGGAAGGTGAAGACCATGCCGCCGCCGATGAGGAGCCGGTCGGCCTTGCCGAGCAGGTTGTCGATGACGCCGAGCTTGTCGGACACCTTCGAGCCGCCGAGCACCACGACGTACGGACGATCGGGGTCCTCGGTCAGCCGGCGCAGCACCTCGATCTCGGCCTGCACCAGCCCGCCCATGGCGTGCGGCAGCAGACGCGCGACGTCGTACACGCTGGCCTG
Source organism: uncultured Actinomycetota bacterium (assembly GCA_963762755.1). Lineage (GTDB taxonomy): Bacteria > Actinomycetota > Actinomycetes > Propionibacteriales > Nocardioidaceae > Marmoricola_A. Next base: position 26,076 of record CAVXMH010000014.1, on the reverse strand, counting down.
CTTGCGGTGCACGACGCCGAAGCCGTCAGAGACGAAGACGTCGGCCAGCGCGGCGAGGTCGCGGGCGAACCCCTGGCGCTCCCTCTCGTCCTTGCTGGTCTCGCCCGCATTGAACCGGACGTTCTCCAGCACCGCCACCTGCCCGTCCTTCAGCGCCGACACCGTGGCACGTGCGCTCTCGCCGACAGTGTCCTCCGCGAAGGCGACGTCGTCGCCCAGCAGCTCCCCGAGACGTGCTGCGACAGGCCGCAGGGAGTACGTCGGGTCGGGCGCGCCCTTCGGCCGGCCGAGGTGGGCGACGACCGCGACCCGTGCCCCGGCGTCCGCGAGTCGACGCAGGGTGGGCAGGCTGGCGCGGATGCGCCCGTCGTCGGTGATGCGGTCGCCGTCGAGGGGGACGTTCAGGTCCGAGCGCACCAGCACGGTGCGGCCACGGAGGTCCCCGAGGTCGTCGATCGTGGTCATCGGCGGGTCCTCGCGGGGGCTCAGAGGGAGCTGCCGACGTGAGTGATCAGGTCGGCGAGTCGGTTGGAGTAGCCCCACTCGTTGTCGTACCAGCCGAGGACCTTGACCTGGTTGCCGATCACCTTGGTCAGCGGGGCGTCGAAGATGCACGATGCCGGGTCGGTGACGATGTCGGTGGAGACCAGCGGGTCGGTGGAGTACCTCAGGAAGCGGCCGTCCGCGGCCTTCTCGATGGTGGCGTTGACCTCCTCCACCGACGTCTCGCGGCCGGCCTCGAAGGTCAGGTCCGTCGCGGAGCCGGTCGGCACCGGGACGCGCATGGCGTAGCCGTCCAGCTTGCCCTTGAGCTCGGGCAGCACCAGCCCGATGGCCTTGGCGGCACCAGTCGAGGTCGGGACCATGTTGAGCGCGGCGGCGCGGGCACGGCGCGGGTCCTTGTGGATGTTGTCCTGCAGGTTCTGGTCCGCGGTGTAGGCGTGGATCGTCGTCATCAGTCCCTTGACGATCGTGAACTCGTCGTGCAGCGCCTTCGCCATGGGCGCCAGGCAGTTGGTGGTGCACGAGGCGTTGGAGATCACGGTGTGCTGAGCGGGGTCGTACAGCTCGTGGTTGACGCCCATCACGATGGTGATGTCCTCGTTGGAGGCGGGGGCGGAGATGATGACCTTCTTGGCACCGGCGTCGACGTGGGCCTTGGCCTTGGTGGCGTCGGTGAAGAAGCCGGTGGACTCGACGACGACGTCGACCCCGAGCTCGCCCCAGCTGAGCTTGGAAGGGTCACGCTCGGCGGACACGGCGAGCTCGGTGTCACCGACCCTGATCGCGGTGTCGGTGGCGGACACCTCGGCGTCGAGACGGCCCAGGATGGAGTCGAACTTCAGCAGGTGCGCCAGGGACGTGTTGTCGGTCAGGTCATTGACGCCGACGATCTCGATGTCGGCGCCCGAGGCGCGGACCGCCCGGTAGAAGTTGCGGCCGATGCGGCCGAAGCCGTTGATGCCTACGCGAACGGTCACAGCAGGTCTCCTCCGAAGGTTGGGGTCCAGACGTTGCGACCCTATCTCCCCGTGGGGTGCGTCACGACCCCGTGTCCTCGGTACGGATCGGTAACTTTGGATCGATCAAAGCCAAGTCGGCGGACCGACGGGATCGGTACGCCGTGAAGGCCCGGTCGGGTGGGTGCCCAGACCGACGAATGACGCCGAGCGAGCTCGGGTCACTCGTCCTCGGCCAACATCTCCGGGGTGAGGGAGGCCTCGGTGTCCGGGATGCCGGTCTCCTGGGCCTTCTTGTCCGCCATCGCCAGCAGACGGCGGATGCGTCCGGCGATGGCGTCCTTGGTCAGCACCGGGTCGTGCAGCTGGCCGAGCTCCTCGAGCGAGGCCTGCTTGTGCTCCAGCCGCAGGCTGCCGGCCTGGCGCAGGTGGTCGGGGACCTCCTCGCCGAGGATCTCCAGGGCACGCTCGACACGGGCGCCCGCGGCGACCGCGGCGCGGGCGGAGCGTCGGAGGTTGGCGTCGTCGAAGTTGGCGAGACGGTTGGCGGTGGCGCGGACCTCGCGCCGCATGCGCCGCTCCTCCCAGGCCATCAGGGACTCGTGCGCTCCCAGCCGGGTGAGCAGTGCGCCGATGGCGTCGCCGTCGCGGATGACCACCCGGTCGACCCCGCGGACCTCGCGGGCCTTGGCGCTGATGCCGAGCCGGCGTGCGGCCCCGACCAGGGCAAGAGCGGCCTCGGGGCCCGGACAGGTGACCTCCAGCGCGGACGAGCGGCCGGGCTCGGTGAGCGACCCGTGGGCCAGGAACGCTCCGCGCCAGGCCGCCACGGCGTCGCAGTTGCCGCCGGAGACGACCTGCGGCGGCAGCCCGCGCACGGGACGACCCCGACCGTCGAGGAGACCGGTCTGGCGGGCGAGGGCCTCGCCGTCGCGGACCACGCGGACGACGTACCGGCTGTGCTTGCGGATGCCGTGACCGGTCACCATCGCGACGTCGGAGGCGTGGCCGTAGATCTCGGAGATGTCGCGCCGGAGCCGGCGGGCCGCCGCTCCGGTGTCGAGCTCGGCCTCGACGACGATCTGACCGCTGACGATGTGCAGGCCCCCGGCGAAACGGAGCATCGAGGAGACCTCCGCCTTGCGGCAACAGGTGCGCGTCACCGGGGTGCTGGCCAGCTCCGCCTTGACCTGAGCCGTCATCGCCATACGTCCGATCCTGTCACGCCTAGGTCCCCTCTTCTGCCCCGATCCTGGGTGGATCGTGGGGCGGTGCTCGTGCGGTCGTGCGGCCGCCGACCCAGGAGGTCTGCGGCGGGTGAGGAAGGGGCCACCCTACGTCGCTCCGAATGCCCGCGCATAGGCGGCTGCCAGTTTCTCGGGGTCGTGGCGGGGCGATCCGTCGGCCTGGGCCACGTCCTCGCTCACCAGGCACGCCCCGAGGCGTTCGGTGGCCCGCCGGAGGCCCTCCGGGTCGGTGACGGCGGCGGTGTCGGCCAGCACCGTGGCCACGCTCAGACCGGGCGCGTGCGCCGCCAGGACCTCCAGGTGAGCCTCGGGGGTGAAGCCCTCGGTCTCCCCCGTCTGGGCGCTGAGGTTGAGGGCGACCAGGATCCGCGCGGAGGTGGTCTCGAGGGCACGGCGGAGGTCCGGGATGAGCAGGTGCGGGATGACGCTGGTGAACCACGAGCCCGGTCCCAGCACCACCCAGTCGGCCTCGAGGACTGCCGCCACGGCCTCGGGGCACGCCGGGGCGTCGGCCGGGTCGAGGGCCACGGACAGGACGTGTCCGGGGGTGACGGCCACCTCGGCCTGGCCGCGGACCGTGCTGACGGCCCCCGGAGCCTCCTCGGACACGCCTCGGACCTGGGCAGTGATGTGGAGCGGCGCCAGGGCCATCGGCAGCACCCGGCCCTGGGCGCCGAGCAGCCGCCCGACCCAGTCCAGCCCGGCCACGTGGTCGTCGAGCAGGTCCCACAGCGTGACGATGAGGAGGTTGCCCAGGGCGTGCTGGTCGAGGTCGCCGGAGCTGGCGAAGCGGTGCTGAAGGGCGCTCGCCCAGGTCACCCCCCACTCGTCGTCGCCGCACAGGGCCGACAGCGCCTGGCGCAGGTCGCCTGGAGGCAGGCAGCCGAACTCGCGGCGCAGCCGCCCGGAGGAGCCGCCGTCGTCGGCGACGGTGACGACGGCCGTGAGCCGGTCGGTCACCCGGCGCAGGGCCGACAGCGAGGCCGAGAGCCCGTGCCCGCCCCCCAGCGCGACCACCTGGGCGCCGTCGGGCTGCGCGGTCACTCGCGACCCAGGTCGCGGTGGGCGGCCAGCGCGTCGAGGCCCTGGCCGCGCAGCCGCGCCGCGAGCTCCTCGGACATGGCGACGCTGCGGTGCTTACCTCCGGTGCAGCCGACGGCGATCGTCATGAACCGCTTGCCCTCACGGAGGTAGCCCTCACCGACGTTCGTGACCAGCGGCACGAAGTGCTCCAGGAACGCCCCGGCCCCGGGCTGGCCGAGGACGTAGTCGGAGACTCCGCTCTCGCGACCCGTGTGGGAGCGCAGCTCCGGCACCCAGAACGGGTTCGGCAGGAAGCGCATGTCGGCGACGTAGTCGGAGTCGACCGGGATGCCGTACTTGAAGCCGAAGCTCACCACGGTGACCGTGAGCGCGAGCCTCTTCTCGGTGCCGAAGTTGCGCGCGATCTGCGCCGTCAGCTGGTGGACGTTGAGGTTGCTGGTGTCGATGACGAGGTCGGCGTCACCCCGCAGGTCGGCCACCACCTCACGCTCGCGCTGGAGGCCGTCGAGGAGCCGTCCGCCCTCCTGCAGCGGGTGGGGGCGCCGGACCGCCTCCTGGCGGCGTACGAGCACGTCGTCGTCGGCCTCGAGGTAGAGCAGGGTCGTGCGGCGGTCCTCGACCCCGGCGCTGACGACCTCGCGCAACGAGTCGAAGAACGAGCCCGAGCGTACGTCGACCACCACGGCGATCGACTGCTCCGCCCCGTGGGTCTCGTCGACCATCCGGACCACGTCGGCGACCAGTCGCGGCGGCAGGTTGTCGACCACGAAGTAGCCGAGGTCCTCCAGCTCCTTGGCCGCCGTGCTGCGGCCGGCGCCGGTCATGCCGGTCACGACCACGAGCTCGCCGCGGCTGTCCGGGTCGCCCCCCGGTGAGGTGAACGCCACTGCTACCCCTCCTCGATCTCGCCGGTGGCCGTGTTGACCCCCGGTGCCGGTGCCCCCGCCACGAGGGCGTCGGCGATGCGTTGCGCCGTGGCCGGACCGATGCCCGGCACCTCGGCGATCTCCCCCACGGTGGCAGCCCGCAGCTTGCGCAGCGAGCCGAACCGTCGCAGCAGGGCCTTGCGACGCACCTCGCCGAGGCCGGGCACGTCGTCGAGGAGGCTCTCGACCATGGTCTTCGAGCGGCGGCCGCGGTGGTGGGCGATCGCGAAGCGGTGGGCCTCGTCGCGCACCCGCTGCAGCAGGAAGAGCGCCTCGCTGGTGCGCGGCATGATGACCGGGTCCTCCTGGGTCGGCAGCCAGATCTCCTCGAGCCGCTTGGCCAGGCCGCACACCGGGACGTCGTCGATGCCGAGCTCGTCGAGCGCCCGCTGGGCGGCGGCCACCTGCGGCGGGCCACCGTCGACGACGACCAGACCCGGGGTGTAGGCGAAGGACCTGGTGCGGCCGGTGTCCGGGTCGACCAGCATCGGGCCGCTGCCGGCGGGCGCGGACTCCCCCAGCTCGGGGTGCTCGACGCGCTCGTCGAGGAGCCGCCGGAATCGGCGGGTGACCACCTCGTGCATGGCGGCGACGTCGTTCTGGCCGTCGATGCTGCGCACCACGAAGCGGCGGTACTCCGACTTGCGGGGCAGACCGTCCTCGAAGACCACCATCGACCCGACCACCTCGGTGCCCTGGAGGTTGGAGATGTCGAAGCACTCGATGCGCAGAGGCGCCTCCGACAGCTCGAGCGCGACCTGGATGTCCTCGAGGGCCTGGTTGCGGCTGGTCAGGTCCGAGGCGCGCTTCGTCTTGTGCAGCATCATCGACTGCTTGGCGTTGCGGGCGACGGTCTCCTGCAGCGCCTTCTTGTCGCCGCGCTGCGGGACCCGCACCGTGACCCGGCTGCCCCGCAGCCCGGACAGCCACTCCTCCATCGCCGCGTGGTCCTCCGGCAGCGCCGGCACGAGGATCTCGCGGGGGACGCCGTCGCCGGACTCCGCGGCGTACAGCTGGAGCAGGAAGCGCTCCATGAGCCCGCCGAGGTCGGCGTCCTCGGTCTTCTCCGCGACCCAGCCGCGCTGGCCCCGCACGCGACCGCCGCGGACGTGGAAGACCTGCACCGCGACCTCGAGGGGGTCCTCCTCGACGGCCACGACGTCGGCGTCGGTGCCGTCACCCAGCACGATCGCCTGCTTCTCCAGAGCGCGGTTCAGCGCTCCGAGGTCGTCGCGCAGACGGGCTGCCTTCTCGAAGTCCATCGCCTCGGAGGCGGCGTACATCTCCTTCTCGATGCGCTTGGTGAATTCCGCGGTGTGCCCGCCCATGAAGTCGCAGAAGTCCTGGACGATCGCGCGGTGCTCCTCGGCGGAGACCTGACCGACGCAGGGCGCCGCGCACTTGTCGATGTAGCCGAGCAGGCAGGGGCGCCCGACCTGGCCGCTGCGGGTGAAGACGCCGTTGGAGCAGGAGCGCATGGGGAAGACGCGGAGCAGGGTGTCGACGGTGTCGCGGATGGCCCAGGCGTGGGAGTAGGGGCCGAAGTAGCGGGTGCCCTTCTTCTTCGCGCCCCGCACGACCATGACGCGCGGGAACTCGTCGGCCAGGGTGACCGCCAGCCAGGGGTAGGACTTGTCGTCGCGGTACTTCACGTTGAAGCGGGGGTCGTACTCCTTGATCCAGGAGTACTCCAGCTGCAGCGCCTCGACCTCGGTCGCCACCACGGTCCACTCGACCTTCGCGGCGGTGGTGACCATCGAGGCCGTCCGCGGGTGCAGGTTGGCGATGTCCTGGAAGTACGACGACAGCCGAGCGCGGAGGTTCTTGGCCTTGCCGACGTAGACGACGCGTCCGCGCGGGTCGGAGAACCGGTAGACGCCCGGGGAGGTCGGGATCGACCCCGCTGCAGGACGGTACGTCGACGGGTCGGCCACGTCGGCAACCCTACTGTCCTCGTGCGACAGTCCCGGGCCCCCGGCTCAGCCGTGCGGCAGCCCCGGGGAGCCGTCGAGCACACGCACGGGCACGGCGGCAGCGCGGCGCGTTCGACGTTCGAGGTCACGCCGCAGGAGGAGCTCCAGGCGCCGGTCCGCGGTCACCAGGACGACCTCCTCGGGCGCGCGCTCCGCGATGCCGCGCGCGAGCGCCCGCACCAGCGGCCCGACCAGGAGCTCGCCGTGGGCGACGTGCCCGTCGCTGCGCACCAGCTCCACGAGGTCACCGAGGCGGCGGCGGGCCTCGGCCAGATCGACGTCGCGCTGGTCCTGCTCCTCGCTGCCCGCGCGTCGAGGGTCGCGGGTGGCGGGCTGGACGGGCATCGCGCTCGTGAACGGCGCGTGGCGCAGCGGGCGCAGGTGGACCTGGCAGATCACTGGCCGGCGCCGAAGGTCGCGCAGACGCGCCAGCAGCCACTCCTGCCGCTGCCGGTCCAGCTCCGCCTCGGCGAAGACCAGCACCTCGCGCACGCCCGCCCCTCTCCGGCGCTGTCCGGCGGGCGGGTCGAGCGGTCGTCCCCCGCCCGAGGGACACCACCTGTCTCCTGACCACCATGGCAAGGCCGGTACCCGGTCGCCACTCGAGCCGCGCACCGGTGCAGACCAGTGGGCCTGGGGCAGTCCTGACGTCGGTAACGACGTGAGGCCGGTGATCAGAGGTCGGTAACGACGTGAGGCCGGTCACCAGAGGTCGGTAACGGCCGTGAGGCCGGTCAGGGACGCCCCGGGACAGTCCTGACGTCGGTAACGACGTGAGGCCGGTGATCGGAGGTCGGTAACGACGTGAGGCCGGTCGACTCAGAGGTCGGTAACGACGTGAGGCCGGTCAGCAGTTCAGGCGCGGGGGGTCAGGCGCGGACCACGTCGCTGCCGTCGACGTCGACGTCGACCGTGGTGAGGTCGGGCGTGCTGCCCGCCGGCCCGCCGTTGGGGCCGACGAGGTTCTCGCCGTCGACGGCGAACTGGCTACCGTGCAGTGGACAGGTCATGATGCCGTCCTGCGGTGTGCTCAGGATGCCGTTCTGGTGGGTGCAGCGGGAGTCGAAGGCGAGGAACTCACCCCTCCTCGGTTGCGTCACCACGATGTTCAGGTCGCTGAGGACGACGCCGCCCCCCACGGGGACGTCGGCCGCGGCCACGAGCTTCTCGCCGGGGGACGTGCCGGCAGCACCCCCGGAGCCCTCATCGGACGAGCCGCTCGAGCAGGCGGCCAGCAGCGGGCCGCTGACCCCGAACAGCGCGGCGCAGCCGATCAGGCGGCGCCGGTCGAGCGGCAGGTCACGGAGCGGGACGGGGTCGGCCATGCAGCCAGGGTAGTCAGCCCCCTGAACCCAGAGCGGCCGGCGACCGGGGGCCGGAGCGCCCGAGCTCGTCAGCGGTTGCGCGTGGCCCGCGCCGACGCCTTCTTCGTGGTGGTCCCGGCCGGCTGCGCCGTCTTCTTCCTCGCCGCCTTGGTCGCGCTGCCGCCCCGGGTGCTCGCCTGGGCGGTCACCTTCCCGGTGGTCCGTGCGGCCGCTGTCGAGGAGCCCGCGGTCGCCTTCCGGGCGCGGGAGCGCGTCCCTGTCGGAACGCGGGTCTGTCCGTCCAGCAGCGACTTCAGGAATCGTCCGGTGTGGCTGTCCGGGTTGTCCGCGACGTCCTCGGGGGTGCCCTCCGCCACGACGAGACCACCGCGGTTGCCGCCCTCGGGCCCCATGTCGACGATCCAGTCGGCGGTCTTGATGACGTCGAGGTTGTGCTCGATCACCAGCACCGAGTTGCCCTGGTCGACCAGGCGTCCCAGCACCAGCAGGAGCTTGCGGATGTCCTCGAAGTGCAGCCCCGTGGTGGGCTCGTCGAGGACGTACACGGTCTTGCCGGTCGAGCGCTTCTGCAGCTCGGTCGAGAGCTTGACGCGCTGGGCCTCGCCGCCGGACAGCGTCGGGGCGGGCTGACCCAGGCGCACGTAGCCCAGACCCACCTCGACCAGCGTGGTCAGGTGCCGGTTGATCGCCGGCACGGCGGCAAAGAAGTCGACCGCCTCCTCGATCGGCATGTCGAGGACCTCGGCGATGGTCTTGCCCTTGTAGTGGACCTCGAGCGTCTCGCGGTTGTAGCGCGCGCCGTGGCAGACCTCGCACGGGACGTAGACGTCGGGCAGGAAGTTCATCTCGATCTTCAAGGTGCCGTCGCCGGAGCACGCCTCGCAGCGGCCGCCCTTGACGTTGAAGGAGAACCGGCCCTGCAGGTAGCCGCGCATCTTCGCCTCGGGGGTGGAGGCGAAGAGCTTGCGGACGTGGTCGAACACGCCGGTGTACGTGGCCGGGTTGGACCGCGGGGTGCGGCCGATCGGCGACTGGTCGACGTGGATGACCTTGTCGACCTCGCCGAGCCCGTCGATGCGGCGGTGCCGGCCCGGGACGGTGCGCGCGTTGTAGACCTGCTTGGCCAGCGACGTGTAGAGGATGTCGTTGACCAGGGTGGACTTGCCCGAGCCGCTCACCCCGGTGACCGCGACGAACATCCCGAGCGGGAACGCGACGTCGATGTTCTGCAGGTTGTGCTCCTTGGCGCCGATCACCTTCAGCTCGCGCCCTGGCGTCCGGGGCCGGCGTACGGCGGGCAACGGGATGGACTTGCGGCCCGAGAGGTACATCCCCGTCGGGGAGTCGGGGTGGGTCAGCAGGCCCTCGACGGGGCCGGAGTGGACCACCTGCCCACCGTGCTCCCCCGCCCCGGGGCCGATGTCGACGGCCCAGTCGGCGACCCGGATGGTGTCCTCGTCGTGCTCGACGACGATCAGGGTGTTGCCGAGGTCGCGCAGCCGAAGCAGGGTCTCGATGAGCCGGTGGTTGTCGCGCTGGTGCAGGCCGATCGAGGGCTCGTCGAGGACGTAGAGGACGCCGACCAGGCCGGCGCCGATCTGGGTGGCCAGCCGGATCCGCTGCGCCTCCCCGCCCGACAGCGACCCGGAGGGACGGTCCAGGGAGAGGTAGTCGAGACCGACGTCGAGCAGGAAGCGGAGCCGCTCCTGGATCTCCTTGAGCACCTGCTCGGCGATCTGGCGCTCGCGCACGCTGAGCTCGACGGTCGCGAGGAACGCGGCGGTCTCGTTGATCGGCAGGGCGCAGACCTCGGCGATCGAGCGGCCGCCGACGGTGACGGCCCGCACCACGGGCTTGAGCCGAGAGCCACCGCAGACCGGGCACGGCACCTCGCGCATGAAGCCCTCGAAGCGCTCGCGGCTGGTGTCGGACTCGGCCTCGCGGTGCCGGCGCTCGATGTAGGGCCGGACGCCCTCGAAGGCGGTGTAGTAGGAGCGCTCGCGGCCGTAGCGGTTGCGGTGACGCACGTGGACCTTGGTGGAGTGCCCGTCGAGGATGGAGCGCTGGGCCTTGGCCGACAGCTCTTCCCACGGCGTGTCCAGGTCGAAGCCGAGCTCGTCGCCCAGCGCGCCCAGCAGCCGCTGGAAGAAGTCGGCGACGTGGGCTCCGGACCACGCGCTGATGGCGCCCTCGGCCAGGGTCGCCTGGGGGTCGGTGACGACCAGCTCCTGGTCCACCTCCATCCGGGTGCCGAGACCGTGGCACTCGCCGCAGGCACCGAAGGGCGAGTTGAAGGAGAACGAGCGCGGCTCCAGCTCGTCGACCTCCAGCGGGTGCTCGTTGGGACACGCCATCCGCTCGGAGAACTTCTTCTCCCGGTCCGGGTCCGTCCCGTCGAGGTCGACGAGGTCGAAGAGGACCAGGCCGCCGGCGAGGTCGAGCGCGGTCTCGACGGAGTCGGTGAGCCGGCGCTTGACGCCGTCCTTGACTGCGATCCGGTCGATCACGACCTCGATCGTGTGCTTCTTCTGCTTGTCCAGCGTCGGCGGCTCGGACAGCGAGTAGGTCTCGCCGTCGACCCGGGCGCGCGAGAACCCCTGCGTCACGAGCTGGCGGAAGAGGTCGACGTACTCGCCCTTGCGACCGCGGATCACCGGCGCCAGGACCTGGAAGCGGGTGCCGGTGTCCCAGGTCATGACGCGGTCGACGATCTGCTGCGGGGTCTGCTTCTCGATCGGCTCGCCGCAGGTGGGGCAGTGCGGGCGTCCGGCGCGGGCGTAGAGCAGGCGCAGGTAGTCGTAGACCTCGGTGATGGTGCCGACGGTCGAGCGCGGGTTCTTCGAGGTGGACTTCTGATCGATCGAGACGGCCGGGCTCAGACCCTCGATGAAGTCGACGTCGGGCTTGTCCATCTGGCCCAGGAACTGCCGGGCGTACGCCGACAGCGACTCGACGTAGCGGCGCTGGCCCTCGGCGAAGATCGTGTCGAAGGCGAGGCTCGACTTGCCCGAGCCCGAGAGGCCGGTGAACACGATGAGGGAGTCGCGCGGGAGGTCGAGGGAGACGTCCTTGAGGTTGTGCTCACGCGCACCACGGATGATCAGCTGGTCAGCCACGAAGGTCCTCGGGGTCGGCAGGTGGAAGCACGGTCCGGCTTCGAACACACGTTCGTCATGCTAGCGCCGGGGACCGACAGGTCGGGGTGCACGCCCCACCGAACGATACGGGTCCCGGGCAACCTGAGATGCTCGGGGGACACCGGTCCGAGCGTCGCGGCAGGCGGCGGGAAGTGGAGGCGAACCCACCCATGAGCTACACCGGCAAGGTCACCGAAGGCGGTCCCGCCGACGTCCGCGAGCTGTCCCGGCTCATGATCACCAAGATGGTGGTCGGCGACTTCGGCAACAACACCTACCTACTGCGCTGCCGCCGGACCGACGAGCAGGTGCTCGTCGACGCGGCCGCCGAGCCGGGGCGCATCCTGTCCCTCGTCGGCGGCGGCGGCCTCGTCAAGGTCGTCACGACCCACCAGCACGGCGACCACTGGGGTGCGCTGGCAGAGGTCGTCGAGGCGACCGGCGCCACGACGTACGCCGGCACGCACGACGCCGAGGGCATCCCCGTGCCGACCGACGTGCTCGTCGAGGACGGCGACACGATCACGGTCGGCGACTGCACCCTCACCGCGATCCACCTGGTGGGCCACACCCCCGGGTCGATCGCCCTGCTCTACGACGACCCGGACGGCACCCCGCACCTCTTCACCGGCGACTGCCTCTTCCCCGGTGGCGTGGGCAACACCTTCGGCAGCGAGGAGAGCTTCGACTCCCTGCTCCACGACGTCACGACCAAGCTGTTCGACCGGCTCCCCGACGAGACGTGGTTCTACCCCGGCCACGGCGACGACTCGGTCCTGGGTGAGGAACGGCCCAAGATCCCGCAGTGGCGCGCCCGCCGGTGGTGACGACCCTGCGCAGCGGCGACGCGCGGCCGCAGATCGATTCGGGGTCGGTCCCGGTGTCCGACCCGCCGCGGGCACGCATCCGGGCAGCGGTGCGTGCGCACGGCGAGGCAACGGTCGTGGGCTGGTGCATCGGTCTGCTCCGCGGGTCCGTGCCGGGCGACGTGCCGGGCGATGCGCTGCCGGGCGACGCCGCGCTCGTTCTCGGTGGACGTCACGGAGTCGCCCTCCTGGCGGACCCCGACAGCGACCACGCCTGGTGGTGGCAGGTCTGGGGCGCCCGCGGCCTCCTGCACGCCTGGAAGCCAGACGCTCGCGGACCGTTGTTGGCTCTCCTCGACCACGAGCAGTGGCGGGTCCGCGAGGGCGCTCTGCGAGTGGTGGCGCGGCGCCGCCTCGACGACGACCTGCAGCGGGTGGCGGACCTGCAGGACGACCCGGTCGCGCGGGTGCGGTCCGCGGCCTCGCGCGCCCTGGCGCGAGTCGAAGCCGCGGACGGCCGACCGGTGCCGCTCGGGTCGAGCACCTCCAGCAGCCAGGCTCGGACCGGCCGGTCCCCCGCCGCCCCCGGCTCACCCTCGAACGCCCGCACGGAGGACCGCACGTAGGACCGCGCTGTGGTGACGTGGCGTCGCGCAGTCGCCGCACCCGAGGGTCGTCGACCTCCGTGCCGACGTCGAAGGCTGCGCAGTCGTCGCTGCGGCAACCGGGCTCAGGCGCCGACGCCGCTCCGCCACCACCGGCCGCGCTGGTGGACCAGGGGCTCGTCGCCGGGGTCGGTGTCGGAGACCTCGGCGTGCTCGACCACGCAGGTGACCTCGACCGACCAGCCCACCTCGCGCTCCGCCTCCAGGCGTACGCCGAGCCGCGCCGGCGCGTCGACGAGGGCGGGACCCCAGGGCGTCTCCTCGAAGCCGGCGTGGGTGAAGGCGCCGCCGGGGGCGGGCGCGGTGCCGGCGAACATCTCGGCGAGCTGACGGTGCGGCCAGGCCAGCACCTGCACCGTCGCGGTGCCGGTCTCCCGCAGCAGCTCGACCACGTCGGCGTCAGGGTCGAGCAGGGCGAGCACGCGCGCCGGCTCGCCGGCCGCCACCATCACCGACGACACCGTGAGACCCGCCCACGCACCGCCGGTGGGCTCGGGGCCCGAGCCGGCGGTCCACAGCGTGACGCCGGCGGGCAGCCGGCCCCGGAACCGGCGCAGGGCGTCGCGGTCCTCCCGGGCGGGCTCGAAGGGGTGGGACCGGTGGATGGTCATGACGCCCATCATGCCCGCGAGGTGGACGGGTTCACCGAACGGCGAGCGGGCGGGGCGAGGTTCGGGGACACTGGCGCGAGCGGTCCGCCGGGGCCGGAGGAGGCGGGGCGGGTGGCCAAGGTTCTCAAGATCAACGACGCCGGCTGGCTGCTGGCCGAGACCTCACGCACCCCCGCGCACGTCGGGGTGCTGGCGACGTTCACGATGCCCGACGACGGCGACGAGAACTACCTCGAGGACCTCGTCACGCGCTGGCGCGAGCACGCCACCTTCCAGCCGCCGTTCAACTACAAGCTGCGCGGGCTGGTGCGCGGCGTCGGCCTGCCACGGTGGGAGCAGCTCGCCGACGAGGACATCGACCTCGACTACCACCTGCGGCACTCCGCGGTCCCCTCCCCCGGCGGCGAGCGCGAGCTCGGTGTCCTGGTGTCCCGGCTGCACTCCGCGCGCCTCGACCGGAGCTATCCGCTGTGGGAGTGCCACGTCATCGAGGGTGTCGCCGAGCGCCAGTGGTCGATGTACATGAAGGTGCACCACTCCCAGATCGACGGCGTGGGCGGCGTCCGCCTCGCCAACCGCATCTTCTCCGTCGACCCCGACGCCCGCGGGATGCTGCCGCCGTGGGCGGTCGGCACCCGCGGCGCCGACCAGTCCGGGCTGCCACCGAGGACCAAGGAGGTCGCGACGGCCGACGACTCCGGACCCGGGCTCGTGCGGTCGGCCGCGTCGGTGGTCGGCAGCCTCGCGTCGACGTACCTCGAGAGCGCGACGGGCTCCGGCGACAAGCAGCGTGCCGTCCCGTGGCGGGCGCCTCGCTCGGTCCTCAACGGACGCATCGGCAGGTCGCGGCGCTTCGCGACGCAGACCTACGACATGGACCGGGTCAAGCGGGTCGCGAAGGCTGCCGAGGGCAGCCTCAACGACGTCTTCCTCGCCATCTGCGGTGGCGCGCTGCGCCGCTACCTGCTCGAGCTCGACGAGCTGCCCGGCAGCAGCCTGACCACGATCGTGCCGGTGTCGGTCCGGCAGGAGGGCGTGGGCGTCGGCAACGCCATCACGTTCCTCTACGCCAGGCTCGGCACGGACGTGGAGGACCCGGTGGAGCGGATCCGGGTGGTGCGTGAGTCGACCCAGAAGGGCAAGCAGCGGCTGCCGAGCGCGGCGGGCGCCACCATGGACGCCTACACCGCGCTGCTCATGACGCCGTTCCTCGGCCAGGCGATGCTGGGCATCGGCGGGGTCGGGGTGCAGGCGGCGAACGTCGTGATCAGCAACGTGCCCGGCATGAAGGAGCAGCGCTACTTCGACGGGTCCCGGGTCGAGGAGTACTACCCCCTCAGCCTGCTCTTCCACGGTCAGGCGCTGAACATCACCTGCGTCAGCAACGCCCAGTCGCTCTGCATCGGCTTCACCGGCTCGCGCGACGCGGTCCCGAGCCTGCAGAAGATCGCCGTGTACGCCGGCGAGGCCCTGGAGGAGCTCGAGCAGGTCCTCGGGCTGACGGGTCCGTGACCGAGTCGGACCACGACCGTTCCGAGCGGGTCGTGGCGGCGGCCGAGGCGCTGGGGCTCGAGCACGGTGTGACCCGGCACGGCCCGGTCCGGTCGCTGCAGGAGGCGGCCGACGCGCGCGGCGTCCCGGCGTCGGCGATCGTGAAGACCTTGGTCGTCCGCGTCAGCGAGGGCGACTACCGGTTCGTGCTCGTCCCGGGCGACCGCGAGATCAGCTGGCCCAAGCTGCGTGGCCTGCTGGGGGTGAACCGGCTGTCGATGCCCGACGCGGGCACGGCGTACGACGTCACCGGTTTCGTGCGCGGCACCATCACGCCGCTGGGCTCCACCCACGCGTGGCCGGTGGTCGCCGACGAGCGGATGACCGGTGCGGTGTCACTCGGCGGAGGGGCGCACGGCGTCACGCTCACCGTGGACGCGTCCGAGGTAGTCGCAGCCCTGGACGCCGTGGTCGCCGACGTCACCGACCCGGCGTGAGATCTCGTGCGTCGCTCAGGCGACGACGTCGACGATCACCTTGCCGACGGCACCGGCCTCGACGGCCGCGTGGGCCCCGGCGGCGTCCTCGAGGCCGAAGTGGTGCAGGGGCACACCATGCTCCTCACCGACGGTGACGACGCCCGCGGCCATCCCGCGAGCGACATCGCGCACCGCACGCTGCTTCCACTCCTCGGGTGCGGTGTAGACGAGCACGAACTGCCAGCGGGCATTGAGCATCATCTGCGGGCGCACGGTCAGGGTCAGCGGGGCGCCGCCGTCGTCGGCGTAGACGGACACGGTGCCGCCGGGGGCGAGGACGCCGGCGCAGATCTCGGCGTTGGCCGCGGCGGCCACCTCGACGACGAGGTCGACACCGTCGGGTGCGATCTCCCGCACCGCCTCGACCACGTCGTCCTCGCGGTAGTTCACGACGTGACGAGCACCCGCGCGCCGTGCCAGGTCGGCCTTCTCGGGGCTGCTGACGGTGGTGACCACCTCCGCCCCCGACCAGGTGGCGAGCTTGATGGCGGCGTTGCCCACCGCGCCGGCGCCGCCGGAGACCAGCACCGTTCGCCCCTCCAGGGCGCCGGGGCCGAGCTCGCGCGGACCACCCTCACCTACGCTCAGACAACGGTGGGCCGTCATGAACGGGATGCCGACGCTCGCGCCGAGGTCGAACGATGCCTCGTCGGGCAGCCGAACCGCCCGGTCGGCGGGCAGAACCGTCAGCTCCTGCACGCTGCCGTCAGGTCGCCCGTGACCGGCCTCCCAGAGCCACACCCGCTCCCCGACGCGCGCCTCGTCGACTCCCTCGCCCACGGCCTCGACGACGCCCGCACCGTCCTGGCCGGGCACCTTCGCCGGCTCCACGGCCACGCCGGGCTCGGTGCCGCGGCGGGCCTTCCAGTCCGTGGGGTTGACCCCCGCACGGTGGACGGCCACCCGGACCTCTCCGGGTCCGGGCTCGGTCGGCTCCTTGTCGTCGAGGGTGAGGACGTCGGGCTCGCCGGTGACGGCGTAGGTGATGGCGCGCATGGCGCGACCCTAGCCGCGGGTCGGTCGCACGTCAGGAGCCCGGCACACCGACGACGACCGACAGCGCGCGCCCGACCGTGGTGAAGCCGGTGCTGCGCAGGAGCGGTGCCGAGGTGTCCACGCGACCACGGACGATCGCCAACGTGGCGCCCCAGTCCCATCCGACCGCCAGGCGGGCGCGCAGCACCGCGGCGTACACGCCCTGGCGGCGCGCGGCCGGGAGGGTCGCCCCTCCCCAGAGTCGCAGCACGTCATCCGCCCGCGACATGCCGCCGGAGCCGAGCGCCTCGTCGCCGCGCCAGGCCACGAACCGGGCGTCCGTCCGCTCGCCCCACTGGGCGCGCGCCTCGGCGACCATCTGGCCCAGGCGTACGTCGTCCATCGGCTGCTCGTCGAAGACCGCGACGTCGATGTCGTCGAGGGCGCGGGCGTCGCGCTCGTCGAGGACTGGTCGGACGTCCGGCGCGCCGGACGCGACCGGCGGCGGCGTACCGGTGAAGGCGAGCTGCGCCAGCGTCTCCTCCAGCCGGCCGCGGTCCAGCAGTGCGGACAGCAGCTCGTCGTGCTCGGGCCGCTCGGCGACGTGGAAGCGGACCTCGCTCTCGCCGACGGCTCCGGCCACCTTCACGACGGAATCGATCAGGTGCCCCGGGGTGGCCTCACCGGCGCCGGTCAGGTGCAGCGTGGCGTGCATCCGTCGGGCGATGTAGGCCGGGAACCGCACGACGCGCGCCCCCAGGACGTCCCAGGTCTCGGAACCGTCCGGCACCCAGAACCAGTCCACGAACGCCTCCGCGACCGCCTCGTCCGTCCACTGCTTCATCTCGCTCACCGACGCCCTGGTCTCAGGACCAGTAGACGACGACCCTGTCGCCGAGCTGGACCTCGTCGTACAACCCCGCGATGGCGTCGTAGTCGCGGATGTTCACGCACCCGTGCGAGGCGCCGGCGTACCCGGTGGCGGCGAAGTCCGGTGAGTAGTGCACCGCCTGCCCGCCGCTGAAGAACATCGCGAACGGCATCGAGGTGTCGTAGATGCTCGACACGTGGTCACGGCTCTTGTCGTTCACCGCGAACTGGCCCTCACGCGTGGTGTAGCCGTTGCCGCCGAAGCGGGCGTCCAGCGTGAGCTGCACGTCGCCGTCGACCACCCAGCGCAGGCTGTTGCTCGACTTGTCGATGCAGAGCACACGACCGGTCAGGCACCGCGGGTCCAGCCCGGCGCCGGCCAAGGGCTCCACCGGCTCGGGCTCGACGTTGGCCAGCTCGTCGGCGGTGGGCTCCGTGGTCATGCCCTCCAGCCGCTCCAGCGTCACCGTGTCGAGCGAGCCCGTCGAGGGCAGGCCGCGCTTCGTCTGGAACCCGGCGACCGCGGCACGCGAGACATCGCCGTAGTAGTCGGTGACGTCGCCGGAGAGCCAGAAGATCTGCCGCAGTCGGGCCTGCATCTCACGGACCTCCGGTCCCTGGTCGCCCGGGGCGAGCAGGACCGGGGCGGGCTCGGGCGTGGGCTCCAGCGTGACCTGCGGGGCAGGGGTGCGCCGGGGAGCGGGTCGCTGCGTCGGGCGCTCCGACGCAGTGACGCTGGGCGCCGGGTCGGACGTCGTCGTCCCCTCGGTGGTGGGGGCCGGGGCCGGAGCGGCCGCGCTCGGGCGGGCTCCGTCCAGGGCGGCGCGGTGGTCGGCGTACGCCGAACCGACGCCCCAGGCGCCACCGGCGAGGGCGGCGGTCGCGACCGCGACTGCGACGATCCTGCGTGACATGACGTGTTCCTCTCGATGGGTGTCTGACCTCAAGACGCACCACGCCCCTCCAAGGTTGCACGTCGCGGCTTCCGGATCGGTGCACCACACGGCCGGAGGCTCGGATCCCTGCTGGGACGACGGTTCCTCCGCAAGAGGTAGTTCCCGTCGCGCGACTTCGGCGTGTCGTACGAGGCGCGTGAGGTAGAAACGTCGCGTGACCGACCTTCGCCGGGATCGTTCGCAGGGCCTGCGCGGTCTGCGCCCGTACCCCTCGAGCGTCGCCCAGGCCCGCCACGTGGTCCGTGCCGCGCTCAGCTCTGCGCAGTCCGACCCCGAGCTGCTCGACGCCGCCGAGCTGTGCGTCAGCGAGCTCGTCACCAACGCCGTGGTCCACGCCGGCACCGAGATCGACGTCGAGGTCGTGCTGTACGACCGTGGGGCGCGGGTCGAGGTCCTCGACCGGAGCTCCCACCTGCCCGTCCCCCGCCACTACAGCAGCCTGGCCTCGACGGGCCGGGGCCTGCTCATGGTCGACCAGCTCTCGACGCGGTGGGGGGTGAGCTCGCGCGCCGACTCCAAGACCGTCTGGTTCGAGGTCGGCGTCGCCTCTGACCTGCCCGACCACGAACCGGCACCCGTGAGCGGGTCGAGCCTGCTCCCCGTCGTCGCCGTGGTGCTGAGACGGGTGCCGCTGCTGCTGCACGCCGCCTGGCAGATCCACGCCGAGTCGCTGCTGCGCGAGATCCTCCTCGTGCGCCTCGACGAGGAGTCGCTGGCCGGTCTGGAGGAGCATGCGTCGGCCAGCGCCGCGATCGCCCTGATGGAGCAGCAGATCCGGCGCCCCGAGCTCGGTCAGGCCCCGCACGAGGTGATGGCTGGGGCGGTCGAGCCGCTCGTGTCGGCCGACGAGGTCGTGCTCGAGGTGCCGACCGGCTCGGTCCGCCACTTCGCGGTCCTCAACCAGGTGCTGGAGGACGCGGCCGACATGGCCGACTCCGGGTCGCTGCTGACCCCGCCGATCCAGCCGGAGATTCGCGACTTCCGCCGCTGGATCTGCCACGAGGTGGCCCGGCAGGCCGCCGGCGACGCCCCCGCCGCCTGGGACCCGTCGGTGCGGCGCGGCCGCCCCGCCACCGCCCCGCCCCTGAGGTGGGACGCCTCGGAGGTGCAGCACTCCGTCGAGGCGGTCGTCGCCGCCGACGACAGCGGCACCCTGGTCGCGGTCAGTGCGGCCGCCGCGGCGGCGCTGGGCTACCCCGATCCGGCCGCCCTGGTGGGGTGCCGACTGATCGACGTGATCCCCGAGCGGTTCCGCCAGGCGCACCTCGCCGGGGTGACGCTCCACCTCTTCGCCGGACGCGGCCCGCTGATCGACACCCCGGTGACCGTCCCCGCCCTGTGCGCCGACGGCAGCGAGATCCTCGTCGAGGTGCTCGTCCGCTCCCGCCCGCTGGCCAACGCCCGGCGGCTCTTCACCGCGCACCTCACCCCCGTCTGAGATCCCGTGCACACCGCGACCCGCGGCGCCGGGGACCGGGTCGTGGGCGGCTGCGTCGTTCGCGATGACCGAGAACGCTCGCGCCTGCAGGAGTGAGGTCGCGCGGGAGTCAGGGGCCGGCGGCAGGGTCGTCGTCGCGCAGCCGCTCGTCGAGGATGGTCGCGGCGACCGGGTGCAGACCCGTGGTTCCGGGGTGCCCGCTGACGGCGGCGAGGAACGGCTGGCGGCCGAGCTCGTAGACGGTCGCCGCTCCCTGGGCGGACACGGTCGCCGTGCGCGGCGTACCCGTCAGCAGGGCGATCTCTCCCACCCCGTCGCCGCGGTGCCGCAGACCGAGTGAGCGGCCCCCGCGCTCGATGTGCAGCGCGCCGTCGGCGATGACGTAGTAGGCCTCGCCGGGCTCGCCCTCGCGGATCAGCACCTCGTCCGGCGCGAGAGACCGGCGCTCCATGGCCATCGCCACCGACTCCAGGACGGGCGGCGGCAGGCCACCGAACATCCGCATGTCACGCAGCAGGCTGATCTCCACGACCGGGACGGTGGCCGCCGCGTCCACCGACATCAGCCGACGGCCCCCGACGACCGCGACCAGCGGCATGATCAGGGCGATCCCGACGATGGCGCCGCGGTCGCCGCCGAGGGCGACGAAGGCCGGCACGAGCAGGGAGCCGACGGCGAGCGCGGCCATGGTGAGCCCCTCCAGCTGGCCGAAGACCCGGCCCAGCAGGTGCGGCGGCACCGAGCGCTGCAGCAGCGTGCGACCCGCGACGTCGAGCAGGGACCGGAAGGCGCCCACCAGCCCCAGCAGCACCGCGGAGGTCCACACCCCGGGGGCGACGGCGACGAGCGCCAGGAAGACTCCGGCGGCCACCGCCGAGCCCAGGATGGGCCAGGCCAGGCGCCGACCGACGAGGAGCGCGGCGACGACGGTCGCGAGCAGCCCCCCGAGCCCGAACCCGGTCTGCAGGTAGCCCACCCAGCCGTCCCCGGCGGCCAGGACGTCGATGGCGATGACCACGAAGAGCACGTCGAGCCCGCCGATCAGCACCCACTGGACGGTCAGCAGGGTGAGCAGCAGCCGGGCCTCGCGCCCCAGTCGGGGTCGGGGCGCGTCGTCGGGGGTGCGCTCCGCGACGTGGCCGACCACCACGCGGTGGCCGAGCTTCCAGACCATGGCGCCACCGAGCAGGCTCGCGACGCCCGCCAGCACCAGGGCGGAGGTGGGTCCGGACACGGCGAGCAGCCAGCCGGCGAGCAGGCCGGAGGCGATCACCCCGACGTTCTCGATCCACCCGACCAGCACGTTGCCCTCGGTCAGGTCCTCCGGCGCGGTGGCCAGGCGGGGCAGCAGGGCGGCCTGTGCCGGGCGCGCGGTGACCACGGCGACGGAGGCGACCACGGAGCCGGCGTACACCAGGACGATGTCGCCCATCGCCGCGGCGCCGCCCGCCACGACCAGGCCGGCCCCCTGCACGAGGTACCCGCCGTAGAGGACGGTCCACGGTGGGTAGCGGTCGCAGAGGCGGGCGATGTACGGCGCCGCGGCCGCCGCGGGGGCGAGCTGGAGCAGCGCGACGAGGCCCGACTCGGTGGCGCCTCCGCGCTTGAAGGCGATGACGAGGACGGCGACCCAGGCGACGTACTCGCTGAGGATGAACAGTCCGTACGCGCCGACCAGCCGCCCGATGGGGCGACGACGTCGGGCCAGCGTCGCGACGGACCCGAGTCCCCCACCCGACCGGCGGCTCACCCCAGCACGACCTCGGCCACGCGGCGGATCTCCTCGGCCGAGCGGCACGAGAGCAGCAGGGTGGTGACCCCTGCCTCCTCCCACTGCGCGACGCGATCCCGGACGAGGGCGGCGTCACCGATGATGTGGATGTCGTCGACGAGCTGGTCGGGCACGAGCGCGGTCGCCTCGTCCCTGCGGCCCTCGAGGTAGAGGTCCTGGACGCGGTCGGCGAGGTCGGCGTACCCCATCCGCTCGAAGACCTGCTTGTGGAAGTTCGCCTCCTTGGCGCCCATGCCGCCCATGTAGAGCGCGGTGGACGGCTTCATGGCCTCGAGCGCGCGCGGGCGGTCGTCGGTGATCTCGAGGTGGCAGGTGGCGGCGATCTCGAAGGTCTCGGGGGTACGTCGCGCGCCCTCCCGCGCGAAGCCCTCGGCCAGCCAGGGGCGGTACAGGTCGGCCGCGGCCGGCGAGTAGAACAGGGGCAGCCAGCCGTCAGCGATCTCGGCGGTCTGGGCGACGTTCCTGGGGCCCTCGGCGCCGAGCCAGATCGGGACGTCCGCGCGCAGCGGGTGCGTGATCGGCTTCAGCGGCTTGCCCAGCCCGACCGAGCCCTCGCCGGCGTACGGCAGCGGGTGGTGCGGGCCGTCGTTGGTGACCGGGCCCTCGCGGGCGAGCACCTGGCGGATGACGTCGACGACCTCGCGGGTCCGTGCCAGCGGCTTGGAGAACGGCTGGCCGTACCAGCCCTCCACCACCTGGGGGCCCGAGACGCCCATGCCGAGGATCACGCGGCCGTTCGAGAGGTGGTCGAGCGTGAGGGTGTGCATCGCGATCGAGGCCGGCGTGCGACCCGACATCTGCACGATGGAGGTGCCCAGCCGGAGCCGCTCGGTGTCCCTGCCCCACCACGCCAACGGGGTGAACGCGTCGCTCCCCCACGCCTCGGCGGTGAAGACGGCGTCGAAGCCGCAACGCTCGGCCTCCGCGACCATGGCGCCCACGCCCTCGGGCGGCCCTGCTCCCCAGTACCCCAGCTGCAGACCCAGTTTCATGTCGGTCACCCTGCCACGCAGCGGCCCGGGGTGGGAGCCGGCGAGGATTTCACCGCCGTCAGGACGGACCGATACCCTCGACGCACCATGATCGAGCTACGCACCCCCGCTGAGATCGAGCAGATGCGTCCCGCCGGACGCTTCGTCGCCGACGTCCTCACCCACCTGTCCGCGAAGGTCGGGGTGGGGACCAACCTCCTCGAGATCGACGAGATGGCGCACGCGATGATCCGCGAGCGCGGCGCGGAGTCGTGCTACATCGACTACCACCCGTCCTTCGGCGCCAGCCCGTTCGGCAAGGTCATCTGCACGTCCGTCAACGATGCGGTGCTGCACGGCCTGCCCTACGACTACGTGCTGCGCGACGGCGACCTGGTCAGCCTCGACTTCGCGGTCTCCGTCGACGGCTGGGTCTCCGACTCCGCGACCAGCTTCGTCGTCGGCACCCCCGCCGAGCGCGACCTGCGTCTGATCGAGACCGCCGAGGAGGCGCTCGCCGCCGGCATCGCCGCCGCCCAACCGGGCGGCAAGGTCGGCGACATCTCCGCCGCCGTCGCCGCCGTCGGCCGCGGCGCGGGCTACCGGATCAACACCCAGTTCGGCGGGCACGGGGTCGGCCGCACCATGCACGGCGACCCCCACATCCCCAACGACGGCCGCGCCGGCCGGGGCTTCCCCCTCAAGCCGGGCCTGGTCATCGCCATCGAGCCGTGGTTCCTCGACTCCACCGACGAGATCTTCACCGACCCTGACGGGTGGACCTTGCGCAGCGTCGACGGCTCGCGCGGAGCCCACGCCGAGCACACGGTCGCCATCACCCCCGACGGTCCGCTGGTCCTCACCGCCCGCGACTGAATCGCTGCCGGGCTCGGGGGACGACAGGTGTCACCTGTCAGTCGGGAATGAGTACTCCTGCTCAGGCGCGGCGGCCCGAACCGGGCGACGCTGGAGGTATGAGCACCTCATCGCCCGTGCGAGCCCCGCAACCGCCGCCGCCGGACCCCCAGCGCCCCACCCGTCCCGTCGCGCCCGGCCACCTGGAGTGGCTGCGGTCCGAGGTCGTCGACTGGCAGCGGGAGGGGCTGATCGACCCGGGGCAGGCCCAGGCGCTGGTCGGCCGCTACCGCGCCACCCGCACCCTCGGCCTCGCCCGGCTGCTGCTCGCCCTGGGCGCCGTCTTCGTCGGCTTCGGCCTGATCTGGTTGGTCGCGGCCAACCTCGACCGACTGACGCCGTTGACCCGCTTCACCGTGGTCGCGGTCGTCTGGGCCGGGGTCACGCTCGGCGCGGAGCTGCTCGCTCGACGCCGGGCCCACGGGGGCCCGGTGCCCTCCCCGGTGGTGCACGCCGGGCGGCTGCTGGCGGGCCTGCTCCTCGGAGCGGTCGTCTTCCAGGCCGCGCAGAGCCTCCAGGTGCCGGCGTACGAGCCGCGGCTGGTGGGCGTCTGGGCGCTCGGAGCGCTGCTGCACGGGTACGTCGTGCGGGCCGCCGCGCCGGTCGTCCTCGGCGTCATCGCGGGGTTCGCCTGGCTGGTGTGGAGCGCCGCATTGGACGAGCCGACGGTGCTCGGCGTCCTGCTCGTGATCTGCGCCGCGGGGGTCGGCGCGATCGCCGTCGCCACCCTGCACGACCGCTCCGGGCCGCGGCCCGCCGGAGCACCCGACCTCGCGACGCCGTGGCGGGTGGCCGGCGCGGTCGTCCTGCTCGGCGCCCTGTTCGTAGCCGCCCTGCCCTTCGTCGAGGGTGAGGCCGCCGTCTGGACCCCCCGGCTCGTCGCCACGGTCGTGGTCGCGACTCTGCTCGCCGCCGCAGCCGTGGTCGTCACCTGGCGCTCGCGGGGCGGCCCGGGCGACCCCGGTCGCCGTACGCCGCTGCCGTGGCTGGCCTGGGAGCCGCTCGCCGCCCTCGCCGTCACCGGCCTGGCCGTCCTCCTCGTGCTCTGGGACGCCGGCGCCGACGCGAGCGACGTCGGGCTCGTCGACTGGGCCCACGCCGCCGTCGCGGTGCTCGGCTACCTCGCCGTGAGCGCCGGGGTAGCCGCCCTCGGGGTGCTCCGCGACCGCACCGAGCTCACCGTCGTCGCGCTCGTCGCGCTGGTGCTGTTCACGACCGTGCAGAGCTTCGCGGTCTTCGCCCAGATCGTCGACGGCGCCTGGCTGTTCCTGCTCATGGGCCTGATCCTCGCCGGCTCCGGCTGGCTCGCCGACCGCGGCCGGCGCCAGCTCGCGAAGACCCTCGGCGACCCCGAGTCCGAATCCATCGTCCGCCCCGACCACGGAGACCCCCGATGAAACGCCACCTCACGCACCTCCAGCCTTCCCACCGGCTCGCCCTCACCCTCCCGCTCCTGTTGCTCGCCCAGCTCGGCCTGGTCGCTGCGGGCAGCTGGCCGCAGCTGTCGGCCCGCACGACGGGTGAGGAGATCCAGCTGCGGGTGCGACCGGTCGACCCGATCGACCCGTTCCGCGGCGCCTACGTCGCGCTGGACTACCCCGACCTGCGAGCCAACGGCTCCCGCGGGGAGGGTGGCGGCCTGGGGTCGATGGAGGACGGCGAGAACGGCCCCGTCTACCTCGCCCTGCGTGAGGACGGCGACGCCTGGGTCGCCGACGACTGGTCTCGCGAGCGGCCCGAGGACGGCACCTACCTGCGGTGCACCGACCAGTACTGGCAGATCCGGTGCGGCATCGAGAGCTGGTTCCTGCCGCAGGACGAGGCGCTCGCGCTGGAGAAGGCCGTGCAGGGCGGGTCCGTGGTCGCGACGGTCAAGGTCGACGGGCGCGGCAACGCCGCGGTCGTGGCGGTCAGCAACGGCCCCGCGGACTGAGCGGACTGAGCAGACCGAGCGGACCGAGCGGACTGAGCGGACTGAGCGGACCGACCGGTACACGGACCGGGACGACCCGTCGCGGGGCTAGAGTCCCGGTGCCATGGGGACCACCACCGCGCACGCGACCATCTCGCTCGACGGCTACGCTGCCGGGCCTGACCAGAGCGAGTCCCAGCCGCTGGGCCTGGGTGGTGAGGGGCTGCACCCGTGGATGATGCGCGACCCGGTGCACCCCGAGGACGAGCCGTGGCGCGACCTGCTCGCCCGGCCGCTCGCCGCCTGCGTGATGGGTCGCAACATGTTCGGACCGGTGCGTGGTGCGTGGGACCGCGACTGGCGCGGCTGGTGGGGTGAGGACCCGCCGTACCACTGCCCGGTCTTCGTGCTGACCCACCACCCGCACGACCCGATCGAGATGGCAGGCGGCACGACGTTCCACTTCGTCGACGGCTTCGACGTCGCGTTCGAGCGGGCCCGGGAGGCCGCCGGTGCCCATGGGCTGCTCCGGATCACCGGTGGCGCGTCGACGGTGCAGCAGGCGCTGCGGGCCGGCGTGGTCGACGAGCTCGTCGTGGACGTCTCGCCGGTCACGATGGGCGGTGGTGAGCGGCTGCTGGACGGACTGCCCGGGCTCCGGCTGGAGCCGGTCGAGTCGGCGCACTCGCCGCTGGCGAGCCACGTCCGCTACCGGGTGCTGAGCGGTCCGCTCGATCAGGTGCCGTAGACCGGCCCCGGGTCCGGGCCGTCGGCCCCCTCCTCTCTGGCCGGCCAGGCCGACGGGCAGGCAGGTGGGGCTGACACAGGCGCTGAGAGCGCCGATGTGGCGCGAGCTGCCTGCCCGTCGGCACACCCCTCACGGACCCGCTCAGGAGGGCCGGTAGAACCGCCAGAACGGGTGGGGCACGTCGGCCACCGCGACCTCCGCGAAGCCGGCCGCGCGGGCGTAGGCCTCGAACACGGAAGGCCGCATGACCGCCCCGGTCTGCGCGGAGTGGGCGT
>CAVXMH010000013.1:0-31674 GCA_963762755.1 uncultured Actinomycetota bacterium | reverse complement strand
ATCACCTCGCAGACGTTGATCCGGTCGGCGCCGGCGAAGGAGTCCGGCGTCGCGATGTTCGTGACCTGGCGGGAGGCGCGGCCCCCGCCGCGCACCTCCACGGGCACGTCCTCGGCCGCGGTCACGCACATCGGGAACCGCTCGGTCGCCCGGGCGGTGCACAGCGCGACCTCTCCGGTGGCCCCCGAGATCTCCACGGCTGCCCCCAGCGGGAGGTACATCCAGTCCGAGACGGCCTCGAACACGCCGGTTCGTCCGCGCAAGATGTGGGTCTCACCGTCGACCACGACCCTCAGGTCGGTGGCGGACAGAGGCACGAGGACGCCTTCGACCCCGTCGAGGTCCCGGGTGACGGGCCCGGCGCCGAGGTCGAAGACCTCGAGTCCGCTGTAGGCCCAGCCGGCCTGCTCCGGGGTGACCGTGACCAAGGTGTCAGCGGTCGACAACGTCCCGGATCGGTGGTGGTTGCTCATGGTGTGTCCTTCTGGGAGAGCGGAGGGGCAGTGGGGTGGACGAGGGTGGCGGCGCGGTCGACGGCGTCACGCACGCTCAGCACCTCGGGGTAGAGCAGGGCACGGCCCGGGACCAGGCCCCGGATGTTCGAGACCTGCAGTGCGTGCTGCCAGGCGCCGAAGACCTGCTCGTGGTCGCGGCCGACGTCACCGCCCAGCAGCAGCAACGGGCAGGTCGTGGCGGCAGCGACGCGCGCGGGGTGGACCGTGGTCGGGACCTTGAGCCAGGTGTACGCCGATGACGACCCGAGCCCGCTCGCGAGGGCGACCATCCGGACCAACGCGTCCTCGGACGGGTCGAGCTCGACGCCACCCCCCGGGCGGGCCCGGTAGGGGAGCGGCTCGATGAGGGTCATGACGCCGGCATCGGCCAGGGCCGTGGTGAGTCGGGCCACCGTCTCGAGGGTGCGCGCGACCCCCGGGTCGGTCGGCTCGACCCGCAACAGCGTCTTCCCGCCGTCGAGGCCGAGGGACACGACGTGCTCGGCGTCGTAGGCGGTGAGCCGGTCGTCCAGCTCCCACGAAGCGCCGGCGACGCCTCCGCGGTTCATCGTGCCCACCGCGAGCCGACCGTCCAGCGCACCGAGGAGCGCGAGCTCCTCCAGGACGTCCGCACTCCCGAGGACACCGTCGACGCGGGGGTCCTCGAGCCCGGTGACGATCCGGTCCAGCAGCGAGTGGCGATCCGCTGCGGCCATGGGCTCGGAGCCGATGGCCAGCTTGCCCCGCGCGGTGTGGTCGGCGGCGAGCAGGAGCATGCGGCCGTCCTGGCCCACCAGCGGCCGCCGGCGTCGGCGCGTCAACGCCTGGGTGAGCCGTCCCGGCTCACGGACCCTGACCTCAGTCAGCGCCTGGAAGTCCTTGTCGCTCACGGCACGTGTGTGGTCAGCCACCGGCGGTCACCCCCGTAGGCATGCGCTCGTCCTCGGTCACGAAGGCCTCCAGCTCGGCCAGGGTCGGCATGGCGTCGGCGCAGGTCAGTCGGGAGGTGACCAGGGCGCCGGCCGCGTTCGCGAGGCGACCGGTCCGCGCCAGGGGCCACCCGTTGACCAGACCGGCCGCCAGGGCCCCACCGAAGGCGTCGCCGGCCCCGGACCCGCACCGGACCGTCACTCGCACCGGGTCGATGACCACGCGCTCCTCGGCGGTGGCGAGCAGCACGCCGTCGGCTCCCATCTTCACCACGGCCGTCGTCACCCCCCGGGAGAGCAGGGCGTCGGCCGCCGCGTGCGGCTCGGAGACCCCGAGCGCCATCGCGCACTCGGAGCGGTTCCCGATCACGACGCTGGAGTGCTCGATCGCGCGCTCGGCGGCGGCGGTGGCGTCGGAGGGGTCGGACCACAGGCTCGGGCGGTGGTCGAGGTCCAGCACCGTGTGAGGGCGACGGGAGCGCTGCTCGAGCCACCGCAGCGCCGTCCGCGCCGTCGCGCCGGTCGCGAGCGTGGCGCCACTGGTCCACAGCACCCGACAGGTGGCGACCGTGTCCTCGTCGACCGCGTCCGGGTCGATCCTGGTGTCAGGTGCGTCCGGTTCGCGCAGGAAGGTGATCGTCGGCTCGGCCGGATCCTCCAGTGCGACGAGCACGACCGGGGTGCGTCCGTCGGCGCGGACGGCGACGTACCGCGTCTCCACCCCGAGCGCGGAGAGCTTCGCGACCGTGTAGTCACCGAGCGGATCGGCGCCGACCGCGGTGACGACGGCCGACCGCAGCCCGAGGCGAGCGGCGGCGACCGCGACGTTGCTGGGACTCCCACCGATCGACTTCACGAAGGTCTGCGGGTCCAGGAAGGTCGCGCCCGCCTCCTGCGCGTAGAGGTCGACGCTGACCCTTCCGAGCGCGAGCAGGTCGAGGGTGCCGTCGGTCATGCGTCCTGCTCCACCAGAGGTGCGACGACCTCTCGGAGGTAGCGCATGGACTCGGCGACTCCGGTGACGGGACCCTCGCCCTCGCCCGGAAGGGCCCCGGTGATGGCGGAGTCCTGCTCGATGACGTACCAGCCCTCGTAGCCGGCGCGCTCGAGGGTGCCGACGACGTCGGCCAGCGCGAGGTCACCCTGCCCGAGCGGCGGGAACAGTCCGGCTTGCACGCCCTCCATGATCGAGGTCGAGCGGTCGAGGAGGGCCGGCACGAGGTCCAGCCGGACGTCCTTGAGGTGGACGTGCCCCACCCGGTCGGCGGCCTGTCGCGCGAAGTCCACGGGGTCGGTGCCGCCGATGGCCAGGTGGCCGGTGTCGAGGCACCAGGAGACGTCGCAGTCCTCAAGGATCCGGTCGACGTCACCCGAGGTCTCCACGACGGTCTGGACGTGCGGGTGCAGGACCTGGCGGAGGCCCGCGTCGCCGCAGATGGCGTCGACCTCGGCGAGCATCCGCAGGAGGTGGGCGTGCTCGCCACGGTCGAGTGGACGGGGCACGGACCAGTCGTCGTCCATCACCGGGCAGGACACCAGGGTCGAGGCACCCGCGCGGCCGAAGAGGTCGGCCACCGCGCGTGTGCGGGCCAGCGTCTCCTCGCGACGGGCGGAGTCGTGCAGCACGAGCGGGACGAAGCCCCCGAGCAGGGTCATGCCGTGGTTGCCGAGGACCCCCTGGATGGCGTCGGGGTCGGTGGGCAGGAACCCAGGTGCGCCGTACTCCGTGGCGGGGATCCCCAGCTCGGTCATCTCGGTGAGCACCCGCTCGGTCGGGAGCATGTGCCCCCAGCCGGGGACCTCGCAGATGCCCCAGGAGATCGGGGCTGAGGCGATGCGGTCGAGGAAGGTCACGAGATGACTCCGATGTCTGCTGGAACGGTCCAGCAAGAGTGCCACGTTTTGCGCCGAAGGGCCATGGCGACCTCGAAGGGGATCGCTGGAGGGGGCTGTGCGTGTCAGCCGACGCGTGGTTGCGCTGCCCTGGTGCTCTTGCGGGTGGTATCTTGACGTCAAGATAAACACCAACTGGTGGGTCCGGTCGCCACGACCGCCCACGAGCGGCAAGATGGGCCACCGAGCAGGCGCAACGGTGCAGACGACGAGGAGACGGTTGATGGCGAGCCAGGACAGCTTCGGGGCGAGGACCACGTTGGACGTGGACGGCAAGGGGTACGAGATCTTCCGTCTCGACGCCGTCGAGGGCGAGGGGCTCGACGTCGCGTCGCTGCCCTACAGCCTCAAGGTGCTGCTGGAGAACCTCCTGCGCACCGAGGACGGCTCCAACATCACCGCCGACGACATCAAGGCGCTGGCCGGCTGGGACGCCGACGCGGACCCCTCCACGGAGATCCAGTTCACCCCGGCTCGCGTGATCATGCAGGACTTCACCGGCGTACCC
Organism: uncultured Actinomycetota bacterium; assembly: GCA_963762755.1. Taxonomy (GTDB): domain Bacteria; phylum Actinomycetota; class Actinomycetes; order Propionibacteriales; family Nocardioidaceae; genus Marmoricola_A. Next base: position 27,850 of record CAVXMH010000013.1, on the reverse strand, counting down.
TGCGTGGTCGACCTCGCCACCATGCGCGAAGCCATGGAGGAGCTCGGCGGCGACGCCTCCCGGATCAACCCGCTGGCTCCCGCCGAGATGGTCATCGACCACTCGGTCATCGCCGACGTCTTCGGCTCGCCCGAGGCCTTCGAGCGCAACGTGGAGATCGAGTACGAGCGCAACAAGGAGCGCTACCAGTTCCTGCGGTGGGGCCAGGGCGCCTTCGACGACTTCAAGGTCGTCCCGCCCGGCACCGGCATCGTGCACCAGGTCAACATCGAGCACCTCGCCCGCACCGTCTTCACCCGCGAGGTCTCGACGGGCTCGACCGACGAGACGGTGCTGCAGGCCTACCCCGACACGTGCGTCGGCACCGACTCGCACACCACCATGGTCAACGGCATCGGCGTCGTGGGCTGGGGCGTCGGCGGCATCGAGGCCGAGGCGGCCATGCTCGGCCAGCCCGTGTCCATGCTCATCCCGCGCGTGGTCGGCTTCAAGCTCAACGGCGACCTGCCTGAGGGCGCGACCGCCACCGACCTGGTGCTGACGATCACCGAGATGCTGCGCAAGCACGGCGTGGTCGGCAAGTTCGTGGAGTTCTACGGCCCCGGCGTCTCCGCGCTTGCCGCTGGCGAACCGCGCCACCATCGGCAACATGTCCCCGGAGTTCGGCTCGACCATCGCGGTCTTCCCGATCGACGAGGAGACCATCAAGTACCTCGAGCTCACCGGCCGCGAGCCCGAGCAGCTCGCGCTGGTCGAGGCCTACGCCAAGGAGCAGGGCCTCTGGCACGACCCGGAGGCCGAGCCGCGCTACTCCGAGCGTCTCGAGCTCGACCTGACCACCGTCGTCCCGTCGCTGGCCGGCCCGAAGCGCCCCCAGGACCGCGTCTCGCTCTCCGACGCCAAGGAGGCCTTCCGCACCTCGCTGGCCGACTACGTCGACGACGGTGACGCCGAGGGCGGCTCCGACCAGGAGGGCGTGCCCGCCCAGGAGCAGCCCGACGACGCCCAGAGGTCGAGCGTCGACGAGGCCTCCGACGAGTCCTTCCCGTCCAGCGACGCCCCCGGCACCAGCCCCGGCGACGAGCGCGGCAACGGCGCCGGTGCTCCCGACGACTGGCACAACCACCCGGCCGGCAGCCCCGACGGCCGCCCGTCGAACCCGGCCAAGGTCACCCTCGACGACGGCACCGAGTTCGACCTCGACCACGGTGCGGTCGCGATCGCGGCGATCACCTCGTGCACCAACACGTCCAACCCGTCGGTGATGATCGGCGCCGCCCTGCTGGCCAAGAAGGCCGTCGAGAAGGGCCTGCAGCGCAAGCCGTGGGTCAAGACGACCCTCGCGCCGGGCTCCAAGGTGGTCTCGGACTACTACGAGCGCGCCGAGCTGACGCCGTACCTCGACAAGCTGGGCTTCAACCTCGTCGGCTACGGCTGCACCACCTGCATCGGCAACTCGGGCCCGCTCATCCCCGAGGTGTCGCAGGCGGTCAACGACAACGACCTCGCCGTCGTCTCGGTGCTCTCGGGCAACCGCAACTTCGAGGGCCGGATCAACCCCGACGTGAAGATGAACTACCTCGCGTCCCCGCCGCTGGTCGTCGCCTACGCGCTGGCCGGCTCCATGGACTGCGACCTGTTCAACGACAGCCTCGGCAAGGACACCGACGGCAACGACGTCTACCTCCGCGACATCTGGCCCTCGGCGGCCGAGGTCGAGGAGGTCGTCGCCTCGGCGATCACCTCGGAGATGTTCACCGACGACTACTCCGACGTCTTCGCCGGGGACGAGCGGTGGAAGTCGCTGGAGACCCCCGACGGCGACACGTTCGCCTGGGACGAGGACTCCACCTACGTGCGGCGCCCTCCCTACTTCGACGGCATGCCGCAGGAGCCGGAGCCGGTCGAGGACATCGAGGGCGCGCGCGTGCTGCTGAAGCTCGGCGACTCGGTGACCACCGACCACATCTCGCCCGCGGGTGCGATCAAGAAGGACTCGCCGGCCGGGTCCTACCTGCGCGAGCACGGCGTCGAGCAGCGCGACTTCAACTCCTACGGGTCGCGGCGCGGCAACCACGAGATCATGATCCGCGGCACGTTCGCCAACATCCGGCTGCGCAACCAGCTGGCCCCGGGCACCGAGGGTGGCTTCACCCGCGACTTCACCCAGGGTGAGGGCGACGACGCCCCGACCACGAGCGTCTACGAGGCCTCCGAGCACTACCAGGAGGCCGGTACGCCGCTGGTCGTGCTGTCGGGCAAGGAGTACGGCTCCGGCTCGTCGCGCGACTGGGCCGCCAAGGGCACTGCGCTGCTGGGAGTCAAGGCCGTCATCGCCGAGTCCTACGAGCGGATCCACCGCTCGAACCTCATCGGCATGGGCGTGCTGCCGCTGCAGTACCCCGAGGGCGAGAACGCCGAGTCGCTGGGCCTCACCGGCGAGGAGACGTTCTCGATCACCGGCGTCACCGAGCTCAACCCTTCGACGGGCTCAGGGCAAGCGAACGGCTCGACGCCGCGAACGGTGAAGGTGACGGCCGGCGACACGGAGTTCGACGCCGTGGTCCGCATCGACACCCCCGGCGAGGCCGAGTACTACCGCCACGGCGGGATCATGCAATACGTCCTGCGCTCCCTCCTCCCCAAGTAGCAGCACCCCTCTCCCCGCATGTAACGCGGGGTTATGGACGCTTCGCAAGGGTCACGACCCTCGCGAAGCGTCCACGCGCCTGGGTCGGTGGCGGTCGCTGGAGTCGGTACGACGTACGCCGGAAGGGGCCCGATGCTCGGGATCACGCCGCTCGACCTCGCGGTCATCGTGACGGCGCTGCTCGTGGGTGCTGTCGTGCAGAGCATCGTCGGCCTCGGGCTCGGCCTGGTGGCGGCCCCGGTCGTCACGCTCGTCGAGCCCGGTGTCATGCCCGAGCTCCTGCTGTGGCTCGCCGTCGCGATGCCGCTGGTGACGCTGGCCGGCGAGCGCGAGGACATCGACTGGCGCGGGTTGACCTGGGCCTTCCCGCCCCGGCTGGTCGGGACCGTGGGCGGCGTGGCGGTCGTCGTGGTCGCCCCGGACCGCCTCATCGGGGTGGCCGTCGGCGTCATGGTGCTGCTCGCCGTGCTGCTGACCTGGCGCACCGTGCAGATCCCCGTGAACCGGCGGACCCTGGTCACCGCCGGCCTGGTCTCCGGGGTCTCCGGCACGGCCACCTCCATCGGCGGCCCACCGCTCGCGATCCTCTACCAGCACCGGCCGCCGCGGGAGATCCGCACCACGATGGCGGTCTACTTCCTCGGCGGCGCGGCCCTCTCGCTCGCGGGGCTCGCAGTCGCGGGTGAGGTCAACGCGCACGACGCGCTGCTCGCGCTCGTGATGGTGCCGGTCCTGCTGGTCGGGGCCTGGGCCGGTCAGGTCCTGCGGCGACGGATGGCCGCCGAGCGCGTCCGCCCAGCCGTGCTGGCCGTCTGCGGCGGCTCCGCCCTCGTCCTGCTGGTGCGTAGCATCGGCGGATGAGCGAGCACCGCATGAGGAGCGAGACCAGGAGCTACGACACCGGCGAGGACGAGGTCGTCCTCGACCTGACCCGCGACGTCGCCGAGTTCGTGCGCGGTCAGGGCGACGGGCTGGTGCAGGTCTTCGTGCCGCACGCGACCGCCGGCATCGCGATCATCGAGACCGGGGCCGGCTCCGACGCCGACCTGCTGGGTGCGCTCGGCGACCTGCTCCCCGCTGACGACCGCTGGCGCCACCGCCACGGATCGACCGGCCACGGCCGCTCCCACGTCATGCCGGCGATCGTGCCGCCCCACGCCACCGTCCCGGTCCTGGACGGGCGCCTCGAGCTCGGCACCTGGCAGAGCATCTGCCTGGTCGACCTCAACGTCGACAACCGGACCCGCGAGGTGCGGCTCAGCTTCCTGCCCGGTTGAACGGTCGAACAGGTGTTCGAAGTCGGCGTAGGGTGGGTCCATGTTCGGACCGCCCCCCACCCCTCGTCCGTCCGGTCGCCCGCCGGTCCGTCCGGCACCCGGGCAGCGGCCCGTCGCACCGGCCGGCTGGCCCGCCGCGGTCCGTCCGCCCGACGCCCCCCGCTGGGAGGACACCGCGACCTCCTGGCTGCTCGACCTCTGCCCGCCGGAGTACCGCTCCTACGGAGTGCTGCGGCGCCACCCGGTCGTCCTCGTCCGCTTCGCCGCCCTGCACGTGGAGGCCGGCCAGGCCGCCGTACGCCGTGGCCTGAGCGAGGCCCGCGCGTCCTTCCGTGACGTGGCCGACGGCGACGTGGTCGACGAGGCGGTGCTGACCTGGCAGGCCGAGGAGTCCCGGCTGATGGCCGAGCGGCGTGGCATCGGGCTGGTCGAGGAGGCGCTGCGCGGTCGCCGGTTCGTCGAGCGGCTGTGAGCCGACCCGGCTAGGTTCGACCGGGTGAGCGCCAAGCCGAGCGACCTGCCCGCCCCCACCGTCGTGCCCGTGCCCTCGATGGGGGCCGAGGACGTCGTCCTCGCCGAGGACGGCACCCTCTACACCGGCACCGAGGACGGGATCGTCTGGGCCCTCGCGCCCGGCACGCACGAGGCGCGCGAGGTGGGGCGCCTCGAGGGCCGCCCGCTCGGCTTGGAGCTGCTGCCCGACGGTCGGGTGCTGGTCTGCGACGCCCACCCGCAGCGCGGCCTCTTCGCGCTCGACCCGCGCGACGGGTCGTGGCAGGAGCTGGCGCGCGAGGCCGAGGGCGTCGCCTTCAACGTCTGCAACAACGCCGCCGTCGCGGCCGACGGCACGATCTTCGTCTCCGACTCGACCCAGGACTTCCGCCTGGAGGAGTGGCGCCGCGACCTCGTGACCGACCCCGGCTCCGGGCGGCTCGTGCGTCTCGACCCCGACGGCACCACCACGGTCGTCGTTCGAGGTCTCCGCTTCGCCAACGGCGTCGCCCTCGCGCCGGACGAGTCGTTCGTGTGCGTCGCGCAGTCCACCGGCCGCGACGTCGTACGCCTGTGGCTGACGGGGGACCGCGCGGGGGAGCAGGACGTGCTGCTGCCCGATCTGCCCGGCTACCCCGACAACATCGCGCGGGGCAGCGACGGGCTGATCTGGGTCACCATCGGCTCGCCGACAGTGCTGCTGCTGGAGCTCCTGCTGCGGTTGCCGGCACCCGTCCGTCGCGCCGCGGCCAGGATCCCCGAGTCGCTGCTCCCGAGTCCGGCGCGCACTGCCCGCGTCCAGGCGTACGACGTGACCGGTGCGGCTCCGCGGCTGGTCCACGACCTCGACCTGGACGCAGGCGACTTCCACATGGTCACCGGCGTCCGCGAGCACCACGGGCGGGTCTGGATGGCCAGCCTCGTCGAGGCCGCCGTGGCCTACCACGACCTCGGGGACCCGCAGGTGTCGCACGGCCCACCGGGCGGCGCGGGAGGCTGAGGTCCGGCCCCTAGACTGGCCCGGTGACTATCCTGGCGTCGATCACCGAGCCGCGCGTGCTGCGCGACCTCGACGACGAGCAGCTGTCCACGCTGACGACGGAGATCCGTCACCTGCTCATCTCGGCGTGCTCGCCCCGCGGCGGCCACCTCGGCCCCAACCTCGGCGTGGTGGAGCTGACGCTCGCGCTGCACCGGGTCTTCGACTCCCCGCGCGACCGCATCGTCTTCGACACCGGTCACCAGTCCTACGTCCACAAGATGCTGACCGGCCGCGCCGGTGACTTCGACGGGCTGCGGACGGAGGGCGGGCTGTCGGGCTATCCGAGCCGGGCCGAGTCGCCGCACGACGTCGTCGAGAACTCCCACGCCTCGACCGCGATCTCCTGGGCCGACGGCCTGGCCAAGGCCGCCCACCTCCAGGGCCAGAGCCACCACACCGTGGCCGTCATCGGCGACGGTGCGCTGACCGGCGGCATGGCCTGGGAGGCGCTGAACAACATCGCCTCGACCGACGGCTCGGCGCAGTCGCGCCGCCTCGTCATCGTCGTCAACGACAACGGCCGCTCCTACACCCCGACGGTCGGTGGCGTCGCGAACCACCTCACGACGCTGCGCACCAGCCCGCGCTACGAACCGATGCTCGACGCGGTCAAGCGCGGACTGAACGGCGTCCCGGGTGTCGGGCCGGCGGTGTACGACGCGCTGCACGCGATGAAGAAGGGCATGAAGGACGCGCTCGCCCCGCAGGGGCTCTTCGAGGACCTCGGGCTGAAGTACGTCGGCCCCGTCGACGGTCACGACCGTCACGCCCTCGAGCACGCCCTGGCGCAGGCCAAGAAGTTCGACGGACCGGTGATCGTGCACGCCATCACCGAGAAGGGGCACGGCTACGAGGCGGCCGTCCGCCACGAGGCCGACCAGTTCCACTCCCTCGGCCCCTTCGACGCCGACACCGGCAAGGAGGCGGTGCGCGGCCTCATCTGGACCGACGTGTTCGCCGACGAGCTCGTCGCCATCGGCGAGGACCATCCCGAGGTCGTGGCCATCACCGCGGCGATGCTGCACCCCACCGGCCTGACCGCCTTCGCCGAGCGCTTCCCCGAGCGCACCTTCGACGTCGGCATCGCCGAGCAGCACGCCGCCACCTCCGCGGCCGGGTTGGCCACGGGCGGGCTCCACCCGGTCGTGGCGATCTACGCCACCTTCCTCAACCGGGCCTTCGACCAGGTCCTCATGGACGTCGCGCTGCACCGCTGCGGTGTCACGTTCGTCCTCGACCGCGCCGGCGTCACCGGCGACGACGGCGCGTCGCACAACGGCATGTGGGACCTCTCGCTGCTGCAGGTCGTGCCGGGTCTGCGGCTGGCGGCGCCCCGGGACGCCACGCGTCTGCGCGAGAGCCTGCGCGAGGCGGTGCTCGTCGACGACGCGCCCACCGTCGTCCGCTTCCCCAAGGGCCCGCCGAGCCCCGACGTCGAGGCCGTGGAGCGTCGCGGTGGTGTCGACGTGCTGGTGCGCCGGGGGGACCTCGACGTGCTGATCGTGTCGGTCGGCGCGATGGCGCCGACCTGCGTCGACGTCGCCGGGCGCCTGCGCGAGCAGGGGTACGGCGTCACCGTGGTCGACCCCCGCTGGGTCAAGCCGGTCGACCCGGCCCTGGTCGAGCTGGCCGCCGAGCACCGGCTCGTCGTCAGCGTCGAGGACAACGGCATCGTCGGCGGGGTCGGCTCGGTCCTGCTGGCCACCCTCAGCGAGGCCCGGGTGGACACGCCGGTCCGGTTGCACGGCGTGCCCCAGGAGTTCCTGGCGCACGCCAAGCGCGCCAAGATCCTCGAGGACGTCGGTCTCACCGCCCAGGCCCTGGCCCGCGGCGTCGTGGAGGACCTGACGGCCCTCGACCGGGGGGAAGCGCTGGTGGAGGTCGAGTGAGCGAGCCCCGCAACGAGCCCCCGCAGCCGCCGAGTCTCGTCCACATCGTCGACGACGTGCCCGAGCTGACGCGTGACGACGAGACCACCCCCGGTCCCGTGCTGCTGGTGTCCCTCTCGGGTTTCCTGGACGCAGGCAACGCCGCCGGGCTCGCCGTCGACCACCTGCTCGCCAGCGGGGACGGTCGCGTGGTGGCCAGCTTCGAGCTCGACGGCTTCTACGACTACCGCGCGCGTCGGCCCCCGATGACGTTCGTCGAGGACCACTACGAGGGCTACACCGCCCCTCGGCTCGTCGTGCGCGCGATGACCGACCAGCGCGGCGCGCCGTACCTGCTGCTGCACGGGCCGGAGCCCGACACCCACTGGGAGGCATTCACCCGCGCGGTGCGCCGCGTCGTGGAGCACTTCGGCGTCCGGCTCACGGTGTCGATGGGTTCGGTGCCGATGGCGGTGCCGCACACCCGACCGGTCATGGTCACCAACCACGCCACCCGCAGCGACCTGCTGGTCGCCGAGAACATCTGGCAGGGCGTCATCGCGATCCCTTCCAGCGCCCAGGCGCTGCTCGAGCTGCGGATGGGGGAGTGGGGCCTGGACGCGCTCGGCTTCGTCGCCCACGTCCCGCACTACGTCGCGCAGGTCGACTTCCCGGCCGCCGCGGCCAAGCTCGTGGAGTGCGTCGAGGGCGTCACGGGTCTGGAGTGGTCGATCTCGGAGCTCAACGAGGCTGCCGGCCGCCGCGACGCCGAGATCAGCGAGCAGGTGTCGGAGTCCGAGGAGGTGCGGGCGGTCGTCGCCGGCCTCGAGCAGCAGTACGACGCCATCAGCCCGGTCTCCGCCGACGGCAGCGGCCTGCCGATCGCGGAGGCGCGCGACCTGCCGACGGCCGACGAGCTCGGTGCGGAGTTCGAGCGCTTCCTGGCCGACCTCGACCCCGGGGACCCCGGAGACCAGGGAGGGGACGGCGATGCCGGCTTCCGTTGACGAGCTGCTGACCCTGCTCGACCTGGAGACCATCGACCTCAACCTGTTCCGCGGCACGCAGCCGACCACCCGGATGCAACGGGTCTTCGGCGGCCAGGTGGCGGCGCAGGCGCTGGTGGCGGCCAACCGGACGGTGCCCGAGGAGCAGGCCGTGCACTCGCTGCACAGCTACTTCCTGCGCCCCGGCGACACCGCCGTCCCCATCGTGTACGACGTCGAGCGGGTGCGCGACGGTCGGTCCTTCTCGACCCGGCGGGTCCTCGCCCGCCAGCACGGGCGGCCGATCTACGCCCTCACGGCGAGCTTCCAGGTCGCCGAGGAGGGGTTCGAGCACCAGGACGCGATGCCGGACGCCGTACCCCCGGAGCAGGCCTTCGACGTCAACGAGATGATGCGCAACGGCGACGAGAAGCGGCGCCAGGAGTGGGCCCGCGAGTGGTCGGTGATGGAGCTGCGGCACGCCGGCGACTCCAAGCCTGGCGGCGCGCTCGACGGCTCGGAGATGCCCTCGCGGGTGCACTACTGGATCAAGGTGGCTTCCGCGCTGCCGGAGGACCCGGTGATCCACCGGGCCGTGCTGACCTACATCAGCGACATGACGCTGCTCGGCGCGACCCTGCTGCTGCACGGCAGGACGCCGAGCAGCAAAGACGTCCAGGCGGCGTCGTTGGACCACACCATGTGGTTCCACCGGCCGTTCCGGGCGGACGAGTGGTTGCTCTACGCGCAGGCCTCGCCGTCCGCGAGCGGAGCGCGCGGTCTCGCCTGGGGTCGGCTGTTCAGCCAGGACGGACGGCTCGTGGCGTCCGTCGCGCAGGAGGGCCTGATCCGGCCCCGTCCCGACCAGGCCTGAAGCTTCTCGCTCGGGATCGGTTCGTCCGGTCGGCATGGTCCGAGGTCGGTACGGACGTCCGACGGCCGTCAGCGGGGAGCGATGACGAGCTCGGTGGTGTAGCTGAGCTCGGCTCCGGCCCGGCCCAGGAAGTCGCGGAACTCCTCGTCGCCGCGGAACGTCTCGTCCTGGTCGACGACCACGGCGTCCGGGCCGAAGTGGGAGGAAGCGGTGTCGACGCGTGCACGGTGAGGTAGTCGCGGATCGAAGCGGGGAGCTGAGCGGGGCGGATGCTGGTGGAGGTCATGGGTCCACCGTGGGGGCTGCCCGCGCGGGAGGGTCAAGCGCTGGAGTCTCCCCCGGGGGGAGGGTGCACAGTGCCGAGGTGCTGGCGATCGGCGAGTTCTCGCGGGTGACGCACCTCAGCGTGCGCACGCTGAGGCGCTACCACGACGCCGGCCTGCTCGAGCCCGCCGTGGTGGACCCGGCCACCGGGTACCGGTCCTACACCGCCGGGCAGACCCCGGCGGCGCAGATCATCCACTGGCTCCGCGAGCTCGACGGACCCCTGCGCGACGTCCAGCGCATCCTTGCCTGTCCCGACCCGGAGGCACGAGGCGTGCTCGTCGCGCAGCACCTGCAGCACCTGCAGCGGCTGGAGGCGGAGCTGGACCGCACGCGCGCCGCGGTGGCGTCGTTGCGCCGCCTGCTGAAGCCGGAGCGGGCTCCGCGCGACGCCCGCGATGCCGCCTCCTGGCGGACCGAGATCGGGTGGCCGGTGTTCCGGCTGGCCCCGAGCTGACGAGGGTCCTGCGACTGGACCTCGGGTCTTCTAGCCGGCATTTGTCCACAAGACAATTTCAATCTGTGTGGGTCGTGGAGAGAGTGCTGTTCGGGGTTCGTTGTGTCGGAGGTCCCTGGCAGAGTGAGTTTATGGAGCCCTTCACCGACCCGCCCGCGAACGGCGGATCCGCGTCCGGTGCCTTTGCAGACGCTGGGGTGCTTGTAGGTGAGGGGCGGTGGCGTGAGTACTCGTCGGTGGCGGGTCGCAGTCAGCGGATGCACCGGTTCACCGGGTCCCTGTTGGCGGCGGTGGGTGATGCGACTGCGGGTGGGGTCGACGGGGTCGCGGTGGGGTGCCTGAGTGCGGCCGAGGCGGGGGAGGCGGTGCTGGAGCTGGGTGAGGTGCTGGCCCGGTTGAAGGGCCTGCAGCTCGCGTTGTTGGCTCGCGCGGATGAGCAGGACGTCAGCACGTGGGCCGACGGTGCTCCGGCGGCGGTGAACACCGCGGCGTGGCTGGCGCACCGCGGGCTGGTGGCGGGTCGTGCGGCGCGGGGTGAGGTGCGACGCAGCCGGGAGCTGATGGGGTGCTACGCCGCGACGGGCTCAGCGTTGTTGGCCGGTGACATCGACGCCGCGCAGGCCGAGGTCGTGGTGTCGTCGCTGAACCGGTTGCCGGCGGACCTGGAGGTCGGGGACCGGGTGCGGGCGGAGAAGGTGATGCTCACCGAGGCGCTACGGCTGGACGCGGAGCAGCTGCGGGCGGTGGGTCGTCGGTTGCTGGAGGTGATCGCCCCCGATGTCGCTGAGGAGGTCGAGGCGCGGCGGTTGCGCGTCGAGGAGGACGCGGCAGCGGCGCGGACGTGGTTGACGACGTGGGACGACCGTGACGGCACCACGCACCTGAACGTGAAGCTGTCGACCCGGCATGCGGACATGCTGCGGGCGGCGTTGCACGCGATCGCGAACCCGAGCCTGGCCGACGCCATCACCCGCACCACCGGCCCCGACACACGCGTCGGAGCCGCGGGCGAGGTGCCGAAGCCGAACCAGCGGGTGATGGGGGAGGCGTTCTGCCGGCTGGTGGAGACCCTCGACGTGGACCGGTTGCCGCAGACCGGTGGGATGAGCGCGACCGTGGTCGTCACCATCGCGCTGGAGACGCTGCAGGGTGGGCTGGGTGCGGCGACGATGGACACCGGCACCCGGCTGAGTCCCGGTGAGGCGCGGCGGATGGCGTGCGACGCCGGCCTGGTCCCGGCGGTCCTCGGCGGTCGGAGCGAGGTCCTCGACCTCGGCCGGTGCGGCGGCTGTTCTCGAAGCCGCAGCGGCTGGCGATGGCGGTGCGGCAGAGCTTCCGCTGCGCCGCGGAGGGCTGCGACCGCCCCACCGGCTGGTGCGACGCCCACCACCTGAAGCCCTGGTCGACCGGCGGACGCACCGACCTCGCCGACGGCGTCCTCATCTGCGGCAAGCATCACACGCTGGCCCACCACCCCGACCACACCGTGCGACGACTCCCCGGGTGGCGCATCAGCATCACCCGCACCCCACGCACCACACCCCGGCGCCAATAGGAGCACCAGGGCGTGCGGTCCACGACCCACTCCACCCGACGGCGTCCTGCGCGACCATCGGCACGCGGAGCGTGCCACGACGAGATCGCTACGCCCGGACTCAGCGACGGACGAGGTCAAGCACCGCTCCTTGCAGAGCGTCGGTCTGGTCAGCGTCTGTGAAGGTGACTACCCCCGATCCGGGGAGAGCCACTCGAGCAGGCCGCTTGGCTCATCGAAGCGGAACTCGGCCTGATCGTCGCGGACGCGGACACCTCGATGGAAGATCAACTGCACGCGGTCTCGCGGCTGGAGTCGGAACGTCACCCGGTCAACGTCGTCGAACCTGAAGTTCGGGGCGTTCGGTGCAGAAGCTCCCCGAAACAGACGGGGCTGTCAGGCGGGGACGGCGCGACCGACGACGTGCGGGGCGCCGGACTTCGGGTTGGCCAGCGTGAAGCGCTGCTGGTCGCCCTCGGTGTCGGCGTGGAAGCGGACGGTCGTCGGCAGCAGGACCGGGGTCTTGAACGCGACCTCGACGCGGACGGCCTCGGGCAACCTGTTCTCCAGCGCCGCGACGCAGCGGGCCTTGCTCCACATGCCGTGCGCGATCTGACGCGGGAACCCGAACGCCTTCGCGGTGGCGGCGTAGAGGTGGATGGGGTTGCGGTCACCGCTGACCGAGGCGTAGCGCCGACCCAGGTCGCCGTCGAGGCGCCAGTCGGCGCCGCCCTCGTCGACCGTGGTCAGGTCCATGCCGGCGCCGGCGGACTTGTCACCGCGCCCGCGGCGCAGGTACGTCGAGACCTCGTCCCACACGACCTCGCCGCCGGAGCGGACCTCGGTCAGCATGTCGAAGACCCGCCCCTTGGCGTGCCCCCGGAGGTTCGCCGCGCGCACGCTCACGTCGTAGGTCTCCTGCGCGGTGGTGGCGCGGTGCTGGCTGATGGTGTTCTCGAGGTGCACCATCCCCATGGCGGGGAACGGGAACGACGCGTCGGTCAGCATCGTCATGTGCAGGGGGAAGGCCAGCATGTGCAGGTAGGGCAGTGGGAGCGTGTCCTTGCGCGGGAAACCGCACACCGAGGCGTACGCCGCCACGTGGGCCGGGTCGATCGCCACCCCCTTGCGCACCAGCTCGAGATCGGGCAGGTCGCTGCCGCGGGTCTTTCTCAGCCCGGGGAGCGCGCCGACGCCGGGGAGCGCGGGCAGCGCCGCCTTGAGCATGAGCGGCAGGGAGCCGGGGGCGCCGTCGAGGACGCGGGTCTCGGTCATCGGATCACGCGCCCAGCATCATCTGGCCGCAGACGCGGACGACGTTGCCGTTGACGGCGGTGGACGCGGGGCTGGCGAACCACGCGATGGTCTCGGCCACGTCGACCGGCAGGCCGCCCTGCTGCAGGGCGTTGAGGCGACGACCCACCTCACGGGTCATCAGCGGGACCGCGGCGGTCATCTTGGTCTCGATGAAGCCGGGGGCGACGGCGTTGATCGTGATGCCGTTGGAGACCGCGGGGGCGAGGGCGTCGACGAGACCGATGACCCCGGCCTTCGAGGCGGCGTAGTTCGTCTGGCCGACGTTCCCCGCGATGCCGGCGATGGAGGCGACGCCGATGATGCGGCCGTTGGCGTTGACCACGCCCTCCTCGAGCAGCGTCTGCGTGATGCGCTCGGGGGCGGTGAGGTTGACGGCGATGGCGGAGCCGAAGACGTCGTCCTTCATGTTCTGCAGCTTCTTGTCGCGGGTGATGCCGGCGTTGTGCACCACGATGTCGACGCCGTCGTAGTTGGTCTGCAGGTAGTGCGCGATGCGCGCCGGGGCGTCCTTCGCAGTGATGTCGAGGGTGAGCAGGTCGCCGTCGATGTCCGTCATGACGGCGCTGAGCTCCTCGGCGGCCTGGGGCACGTCGACACCGACGACGGTGGCACCGTCGCGGTGCAGCACGCGGGCGATCTGCTCGCCGATGCCGCGGCTGGCGCCGGTGACGAGAGCGATCTTGCCGTCGAGCGGGCGGGCCCAGTCGACGGTCTCGGCGGACTCCTTCTCGCCCACGGCGCCGATGCGCACCACCTGGCCGGAGACGTACGCCGACTTGGGTGAGAGCAGGAAGGCCAGGGTGGAGGAGGTGGCCTCCTCGGCACCCTCGGCGACGTAGACCAGCTGCACGGTGGTGCCACGCCCGGCCTCCTTGCCCAGGGAGCGGGTGAAGCCTTCGAGGGCACGCTGGGCGATCCGCTCGCCGGCGTTCTCCACGCTCTCCGGCGGCGTGCCGAGCACGACGATGCGGGCGCACTCGGTGAGGTTGCGCAGCTTGGGGGTGAAGAAGTGCTGCAGCTCGACGAGCTGCTCGGTGGTGGTCAGCCCGGTGGCGTCGAAGACCAGGCCCTTGTACTTCTCACCGTCCTGGGTCTCCTCGACCGAGGCGACCTCGAGGGAGTCGAGCGTCGTGGCCAGCGTCTTGCGCAGACGGCCCTCACCGCCGACGACGACGGTGCCGGTGACCAGCGGGTCGCCGGGGGTGTAGCGCTCGAGCTCGACGGGGTTCGGCAGGCCCAGGTTCTTGGCCAGCAGCTGGCCGACGGGGGACTGGATCAGGGACTGGTAGCGGTCGCTCATCGCGAGGGTCTCCTCCGGGGCGCACGGCGGGTCGGCCGCGCATCGACTGGGTGGTACTCAACGGTAACTTTGTGTGTAACTCCGAGTCCACTTTCGTGATCTGAGCCTCATTCGATGCCGCCGGTGGCGTCCGGACGGCACGATAGGCGACGTTGGTGACTCGTGAGTAACCTTGGTCGAGCCTAGCCGTGCGTCCCCGGCGGCGAACGCGTTCTCGACCAACGTCCCCGCCGAGCGCCCGAGACCAGCCCGCGATCAGTATCGGATCAGTATCGGATCAGTATCGAAAGCCCCACCGGGTCGTCCCACCCGACGCCCGGACCCGACCCACACAGGAGTCCCCGTGCAGGCCAAGACCCGCCGCGTCGCCGTCATCGGCGGCAACCGCATCCCGTTCGCCCGCTCGAACACCGTCTACGCCGACGCCTCCAACCAGGAGATGCTGACGGCCGCCATCGACGGACTGGTCACGCGCTACGGCCTCGAGGGCGTGCGCGTCGGCGAGGTCGTCGCCGGAGCCGTCCTCAAGCACTCCCGCGACTTCAACCTGACCCGCGAGTCGGTGCTCGGCAGCAAGCTGTCGCCCGAGTCGCCGGCGTACGACGTCCAGCAGGCCTGCGCCACCGGCGTCCAGGCCGCGATGACGGTGGCGGGCAAGATCGCGCTCGGCCAGATCGAGGTCGGCATCGCCGGCGGCGCCGACACCACCTCCGACGCCCCGATCGCGCTGAACGAGAAGCTCCGCAAGATCCTGCTCGAGGCCAACCGCTCGCGCACCACCCAGGGCCGCATCGCCGCCCTGGCCAAGATCCGGCCCCAGCACCTCGCGCCGTCGATCCCGCAGAACAGCGAGCCCCGCACCAAGATGTCGATGGGCGAGCACGCCGCGCTCACCGCGCTGGAGTGGAAGGTCAAGCGCGAGGACCAGGACGCCCTCGCGGTCGCCTCCCACCACAACCTCGCGGCGGCGTACGACCGTGGCTTCCAGGACGACCTCGTCACGCCGTTCCGCGGCCTCGAGCGCGACCAGAACCTGCGCGCGGACTCCTCGGTCGAGAAGCTCTCGACGCTGAAGCCGGTCTTCGGCAAGGGCGAGACCGCCACCATGACCGCGGCCAACTCCACCCCCCTGACCGACGGCGCCTCCGTGGTGCTGCTGTGCTCGGAGGAGTACGCCGAGGCGCGTGGCTGGGAGCCGCTGGCGTTCATCACCGAGTACGAGACCGCGGCCGTCGATTTCGTCCACGGCGGCGAGGGCCTGCTCATGGCGCCTGCCTACGCCATGCCGCGCATGCTCGACCGCGCCGGCCTGGGGCTCGGCGACTTCGACTTCTACGAGGTCCACGAGGCCTTCGCCTCGCAGGTGCTGGCCACCCTGGCCGCCTGGGAGGACCCGGTGTTCTGCAAGGCGCGCCTCGGTCTCGACGGCCCGCTGGGCTCGATCGCGCGCGAGAAGCTCAACGTCAACGGCTCCTCGCTGGCGGCCGGCCACCCCTTCGCCGCCACCGGCGGCCGGATCATCGCCAACGCCGCCAAGCTGTTGGCCGAGAAGGGCTCCGGCAAGGCCGTGATCTCGGTCTGCGCCGCCGGCGGCCAGGGCGCCGTCGCCATCCTCGAGCGCTGACACCGCACAGCGTCGCGCATGTAACGCGGCGTTATGGACGCCTCGCAATGGGTGCGACCCTTGGGAGGCGTCCACAACGCTCGGTCGGATGGCGTCGGTGAGCGCGCGGCCGTCTCAGCCGTCGTACGGCGACAGCCGGTCGCGCAGCCACGTCGTGGTGCCGGCCGGCAGGTACTTGAGCTTCGGCCGGCCGGCGAGCGGAGCCACCAGCAGGGCGGCGTCGTCGGGCAGCGACCACTTGATCTCGTGGTAGACCCGCGAGAGCGTGTCGTCGCTGACGACGAAGCACAAATCGTCGGCCACGACGCGGATCTCCTCCCACGGGCCGGCCAAGTCGTCCTCGACCCGCGCGCCGGTGTGGGCGATGTAGACCGTCACGCGTCGGTACGCCGTACCAGGGCGAGCGTCGAGGCGACCAGCTGCGCCTTGACGCGTTGGGCGTCGAGCGAGGCGATGACCGGCACCCCGGATGTCTCCTCACGCACCATGACGCCGAGCCGAGCCAGCTGCAGGCCCCCGAGACCGAGGGCGTAGAGCACGTTGGAGACCTGGTCGACGTCGTCGACGGCGAAGTCGCCGGTCGCGTTGCCGGCCTCGATGACCTCGGTGACGCACTTGAGGCAGTCCGTCATGCCGCGCCCCAGCCGGTAGAGCGCCGAGGAGCTCAGCTCGTCGAGGATGGCCGGTCCCATGCGCAGCACGGTGACGCCGCAGTCGACGAAGGCGGGGTACGCCAGCCCGAAGTCGACGAACGACTCGGTGATCGCGCTCAGCCGTGCCTGGGGCGCGGCAGCTGTGTCACGGGCGTCGGTCTCGCGCAGCTGCGACTCGAGGTCCTGGAGGTAGTCGACCAGGGTGAGCGCGAAGAGCTCCTCCTTGCCGGTGAAGTGTCGGTAGATGATCGCCCGGTTGATGCCGACGGCCTTCGCGACGTCCTCGATCTGCGCGTCGCGGACGCCGCTGGCATCGAAGAGCTCACGGGTGGCAGCGATGATCGCTGCCTCGCGCTGGCGCCGCCGGTCGGCGGGGGAGCGCTTGGGCCGGGCGCCCGCGGTCGAGGCGGACGCGGGCCGGGCGGACGTCGTCTCAGCCATGGGCCAAGCGTAACGCACGTGTAACTGCGAGTTGCAGTCCGGCGGACACCCCGTGCCCTGCGCCGGCGACACACCCCGGGAACCTGTTGCTGTTCGCCCTCGCAGGGTCGATGGTGATCGCGACAGCGAAGACCGCGACGGAGGACCGCATGAGCGCAGAGGGCAGCACCCACCAGATCCGGCTACCCGGACAGGCGCACGTAGCCGACGGTCCGCACGACCAGACCGGCATGTATCTCATGCACCACGCCTTCCGCCGTGACCTGACCGCGTTCGAGGTCGCCGTCCGCCGCACGCCGTGCGAGGCGGAGACCACGTGGCGCGCGCTCGCCGGCCGCTGGACCCGCTTCGCCGAGGTGCTGCACCACCACCACGCGGTCGAGGACACCTCGATCTGGCCACAGGTGCTGGGCGAGGTCACCGCCGAGTCCGATCGGCTCCTGCTCGAGGCGATGGAGGCCGAGCACGCACACATCGATCCTGCCCTCACGGCCACAGGTTCCGCCTTCGCGACGATGGCTGCGCGCCCGTGCGAGGAGCACCGCGCCGCACTCGAGACCCAGGTGACAGCGGTCCACCAGCTGCTGCACGACCACCTCGCCCACGAGGAGACCGAGGCGCTGCCTCTGCTCCAGCGCACGCTCAGTGCGGAGCAGTTCTCGCTCACGGAGGAGGCAGCCAGGAAGGCCTACCCGGCCCGGTTGCTGCCGTTCCTCCTGCCGTGGGCGATGAAAGAGCTGCCCGAGCCGTTCGCGGGCTCGTTCATGAGGGAAGCGGGCCGCGTCTACAGCGGTCTGTTGGCGCTCACCCGGCCGCGCTTCCACCGGGCGGAGCAGCGAGCTTTCCAGTACGCCCGGTGAGCTCCGTCAGGCCTTGACGAGGCGTCCGAGGGCGAAGCGGGCCAGCGGCAGGTAGCCGGCCACCACGGGGAGCAGACCGGTGACCCGCAGCCACGTGCTGCCGTCGGGCTCGACGCCGTGCACGAGGTGCATCCGGACCAGCCCGACCGGTCCGACCCGCACCCGCCAGGCCCAGGTGCGGGCAGCGGCGTCGACGTCCTCGACCACGAAGCGGACGCCGGGGCCGACGAGCGGCCGGACGGTGCCGGAGAGGCCGGCGCGCAGGGTGTCGCCGTCGGCGTCGACCCGACGGATCTGCGGCGCCCACTCGGACCAGCGGCGCACGTCGGCGTACCGGCTCCAGACCTCGTCGGCGGTGGCCGTGCCTCGAGCGCTGGTCGCCAGGGTCGTCAGCGGTGTCAGGGTCCTCACCTCGCCCAGCCTACGGACGCCCGGGCGCCGGGCACACTGGCGCCATGAGCTCAGCAGGAGGCGCACGCGCCGGCATCGTCGTGACCGGCACCGAGGTGCTGACCGGAAGGGTCGCCGACCGCAACGGGCCCTGGTTGGCCGAGCAGCTGCGGGTCGAGGGCGTGGACATCGCGCACGTGGTCGTCGTCGGCGACCGGCCCGAGGACCTGACCCGGTCCCTGGAGTTCCTCGCGACCTCCGGGATGGACCTCGTGATCACCTCCGGCGGGCTCGGGCCGACCGCCGACGACCTGACGGCCGAGGTGGTGGCGCAGGCACAGGGCCGCCCGACGCGGCTCGACCCCGACCTCGAGGCGCGGGTGGCAGCCATCGTCGAGGAGCTCTCACGTGGTCGCGGCTGGCGCACCGACCCGGAGGCCACCGCGGCCGGCGTGCGCAAGCAGGCGATGGTGCCCGGGGGGGCGACGGTGCTGGAGCCGGTGGGCACGGCGCCGGGGCTGGTGGTGCCGGCGGCCGACGGGCGCAGCGGACCGCCCGTCGTCGTGCTGCCCGGACCGCCGAGCGAGCTGCAGCCGATGTGGCCAGACGCGTTCGCCACTCCCGTGGTGCAGAAGGCGCTGCGCGGCGCGGTCGAGGTGCGACAGAGCACCGTGCGGATGTGGGGCGTGCCGGAGTCGCAGCTGTCGGCGACCATGCGTGCTCTCGACCTCGCCGACCTGGAGGTGACCACCTGCCTGCGCGACGGCGAGCTCGAGATCGTCACGCGCTACGGCCCCTCGGCGCAGGAGCGGTACGACGCCTTCGTCGCCGGGCTGCTCTCCGAGCACGCCGACCGTGTCTTCTCGGTCGACGGGCGGACGATCGACGACCTCGTCGTCGACGGCCTGACCGGGCGCGGCTGGACGATCGCCACGGCGGAGTCGTGCACCGCCGGACTGCTGGCCGGTCGGCTCACCGAACGTGCCGGCTCCTCGGCCTACGTCCTGGGCGGGCTGGTCGTCTACTCCAACGAGGCCAAGCACGACCTGGCGGGCGTGGACAGCGCACTCATCGAGCGGGTCGGCGCCGTCAGTGCCGAGGTGGCCGAGGCGCTGGCGCGTGGCGCTCGTGAGCGGCTCCGCACCGACGTCGGAGTGGGCATCACCGGGGTCGCTGGACCGGGCGGCGGGACCGACGAGAAGCCCGTCGGCACGGTGCACCTCTGCGTCTCGACCGACTCGGCGTCCGTGGCGCGGCGGGTGCACGTGCCCGGCGACCGAGCGGCCGTCCGCAAGCGCTCCACCACGATCGCGCTGCACCTCGTCCGCGAGCTGCTGGCTCGGTAGGCCCTCAGCCAAGGTGGTTGCGGACGTCCTCGATGGTGTCGACCTCGGCGGGTGGCTTGTCGTCGCGGTAGCGCAGCACCCGGGCGAAGCGGAGCGCCACACCACCGGGGTAGCGGGTCGAGCGCTGCACGCCGTCGAAGGCGATCTCGACGACCTGGTCGGGTCGGACGAACACGACGTGGTCCTCGCGATGGGTCTCCAGGGACAGGAAACGCTCGGTCTGCCAGGCCAGCATCTCGTCGGTCATGCCCTTGAAGGTTTTGCCGAGCATCACGAAGCCGTCGCCGTCACGGGCGCCGAGGTGGATGTTCGACAGCGTGCCGCGGCGTCGCCCGCTGCCCCACTCGACGCCGAGCACCACCAGGTCGAGGGTGTGCCGCGGCTTGACCTTGACCCACCCTGAGCCCCGTCGGCCGGCGTCGTACGGCGCGTCGAGACGCTTCACCACGACGCCCTCCTGGCCCTCGCCGACGACGCGGTCGAAGAACGCCTGCGCCTCCTCGACGGACTCGGTGACCAGTCGCGCCGCCCGGAACTCCTCCGGCACGGTCGCGTCCAGCCGGTCGAGTCGGTCGGCGGTCGGTGCCTCCAGCATGGAGTCGGCCTCGTGCAGCAGCAGGTCGAAGAAGAAGGGGCGGACGCCGCGCGGCTGCTCACCCTCGGCGGATCCACGGGCCTGGGTGGACGTCGTCGACGCGGTCTCCTGGAACGGTCGCGGCCGGCCGTCCTCGTCCACGGTCAGCGCCTCGCCGTCGAGGATGAGGTCCGTCGCCGCGAGCGAGCGCGCGACGGCCACCACCTCGGGCAGCCGGGACCCGATCTCGTCCAGGCTGCGGGTGAAGACGCTGACGTCGTCGCCGTGCTTGTGGACCTGGATCCGGATGCCGTCGAGCTTGGTGTCGACCGCGAAGGCACCGCCGACCTTGTCGACCGCGCCCGGCACGTCGGGGGCCGAGCCGGCCAGCATCGGTCGTACCGGTCGCCCGACGACCATGGTGAAGGCATCCAGGGCCTCGGCGCCGCCGAAGAGAGCGGCCCGTGCGACCGGTCCGGTCGGGGCGCTGAACATCGCGGCGCGGCGTACGGCCGTCGCCGGCAGCCCGGCGGCCCGGGCGATTGCGTCGAGCATCACCGAGTCCAGCGCGCCTTGGCGGACGTTGCCGGTCATGAGGGCGCGGAGGTACTCCTGCTCGGGCGCCGTCAGCGCCCCGAACAGCGCGGCCACCTCGTCACGGCGGCGGCCGGCGGACCCCGTGCCCTCCAGCCGGCTGATGGCCTCGAGCCGGGCGTCGACCTCAGGCACGGTCAGGCTGGGCTCCTCCGCCGGCTCGGGCAGCGTGGCGAGCCCGCGGTAGCCGACGCCGGTGCGGCGCTGCCGCAGCGTGCCCGACAGGTACGTCGCGACCAGGTCGGCCGTGTCCTCGCCACCGCCGGAGTGCTCGGCCGCCTCGGTCAGCAGGCCGGCGATCAGGTCGCGCTTGGCCAGCCGGGAGGAGGTGGCGGCGACCTCGGAGGACACGGAGACGAGTCGGGCGAGCAGCATGCGGTCCATTCTGTCCGGGCCCACCGACATACTCTGCGGCCATGACGTCAGGGACCCCCGGGACCGCCGGGGCCGGCTCCGAGGCGCCGCTCACCCGTGAGTGGCGTCCGACCTGGCCCTGCCCGGTCGGACGGGTCCTCTCGACGCACCGCCGCGGTGGCGGTGACCCGACCTTCCGGCGCGCCGCCGACGGGTCGATCTGGCGAGGAATCCGCACCCCGGAGGGCGCCACCAGCCTCCGGATCGCCACCCGCCCGGCCGACGGTGTCGTGGACGCCGCCGCTTGGGGCCCGGGCGCGGCCTGGGTGCTCGACCAGCTGCCGCGCATGCTCGGCGCCGATGACGACCCGTCCGGGTTCGAGCCACCCGCCCCGCTCGCCGACGTGTGGCGCCGCCACAGCAACTGGCGGCTCGGCGCCACCGACCTCGTGATGGAGTCGCTGGTGCCGGCGATCATCGAGCAGAAGGTCACCGGCCAGGAGGCGTTCTCCGGCTTCCGCCAGCTGGTCCACCGGTACGGCGAGCGCGCGCCCGGGCCCCCCAGCGAGCCGGACCCCGCCGTGCACCTCTGGCTTCAGCCGACCGCGGAGCAGCTGCGGATGGTCCCGTCCTGGGACTGGCTGCGCGTGCACATCGACATCGGACGGTCGCGACCGCTGGTGGGCGCCGCCCGGGTCGCCACCGCCCTCGAACGCGCCGGGAAGCTCGGGCCCGCCGAGTTCGACCGGCGCCTGCGCACCCTGCCCGGCATCGGGGTGTGGACGAGCGCGGAGGTCCGCTCCCGCGCCCTCGGCGACGCCGACTCCGTCAGCTTCGGCGACTACCACGTCGCCGCCAACATCGGCTGGGTGCTGACGGGGAAGCCCGTCGACGACGCCGAGCTCGCCGTCCTGCTCGAGCCGTACGCCGGGCACCGCCACCGCGTCCAACGGCTCGTGGAGCTGGCCGGCCTGCGCCGACCACGCCACGGCGCCCGCATGTCCCCTCGAACCCACCTCCCCGGGAGCATCCGATGACCAGCACCACGAACCCCGCTCCGACGTCCGCAGAGGTGCGCGAGCAGGCCGAGGCCCACCTGCGGGCCCTCGTCGGCCGCGACGACGCCGTGCTGCGCGAGGACCAGTGGACCGCGATCGAGGCGCTGGCGGTGGGGCGCCGACGTGCCCTCGTCGTCCAGCGCACCGGTTGGGGCAAGTCGGCGGTCTACTTCGTCGCCACCGCGCTGCTGCGCGCCCAGGGCGCCGGGCCCACCGTCATCGTGAGCCCGCTGCTGGCGCTGATGCGCAACCAGATCGCCGCCGCCGAGCGAGCCGGGATCCGCGCGGCCACCATCAACTCGACCAACATCGAGCAGTGGCAGCCGATCCAGGACGCCGTCAACGCCGGCGAGATCGACGTGCTGCTGGTCAGCCCGGAGCGGCTCAACAACCCCGGCTTCCGTGACGAGGTGCTGCCCGCGCTGACCCGCGCCACCGGCCTGCTCGTGGTCGACGAGGCGCACTGCATCTCCGACTGGGGCCACGACTTCCGGCCCGACTACCGCCGCATCCGCACGCTGCTCGACGAGCTCCCCGACGGCATCCCGGTCCTTGCCACCACGGCGACGGCCAACGCCCGGGTGACCAAGGACGTCGCCGAGCAGCTGGGGGGTCTCGACCACCGACCGGTCGAGGACTCGGCCTCCGGCGTCGTGGTGCTGCGCGGTTCCCTGGACCGGGAGTCGCTCAGGCTCGGCGTCCTCGAGCTGCCCGTGCCCGAGATGCGGCTGGCCTGGTTGGCCGAGCACCTCGGCGACCTGCCCGGCAGCGGCATCATCTACTGCCTCACGGTGGCGGCCACCCAAGAGGTCGCCGAGCACCTCCGCAAGCACGGGCACGCCGTCGCGGCGTACTCCGGGCAGACCGAGACCACCGAGAGGCAGGGTCTCGAGCAGGACCTCATCGACAGCCGGGTCAAGGCGTTGGTGGCGACGAGTGCGCTCGGGATGGGTTTCGACGCCAGCCTCGGCTTCGTCATCAACCTCGGCGCGCCGGCCTCGCCCGTGGCTTACTACCAGCAGGTGGGCCGCGCCGGTCGTGGCACGACCGAGGCCACCGTCGTGCTCATGCCGCAGCGCGAGGACCGCGACATCTGGAAGTACTTCGCCTCCCTGGCCTTCCCGCCCGAGTCCGTGGTCCGCCAGACCCTGGGTGCGCTCGAGGCCCACGGCGGCGCGATGTCGACCGCGGGCCTGGAGGCCCACGTCGAGCTGAGCCGCACGCGGCTCGAGACCATGCTCAAGGTGCTCGACGTCGACGGTGCCGTGCAGCGGGTCCGCGGCGGCTGGGTGTCGACCGGGCAGCCGTGGAGCTACGACGAGGAGCGTTACCGCCGGGTCGCCGAGGCCCGCAGCCGGGAGCAGGACGCCATGCTCGACTACCTGGCGACCGACCGGTGCCGGATGGAGTTCCTCCGCGACCAGCTCGACGACCCCGAGGCCGCGCGGTGCGGACGCTGCGACAACTGCGGCGGCCTCGACCTCCCCGGAGCGATCTCGGAGGCCTCGGTCGACAGTGCCCGGACCCAGCTGAGCCGCCCCGGGGTGGCGATCCAGCCGCGCAAGATGTGGCCGACCGCGCTCGACTCGATGGGTCTCGACCTGAAGGGCAAGATCAAGGTCTCGGCCTCCGAGGGCCGCGCCGTTGCCCGGTTGACCGACCTCGGTCACGGCCAGGCGCTGCGCGAGCTCTTCCGCGAGCCGGCCACCGACGGCGCCGTTCCGGTGCCGCTCGCGCGGGCGGTCGTCGAGGTGCTGGGGGACTGGAAGCCCGGCGTCGACGGCGTCGTCCACGTCGGCTCCCTTCGGCGCCCGACCCTGACCCGCGACCTGGCCGACGGGCTCTCGCGCTACCTGCAGGTCCCGCTGCTGGGGGAGTACGCCGTGATCGACCCGTCGGTGCCGCCCGGCGCCGGGGCCGTCAACTCCGCCCAGCGGGTCAACGCCGTCCACCGCCGCTTCCGGCTCGCGGTGGCCGACGGGCAGACGCTCCACGGGCGCCGGGTGCTGCTCGTCGACGACCTCGTCGGCACCGGCTGGACCCTCACGATGGCGGCTCAGGACCTGCTAGCGGCCGGAGCGGCCGAGGTGCTCCCGCTCACCCTCGGTGTCGAGGGGTAGTACCCGCCGGCGGTCGAAGGAGCTCCCCGGGGAGCCGACCCGCACCGGACGGGCGCTGGCGCTGCTACGGGAGCGCATCTCGACGATCAGGCGGCACTAGCAACCCTCGTCTGACGTTCGGACGCTTTTCGCGCCTGAGAACCGTCCAGATGTCAGACGGAGCGCTCGCACGAGCGCCCGGGTGAACGACGAGCTGGGTCTCGACGGGCTCGACCAGCCGCTAGAGCAAGGGGCGCAGGGGGACCAGGATGGTCTCGGTGAAGCGGGCGTAGACGTCGCGTGACTCCCACTCGGCCATGGTCAGCGGCAGCGAGTTGCCCAGGTCGGTCTCGAAGATCCGCTCCATCTCCTGCGCCAGCGCCTGGTCGATGACCTCGACGTTCACCTCGTAGTTGCCGGTCATCGACAGCCGGTCGATGTTGGCGGTGCCGATCGTGGTCCAGTTGCCGTCGATGGTGGCGGTCTTGGCGTGCACCATGGCGTCGCGGAAGCGGTGGATGGAGACCCCGGCCTGCAGCATGCGGCGGAAGTAGCCCCGCGAGATCCAGTCGGCCACGATGTGGTTCGACTTCGCCGGCAGCAGCAGGCGTACGTCGACCCCGCGGCGGGAGGCTGCCACGAGGGCGTCGACGAACCCCTCGTCGGGGATGAAGTAGGCGTGGGTCATCCACACGTTGCGCTGCGCGCGGTTGACCGCCTCGAGGTACATCGCCCGGATCGGGAAGATCCACAGCCGCGGGATGTTGCGGTGCACCCGGATCCGCGGCTCCCACGTCCGAGGCGCCGACAGCAGCATCGGGGGCTCCTTGTGGCGGAAGCGGCGGTGCCGGTGCAGGTTCCAGAAGTCGGCGAAGGCCCGGGTCAGGTCGGCCACGGCGGGTCCGCTGATGCGGCAGTGGGTGTCACGCCACTCGGTCGCGTAGGGGGTGCCCAGGTTGTAGCCGCCCACGAAGCCGACCGTGTCGTCGACGACGAGGATCTTGCGGTGGTCGCGGCCGTAGCGCCGCAGGTCGAAGAAGCGCCAGCCGGCCGGGTAGACGGGGTAGGCCAGCACGCGCACCGGCGCCGGGAACCGCTTGAACCCGGGTCGCACCACGAGGTTGGCGAACGAGTCGTAGATGACCCGCACCTCGACGCCCCGCTCGGCGGCGTCGATGATCGCCTGCTTGAACCGTTGGCCGATCTCGTCGGCCTTCCAGATGTAGGTCTCGAGCAGCACCTGCCGCTCGGCGCCCTCGATCGCCGCGATCATGTCGTCGTACAGGTCCTGACCGAAGGTGTAGGTCGTGACCGCGCCGGCTCCGACCGGGACCTCCGCCGCCTTCCGGGTGGGGAACGGCTTCGGCTTCTTGCCGCGGCGCCGGTAGGAGTCCACGACGCTCATGCCCAGCGCCACCAGCACGGGGATCCCGAAGGTGACCGCCACGAACCGCCGCGCGGCGCGCGCCACCGGGTGGTTCAGGTTCACGAGCGGGGTCCGGGTGGGCACAGCAGCATCCTGACAGAGCGCCCGTCTGCTGCGGCGGCGCGTCCTGTCGGAGGCCGGACGTAGGCTCGGACCCATGCGTCCTGTGACCGACCTGAAGCGCCGGGTGGCCCCGTTCGAGGTCATCTCCGACTACGTCCCCTCGGGCGACCAGCCGACCGCGATCGAGGACATCGAGAAGCGCATCCGCGGTGGTGAGGAGGACGTCGTCCTGCTCGGCGCCACCGGCACCGGCAAGACCGCCTCGGTGGCCTGGGCGGTGGAGCGGCTGCAGCGTCCGACCCTGGTCATGCAGCCCAACAAGACGCTGGCCGCGCAGTTCGCCAACGAGCTGCGCCAGCTGTTGCCGAACAACGCGGTGGAGTACTTCGTCTCCTACTACGACTACTACCAGCCCGAGGCCTACGTCCCGCAGACGGACACCTACATCGAGAAGGACTCCTCGATCAACGAGGAGGTCGAGCGGCTGCGGCACTCGGCGACCAACTCGCTGCTGACCCGCCGTGACGTCATCGTGGTCTCGACGGTGTCGTGCATCTACGGCCTCGGCACCCCGCAGGAGTACGTCGACCGCATGGTGCGTCTGCGCGTCGGCGACGAGGTCGACCGGGACCAGCTGCTCCGCCGGCTCGTCGAGATCCAGTACACCCGCAACGACCACGCCTTCACCCGCGGCACCTTCCGGGTCCGCGGCGACACCCTCGAGATCTTCCCGGTCTACGAGGAGCACCCGGTCCGCATCGAGATGTTCGGCGACGAGATCGAGAAGCTCATGTCGCTGCACCCGGTCACCGGCGAGGTGCTGACCGAGGACACCGAGCTCTACGTCTTCCCCGCCACCCACTACGTCGCCGGCCCCGAGCGCATGGAGCGGGCGATCAAGGGCATCGAGCTCGAGCTGGAGGACCGGCTGGCCGAGTTCGAGAAGCAGGGCAAGCTGCTCGAGGCGCAGCGGCTGCGGATGCGCACGACGTACGACGTCGAGATGATGCGCCAGGTCGGCTGCTGCGCCGGCATCGAGAACTACTCGATGCACATGGACGGCCGCTCGCGCGGCTCGGCCCCGAACACCCTGCTCGACTACTTCCCCGAGGACTTCCTGCTCGTCGTCGACGAGTCCCACGTCGCGGTGCCGCAGATCGGCGGCATGTACGAGGGCGACATGTCCCGCAAGCGCAACCTGGTCGACCACGGCTTCCGGCTGCCGAGCGCGATGGACAACCGGCCGCTGCGCTGGGAGGAGTTCCTCGAGCGCATCGGCCAGACCATCTACCTCTCCGCGACGCCGGGCAACTACGAGCTCGACAAGGTCGGCGGAGTCGGCAACGTCGTCGAGCAGATCATCCGCCCCACCGGCCTGATCGACCCCGAGGTCATCGTCAAGAGCACCAAGGGCCAGATCGACGACCTCATCGGCCAGATCCGCGACCGCACCGAGAAGAACGAGCGCGTGCTCGTCACGACCCTGACCAAGAAGATGTCGGAGGACCTGACCGACTACCTGCTGGAGGCCGGCATCCGCACCCGCTACCTCCACAGCGAGGTCGACACCCTGCGCCGCATCGAGCTGCTGCGCGAGCTGCGGCTGGGGGAGTACGACGTCCTCGTCGGCATCAACCTGCTGCGTGAGGGCCTCGACCTGCCCGAGGTGTCGCTGGTGGCGATCCTCGACGCCGACAAGGAGGGCTTCCTCCGCTCGGACAAGTCGCTGATCCAGACCATCGGTCGCGCCGCCCGCAACGTCTCGGGCCAGGTCATCATGTACGCCGACAAGGTCACCCCGTCGATGGAGAACGCCATCGAGGAGACCAACCGGCGTCGTGAGAAGCAGGTCGCCTACAACACGCTGCACGGGGTCGACCCTCAGCCGCTGCGCAAGAAGATCGCCGACATCACCGAGATGCTCTCCCGCGAGGACGCGTCGACCGAGGAGCTGCTGCAGACCTGGCAGCACCTCGACACCAAGTCCAAGAAGGCGCCGGTGCCGGCGCTGGCGTCCACCGCCCGCAAGGACGACATCGCGGGCATGCCGTCGGGCGACCTGGCCAACCTCGTCCAGCAGCTGACCGACCAGATGCACTCGGCCGCCGCCGAGCTCCAGTTCGAGCTGGCGGCGCGGCTGCGCGACGAGATCTCCGAGCTGAAGCGCGAGCTGCGCCAGATGATCGAGGCGGGTGCCCGGTGAGCGCCTGAGCGAGTTCCGGGAGGTCCAGGTCACCGTCGACTGCG
>CAVXMH010000012.1:0-6647 GCA_963762755.1 uncultured Actinomycetota bacterium | reverse complement strand
GGCGCCGTCTCCGTCGTCGGCTGACTTCTCGAGGTGCGGTGGAGACCGACCCACACGAGGCCGAGGATCGCGGCTAGCTGACGTCGAGCTCGTCGAGGCGGGCACGGACGGCGGCGGCTAGCACGAGACACTCCTTGGCCTCGTAGATCGCGTGGGCCTCGACCAGCAGCCGGCGAGCCGTCGACAGGTCCCCCTGGCGCTCGAACACGGCGCTGAGCCAGCGCCGGACGTTGCCGAGCAACTGCACTTCCTCGGTGTCGTCGACGAGTGTGAGCGCCTCGTGGGCGAACCGGACGGCGTCCTCGAGCTGCCCGTGCGCCTCGGCAACCAGACAGCGCCCTATCGGCACCATGATGGTCGAGATCACGTCGTGCGGCACGGTCCAGGCGGCCGCTTGGACGAGCATCGGCTCCACGACGCTGACGTCCGCGCCGCCCTCGTGCAGGAGCACCGCACGCCAGGCCAGGTAGGTCGAGGCGACCGCGTAGTCGCCGGCTTCGATCATCGCCGAGACGGGTGCGGCGGCCGCCTCCGCTGCGGCGCCCGGGTCGTCGAGAAGCGCCAGCGCTTCCGCGACGTGGAGCTGGAGTCCCAGATCGAGGCTGCCCGCCTCGAGCGCCCGAGTGCGGCACTCGGCCAACCTCGAAGGGCCGGTGGGATCGCCCAGGGCGGCGAGCGCCGCCGCCTCGACCAGCCGCAGTGCAGCCCGCTCCTGGGGGGATCGGGCCTCGGTGAGGAGGAGTCGAGTGCGTTCCAGTCCCCGCGTCGTAGGAGCCGGGCCATGATACAGGCCGGCCAGGTTCAGGACCTGAGTCTTCCGACGGTCCTCGATGTCACCGGCCTCGGCGATCTGGGCGACCAGCTCCTCGATACGGCCCCAGCGTGCGGCGAGAACCTGGACGGTGCACAGGCTGAACAGGGCCTTGACCTCGCACAGGGTGTCTCCTGCGCGCCGTGACTCCTCGAGCAGCTCCTTCGCAGCCACCTGCAGCATCCCGGGCTCGATGTCCTCGGCGGCCTCGATCCGGTTGTGCAGTCGCATGCAGCGCAGGAAGGCGGCGTCCAACGCGGACGGTGAGGGGTCCAGGGCCGCCTCGAACCTGTCGATCGCGATCTTCGTCTTGCTGACCTGCTGGAGCTGGGTGTGGTGGTGCACGAGCCGCCGCAACACAGTGCGGTGTTGCTCTCGGTGCGGGCTCTCGAGGTCAGCGGCGCGCCCCAGCAGGGCACCGGACGCGCCGAGGTCCCCGCGGTCGCGCGCCTCCTGGGCTGCCTCGACCAGCGCCGTCACCGCTCGGACCGCCAGCTCGCCGGTGGCCTCGGCGTTCGCAGCCAGCCCGCGTGCGTGCCGCGCTGCCTGCTCGAGATGGTGGGCCACGAAGGCGCTGTGCTCGGCCCCGCCCTCGAGCACGTTCTCCTGAAGGTGCGAGGCGAAGGCCTCGTGGAGCCGGACCCGGCGTGCCTTCGGCAGCGATTCGTACGCCGCGTCGCGCACCATGACGTGTCGAAACGTCCAGGTCCCACCGCCCGCCGACCGGAGTCGGCGGAGCAGGTCGCGGCGGGTCAGTGACGCCAGCAACCCGGGAAGGCGGTCGTGGTCCGCAGGCTTGTTGAAAGCCCGAGCCTCGGCGAGCTTGACCTCCATGCCGACGACCGAGAGCCGCTCGAGCAGTCGACGTTCCTCGGCGGGGAGCCGGTCGAGCCTGGCGCCGAGCAGCGCGGTGATGCTGGGCGGGACCCCCGCACGGTCCAGGGCGCCGGCAGCCTCCCAACCCGACTCGCCTCGGACGAGCAGCCCGCTCTCGAGCAGGTGGACGACGACCTCCTCGACGAAGAGCGGGTTGCCACCGGACCAGGCCGCGACCGCACGAGCGACCTCGTCGCTGACCTCGCCCTCGAGATGGCCGGCCAGGGACCGGCGCGTGAGCGCCTCGTCGAACGGCTCCAACGCGAGGGTGACGGCGTTGAGCGACGCCTGCCCCCACGACGGGTGGGTCTCGAGAACCTCGGGGCGTGCCGAGCAGACCAGCAGCACCGGAAGGTCACGGGTCTCGTCCTGCACATGCTCCAGGAGCTCCACCAGCAAAGCCTCGGCCCAGTGCAGGTCATCGATCACGACCACCAACGGGTGCCGCAGCGCCAGGTGCTCCACCAGCCGCGAGACCGCCCACCAGCTGTGATCGGTCCCGGTGGGCGTGTCGGTGGGCGCGGCGGGCGCTACGAGGAGCGAGGTGACGAGGCCGGCCACCTCGTCCGCGTCCGGGGTGCCTTCGAGGGTGTCGACCAGTGCCGTGTGCACCACCTCCGGCGACTCCCTGCCCGACAGGCCCAGGACCTGGTTCAGCGCCTGGGCCAGCGGCCAGAAGGTGAGCCCGCTGCCGTAGGAGACGCAACGCCCTTCCATCACCCTCGCGCGCCCGTGCACTCCGGCGATGAAGTCGGTGACCAACCGGGTCTTGCCCAGCCCAGGACCGCCGACGACAGTGACGAGGTGGCCGCGCCCGCTCGCCACCGTGCGCGCGAGCGCATCCTCCAGGGTCCGCAGCTCCCGGTCGCGGCCCACCAACGGGACGTCGACCCGCCGGGACCGACCGCTCGCCAGCCCGTCGACCCGCAGCAGCAACCGGGCCGGCACCGACTCGGACTTGCCCTTGGCCTCGACCTCACGCACCGGGCCGACCTCGACCGCGTCGCGCACCAGCAGGTAGGTCTCGGGTCCGAGGAGCACCTCACCCGGGCCGGCCGCCTGCTCCAGACGGGCAGCGGTGTTCACTGCGTCCCCGGTCGCGAAGCTTCCTCCTGACCGAGCAGCGCCCGTCACCACTGAACCCGTGTTGACGCCGGTCCGGATCGACAGCCGGACACCCAGCCCGTGCTCGAGCTCGTCGGCCAGCTCACCGACCGCCTCGTTCAGCTCTGCGGCCGCCCGGACGGCGCGCAACGCGTCGTCCTCGTGGACCTGAGGGACACCGAAGACAGCGAGGACGGCGTCACCGACGAACTTCTCGACCGTTCCGCCGTGCCGCTCGACCGCCCGCCGCGCGACGTCGAAGTACCTACCCATCAGCTCGCGCAACGCCTCGGGATCCAGCGACTCACCCATCGAGGTCGACCCGGTGACATCGGTGAAGACCAGCGTCACCGTACGACGGGTCTCCTCACCGCCGTGCGCCACCACAGCAGCACCGCACTCGAGGCAGAACCGCGCCTGCGGCGGCAGGACTGCCTGACAGGCTTCACACACGAGAGCACTCTCAGGCGCCATGCCAGGACTTTAGCCAGTAGCGCGCACGTCCGACGCCTTCACGGCTCGAGACAGGCGTCTCGTACTCGGGCCCGGCGATGCCGGCTCACGGCGGTCGTGGACAGGCGGCGACGTCCGCCCCTCCCGCCGGAGGGTCGGTCGTCAGCTGCCGCACCTCACCAGCTGGAGAGGGCGGTGGTCAGACTGCCACGCTGCTGCACCATCCGGCCCGTCTCACGCTCGCTCAGCCAGGCGTCCAGGGCGCCGGTGGCCGGTGAGGACACGTAGCCCTCGAGGCGAGCGTCGAGCCGGGCGACCAGCTCCGTGCGGCCCTGCCACAGCGGCGGTACTCCGATCTCGCCGAGGGCGGCGAGCTCGGTCGCCACCGCCAGGTGCCATGGCCGCAGCGACTCCCAGCTGCGTGCGCTGCGGGCCAGGACGGCGACCTCGCGGAGCCAGACGCCCGTGGCGGGTGCCAGGCCAAGACCTTCGAGCCGCTCCAGCGTGACGCGGCTGAGCCGGTCGATCGTGCTGAGCCCGGCCGACCGCAGCGCTGGCGCGTGGTCGCGGAACGGGGTGACGGTCAGCATGTCGTCCGGCAGCGGGCGGCCGAAGCGGCTGCGGTAGGAGTTGGTCCGGGGTGAGTCCGGGCCGGCCTTCGGCTGGTGGCTGCGCAGCCCAGCCAGCTGGGGGTCCAGTTCGCGCCAGGCCGCCAGCGTCGGGTCGACGTCGGCGCACGCCAGGTGGCGCACCGCGAGCGCGCTTCGTCCGGCAATCTCGGCGAGGTGGCACCCGGCCGCGTAGTTGAGCGCAGGGCCGTACTGCTCGGGGGCGCGCAGCGGCCCGGACGGGGGTCGCCAGCCGACCTCGGGGCATGCGGGCACCGACCGGGTCAGCATCTGGGCACTGCGCTGCAGGCGGCACCGGAACTCCTCGTCGACCCCGCTGCTGCGGTCGTCGGTCGCGGTCGTCAGGTGCCGGGCGTCCCATGCCAGGGCAAGCAGCTGCGCGTCCAGCGCTGCGCTCGCGAACCGCCGGGCCGAGCCGGTCGCCGACGCCCGCTCCTGGCGCAGCAGGGACGCCCGGTTGACGCCGACCGCGACCCGGGTGTGCAGCAGCCGGAGCCTCAGTCCCGGCTCGCGACGGACGACGTCGGAGCCCAGCGCGCTGCCGAGGAGGTCGAGGTAGCGACTCAGATCGGCCTTCGACGTGGCCTCGCGGTAGAGGCTGTGCCAGTAGCCGACAAGGGCGAGCCGGTTGCCCGGATCGAGGTCGACCGCCTCGGCGAACAGCGCCTGGGCGATGCTGCTGCCCCGGGGTTCCTGCGCGGCCAGGGCGTGCAGGGCGACGCTGCGCGCCACCGTCGCGCCCGATAGACCCTGCGTGATGCCGTGGGCGTGAGCGATCCGGGTGACGGCGAGGGCCGCCGGGAAGACGCCGAGGTCGAGGCCGTCCGCCGGGTCGGTGCTGTCGGTGCCGCCGCCGTCGGTGCTGTCGGCCCGGAGGAAGCCCAGCTCGGTGGCTCGGTCGAAGCTCTGGCTGTCGACGCGGCGATGGTTGCGGAGCAGGTCGACCACGAGGCTGTCGTCCCCGGCCGTCACGACCAGGCGCCACGGGGTCGGCGGGCGCAGCAGACGCACCGCGCGCCCCAGCGCCGCGATCCACGGCGTGGACGAGGTCTCGACTATTCCCACGTCCTCGAGCACGTCGGCGTCGGTCCCGAGCGGGACCTCGATGCCGCCGGGTGTCGAGGGCGCGATCCGGCCGATCAGGGACCTGAGGTGCTCCGGCAGTGGGGCGCCCTCCCCGGCCGCGGTGATGGTCAGCCGCGCGCTGGAGCCCCAGTCCACGGCGAGAAGGACCGCGGCGGCGACCCCCAGGAGGATGGCGGTGCCGAGCGCAGGCGTCAACGGATCCTGCCACGAGACGTCGAGGGAGCGCACGAGCCCGACGACCGCGACGATGCCGACGGAGGCCGTCAGGGCGACCGCCGCTCCGGCGGACGTGGCGTCGTCGTCACGGGCGGCGGCGCGTCGCCAGCCGAGCGCGAGGATCACGACGGTGACGACGAGGACCGCGACGAGTCCGACGTCGGTGCCCAGGTCGGCGCTCCCGCCGGACCAGACGGGGCCTGCGTCGACGTCGACCGCCTCGGGCAGCCCCACCAAGGACAGGGCGCCGCCGGTGAGGGCGGCGTACGCGACCCACCGGCACGTCCGACGCAGCCAGCAGCCGGTGGCCACGGGGTCGGTCAGGTGGTTCCCGAGCAGGCCGAGCAGCAGCCGCGCCAGGACGAGCACGAGCGCGAGCCAGCCGAGGACCACTGCGACGAGGACGAGGCCCGGGTCGAGCCACCGCTCCTGCAGGTCCGACCAGGCCGCATCGGCATCCTGCGCCGGGGTGGTGGTGGCGTCGAGCTGGTCCCGGGCCTGGCGCTCGACGGCGGCGGCGTACTCCTCGGCGCAGAGCGGTGTCGTGCCGGCCGTCACCGGATCGGCCTTGCGCAGCTCGGTGATGCTCTCCATCGCGGCGGACGGGGCGCCGGCGTCTGTGAGCCGCTGCGCGGCCACGCACCCCGGGACGGCGGCCGCGAGGGCCGGACCGGGCGACGGGAGGAGGATCACCGCGGCCAGCAGCAGCGTGGCCCCGAGACGGTGTCGATGTGTCGACGTCATGGCCACCCCCGGAAGTCCGTGACACCGACGCTAGACCTGTCGCTTTCTTGTCGGCAGGGACCTAAGTACCTGCCTGACCCGGTCGCGGTGAGGACGTCTCAGGAGGACCCTCAACCGGCGAAAGTGGGGCACAACGTCCCGGATCGGCAACCTCGGCGAGGACTAACGTCGACGCCATGGTGGGTGGGGTCAAAGGGTGGGTTCTCGTCGTGCTGGCGCTGCTGTGCGCCGCGTCCGGTGCGGTGGGGGCGCCGAACCCGGACCGGGTGCGCTTCACCGCCGCCGGCGACTACTCGTCGAGCGCGGCGGCGGCGACGGTGATGTCCGGCATCGGGGCGATCGACCCCGACGCCCACTTCGCGGTGGGGGACCTGTCCTACGGCGTGACCGGCACCGAGCAGACCTGGTGCGACTTCGTGAAGACCCGGGTGGGGGACGGGTTCCCCTTCGAGCTGCTTGCGGGCAACCACGAGAGCAACGGCCTCAACGGCAACATCAACGACTTCGCGGCGTGCCTGCCCAACCAGCTGCCCGGATTGGTCGGCACCTACGGGCGGCAGTACTTCGTCGACGTCCCCGAGGACAACCCGGTCGTGCGCTACGTCATGATCTCGCCGGGCATCACCTACCCCGACAGCACTGGAGCTACGCCGCGGGCACCCCCGCTACGACTGGACCGCGGAAGACGATCGACGATGCGCGAGAGCAGAGATCCCGTGGGTGGTGGT
>CAVXMH010000011.1:0-212819 GCA_963762755.1 uncultured Actinomycetota bacterium | reverse complement strand
GCCACCGCGGGCTGAGCCCCCGCCGCTCCCCGAGCGAAACCGGCGCTTCCCGAGCGTTGCAACGCTCGGGAAGCGCTGGTTTCACTAGGGACCTAGTGAAACCGGCAGGCCCACTCAGGCGTCGAGGACGGCGCGCACGGCGGCGCGGGCCTCGTGCGGGTCGGACGCGGCCAGGGCCACCTCAGCGGCACGGGTGCAGGCCTCGTCCGAGGTGGCGCCGAGCTGCGCGCCGACCGCGCGGACGGCGTTGGGGGCCATCGACAGCGAGGTGATGCCCATCCCGACGAGCACGGTGGCCAGTGCCGGGTCGGCGGCGGCCTCGCCGCAGACCCCGACGGGCTTGCCGTGCTTCTTCCCCGCGGCGGCCGTCATCGCGATGAGCCGCAGCACGGCGGGCTGCCAGGGGTCGGTGAGGTGCGCCAGCCCGGCGGACATCCGGTCCGCGGCCATGGAGTACTGCGTCAGGTCGTTGGTGCCGATCGACATGAAGTCGACGACCTCCAGGATCTGCTCGGCCAGCAGCGCCGCCGAGGGGATCTCGACCATGACGCCCACGGTGAGGCCGTGCGTGCGCACCCGGTCGGCGAACGTGCTGGCTTCCTCGACGGTCGCGACCATCGGGGCCATCACCCACGGCGAGGTGCCGGTCTGCTCCGCCGCGAGCGCGATGCCCTCGATCTGGCGGTCGAGCAGGCCGGGGTTGTCGAAGGAGAGTCGCAGCCCGCGGATGCCGAGCGCCGGGTTCTCCTCGCCCTTGGGCGTGGCGTAGGCGATGGGCTTGTCGGAGCCGGCGTCGAGGGTGCGCACGACGACCGTGCGGCCGTCGGCGAAAGGACGCAGCACCGCGGCGTAGACGTCGGCCTGCTCCTCGACGCTGGGCTCCTCGGTGCTGCCCAGGAAGCAGAGCTCGGTGCGGAACAGCCCGACCCCCTCGACGGGGAAGGCGACGGCCTTCTCGGCCGAGGCGCCGTCGGCGACGTTGGCCATCACCTTGACCGCGGTGCCGTCCTTGGTGGCGGCGGGGCCGCTCCACGCGTCGAGGTGGGCGCGCCACTCCTGGTCCTTGCGGACCCGCTCGGCGGCGTCGGCCTCGTCCACCTCGGTCTCGACCGCGCCGGTGGAACCGTCGACGAGGACGCGGGTGCCGGGGGCGAGCCCGGTGGCACCGTGCACGCCGACCACGCAGGGGATGCCGAGCTGGCGGGCGATGATCGCGGTGTGGCTGGTGGGTCCGCCCTGCTCGGTGACGAGCGCGACCACGAAGGCCGGGTCGAGGCCGGCGGTGTCGGCGGGTGCGAGGTCCTCGGCGACCAGCACCGAGGGCTCGTCGGGGGTGCTGAGCCCGGGCTCGGGCGCGCCCACGATGCGCGCGGTCAGCCGACGTTCGATGTCGTGCAGGTCGGTGACCCGCTCGGCCATCAACCCGCCCATCTGGGTGAAGAGCGTCGCGAACTGCTCGACGGCGCCGCGCAGCGCCTCCAGGATCGGCTCCCCCGCGTCCAGCCGCTTCTTGACGGCCTTGCGCAGCCCCTTGTCCTTGACCAGGTTGGCCGTCGCGACCAGCACCTCGGACGCGGCGCCCGACGCGTTGGCCGAGCGGGCGACGAGCGAGTCGGCCACGACACCGACCGCCTCGTCGTACGTCGTGAGCGCGTCGTCGGGCGTGGCCGGCTCGCGGGCCTCGAAGGCGGCGACCGCGCCGGACGGCACGTCTGAGGTGACGGTGACGACCGGGCCCAGCGCGACACCCGGCACGACGGGGGTGCCGGTGAGCACGCCGGCGGCGCTGGACGTGCCGGCAGAGGAGGCGTTCGACTCTGTGATGGAGGTCATGGACAGAAATGTAACCCCCGTCACCCCTTGACAGTCAACACGTTCGGGCATAAAACAACATATACAAAGATTGTTTGCGACCACCGTCACAGGAGGAACGATGTACGCCGAGGAGCGCCAACAGGCCATCGCGGCCCTCGTGGCCCGGTCCGCACGTCTGTCCGTGTCCGACCTGGCCGGGAAGTTCGCCGTCACGACCGAGACGATCCGGCGCGACCTCTCCACCTTGGAGCGTAGTGGTCTGGTCCGCCGGGTGCACGGGGGTGTGGTCGCCTCCCAGGCCCTGAGCGTGCTGGAGGTGGCCGTCTCCGACCGCGACCGCAGCAGCGCCGCCGAGAAGGACCGCATCGCCCACGCCGCCCTCGACCTGGTCCCCGAGAACGGCAGCGTCATCCTCGACGCCGGCACCACCACGGCCCGGTTGGCGGGCGCCCTGCCCACCGACCGTCGCCTCGAGGTCACCACGCACGCCGTGCCCATCGCCGCGCGCCTGATCGGCAACCCCGCCGTCATGTTGCGCCTGCTGCCCGGCCGGGTGCGCGCCACCACGCAGGCCGCCGTCGGTGAGGACACCGTCGCCGCGCTCGAGCCGTTGCTGGCCGACGTCGTCTTCCTCGGCACCAACGGCATCAGTGCCGCCCACGGCCTCTCCACCCCCGACCACAGCGAGGCCGCGGTCAAGCGCGCGATCGTCGCGGCCGGCCGGCAGGTGGTGCTGCTCGCCGACTCCGACAAGCTCGGCCAGGAGCACCTCGTGCGCTTCGCCCGTCTGGACCAGGTCCACGTGATGGTCACCGACGACCGCGCCATCCCCGAGCAGATCGAGCCCCTCACCGACGCCGGCATCAAGGTGGTCCTCGCATGATCGTCACCCTCACCGCCAACCCCAGCTTCGACCGGACCATCGCGC
Source organism: uncultured Actinomycetota bacterium (assembly GCA_963762755.1). GTDB lineage: Bacteria > Actinomycetota > Actinomycetes > Propionibacteriales > Nocardioidaceae > Marmoricola_A. Next base: position 210,076 of record CAVXMH010000011.1, on the reverse strand, counting down.
TGTCCGGCCGTCTGGAGCGCGGCGGAGTGCTCCGCGCCGACGCCGCGCTGGAGCAGGCGGGAGGCAAGGGCGTGAACATCTCCCGGGCCGCCTCCGTCGCCGACGTCCCCACCGTCGCGGTCTTCCCCGCTGACGAGGAGGCGCCCTTCACCGTGGCGCTGCGTCACGACGGCATCCGCTGCCACCCGGTCCGGCCCACCGGGGAGGTCCGGGTCAACCTGACCCTGACCGAGCACGACGGCACCACCACGAAGATCAACAGCGCCGGCGCCACCGCCGACGGCGACCTGCTCGACCGCCTCCGGGACGCGGTGAGCGGATTGGCCGCGGACGCCTCCTGGGTCGTGCTGGCCGGCTCCGTGCCGCCGGGCACCCCCGACGGCTGGTACGCCGAGGTGGCCGCCGACCTGCGCGCCTCCGGCGCCCGGGTGGCCGTGGACACCTCCGAGAAGCCGCTGCTCGCCCTTGCCGGCGCCCTGGGCCGGGCCCGTCCCGACATCATCAAGCCCAACTCCGACGAGCTGGCGCTGCTCACCGGCGGCGACCCCGCGGCGATCGAGGCCGACCCGGTCGAGGCGGCGGCTGCGGCGTACCGGCTCGTCGAGGCAGGCGCCGGCAGCGTGCTGGCCACCTTGGGCGGGGCCGGCGCCGTGCTGGTCACCCCCGAGGGCGCCTGGCGCGCCACTCCCCCGCCGATCACGGTCGTGAGCACGGTGGGGGCCGGCGACTCCAGCCTCTTCGGATACCTGCTCGCCGACCTGCGCGGCGCGTCACCCGCCGAGCGGCTGCGCCTGGCCGTCGCCTACGGCAGCGCCGCGGCCTCGCTGCCCGGCACCACGATCCCCGCGCCCCACCAGGCGCGGCCGGACCTCGTCGAGGTCCACCCCGTACCGCTGGACACCCGTCCGGCTCCCGCGTCCACACACGCAACGCCTGCAGCGACCGCTGCACAAGAGAACTGAGGTGACAGCCATGTCCACTCCCCTGATCGACCGCGCGCTGGTGCGGCTCGACGACGACCTGGGCGACGACAAGTCCGCCGTGATCAGGTCGCTCGCCGAGGTCGTCGCCGCCGCAGGTCGCAGCGACAACGCGTCCGGTCTCGCCGACGACGCGCTGGCGCGGGAGTCGACCTCGCCGACGGGTCTGCCCGGCGGCATCGCGATCCCGCACTGCCGCACCGCCCACGTCGAGGTCGCCACCTTGGCCTTCGCGCGGCTGAACCCGCCGCGCGACTTCGGCGCCAAGGACGGCCCGGCCGACCTGGCCTTCCTGATCGCCGCCCCGGCCGGTGGCGACGCCACCCACCTGCAGGTGCTGACGAAGCTGGCCCGGGCGCTGGTGAAGAAGGACTTCACCGAGGCGCTGCGCCACGCCCAGACCGAGGACGAGGTCGTCGAGCTCGTCACCGGTGTGGTCGGCACCGCACCGGACCCCTCCGCTGCCGCCGCACCGACCCCGTCCGCCGGTGCCACCGCCGCGGCCGCCGCGCCGGCGTCCTCAGCGGCGGACACCACGTCCGCCTCGTCGACGGCTCCGCGCCTGGTCGCCATCACGGCCTGCCCGACCGGCATCGCCCACACCTACATGGCGGCCGAGGCCCTCGAGGCCGCCGCTGGTCGCGCCGGTGTCGAGATCTCGGTGGAGACCCAGGGCTCGGCCGGATCGACGCCGCTGCCGCAGGCCACCATCGCCGGCGCCGACGCGGTCATCTTCGCCACCGACGTGGGTGTGAAGGACCGTGCCCGCTTCGCCGGCAAGCCGATGGTCGCCTCAGGCGTGAAGCGCGCCATCGACGACTCCGACGGCATGATCCGCGACGCCGTCGCCGCCGCCTCGAGCCCCTCGGCCCCCCGGGTCGAGGGCACGGCCGGCGACGGGGCGAGCAGCAGCGGCGCCGGCGAGGGCACGGAGTCGTTCGGGCTCACCGTCCGCCGGGTGCTGATGACCGGTGTCTCCTACATGATCCCGTTCGTCGCGGCCGGTGGTCTGCTGATCGCGCTGTCGTTCCTGCTGGGCGGCTACGAGATCGCCCTCGAGACCGAGGACGGTGCGGGGGGCGTCGCCGGCCAGATCGTCAGCGGCGGCTCCATCCTCAACCCGCCGGATCCGGCGTCCTTCGACTTCGCAGGAGGCGCCGAGCTCCCGCGCAGCGCCTTCCTGACCTACCTCGCCGCGGCCATGCTCACGCTGGGCGGTGCGGCCTTCGGGTTCCTGGTGCCGGCCCTGGCCGGCTACATCGCCTACGCGATCGCCGACCGCCCGGGCATCGCCCCCGGCTTCGTCATGGGCGCCATCGCCGGCACCACCCAGAGCGGCTTCATCGGCGGCATCATCGGAGGTGTGCTGGCGGGCGTCATCGCCTCGCGGATCGCCGGCATCAGGACACCGTCGTGGCTGCGGGGCCTGATGCCGGTGCTCATCATCCCGCTGCTCACCACGCTCGTCGCCGGCTTCATCATGCTGGTCGTCCTCGGCAAGCCCCTGGCCGAGCTGATGGTGGCCCTCAACGACGGGCTGACCAGCATGGCCGGCGGCGGCGCGGGCGTGGCGCTGGGCGTCGTGCTCGGCCTCATGATGGCCTTCGACATGGGCGGTCCGCTCAACAAGACCGCCTACGTCTTCGCCACCACCGGACTCGCCGCGGCGGCGACCGCCACCGACGCCCCGCAGCTGCTCATCATGGCGGCGGTCATGCTGGCCGGCATGGTGCCCCCGCTGGCCCTGGCGCTGGCCACGGTCGTGCGCCCCGGGCTCTTCACCGTCCCGGAGCGGGAGAACGGCAAGGCAGCCTGGCTCCTGGGCGCCTCGTTCATCACCGAGGGCGCGATCCCGTTCGCGGCAGCCGACCCGTTGCGGGTCATCCCGCCGATCATGGCGGGCAGCGCGGTCACCGGCGCCCTGTCCATGGGCCTCGACGTCGGCCTGCGGGCCCCGCACGGCGGCATCTTCGTGCTCTTCGCGGTGGACAACGTCCTCGGGTTCCTCATCGCCCTGGTCGCCGGTACGTTGGTGGCGGCAGCGGGTGTGATCGCTCTCAAGTCCCTGACCGAGGACAAGGCCGAGATCGAGCAGCTCTCGAGGGTCGCGGTCTGACCTCCGCGGACGCGTTCGGGAACCGCAGCACGACCCCCATCCACAGCTCAGCAACCCAGAGGAGACACCCACGATGCCCAGCAAGACCGTGAACGTCGGCTCCGCCGTCGGTCTGCACGCCCGTCCCGCCGCGATCATCGCGGAGGCCGCGGCCGACCTCGACGCCGAGGTCACCCTCGCCGTCGGTGGGGACGACCCCGTCGACGCGAGCTCGGCGCTGCTGATCATGACCCTCGGCGCCGGCAAGGGCGACGCGGTCGAGGTCAGCAGCGACGACCAGTCCGCGGTCGACACGATCGCCGCCCTGGTCGAGAAGGACCTCGACGCCTGACGTCGTACGCCCTCGTCGGACCCCGCAACGAACTGAGCCGCTCGTCCCTCCGGGGGCGGGCGGCTCAGTCGTTCGCGGTGCGGTGGGCGAGGTCCGCCGCCGGCAGCGTCCGGGTGGGTACGGCGTCCTCGTCGTCGCGACGCCGGCACAGGTGGCGGTAGACGGTGCGGACCGCGACGGCCTTCTCCATCTCGTGCAGCACCCCGGTGAAGAACTGCACCCGGTAGGCCTCGTCGGTGACGACGTAGACGGTGAAGTAGAGCCCCGAGAACGCCGCCAGGAACGTCGAGGTCTGCAGCAGCTCCACCGAGACGTTGCCGAGCCCGTCGAAGGCGGTGGTGCCACCGCCGATCCAGGCCTCCTGCACACCCCTCTTCATGGTCAGCGCCCCGAAGACGAGGAAGAACACGAACACGGCGAGCGCCAGCAGCAGCACCTGCGCGACCTGGATGACCAGCAGCACCACGATCAGGTTGCCGCGCTCGAAGCCACGGACCTCGGCGTCGTGCTGGAGGTCGAGCTCGTCGCCGTGGTGGGTGACCAGGTCGTGCGCCGCGTCCGCCATCGGTGTCCCCCGACTGGCCGAGACCAGCAGGGGCGCGTCGATGCGGTCGTCGACGACGTCGACCTCCTCGGGCAGGCGCACGAGCAGGAACGCCACCGCGACGGCGGCGAACAGCAGCACGGTCAGCCACAGCAGAGCCCCGTCGAGCGAGGCCGACAGCATCCACACCTCGGCGTTGATGAACAGGAAGGTGATGAACACCAGCAGCAGCGGCAGGGCCCGGGTCGCCATCGGGAACAGCTGACGGAGCCCGGAGACGGTGCGGTGCACGGCGAAGGTGACGATCGGCCGGGCCCGCAACCGGGTCACGGCGTAGAAGCCGGCCCCCAGCAGACCCAGGAACGTGATCGCCCCGGGGCCGAAGGACGCGTTCGAGGTCTGCCACGTCAGCACCCCGCCCAGCAGCAGCGCGGCCAGCCCCACGGCCAGCAGCAGCGGCAGCATCGCGCGCAGCGTCAGCGCGCTGCGGGCGGCGGCGCGCTCCTCGGGCACGAAGTAGGGCAGCCCCCGCCTGCGGAACCAGGTCTCGGTCGCCCTCAGCACCTCGGGGGTCACCGCGACGGGCGGGTCGCTCCCGGTGCCGTCGCCCGCGGGCGCGGTCATGGCAGCCCCAGCACGCGGCGGGTCTCCGCGACGTCGCCATCCATGGCCTCGAGCAGCTCGTCGAGGGAGTCGAAGCGCGTCATGCCGCGCACCCGGGCGACCATCTCCACGGAGATCCGGCGGTCGTAGAGCTCGAGGTCGTCGCGGTCCAGCACGTGGGCCTCCACCCGTCGCTCCCGCTCGCCGGCGAAGGTGGGGTTGGTGCCCACGCTGATGGCTGCGGGCATCCGCTCGGGCTCGCCGTCGACGTACACCCAGCCGGCGTAGACGCCGTCGGCCGGCGCCGCGGTCTGCCCCGGCGGCACGTTGGCGGTGGGGTAGCCGATCTCGCGTCCTCGTTGGTCGCCGCGCTGCACGGTGCCGCGCACCACCACCGGTCGACCGAGCGCCTCGGCGGCGCCCTCGACGTCGCCGGCGGCCAGGCAGGTCCGCACGTAGGTCGACGACCACACCTGCGGACCCCCGTCGAGCTCCACGCCCTCGGCGACGAAGTCGTGGTGCGCGCCGAGCTCCTTGAGCGTGCCCACGTCGCCGGCCGCACGACTGCCGAAGCGGAAGCTCTTGCCCACCACGACGGCCGCGGCGTGCAGGGCGCCGACGAGGATCTCGGCGACGAAGTGCTCGGGTGACCAGGAGGCGACCTCGCGGCTGAACGGCACCACGAGCACGTCGTCGACGCCGGCCTCGTGCAGCAGGCGGGCGCGCTCGTCGATGCCCGTGAGGGTGTTGGGCGCGTGCTCGGGCCGCAGCACGGCGATGGGGTGCGGATCGAAGGTCACGGCCACGACCCGACGGGCGTCGACCTCGCTGGCGAGGACCCGGGCACGCGAGATGACGTGGCGGTGACCGCGGTGCACGCCGTCGAAGTTGCCGATGGTGACCACCGTGCGTCCGAGGTCGGGCCGCACCTCGTCGACCGATCGCCAGAGCGTCATGCCCACCGTCCTCTCGTTCCCTGCGTCGCGCTGCGTCCTGCCGCCCTGCTGCTCGATGACTGCTCGATGACTGCTCGATGCCTTCTCGAAGCCTGCCACAGCGACCTCGGGCGCCTGACGGTTCCCCGGGGGCGGACGGGTGTCGCTGCTCACCCCGCCGGTGACGAGGAGAAGACCGCCACGGGGGTGGCCCGGGGCCCGCCGACGGCGTCGGGGTCCGCCCGGCGGTAGAGCGCCAGGAAGGTGCCGTCCGGGGCCAGCACGGCCACCGGTCCGTCGGCGGGCAGGTCCAGCGCCAACGCCCGACCGAAGGTGACGTCGCGTGCCTGGTCGGCGTCGAGCCGGTGGCAGCCGAAGAACCGCGCCACCGCGTCCTCGAGGGGTACGACGTCCAGCTCGCCGGACGCGAGGGCCGCCTCCAGGTCGGCGGCACCGTCCAGACCCACCGGCCCCACCGCCGTACGCCGCAGCCGGGTGAGGTGCCCGCCGACGCCCAGGTCGGCGCCGAGGTCGCGGGCCAGGGCGCGCACGTAGGTGCCGGTGGTGCAGTGCACCTCGACGTCGACGTCGAGGGCCGGCAGGCCGTCGTCGGTGCTGTCGTCCGTGCCCGTGGGGGTGCCGGTGCGGTGGGTCAGCACGTCGAAGCGGTGCACCGTCACCGGTCGCGCCCTCAGCTCGACGGTGGCGCCCGCACGGACCAGGGCGTAGGCCCTCCGACCGTCGACCTTGATCGCCGAGACGGCCGACGGCACCTGCTCGATGTCGCCCGTCAGGCGCGCCACGGCGGCCAGCAGGGCGGCTTCGTCGACCGCGGAGGCATCGGCGCGTGCGACCACCTCACCCTCGGCGTCGTCGGTGGTGGTGGCCACCCCGAGCCGGACGGTGGCGCGATAGGTCTTCTCGGCCAGGGCGAGGTGCCCCAGCAACCGGGTGCCCTTGTTGACCCCCAGCAGCAGCACCCCGGTGGCCATCGGGTCGAGGGTCCCGGCGTGCCCGACCCGTCGGGTGCCGACGAGGCGGCGCACGCGGGCGACCACGTCGTGCGAGGTCATCCCGCCGGGCTTGTCGACGACGACGAGACCCGAGGGCCCGCCGTCAGGACGACGGCGGCTCACGCGCGGGCGTCGGAGTCGTCGCTCCTCGTCGTCGTCGACCCGGGGCTTGCGGTACGGGTCCGCCTCCCCGGCGAAGACAGCGCCGGCCGAGGCGGCCGCCGCGGCCGCGTCGGCCTGCCGGACCTGCTCGAGCAGGACCTCGAGGTGCCGCGCGGTCTCGGGGAGTGCGTCACGGATGAACTCGATCGTCGGCACGTGCCGGATCCCCAGCTGCTTGCCGACCTCGGAGCGGATCAGCCCCTTGGCCGACTCCAGCGCCGCCGCGCTCCCCGCCGCCTGCTCCTCCTCACCGAGGACGGTGTAGAAGACGCTGGCGTGCTGGGAGTCACCGCTGACCCGCACGTCGGTCACCGTGACGAACCCGAGCCGCGGGTCCTTGACCCGCCGCTCGAGCATCTCCGCCACCACGACCTTGATCCGGTCCGCGATCTTCCTGACCCGTGGGCTACTCATGATCCTTCACTTTCTGCGGGCACGAGCTGTGCCGTACCTTGCCTGGCTGCGCCGGGTGTCGGGCGGCTCAGCACAGACACCGCCCGACACCGTCGACTCACCCGCGCGGGATCTCGCGCATCTCGAAGGCCTCCACGACATCACCGATCTTGATGTCCTGGTAGTTGCGCAGCACCAGGCCGCACTCGAAGCCCTCGCGGACCTCCGACGCGTCGTCCTTCTCGCGCCGCAGCGAGGCGAGGTCGAGGTTGTCGGCGACCACGTTGCCGTCGCGCAGCAGGCGCACCTTGGCGTTGCGTCGGATGACGCCGCCGGTGACCATGCAGCCCGCGATGTTGCCGAGGCGGCTGGAGCGGAAGATCTCCCGGATCTCGGCGGTGCCGAGCTGGGACTCCTCGAACTCCGGCTTGAGCATGCCCTTGAGCGCGGCCTCGATCTCCTCGATGGCCTGGTAGATCACCGAGTAGTAGCGCATCTCGACGCCCTCGCGATCGGCCACCTCGGTCGCCTTGCCCTGGGGCCGGACGTTGAAGCCGATGATGATCGCGTTGGACGCGGCAGCCAGCATCACGTTGGTCTCGGTGATGGCACCGACACCACGGTCGATGACGCGCAGCGACACCTCCTCGCCGACGTCGATCTTGGCCAGCGAGTCCTCGAGCGCCTCGACCGAACCGGACACGTCGCCCTTCAGGATCAGGTTCAGCTCCTGGCTCTCGCCCTCCTCCATGGACTTCATGAAGTCCTCGAGGCTGCGGCGGACCCGACGCTGGGCCTGCAGGGCGGCACGCTCGCGCGCCTCCCGCTTCTCGGCGATCTGACGGGCGATGCGGTCGTCCTCGACGACGAGGAAGTTCTGACCGGCGCCGGGGACGGCGGTCAGGCCCAGCACCATCGCGGGACGCGACGGGTCGGCCTGCTCGATGTTGTCACCGTGCTCGTCGAGCATCGCGCGGACACGACCGTACGCCGGGCCGGCGACGATCGAGTCACCCACGCGCAGGGTGCCGCGCTGGACCAGGATCGTGGCGACCGGACCGCGACCGCGGTCCAGGTGCGCCTCGACGACGAGGCCCTGGGCGTCCTGGTCGGGGTTGGCCCGCAGGTCGAGCGAGGCGTCGGCGGTCAGCACGATGGCCTCCAGGAGGCCCTCCATGTTGAGGTTCGCCTTGGCCGAGACGTCGACGAACATCGTGTCGCCGCCGTACTCCTCGGGGACCAGGCCGTACTCGGTGAGCTGACCACGCACCTTCGTGGGGTCGGCCTCCTCCTTGTCGACCTTGTTGACCGCGACGACGACCGGCACACCGGCGGCCTTGGCGTGGTTGAGCGCCTCCACCGTCTGCGGCATGACGCCGTCGTCGGCCGCGACCACCAGCACCGCGATGTCGGTGGCCTGGGCACCACGGGCACGCATGGCGGTGAACGCCTCGTGACCGGGGGTGTCGATGAAGGTGATGGGACGCTCGTTGCCGTCCACCTCGGTGACGACCTGGTAGGCACCGATGTGCTGGGTGATGCCACCGGCCTCCTTGGCGACCACGTTGGCGTTGCGCAGCGCGTCGAGCAGCTTGGTCTTTCCGTGGTCGACGTGACCCATGACGGTGACGACCGGCGGACGGGCGGCCAGGTCGGCCTCCACGCCCTCGTCGGAGCCGAACTCCAGGTTGAAGGAGTCCAGCAGCTCTCGGTCCTCGTCCTCGGGCGAGACGACCTCGACGACGTAGTTCAGCTCGTCACCGAGCAGCTCCAGCGTCGCGTCGTTGACCGACTCGGTCGCAGTGACCATCTCACCGAGGTGGAACAGCATCTGCACCAGCGAGGCCGGGTCGACGCCGATCTTCTCCGCGAAGTCGGTCAGCGAGGCGCCACGGGCCAGGCGAACGGTCTCGCCGTTGCCCTTGCGGACGCGCATGCCACCGATCGTCGGGGCTTCCATCTGGTCGAACTCTTGACGACGCTGACGCTTCGACTTGCGACCACGGCGCGAGGGACCGCTGGGGCGACCGAAGGCGCCACCGACGCTGCCGCGTCCACCGGGACGACCGCCACCGGGGCGACCACCGCCACCGGGACGACCGGGAGCGCCGCCACCGGCACCGGGACCGCCACCGAAGCCGGGACGACCGCCGCCGGGCGCACCGGCTCCGGCGCCACCGGGACGACCCGGGGCTCCGCCGCGAGCACCGCCGGGGCCGCCGCCGGGACCGCCCGGCCCACGACCGCCGGGGCCACCGGGGCCGCCGGGGCCGCGTCCGCCGCCGGGACCGAACGGGGTCGGCGACTTGGGCATCATGGCCGGGTTGGGGCGAGGCATGCCGGGACGACCGGACGGCGCGGCGGGACGTCCGCCGGCGGGAAGGCCGCCGGTGCGACCGGGGGTGCCGGCCGCGGGGCCGCCCTGCTCACGCGCTGCCGGGGGTCGCGGAGCGGCGCCGGGCGGCGGGGAGGGACGGCGTCCCATGCCCTGGGTCTGGCCGAAGGGGTTGTTGCCCGGACGGGGTGCGCCCGGCTTGGGGCCACCGCCGGGCCGGGGGCCCGAGGTGCCGGCGGCCGGGCTCTCGCCGTCAGCGGATCCCTCGTCGGCACCGGCGGACGCAGCAGCGGCGGCCGGGGTCTCGGCGGGAGCCACCGGGGCCGGTGTCGCCGGAGCCTGCTCGGCCTGCGGAGCGGGCGCCGGGACCGGCTCGGGCTCCGGGGTGGGCGCGGCGGCCGGACGGGCCGGACCGGGCCGGGGGCCGGGGGTCGCCGCAGGGCCGGCCGGGCCCGCGGGAGCCGCGGGCGCCGACGCGCTGGAGGCCTCGGCCGGGGTGCCTGCGGCGGTGTCCGCGGCGGTGTCCGCGGCTGGGCCCGCGGCTGGGCTCGCGGCTGGGCTCGCGGGAGCCTTGGGGGCCGGCGCCTTGCGCGCGGCCTTCTTCTCCGCCGCGGCGCGGAGCTCCGCACCGTAGGTGTCGTTGAACCTCTTCTGAACGGGGGGCTCGATCGTCGACGACGCCGACTTCACGAACTCGCCCATCTCCTTGAGCTTGGTCAGGACGACCTTGCTCTCCACTCCGAACTCTTTCGCGAGCTCGTGGACTCGGACCTTAGCCACGCTTCTCCTTCTGGTCCGAGCCCCGGGTGGGCCGGACCGTTAGCTGGTGTGCACGCTCATCGGGAAGTACTCATCGAGTGCTCATGAGCTGTTGCTCCATTTCCGTCTGATCTCGGACTGCTTCCATCACGGTCTGCCTGCTCGTTCGCGACGCCTGCACCGGCCTCTCAGGCCTGGGTCGGACGTCGCGACCACTGTTGCACATGGCGTCTCAGGCCCGCGTCGTCGGTTCCCCCACCCGCTCCGGAGGTGATCCGGAGGGCTCGGGGGAAGGCCCGGCGCCGCAACGCCTGTGCGAGACAGTCCTCGCCGGGATGGAGGTAGGCCCCCCGTCCCGGGCGACGAGCCGGGGGGTCGGGCACCAGCGCGAGGCCGTGACCCTGATCCTCGGCGACGACGCGCAACAGATCGGTCTTGGCAGCCCGACGCCGACATCCCACACAGGTGCGGACAGGACTCGAGGTCATGGTCGACACCCTCGGGGAGGAGGCGGGCAGGCTACCGGTCGAGTCTAGCGGCCCAGCGCCGCGTTTCCGAACTCAGCGCCGGGTGGTGGGGGCGTCCGGGGCTTCGTCGGAGCGGATGTCGATGCGCCAGCCGGTCAACCGGGCCGCGAGACGGGCGTTCTGCCCCTCCTTGCCGATCGCCAGCGACAGCTGGTAGTCGGGCACCACGACCCGCGCGGACCGAGCGGCGAGGTCGACGATCTCGACGCTGTTGACGCGGGCCGGCGACAGCGCGTGGGCGACCAGCTCGGCCGGGTCCTCGGACCAGTCGACGATGTCGATCTTCTCGCCGTGCAGCTCGTGCATGACGTTGCGGACCCGCTGGCCCATCGGACCGATGCAGGACCCCTTGGCGTTGACGCCCGGGACCGCCGTCCGGACCGCGATCTTGCTGCGGTGACCCGCCTCGCGGGCGATGGCGCAGATCTCGACGGTGCCGTCGGCGATCTCCGGCACCTCGAGGGCGAAGAGCTTCTTGACCAGGTTGGGGTGGCTGCGGGAGAGCTGGACCTGCGGTCCGCGCATCCCGCGCCGCACGCTGACCACGATCGCCTTGATCCGGGTGCCGTGGTCGTAGCGCTCGCCGGGGACGCGCTCGGCCAGCGGCAGGCTGGCCTCCAGCTTGCCGAGGTCGACGAGGACGTCGGAGGGGTCGCGCCCCTGCTGGACGATGCCGGAGATGACGTCGCCCTCACGGCCGGAGAACTCTCCGAACCGCAGGTCGTCCTCGGCGTCGCGGAGCCGCTGCAGGATGACCTGCTTCGCGGTCGTGGCCGCGATCCGGCCGAACCCGTCGGGGGTGTCGTCGAACTCCCCGACCTTCTCGCCCTCCTCGTCCTTCTCCGCGACAAGGACGCTGACGCGGCCGTTCTGGCGGTCGATCTTGACGCGCGCGTCGCTCTGGGTGCCGTTGTTCTTGTGGTAGGCCGTGAGCAGTGCCTGCTCGAGCGCGTCGATGAGGATGTCGAAGCTGATCTCCTTCTCACGCTCCAGCACGCGGAGCAGCGACAGGTCGATGTCCATGCCTCAGCCCTCCTTCCGGTTGAACTCGATCTGGACGCGCGCCGAGGCGATGGCGTCGTAGGACAGGCGACGACGCTCGCCGTCGACGTCGAGGTGGGCGGCGTCGTCGTCGTGGCCCATGACGCGACCGGTGAGGGTCCCGCCGTCGCGGTCGGTGACCGTGACGAGACGACCCTCGTTGCGGCGCCAGTGGCGCGGCAGGGTGAGCGGTCGGTCGACCCCCGGTGAGGTGACCTCGAGGGTGTAGGGATGCTCGCCGAGCACCGAGGAGAGCGGACCGCCCTCGTCGAGGTGCTGCGAGACGAGCTTGGTGGCCTCGGCGACGTCGTCGAGGGTGACGCCGCCATCGCGGTCGATGGCGACGCGGACCACGCGCCGACGACCGGCCGGCGTGACCTCCACCGCCTCGACGTCGAGGCCGAGCTCGAGCAGCGGTCCGGTGAGTCCCTCGGCGAGGCGCTCGCGCGTCTGATCGGTGGCCACGGGGGTGTCGTCCGCCTCTCCAGTTGTGGGGTGGGTCGTGGTGCTGCGGGGCCTGCCCGGGGGCGTGCTCCGTCGTGGGGTGAGCGTAGCCGACGCGGTGTGGATCGACTGACCACGAAAGCCACGTCCGTGGTCCGTACCACCCCTATCCTCGGAGCATGTCGAGCCGCCGTCCGTCACGCCCGGGCACCACCGCCACCGTGCTGAGCGTGGCCGCGCTGCTCGGCTCCGGCCTGCTGGCGGGCTGCAGCGGCGACGAGTCCGCGGAACCGGCGTCGGAGTCGTCGGTCTCGGAGTCGAGCGACGCCGGCGCGTCGGCGGCCGCCGAGGAGTCCGAGGCGGCCGAGGCCTCGGAGGCGGCCGCGACGGACGACGCAGCCGACGAGGGTGGCGCCGAGGTCGAGGACCTGCCGCTGCCGAAGGCGCCGAAGGCGCGCGACACCCCCGACGGGCGCAAGGCCTTCACGGAGTTCGTCATCGAGCGCTGGGGCTACGCGCTGACCACCAACGACGCGACGGCGATGTCCGACCTCAGCGCGCAGGGCAGCACCTGCCAGGGCTGCAAGCAGCTGGAGAAGGAGCTCGCCCAGCGCCGCAAGCAGGGCTGGAACGTCGATTTCCCCGGCGCCACGGTGGACAAGATCACCGTGAAGCCGGCCGGCGCCCCGACGACGTTCGAGGCCACGGCTGTCATCGACATCCCGGCCTCGCGCTCGTACTTCGAGGACGGCACCTACCGCAACGAGAACGAGGCGTTCAAGAACGCCGAGTTCATCGTCGCGATGAAGCTCACCAAGGCGCGCTACACGCTGGTGTCCTTCCGCGTCGCCTGAGCCGCCCGGGCCGACTAGGGTGCGGGGCGTGGACCGCCGCACCGTCGTCGTCGGGCTGGCCTCGCTCGGCGGGTCGGCCGCGCTGCTGCTGACCGGTTGCGCCCCCCGGACCCGGGCCTCCGGGGGCGCGGTCACCGGCACCAAGGCAGGCGGCGATGGTGCCCTGGTCGCCACCGCCCTCAACGCCGAGCTCGCCGCTGTCGACGTCCTGGAGCGGACCCGCCGGCGCCACCCCCGGCTGCGCGGCGCCACGGATGCGGCGCTGGCCACCCACCGCGCCCACGTGCAGCTGCTGCAGGGCACCACCGACAAGGCCCCGACCCGCCCCTCGGAGCGGCGCCCCCTGCCGAGTCGTCCCCCGCAGGCGCTCGCCGCCCTCGTGCAGCTGGAGGCGCAGGTCTCCAGCGGCCACGTCTCGACAGCCATGGCCGCGCGCAGCGGCGCCCTGGCCCGCGTCGTGGCGAGCATGGCGGCGGCCTCGGCCCAGCTGGAGCAGACCCTGGCGAGCGAGGCCGGCCGGTGACCCCGCTCGAGGCGCTGCAGGAGACGCTGGCTGCCGAGCACGTCGCGGTCTACACCTACGGCGTGCTGGGTGGTCGTCTCTCCGCCGGCTCCTACCCCGAGACCTCGGCGAGGTTCCGCGCGGCCTACGACGCCCACCGGGCGCGCCGCGACCGGCTCCGCTCACTGGTGGCCGACCGCGACGCCGACCCCGTGCCGCCGGCTGCGGCGTACGAGGTCGAGGCGCCGGACCGCTCCCCGGCCACCCTGACGACCGCGGCGCGGCGCACCGAGCTGCGGTGCGCGGAGGCCTACTCGTTGCTCGTGGCCTCCACCGAGGGCGAGCTGCGACGCCTCGCGATCGGCCTGCTCACCGACGCGTCGCTGCGCGGCCTCACGTTCGGCGCCGCCTCCCAGACCTGGCCCGGCGCGCCCGACCTCTGAGCGCCCGCTCGACCTCCGAGGAGCGCGACCATCTGGGGCACCACGACGTCGCGTCCCGACGTCAGGTGGGCAACGAGCAGGGCCAGCGTCGCGGGCCGCACGATCTCGCCGGGCCGCTCCTCGGCGTACCCGCGCGCCAGCGTGCTCTTGCCGATGCCGGGCGGCCCGTTGAGGTGCAGCAGCCGTGCCACGCGCTCAGGCCCCGGCGTGCCAGGCCTCGACGACGCCGAGCAGCTCGCCGAGCTCGTGCACCACCGCGTCCGGCTCCCCCACGCTGTGGCCGTGCTGCTCGACAGGGATGTCGGAGTGCGGCACGTGGACGGTGCGCATGCCGAGCCGGCCGGCGCCCCAGATGTCGTCGAAGAGCCGGTCGCCGACGAAGACGCAGCGACCCGGGTCGGTGGCGCCGACCGCCGCCATCGCGGCCTCGAACGCCTGCGGTGCCGGCTTGGTCCAGGGGATCTCGCTGCTGTAGACCGCGCCGTCGATGAGGTGGTCGACCCCGTCGCGGACGAAGACGTGCTCGTGCCAGTCGCGCGGCCAGATCGTGTTCGACAGGATCCCGACGCGGAGCCCGAGCTCGCGGATCCCCGACAGCAGCGAGGGCACCGCCGGGTCGGTCAGCGTGTGCGGGTCCCAGAACTCCCGGTAGGCGGCCAGCAGGCCCTCGTCGTGGGTCAGGCCGGCCTCGGCGAAGACGTCGGCGACCGTCGCGCTGCGGTGCTCGTCACGGGCGCGGCCCCACACGGAGTCGCCGGCGCGGCGCAGCGCGACGTGCGCCTCCGGGTGGGGGTCGACGACGGCCTGCGCGAGCGCGCGCGCCTCGGCGTCGAAGTCGACCGTGTGCCAGGGCGTCAGCGTGCCGCCCCAGTCGAAGATGACGGCGTCGAGCGCTCCCCTGCCCCGCACGGGCTCAGCCACGCACGACCTCCACGACCCGGTCGACCACGGCGTCGACCGCGACCTCCTCGCGCTCGCCGCTCGCCCGGTCCTTGACCTCGACGGTGCCGTCGGCCAGCCCGCGCCCGACGACGACGATGGTGGGCACGCCGATGAGCTCGGCGTCCTTGAACTTCACGCCGGGCGAGACCTTGGGCCGGTCGTCGTAGACGACCTCGATCCCGCGCGCCGCCAGCTCGGCGACGATCCGCTCGGCCGCCTCGAAGACCGCGGCGTCCTTGCCGGTGGCGACGAGGTGGACGTCGGCAGGGGAGATCGCGCGCGGCCAGACCAGGCCGAGCTCGTCGTGGTTGTCCTCGGCTATGGCGGCCACCGCGCGGGTGACGCCGATGCCGTAGGAGCCCATCGTGACGGTGACCAGCTTGCCGTTCTCGTCGAGGACCTTGAGGTCCAGCGCCTCGGCGAACCAGCGGCCGAGCTGGAAGATGTGACCCATCTCGATGCCGCGGGCGGACTCGAGGGCGCCTTCAGCGCAGTTCGGGCAGGCGTCGCCGTCGCGCACGTCGGCGGCCTCGATGGTGCCGTCGGGGGTGAAGTCACGGCCGACGACCAGGTCGATCACGTGGCTGCCCGGGACGTTGGCGCCGGTCACCCAGCGGGTGCCCTCGGAGACCCGGGGGTCCACGACGTACCGGATCTTCGACGCCGACTCCTCCCCCAGCGCCTCGGGGCCGATGTAGCCCTTGACCAGCGCCTCGTGCTTGCGGAGCTCGGCCTCGTCCATCGGCTCGACCTCGATCGGCTCGAGCTGGCCCTCGAGGCGCTTCTGGTCGACCTCGCGGTCGCCGGGCACGCCGATCGCGAGCGGCTCGCGGGTGCCGTCAGGGTGCTTGAGCACGACGAGGACGTTCTTGAGCGTGTCGCCGGCCGCCCAGGGGCGGTCGTCGCGGGGGAACTTCTCGTTCAGGTGGTCGACCAGGGTGTCGATGGTCGGGGTGTCGGGTGTCTGCTCCGCGTGCGCGGCCGGGGCGTCGTCGTACGCCACGGGCGCGGGCGTCGGGACGGCGACGGCCTCGACGTTGGCGGCGTAGTCACAGCTCGTGCAGCGGACGTAGGTGTCCTCGCCGACGACGGACTTGGCGAGGAACTCCTCGGACTTGGACCCACCCATCGCGCCGCTGGTCGCCTTGACGATGGCGTAGTCGAAGCCGAGCCGGTCGAAGGTCCGGACGTAGGCCGCGCGATGGGCGGCGTACGAGCGGTCGAGGCCCTCGTCGGAGGTGTCGAAGGAGTAGGAGTCCTTCATGACGAACTCGCGGCCGCGGAGCACGCCGGCGCGGGGCCGCGCCTCGTCGCGGTACTTCGTCTGGATCTGGTAGAGCCAGACCGGCAGGTCCTTGTATGAGGAGTACATGTCCTTCACCGCGAGGGTGAACATCTCCTCGTGGGTGGGCCCGAGCAGGTAGTCGTTGCCCTTGCGGTCCTGCAGGCGGAAGATGCCGTCGCCGTACGTCGTCCAGCGGTTGCTGGCCTCGTAGGGCTCGCGGGGCAGCAGCGCCGGGAACGACAGCTCCTGGGCACCGATCGCGTCCATCTCCTCGCGGATGATGGCCTCGACGTTGCGCAGCACCTTCAGCCCGAGCGGCAGCCAGGAGTAGATACCGGGCGCGGCCCGGCGGATGTAGCCGGCCCGCAGCAGCAGCCGGTGGCTCGGCACCTCGGCGTCGGCCGGGTCCTCTCGGAGGGTGCGGAGGAAGAGGGTCGACATGCGGAGAACCATGGGCGCAAGGCTACCCACGGGTTCGGGGTGCTCTCGACCACGTTTCTGATGCGGCCGGGGCGGGGCCCGGGCCGGTCAGCGTCCGGCGGCGCGCAGGGCGATGCGGACCAGCGGCAGCTGCAGCGGGAGCCGGGCGAAGGTCGCGGCCTTGTACGCCGTGTGCGGGGTGCGGCTGGCGTCGACGGCCATCTTCACGTTGCCGGGGAAGACCCCCACGAGCAGCGCGGCGCTGGCCAGGCCCGCGGCCGGCCGGGTGGCGGGGTGCAGCAGCCCCGCCGCGCAGGCGAGCTCGGCGACCCCGGAGCCGAGGATGACCTCCCGGTGCGCCGGGACCCAGCGCGGCATCAGCGGCAGGAAGGTCTGCGGCCGCACCAGGTGCGTGACGCCGGAGACGGTGAAGATGCCGGCCAGCAGGGCGACGTCGCGCGGGAGGGAGGACATCTGGGCAACGTACCGGGATCCGCCGGCCCGCGAGGCGGGTCAGAACAGGATGGTGGTGAAGGTGGCGGTCTGGGTGAAGCCGATCCGGTCGTACGCCGCGCGGGCGGGCGCGTTCCAGTCGTTGACGTAGAGCGACACCACGGGGGCGATCTCGCGCAGCGCGATCCCGACCACGGCGGCGAGCCCGGCGGTGGCCAGTCCCTCCCCCCGACGGTCGGGCACGACGTACACGTCCTGCAGCTGGCAGGCGTACGGCGTCGCCGCCGCCACCTCGGCCTTGAAGACGACGCGGCCGCCCTCGACGCGCACGAAGGACCAGCCCTTGGAGATCAGCTGGGTGACCCGTGTCCGGTAGGCCGCGGCGCCGCCCCCGGCCTCGGGTGAGACGCCCACCTCCTCGGTGTACATCGCCACCGAGGCGGGGTAGACGAGGTCCAGCTCGGGCAGCGTGCTCCGCCGGACCGTGGGGTCGGGCGCCACCGCCGGGGGCTCGCGGATCTCGAGGTGGTGCTGGCCGCGGCGGATGTCGCGCGGCGTCGGCCACGACCGCGACAGCACCTGCCACATCGTCTCGACCGCGTCGGAGGGCCCGAGCAGCGTCGAGCAGCGGCGCCCGCGCTCGACCGCGCGCGCGGCGTACTGGTGGGCGGCCTCCTCCGAGGCCATGCGCCGGGATGAGGTTGGCGGCGGCGTGGCACACGGAGGTCAGCGCGCCGTCCTCGGAGCGGCCCCACACCTCACCGCCCAGCCAGCGCGGCTGCAGCCGCGTGAGCCGGGTGCGGTGGTCGGCGACGACGTTGACCACCGGGTCGCGCGCCAGCAGGGCGAGGACCTCGTCGACGTCGTCCGGCCCGAGCACCCGCAGCTCACCGGGCCCACGCGGATCGACCGAGTCGCTCACGAGCGCAGCCCGGTGGTCGCTCAACCGACCGAGACGGTCGCGCCGCCGGAGCCCGCGGCGTCCTCCATCGTCTCCGCTATGCGCATGGCCTCCTCGATCAGCGTCTCCACGATCTGCGACTCGGGCACGGTCTTGATCACCTCGCCCCTGACGAAGATCTGACCCTTGCCGTTGCCGGAGGCGACGCCGAGGTCGGCCTCACGGGCCTCGCCGGGACCGTTGACGACGCAGCCCATGACGGCGACCCGCAGGGGCACCTCCATGCCCTCGAGCCCGGCGGTGACCTCGTCGGCGAGCTTGTAGACGTCGACCTGGGCACGGCCGCAGGAGGGGCAGGAGACGATCTCCAGCTTGCGGGGCCGGAGGTTCAGCGACTGCAGGATCTGGATGCCGACCTTGACCTCCTCCACCGGAGGAGCCGAGAGCGAGACCCGGATGGTGTCGCCGATACCGCGGCTGAGCAGCGACCCGAACGCGACGGCGGACTTGATGGTGCCCTGGAAGGCGGGTCCCGCCTCGGTGACGCCGAGGTGGAGCGGCCAGTCTCCGGCCTCGGAGAGCATCTCGTAGGCCCGCACCATCACGACGGGGTCGTTGTGCTTGACCGAGATCTTGAAGTCGTGGAAGTCGTGCTCCTCGAAGAGCGACGCCTCCCACATCGCGGACTCGACGAGCGCCTCCGGGGTGGCCTTGCCGTACTTCTCCAGCAGCCGCGGGTCCAGCGACCCGGCGTTGACGCCGATCCGGATCGAGGTGCCGCGGTCCTTCGCGGCCCGCGCGATCTGCTTGACCTGGTCGTCGAACTTGCGGATGTTGCCCGGGTTCACCCGGACGGCGGCGCAGCCGGCGTCGATCGCGGCGTAGACGTACTTCGGCTGGAAGTGGATGTCGGCGATGACCGGGATCTGCGACTTGCGGGCGATCGCGGGCAGCGCCTCGGCGTCGTCCTGGCGTGGGGCAGGCGACCCGCACGATGTCGCAGCCGGACGCCGTCAGCTCGGCGATCTGCTGGAGCGTGGCGTCGATGTCCGAGGTCAGCGTCGTCGTCATCGACTGCACCGAGACCGGGGCGTCCCCGCCGACCAGCACCTAGCCGACCTTGATCTGGCGGGTCCTGCGGCGCGGGGCCAGGACCGGGGGGGGGCGGCGGGCATGCCGAGGTTGATCGCAGTCACAGCCCCAGGCTACTCGGGCGCCCCGACCTCAGCGGTCCCTAGACCTGGATGGGCACCACGATGTCGGCGGTGATGAGGATCAGCCCCATCACCAGCAGCGACGCCCCCACGACGTAGGCGACGGGAAGCAGCTTGGCGACGTCGACGAAGCCGGGGTCGGGCCGCCCGCGCACCCGGGCCACGGCGCGGCGCAGGCCCTCGTAGAGCGCACCGGCGATGTGGCCGCCGTCCAGCGGCAGCAGCGGGATGAAGTTGAACATGCCGACGAAGAGGTTCAGGCTCGCCAGCAGACCGACGAGGAACACCAGCCGGTCGACGGCCGGGCTGGTCTGGTCGCTGGTGACCTCACCGGCCACCCGCCCCGCCCCTACGATGCTGACCGGGCTGTCGTCGGCCCGCTCCTCGAGGCCGACCACGGCCTGGGCGACGTCGAAGACCTTGACCGGCAGCTGCGCCAGCGCCTGGGTGACGTCCCAGGTCATGACGCCCATCTGCTCGCCGGTGTAGAGCAGCCCGTGCTGCTCGCGCACCGCGGTGGGGGTGACGCCCAGGAAGCCGTCCTCGACGATGACCTCGCGGTCCTCGAGGGAGCGCACCAGGTTGACCGTGGTGCTGGTCTCGACGGTGAGGTCCTGACCGTCGCGCTCGATGCCGATGCCGGCGCGGCCGTCGTCGTTGGAGCGGATCAGCCGCACGACCTGGTCCCAGGTGTCGATCTGCTGGCCGTTGAAGCTGACGATGCGGTCGCCAGGGAGGATGCCGGCCTCGGCGGCGGGCGAGGCCTCGTCCTCGGCGGTGCACGCGCGGGGCTGCTCCTCGGCCGTGATCACGCACTCGGAGACGGCCTGGACGGTCGTGGTCGGCTCGGGCACGCCGTAGATGCCGAAGATGCCGGCGAAGAGCAGGAAGGCGATGACCAGGTTCACGGTCGGCCCCCCCGCCATCACGATCACCTTCTTCCACCACGGCAGGCGGTAGAAGAGGCGGTCCTCGTCGCCCGGGCTCGATGAGCTCGGCCTCAGCGTGCCGGGCGTCGGAGATCAGCTGGGTGAACATGCCGGTGTTGCTCTGCCGCGGACGGCCGAGCGGGTCGTCCTTGTCCGGCGGCAGCATCCCGACGAGCTTGACGTAGCCGCCGAGCGGGATCGCCTTGAGGCCGTACTCGGTCTCACCGCGGCGGGTGGACCAGACCGTGCGGCCGAAACCGACGAAGTACTGCGTCACCTTCACGCCGAACTTCTTGGCCGGGACCATGTGACCGACCTCGTGCAGGCCGATGGAGGCGGCCACACCGACGGCGAAGACGACCACGCCGAGCACGAACAGCAGGACAGTGATCACGGGTTCTCCGGTGTCTCCGGTGTGCGGGGGGGCGGGGTCGCCGACAGCAGGGTCTCGGCGCGCTCACGCGCCCAGGCGTCGGCGTGCAGCACGTGGTCCACCGTGAGCTCCTCCTGCGAGGGTACGCCGACGTCCCGCAGCACCCGCTCGATCGTCGGCACGATGTCGGTGAAGCGGAGCCGGCCGTCGAGGAACCGGGCCACGCACACCTCGTTGGCACCGTTGTAGACCGCCGGCATCACGCCGCCGGCCGCGCCGGCCTCCCTGGCGAGGCGTACGGCGGGGAACGCCTCGTCGTCGAGGGGGGTGAACTCCCAGACCTCCGGGCTGGTCCAGTCGACCGGGGCGGCGGCGCCCGGGATCCGGTCGGGCCAGCCGAGCCCGAGCGCGATGGGGATCAGCATCGAGGGCGGCGAGGCCTGCAGCAGGGTGGAGCCGTCGACGAACTCGACCATCGAGTGCACCACCGAGGTGGGGTGGACCACCACCTCGATCGCCTCGAAGGGGATGCCGAAGAGCAGGTGGGCCTCGATCACCTCGAGGCCCTTGTTGACCAGCGTCGCCGAGTTGACCGTGACGAGCGGGCCCATGGACCACGTCGGGTGGTTCAGGGCGTCGGCGGGCGTGACCTCGTGCAGGTCGTCGCGGCTGCGTCCGCGGAACGGTCCACCGCTCGCGGTGAGCACCAGACGGCGTACCTCGTCGGCGCGGCCGCCGCGCAGGCACTGCGCCAGCGCCGAGTGCTCGGAGTCCACCGCCACGATCTGCCCCGGCTTCGCCAGGCTCGTCACCACCGCTCCACCGATGATGAGCGACTCCTTGTTGGCCAGCGCCAGAGTCGTGCCCGCCTCCAGCGCCGCGACCGTCGGCCGGAGTCCCAGCGCGCCGCTGATGCCGTTGAGGACGACGTCGCAGTCCATCGCCGCAGCCTCGACCGAGGCCGCCTCCCCCGCACCGTGGAAGGCCGGGGCGAACTCCGCGACCTGCTGCTCGAGCAGGTCCGGGCGACCGCCGCCCGCGGTCAGCCCGACGACCCGGAACCGGTCCGGGTTGCGTCGGACGATCTCGAGCGCCTGGGTGCCGATCGAGCCGGTCGAGCCCAGCACCACCACATCACGTGGGTCACGGGGGTCACGGGGGTCACGTCGGGTCACCTGTGCCTCACGGCTCCTTCCGGGGATCGTTGCGTTGCTCCCGCGCGGGAGGGTCTCGGAGCCCTAGTCTGGACGACGAACGAACCCGACCCTGCTGCCTTCCCGGACGGAGACTGTCATGGGGGTGTCCGCCACCGGCCAGGGGATGCACATGTCGGCGGTGCGCAACGGAGTCGCCACGGCCCTGGTGATCCTGGCTCTGTTCTTCTACTTCTACGGCCCGCCGCTGACCGACAAGATGCGCACCGCGGCCAGCTCCCGCTGCAACGAGCTGACCGGGAGCACCTTCCGCAGCTACAAGCTGGTCTGGGAGACCACCACCTTCTCGGGCGTCGACGTGCCGCACTGGCAGTGCTACCCCGTCGGCAAGCCGATCTCCGAGAGCGTCGACCTCGGCTGGTGGGTCGACTTCTAGCTCAGTCGTCGCGCTGCCCCCAGGGTGCGCCGTACTCGGTGAGCAGGTCCAGGAACGGCACCGCGTCGAAGGCCTCGGGGCCGAGCACACCGCGACCTGCCCAGTCTCCGCGGGAGAGCAGCTCGAGGGCGATGACCGGGTTGACGGCGGTCTGCCAGACGACGCACTGGTGACCGTACTCGCCCATCGTCCACTCGTTGTCGACCACGTGGTAGAGGTACGTCGACCGCGGCCGGCCATCCTTTCCTGTGCCCGTGACATGAAGTCCGGCGCAGGTCTTGCCCGTCATGCGTGGTCCGACGGTGGCGGGGTCGGGGAGCACCGCCGCGACCACGTCACGCGGCGACACCTCGACCATGGTTCTTCCCTGCCCTGAGCTCGTCGAAGGGACGCGGACCTTCTCGGTGCTGTCGAGCCCGAGCGTGTGCAGCACCTTGAGGATGGTGATGAACTCGTCGCCGAGGCCGTACTTGAAGGTGGCCCGCTTGCAGTCGACCCAGCGCGGCATGAGGAGCACCTCCTCGTGCTCGACGTTGACGCACTCGACCGGTCCGATGCCCTCGGGGAAGTCGAAGACCTCGGGCTCGCTGAACGGCGGGGTGGTGAACCAGCCACCGTCGACGTCCGCGCGGTCCTTCTCGTAGATCACCGGCGGGTTGAGGCACTCCTCGATCGTGGTCCACATCGAGAACGACGGCGCGAAGACCTCGTTGCCCTCGTCGTCGGTGACCACGAGGTTCGCCCCGTCGCGGGTGCCGAGCTCGTCGATGTCGCTGAAGAGGTGGTCGGCGGCGTACCGAGCGAACACGTCGGACAGGCCCGGCTCCACGCCGATCCCGACCAGCGCGAGACGTCCGGCGCTCTCCCAGTCGTGGGCGACCGCGAACTGCTCGTCGCCCAGCTTCACCCCGACCCGCTCGTACGGCGACTCCGGGTGCGGCTTCGACAGCGACATCGCCATGTCGAGGTAGTCGGCACCGGCGGCGAACGCGCCGTCGAAGACCGGCATGTTGAAGACCGGGTCGACCGCATTCATCACGTGGGTGATGCGGTGCTCACGGCAGACCGCGGCGACCGCCTCGGCGTCGGAGGCGTCGATCTGCGCGCCGACGAACCGGTCGTCGGCCGCGGCCGCCCGCTGCGCCTTCGCCTCGTCGTGGTCGGCGACCACGATCGTCTCGAAGAAGTCGCGCCTCGCGGCGATGGCGGCGAACGCACCGCCGACACCGCCGGCGCCGATCAGGAGGATCCTCATGGCCGCGATCTCACTCACCGATGTACGACATGACGTGCTTGATGCGCGTGTAGTCCTCGAGCCCGTACATCGACAGGTCCTTGCCGTAGCCGGAGTGCTTGAAGCCACCGTGCGGCATCTCGGACACGAACGGGATGTGGGTGTTGATCCACACCGCGCCGAAGTCGAGCCGGCGCGAGACCCGCAGCGCGCGGGCGTGGTCCTTGGTCCACACCGACGAGGCCAGACCGTACTCGACGTCGTTGGCCCACCGGAGAGCCTCGCCCTCGTCGGAGAACCTCTGCACGGTCATCACCGGGCCGAAGATCTCGGACTGGACCTGCTCGTCGCCCTGCTGCAGGCCCGACAGCACCGTGGGGTCGTAGAAGTAGCCCCGGTCGCCGTGCCGGGTGCCGCCGGTGACGATGCTGGCGTGGTCGGGCAGCCGGTCGACCATGCCGGTCACGTGGGCGAGCTGGTTCTCGTTGTTCAGCGGGCCGTAGTAGGTGCCCTCGGCGGCGGGATCGCCGGTCGGCATGCCCTGCGCGGCTTCGGCCAGCGCGGCGACGAACTCGTCGTGCACGCCGGCCTGCACGAGAACACGGGCGGCGGCGGTGCAGTCCTGGCCGGCGTTGAAGAGGCCGGCGCCGGCGATGCCTTCGGCGGCCGCGGCGACGTCGGCGTCGTCGAAGACGACCACGGGCGCCTTGCCGCCGAGCTCGAGGTGCACGCGCTTGAGGTCGCGCGAGGCGGACTCCGCGACCTGCATGCCCGCGCGCACCGACCCGGTGATCGCGACCATCTGCGGGGTCTTGTGCTCCACCAGGGCCCGCCCGGTGTCGCGGTCGCCGCAGACCACGTTCAGCACGCCCGGCGGCAGGAACTCCTGGGCGATCTCGGCCAGCAGGGTCGAGGACGCCGGCGTGGTGTCCGACGGCTTGAGGACGACCGTGTTGCCGGCGGCCAGGGCGGGCGCGATCTTCCAGATCATCATGAGCAGCGGGTAGTTCCACGGCGTCACCTGCCCGACGACGCCGATCGGCTCGCGCCGCACCCAGGAGGTGTGGTCGGCCATGTACTCGCCCGCCGAGGAGCCGCCCAGGACGCGGGCCGCACCGGCGAAGAACTTGAAGTGGTCGGAGGCGTAGGGCATCTCCTCCTCCATCGTGACGCCCAGCGGCTTGCCGGTGTCCCTGCACTCGACCGCGTTGATCTCATCGATCCGGTCCTCGATCGCGGTGGCGAGCTTGAGCAGCGCGTGCGAGCGGTCCTGCGGCGTCGCGTAGCCCCAGCCCTCGAAGGCGGCGTCCGCGGCGGCGTAGGCGCGGTCGATGTCCTCGGGGCCCGACGTCGGTGCGGAGGCGTAGACCTCGCCGGTGGTCGGGTCGACGACGTCGTACGTCGCACCGGAGGCCGCGTCCACGAGCTCGCCGTTCACGATGTTGCGGAAGTTCTGAGTCATAGCGCGGAGCCTAACCACGCGCAGCCCGTCGCGGAACCCGCTCCCGACGATGGAATCCGAAGTTTTGGGGGCTGTCATTTCGCAGAAGTGCTGTCCATGCCCGACCGGAGCAACGGATTTCGGGGCGGCGGGCTTGCCGAAAGGTCCCGTTGCAGCCACCATGGAGGGACCACGAACCCCAGGAGCATCTCGTGTCGACCTCACCGATGGATCACGACCATCACCAGCGCCTCCAGAAGAGCGCGCGCGACCACCTCTGGCTGCACTTCAGCCGCATGGGCGCCTACAAGGACCACGACGTGCCGATCATCGTCAAGGGTGACGGCGCCTACATCTGGGACGCCGAGGGGCGGCGCTACCTCGACGGTCTCGCCGGGCTCTTCGTCACCC
Source organism: uncultured Actinomycetota bacterium (assembly GCA_963762755.1). Classification (GTDB taxonomy): domain Bacteria; phylum Actinomycetota; class Actinomycetes; order Propionibacteriales; family Nocardioidaceae; genus Marmoricola_A. Next base: position 184,901 of record CAVXMH010000011.1, on the reverse strand, counting down.
AGGTCGGCCACGGCCGCGCCGAGCTCGCCGAGGCGGCCGCGAGGCAGGCCTCCACGCTCGCCTTCCACCCGCTGTGGTCCTACGCCCACCCGGGTGCGATCGAGCTGGCCGAGCGGGTGGCGAACTACGCCCCCGGCGACCTGAACCGCGTCTTCTTCACCACCGGCGGCGGCGAGGCGGTCGAGTCGGCCTGGAAGCTGGCCAAGCACTACTTCAAGCTGACCGGCAGACCGGGCAAGCACAAGGTCATCAGCCGCGCAGTGGCCTACCACGGGACCCCGCAGGGCGCGCTCTCCATCACCGGCATCCCTGGGATGAAGGAGCCCTTCGAGCCGCTGGTGCCCTCGACGTTCCGGGTGCCGAACACCAACTTCTACCGCGCCCCCGAGGCCTTCCAGAACGGCAGCGACGGCGACCTCGAGGCGTTCGGCCGCTACGCCGCGGACCGCATCGCCGAGGCCATCGAGATGGAGGGTCCCGACACCGTCGCGGCCGTCTTCCTCGAGCCGGTGCAGAACTCCGGCGGTTGCTTCCCGCCCCCGCCCGGCTACTTCCAGCGGGTCCGCGAGATCTGCGACCAGTACGACGTGCTGCTGGTCTCCGACGAGGTCATCTGTGCCTTCGGTCGACTGGGGCACATGTTCGGGGCCGAGCGCTACGGTTACCAGCCCGACATCATCACCTGCGCCAAGGGCCTGACCTCGGGCTACTCGCCGCTGGGCGCGATGATCGCCAGCGACCGGCTGATGGAGCCGTTCCTGCAGGGCACCACGTCGTTCCTCCACGGCTACACCTTCGGCGGCCACCCGGTCTCGACCGCGGTCGCAATGGCGAACCTCGACATCTTCGAGCGCGAGGACCTGCTCGGCAACGTGCAGCGCAACGAGGGCGCCTTCCGCACCACCCTCGAGAAGCTGAAGGACCTGCCGATCGTGGGCGACGTCCGCGGCGACGGCTACTTCTACGGCATCGAGCTGGTCAAGGACAAGGAGACCAAGGAGACCTTCGACGACGCCGAGTCGGAGAAGCTGCTGCGCGGCTTCCTGTCCCGCGCCCTCTACGAGGGCGGCCTCTACTGCCGCGCCGACGACCGCGGCGACCCGGTCATCCAGCTCTCCCCGCCGTTGATCTGCGACCAGTCGCACTTCGACGAGATGGAGGAGATCCTCCGCAAGGTGCTCTCCGAGGCGTGGGACATGCTCTGAGGCCCTGACGGCTGCCTCCGAGCGTCCGTCTTCCCCGTTCCGATGGGGTGGATCGAACCGGCCCCCGAACCCCTCCCAGGTTCGAGGGCCGGTTCTCGTTGTGGGGTCAGGCGACGGGGCGCTCGCGGATGCGGCGGACGACGGCGCTGCCCAGGACCAGGCCGAGGGCCAGCAGGAACATGATCGTGCCGATCACGTTGACCTGCATGGGCACGCCGCGCTGGGCCGCGCCCCAGACGTACATCGGGAACGTCACCGTCTGCCCGGAGTTCAGGTTCGTGATGATGAAGTCGTCGAAGGACAGCGAGAAGCTCAGCAGGGCGGCCGAGACGATGCCGGGCATCACGAGCGGAAAGCTCACCCGCCAGAACGTCTGCAGCTCGTTGGCGTAGAGGTCGCCGGCCGCCTCCTCCAGGCGCGGGTCGAGGCCGGAGAGCCGCGCCTTCACCGTGATGACCACGAACGACAGGCAGAACATCACGTGGGCGATGAAGATCGTCCAGAAGCCGAGCTGCCCGGCGAACCCGGCGTTGACGAAGAGCGCCAGCAGCGAGGAGCCCAGGACGATCTCGGGCGAGGCCATCGGCAGGAAGATCAGCAGGTTCGCCGTCGCCCGGCCGCGGAAGTGGTGGCGCACCATGGCGAAGGCCATCAGCGAGCCCAGCAGGGTCGCGAGCCCGGTCGCGAGCAACCCGATCTGCAGGCTGGTCACCACCGAGTCGCACAGAGCAGCGCGATCACACATGTTCGCCCAGTTGTCGAGGGTGAAACCGTCGAACTCGTAGCCGATCCGGCTCGCGGGGGCGTTGAAGCTCATCAGCACCACGACGAAGATCGGTGTGAACATGTAGAACAGCACCAGCAGGGCGAAGAGCAGCACCGCATGCTCCCCCAGCCAGCTGCGCCCTCGCGTCACGACGCTGCTCATACGAGGTCCTCCGTGCCGGCGCGACGGACGTAGACGAGCACCATCGCGACGATGATGACCATCAGCGACACCGACATGGCCGCCGCGGTCGGCAGGGCACCGGCGGCGAACAGGTCCTGGATCTCGTTGCCCACCATCCGCGTGCGCGGGTTCCCGAGCAGCTCGGCGTTGATGTAGTCGCCGGCCGCCGGGATGAAGGTCAGCAAGGTGCCGGCGACCAGTCCAGGCAGGGCCAGCGGCAGCGTCACGAGCCGGAAGGTCTGCAACGGCGAGGCGTAGAGGTCCTGACCGGCCTCCATCAGTCGCGGGTCCACCTTCTCGAGGCTGGCGTAGAGCGGCAGCACCATGAAGGGCAGGAAGTTGTACGCCAGCCCGGTGATCACCGCGAAGGGCGTGGCGAGAAGGCGTACGCCGTCGACGAACGGCAGTGCGTTGAGGGAGTCGACCAGGAAGCTGGTGTCGCCCAGCAGCAGCTTCCACGACAGCGTCCGGAGGAGGAAGCTGGTGAAGAAGGGCGCGATCACCGCCACCAGCATCAGGTTGCGATACCTTCCGGCCTTGAACGCGATGGCGTAGGCCAACGGGAAGCCGAGCAGGACGCACACCACGGTGGCGGCGAACGCGTAGGCGAACGACCGCACGAACGTGGCGCCGTACGCGTTGATCATCTCGGTGTAGTTCGAGAACGCCCAGGCCATCGGATAGCCGGTGGCGATCGAGCCGGCCGGGTCGTAGAGGCTGCTCGCGACCAGCGTGAAGGTCGGGACCAGGAAGAACAGCAGCAGCCACACGCTGCCCGGCACCATCAGCAGGTAGCCGGCGATCCCTCGCCGCTGCTGCTCGGGCGCGGGCGCCGCAGCGACCGGGCCACCCGGGGCGGGCACGTGACCGACGGCCGCCATCAGGCCCCGTCCTCCGAGTCGGCCCCCGCCGTCGCGTCCTGGGTCGAGTCGAGCAGGAAGGTGTGCTCCGAGGACCAGGTCATCACGGCCTCGTCACCGACCCGGAAGCTGTCGTGGCCGCCGGTGTTCTGCTCGAAGACCATGAGCTCCTGCCCCCAGGGCATGCGCAGCAGGTACTGCGTGCTCACCCCGACGAAGCTGACGTCGGTGACCCGCCCGCCGGCGAGCGCGTTCGCCACGTCCGGGGCGGCCTCACCCGCGCGGTGCAGCCGGATCTTCTCCGGGCGTACGCCGAGCCAGGCGTCGCCCGAGCGCACCGCCGAGGTGACGTGGGTGGCCCGGATCCGGGAGCCCTGCACGTCGACGTGGACCTCCTCGTCGCTGGCCTGGACGATCGAGCCCTGGATGAGGTTCGACTGGCCGAGGAAGTTCGCCACGAACGTGCTCTGCGGGTGCTCGTAGAGCTCGCCGGGGGCGCCCATCTGCTCGATGCGCCCGGCGTTCATCACCGCGATGGTGTCGGCCATGGTCATGGCCTCCTCCTGGTCGTGGGTGACGTGGATGAAGGTGATGCCGACCTCGGTCTGGATCCGCTTCAGCTCGATCTGCATGCCGCGCCGCAGCTTGAGGTCGAGCGCACCGAGCGGCTCGTCGAGCAGCAGCACCTGCGGGCGGTTGATCAGGGCTCGGCCGAGCGCCACCCGCTGCTGCTGGCCGCCGGAGAGCTGGGCCGGGCGCCGGTCGGCGTACTGCTGGAGCTGGACGAGCTCGAGCATCTCGCCGACGCGGGTCTTGATGTCCTTGGCCTTGGTGCGCCGCAGGCCGAACGCGACGTTCTCGAAGATCGACAGGTGGGGGAAGAGCGCGTAGCTCTGGAAGACCGTGTTGACCGGACGCTTGTAGGTCTTGAGGTCGGTGATGTCCTCGTCGCCCAGCCGGATCCGTCCGGCGGTGGGCCGCTCGAGACCGGCCACCATGCGCAGCGTGGTGGTCTTGCCGCAGCCTGAGGCCCCGAGCAGGGCGAAGAAGGCGCCCTGCGGGATGGTCAGGCTGAGGTCGTCCACCGCCACGAAGTCACCGAAGCGCTTCGTGACACCCTCGATCTGAAGGTCGTCGGTGCCGGCCACTAGCCCATCGCCCGGGAGAAGTCGGTGTCGTACCGCTTGGCGGTCTGGTCGTCGATCGACATGAACGAGAAGGTCTTCGACATCAGCTCCTCGTCCGGGAAGATCAGGGGGCGTCGACCAGCGACGGGTCGATCTTCTCCATGGCCTCACGGGCGCCCTCGACGGGGCAGATGTAGTTGACCCAGGCCGCCAGCGTCGCCGCCACCTCGGGCTCGTAGTAGTGGTTCATGAGGGCCTCGGCGTTGGCCTTGTGCTCGGCCTTGTTGGGCACCAGCATGTTGTCCGACCACAGCGAGACGCCCTCCTCGGGCAGCACCCACTTGATGTCGGGGTTGTCGTACTGCATCGCGATGACGTCGCCGGACCAGGCCTCGCAGGCCACGATGTCGCCCTTGTTGAGGTCCTCGACGTAGTCGTTGCCGGTGAAGCGCCGGATCTGGCCGTTGTCGACGTACTTCTCGAGCTCCTCGACCGCGGCGCCCCACTCGTCGTCGGAGAACTCGACCGGGTCGGCACCGACCAGCTTGAGCATGAAGCTCATCGTGTCGCGCATCTCCGAGAGCAGGCTGATCTTGCCGGAGAGGTCGGATCGTGTGAGCAGCTCCTCGAAGCTGCGGACCTCCTTGGTGTAGGCGGCGTTGTAGGCGATGCCCGTCAGACCGCTCTGCCACGGCACGGAGTAGTCGCGGTTGGGGTCCCAGTCGGGGCTCTTGAGGCTGGCGACGATGTTGTTGTCGACGTTGGGGATGTTGGCGTGGTCGAGCTTCTGCAGCCAGCCGAGGTTGACCAGGCGTGCGGCCATCCAGTCGGTCAGCGTCATGATGTCGCGCCCGATCGGCTGGCAGTCGCCGAGCTGGTTCTGGATCTTGGCGAAGAACTCGTTGTTGTCGTTGACGTCGGGGGTGTAGTTGACGTCGACGCCGCTCTGGTCCTCGAACCCCTCCAGCGAGGGCATGCGCTTGCCCTTCACGTCGATGTACTCGGGCCAGTTGCTGAACTCGACGACCTTCTCCTCCGCCGACTTGTCCTCCGACGTGCAGGACTCGGCGGTCTGCACGGTGCCCTCGGTGCCGCAGGCGCTGAGCAGCGTGGGCAGACCGAGCCCGACGCCGCCGACGGCAGAGCCGCGCAGGAAGCTGCGGCGTCCGACGGGGCCGAGGGCCTTGATGTCCAGCAGCTGCCGGTGGCTGATTCCGGGGCGGGGCATGTTTGTTTCCTCCACGGTCGTGATTCTGCGGAAAGCACCGGTCCAGATCCGGGTGATGCTCAGGATGTTTCCATGCCGAGCGACGATCGACAAGGGATTCCGTCGTGCTGTAACCCGATTGCCACGGAATCAATCGGATCGTTACACGGAGATCTTTGACCTCCTCCGTGGTCGGTGCCACGATCACCGTCATGACCAAGAGCTCCGGGCGGTCCGACCGGTCCCGCACCTCCCTCGACGAGGTGTCCAAGGCGATCATCGCCGAGCTGCAGCAGGACGGCCGTCGCTCGTACGCCGCCATCGGCAAGGTGGTCGGGCTCAGCGAGGCCGCGGTGCGCCAGCGGGTGCAACGTCTGATCGACAGCGGCGTCATGCAGGTCGTCGCCGTCACCGACCCGACCGAGCTCGGCTTCAGCCGCCAGGCCATGATCGGCGTCCGCGCCACCGGCGACCTCGGCCCGGTCGCCGACGCCCTGGTGGCCATGGACGAGGTCGACTACGTCGTCGTGGTCGCGGGGTCCTTCGACCTGCTGGTCGAGGTGGTGGCCGAGAGCGACGAGCACCTGCTCGACATCGTCTCCCAGCAGATCCGGGCCATCGGTTCGGTCGTCAGCACCGAGACCTTCGTCTACCTGCGGCTGAAGAAGCAGACCTACTCGTGGGGCGTGCGCTGAGCGCGCCCGAGTCGCTCTGGTCGGCGACCCTCGACGAGCCGCCGGTCGCCCGCGCGCCGCTGGCCGGCGACGTCACGTGCGACGTCGTCGTCGTCGGCGCCGGGTACACCGGTCTCTGGACGGCGTACTACCTGCTGGAGGCGGCCCCCCACCTGAGCGTGGTCGTGCTGGAGGCCGAGACCGCCGGGTTCGGCGCCTCGGGCCGCAACGGCGGTTGGTGCTCCGCGCTCTTCCCGCTGTCGCCCGAGCGGCTCGCGGCGCTGCCCGGCTCGGACCGCGCGGCCGCTCAGGCCCAGCACGCCGCGATGCGCGGCTCCGTCGACGAGATCGGTCGGGTGGTCGCCGCCGAGGGCATCGACGCCGGCTTCCACAAGGGCGGCACCGTGGTGGTCGCACGCACCGACGTGCAGCAGGCTCGCGCCCGGGCCGAGGTCGAGCACGCCCGGTCGTGGGGTCGCGGTCCCGACGACCTGCGGCTGCTCGACGCCGGCGAGGCGAGCACGATGCTGGCGGCCGAGGGGGTCCGCGGCGGCACCTTCACCCCCGACTGCGCGGTCGTCCACCCCGCCCGGCTCGTGCGCGGCCTGGCCCGGGCCGTCGAGCGACGCGGCGGTGTCGTCCACGAGCACTCACGCGCCCTGCGCCTGTCCCCGGGGCTGGTCGAGGCCGAGCACGGCCGCGTCCACGCGCGGTACGTCGTCCGCGCGACGGAGGGGTACACGCCCGGGCTGGCCGGTCAGCGGCGGGCGGTCGTGCCCGTCTACTCCCTCGTGGTGGCGACCGAGCCGCTGAGCGAGGCGCAGTGGCAGCAGGTGGGGCTCGCGGACCGACCCAGCTTCAGCGAGCACCGCCACCTCATCGTCTACGGCCAGCGCACCGAGGACGGGCGACTGGTCTTCGGCGGGCGCGGTGCGCCGTACCACTTCGGCTCGGCGGTGGCGCCCGGCTTCGACCGCGACGAGCGGGTGTGGGCCTCGCTGCGCGAGGCGGTGGTCGAGATGTTCCCGACGCTGCGCCCGGTGCGCTTCAGCCACGCGTGGGGCGGGCCGCTGGGCGTGGCGCGCGACTGGTGCGCGTCGGTCGGGCTGGACCGGTCGACGGGGATGGGCTGGGCCGGCGGCTACGTCGGCGACGGCGTCAGCACGACGAACCTGGCGGGGCGCACCCTGCGCGACCTCGTGCTCGGGGAGGCGAGCGACCTGACGCGGCTGCCGTGGGTGCAGCACCGCTCACCCCGTTGGGAGCCCGAGCCGCTGAGGTGGACCGGGATCAATGCCGGGTTGCGGGCGATGACGATGGCCGACCACGAGGAGCACCTCACCGGGCGCCCCTCGCTCGTGGCCCGGGCGATGGCCCCCTTCCTCGGACACTGAGTCCGCGTCCCCGGGCTGCTAGGCGTCGGTGACCGGCTCGAGCCCGGCCACCACGGGAGCAGGTGCGGGCGCCTCCCCCTCGTAGCAGAAGGCGGCCAGGGCGACGGTCCCGCGGAGCCGGGTGCGCACCTCCCCGGTCACCGGGAAGACGTAGCAGCGTTCGCCGCGCAGCCCGGGAGCCTGCGACGTCCGCTCGGCCACCGCGCCGTAGGCCTCCGCGAACGCCGCGTTGCCGGTCCGCCACCGCTCGCGCACCTCGCTCTCCACCACCGGGGATCGCAACCAGCCCACGACGACGCCGTACGGCAGGCTCCCGACCTCCTGCCGCGCGTCGGCCGCCCGCTCCTCGGCGCGCGCCACCGGCGCAAAGTCGCGGTGCCGGTCGTAGGCCGCCTCGACCTGGGTGAGCGCGAAGGCCAGACCGACGGCGACACAGACACGCAGGAGCACAGGCAGCCCGCGGAAGGATGCAGTCACCGCTCGACCTCGGCCGTCATCGCCAGGAGCGCAGCGAGGCGCGGAGCGTGTCCAGGACCGCCGGGTCCTCGATGGTCGAGGGCGGCACCGCGTCGTCGCCGTCGGCGATCTCGCGCATGGTCTTGCGCAGGATCTTTCCGGAGCGGGTCTTGGGCAGCGCCGGGACGACCGCGACGTCGCGGAAGGCGGCCACCGGCCCGACCTCGTCGCGGACCATCGCCACCAGCTCCCGCGCGATCTCGTCGGGCTCCTGGCTCACCCCCGACTTCAGCACCACGAAGCCGCGCGGCACCTGCCCCTTGGTCGGCTCCGCCACCCCGATCACCGCGCACTCCGCCACCGCCGGGTGGGAGGCGATGACGGCCTCCATCGACCCCGTCGACAGCCGGTGCCCGGCGACGTTGATGACGTCGTCGGTGCGCCCCATGACGAAGACGTAGCCGTCCTCGTCGACGTACCCGCCGTCGCCGGACATGTAGTAGCCGTCGAACGCGGCCAGGTACGACGACACGAACCGCTCGTCGTCGCCCCACACCGTCGGGAGGGTGCCCGGCGGCAGCGGCAGCTTGAGGCAGATCGCCCCTTCCTCACCGGCCGGCACCTGCTGCCCGGCCGGGTCCAGCACCTGGACGTCGTAGCCCGGCACGGGCACGCTCGGTGACCCCGGCTTGATCGCCATCGGCTCGAGGCCCCGCAGGTTCGCGACGATGGGCCAGCCCGTCTCGGTCTGCCACCAGTTGTCGACCACGGGCACGCCGAGCCGCTCGCTCGCCCACGTGTAGGTGTCGGGGTCCAGGCGCTCGCCGGCCAGGAAGAGTGTGCGCAGCGATGAGGTGTCGTGGTCGGCGAGCAGGCGCCCCTCGGGGTCCTCCTTCTTGACCGCGCGGATGGCGGTGGGCGCGGTGAACAGTGCCTCGACCCGGTGGTCGGCGATGACGCGCCAGAACGCGCCGGCGTCGGGCGTCCCGACCGGCTTGCCCTCGTAGAGCACGGTGGTGGCGCCGCAGATCAGGGGCGCGTAGACGATGTAGGAGTGGCCCACGACCCAGCCCACGTCGGAGGCGGCCCAGAACACCTGCCCCGCGCGGACGTCGTAGATGTTCGGCAGCGACCAGGCCAGGGCCACGGCGTGCCCGCCGTTGTCGCGCACGATGCCCTTGGGCTTCCCGGTCGTGCCGGAGGTGTAGAGCACGTAGAGCGGGTCGGTCGCGGCGACCTCGACGCACCCGGCCGGGTCGTTCGCGCCGTGGCGCATGACGACGTCCCAGTCGAGGTCTCGTCCCTCGCGCAGCTCGGCCACCGCCTGCGGTCGCTGCTTGACGACGACGGCCTCCGGCTGGTGCTCGGCCAGCTCCAGCGCCCGGTCGAGCAGGGGCTTGTACTCCACGACGCGGGCCGGCTCGACCCCGCAGGAGGCCATGAGCACGACCGACGGCTTGGCGTCGTCGACACGGGCGGCGAGCTCCTTGGCGGCGAAGCCGCCGAAGACCACCGAGTGCACCGCGCCGAGGCGGGCGCACGCGAGCATGGCGATCACGGCCTCGGGGATCATCGGCATGTAGACGATCACGCGGTCGCCCTTCTTCACCCCGAGCGCCTGCAGCACCCCGGCGAGGGCGGCCGTCTTCTCCAGCAGCCGGGCGTAGGTGTACGTCGCCCGCGTGCCGGTCACCGGGCTGTCGTGGATCAGCGCGACCTGGTCGGCGCGCCCGTTGACGACGTGTCGGTCGAGGGCGTTGTAGCAGGTGTTGAGCGTGGCGTCGGGGAACCACCGGTAGAAGGGCGGCCGACTGCTGTCGAGGGCGCGTGTCGGCTTGGCGAACCAGTCGACCAGTCCGGCCTGCTCGAGCCAGAACGACTCGGGGTCCGCGATGCTCCGGGCGTGGGTCTCGGCGTGGCTCCCGTGCGCGCTCATGGCAGTCCGTTCGTCTCGGAGTCGGCAGGTCGATCGGTGTCGTCGAGCCACTCGGCGAAGAAGGCGGTGAGATCCTCCTCCGCCAGCCGCTGGGCGAGGGCGCGGAACTCGCGGTCCGTGCCGTGCCCGCGAGCGTTGCTCGACGCCCAGGTGCGCGCGATCTTCGTGAAGGTGGCGTCGCCGACCCGGTTGCGCAGCGCGGCAAGCGTCATGGCGCCACGCTGGTAGATGATGTCGTCGAACATGCGGGCCGGGCCCGGGTTGCTGACCCTCAGGTCCCAGAAGGGCGCGCCGTCCGGCCGTCCGTCGTAGGCCAGGCGCAGCCGGTCGGCCACCGTCCGGGTGCCGAGGTGCTCCGACCACGCCCACTCGGCGTAGGTGGCGAAGCCCTCGTTGAGCCAGATGTCGCGCCAGCGGGTGAGCGCGACGTCGTCGCCGAACCACTGGTGGGCCTGCTCGTGGACCACCAGGGAGACGTTCCCGGCAGTGGTGCCGCCGATGTAGGGGTAGACCGGTCGGCTCTGGGTCTCGAGCAGGTAGCCGAGCGGTGCGGCCACCACCACCCCGCCGGTGCTCGTGAACGGGTAGGGGCCGAACGCGCTCTCGAGCCAGGACACGACCGTCGGCGTCCTGCGCAGCAGGGCCAGGGCCTCGGCCCGCGCGGTGCGGCCGAGCTTCTCCGAGACGCCGTACACGACCGGTCTGCCGGCCGCGGCGGCCTGCTCGACGCGGAACTGTCCGGCGGCGAAGAAGGCGAGGTACGTCGTCATCGGCTCGCTCATCCGCCAGGTCCACCGAGTCCAGTCGCCGTCCGCCTGCCGGGAGACGAGCTCGCCGTTGCTGAGCGCCTCCTGGCCGCGAGGCACGCGCAGCACGATGTCGTAGGTGGCCTTGTCGGCCGGGGTCTCGTTGGCCGCGAACCACCACGGGCCCATCTGCGGCTGCCCGACGGCGACGCCCTCGCCGCTGGTCCAGGAGAACGGCGACTGGTCGGCGGCGACGACCGAGCCCGGTCGACCGTGGTAGCCGACCACGACGCGGAACGCCTCCCCGGCGCGGACCGTGACCGCAGGGACGACGCGGAGCTCGTGACGGTTCGGCTTCGAGATGCGCGCCGCCACACCGTCGACGCGGACGCTGTCCACGGTCAGGGCGAGATCGAGGTGGAAGGCGCTGAGGTCGGCGGTGGCGCGGGCGTCGAGAACCGTGGTGCCGACGAGTCGGTCCCGGCCCGGACGGTAGTCGTCGCTGATGCGGTAGTGCTCGACCTGGTAGCCGCCGTTGCCGTCGAGCGGGAAGTAGGGGTCGCCCCCGCTGCTCGACCCGGTGACCGCGGCGTGGGCCGGCACGGCGGCCAGCGCAGGACCCAGCACGAGAGTCGTGGCGAGGGTGGTCCCGACGGCGGCGAGGAAGCGGGGCACGGGCACGGGTGGCACCTCTCGGAAAAGACGTTGCGGGGAGCGCGCCCGCTCGGCGACGCTATCCCAGTCCGCTCGCCCCTGCTGCTCCGAGGAGGAATCCCATGGCTGTCGTCAGCGCACGCCCGCACCCCCACCCCCTCCTCGACTGCTGGAGCAGACGTGACCCTCTCCCCGCCGTTCCACCCCGACTCCCCTGAGCCGGCCGGCACCCGTTTCACCCTCGACTTCACGACCTCTGACGACCTCGACGACCCGGCCCAGCGCTGGACGACGTACTGGGACGTCGAGCGTCTGTGCCGCGGCCCCGAGCCGGCGCCCGCCTGGGTCGTCGCCGACCGAGCTGCCGTCGACACCGAGCTCGGTGTCCTCAAGACCGGCAAGGAGGCCGACGTCTTCCTGCTCGAGCGGGCCGTCCCTGGCACGCCCGGTGTGGTGATGGCAGCCAAGCGCTACCGCTCGCCCGAGCACCGGACGTTCCACCGCAGCGCGGCCTACAGCGAGGGCCGCCGCATGCGCAGCACCCGCAGCACGCGGGCCCTCGAGAAGGGCACCCGGTTCGGCCGGGAGGTGGCGGCCGGGCAGTGGGCGTCGTCGGAGTGGGAGGCGCTGCGTGAGCTGTGGCTCGCGGGTGTGCCCGTGCCGTACCCGGTGCAGATCGACGGCACCGAGATCCTCATGGAGCTGGTGGTCGATCCCGACTCGCCGGACCTCTCGCCCGCTCCGCGGCTGGCCGCGACCCGCCCCGAGCCCGGTCGGCTGGCGTCGTACGCCGAGCAGGCGCGCGACCTGCTGGGGGCGCTGGCGCGTCGGGGCATCGCGCACGGGGACCTGTCGCCGTACAACGTGCTGGCCGCCGGCGACCGGCTGGTGGTGATCGACCTGCCGCAGGTCGTGGACATCGTGGCCAACCCGACCGGGACCGACTTCCTGCTGCGCGACTGCCGCACCATGGCGGCCTGGTTCACCCGGCGCGGGCTGCCGATGGACGCCGAGGACCTCTTCGCCGACGTCCTGGCGCAGGCGTACTGAGGGCCAGGAGGACAGGAGGGCCAGGAGCAGGAGGGCAGGAGGGCGGGTGAGCCGGCGCGGGTCCGGGCATGCTGGCTCGGTGACGACCCCTGGTTCAACCGACTCCCCTGCCCCCTCCGCGTCGGCCCGGTCGGCCGCGGTCAGCGCGCGCCGCGTCCAGGAGATCGAGACCCTCGACGAGCTCGACGGACTCCTCGCGTCCGGGGCGCGCTCGATGCGGGGGTGGCGGCTGCAGGGCCTCGACCTGCGGGCGTACGACGACCGGCTGGCGGCGCTCGACGCGACCGGGGCGGCGTTCCTGGGGTGTCGGACCTCGCCGGAGCTGGCCGACCGGCTGCGCTCGGGCGGGGCGGTGGTGCTGCCTCGGATCGAGGGGCTGCCGTTCTCGCCGTACCGGGGGCTGCTCTACACGCCGGCGGAGCTCTACGCCGGGCTCGAGGACGGCTACGAGGCGACGTCCGACGCACGGACCTACCGGTGGTCGGTCGACTCCCGCGTCGAGCACGACGCACTGCTGGCCGCTGCGGCGGCGCTGCACGACCACGCTGTCGACGACGCGCTCGGCGAGGCGCTCGCCGGGCACCGCACGGTCGGCGTCATGGGTGGGCACAGGCTCGAGCGCGGCACCGACGGCTACCGCACTGCGATCGAGCTCGGGCGGCGCCTGGCCGGCCGCGGGCTGCTCGTCGCCACCGGGGGCGGACCGGGCGCCATGGAGGCGGCCAACCTGGGAGCCCGCCTGGTCGAGGCCACCCAGGGCGAGGTCGACGCCGCCGTCGAGCGGCTGGCGGAGGCACCCGACCACGCCGGGACGGAGACCGCGTGGGCGCGTGCGGCCGCGGTGGTGGCCGCGGACCTGCCGGAGGTGACCACGGTCGGGGTGCCGACCTGGTTCTACGGCCACGAGCCGCCCAACCTGTTCGCGACCCACATCGCGAAGTTCTTCGCCAACGCCCGCCGCGAGGACACCCTGCTGCGGCGCTGTGACGCCGGCATCGTGTTCCTGCCGGGTGCGGCCGGCACGGTGCAGGAGCTGTTCCAGGACGCGTGCGAGAACTACTACGCCACGGAGGGTGAGGGCGCGGCGATGGTGCTGGTGGGACGCGAGCACTGGACCCGCACGCTCCCGGCCTGGCCGTTGCTGCAGGCGCTCGCCGAGCAGGGGGGCTTCGCCGAGCGGATCTTCCTCGTCGACGACGCCGACGGCGTCGACGCCGCGTTGGGCTGACGTCCGGCGCTCCGACGTCGTGGTCCCGGCTCAGGCCCAGAGCCGACGCTCGTCGAGGTCGGCGTTGCGACCGAGGTGGTGCGTGCCGTCGGGGCCAACGACGAACCAGTGGCCCTGCGGCGTCCGCCACCACCAGACCCCGGGCTCGGGTGACCAGCACAGCCAGGACCCGTGGGTCTTGAGGCGATGGTGGAAACGCGAGGCCGGCGCCAGGTTGTCGGGCCTGGTCTGCCCCGGCTCGGCCGGGGTGCCGTCAGGTCGTCGTCGGAACGGTCGGACGTGGTCCTCGTCGCAGGACGAGGATGCACGGGTGCCGAACGGGAACACCTCGAAGGGGTTGACGACCTCGACGCCTTGTCGCATGGCGGCCGGGATCTCGTAGCGGTCGACCGGGGCGATCTGGTCGGGGTCGACCACCGGTCTCACCCGGATGCGCAGACCTGTCCCCTGGCCACCGAGCCAGAGCCTGACCGACTCCATCGACTGCGGCCCCAGCTCCTCGACCCGGGCCACGCCTGTGCCGTCGCGCAAGGCCGCGCGGGTGGTGTGGACGTTGATGACGCACAGCGGATCCATGCGCGTCGGTGTCGAGGTCAGTGTGTCGACCAGGCTACGCAGCAGCCGGCGGTCGCCCAGTCCGGCAAGCGAGGGGTCCGGCCCGTCCGGTGCGCCGCTCGCGGAGAGGGTTCCCGGACTCCTGCCGTCGATGATCGTCCGCTCCGGTGCCGGCACGGGACCCGCCTGGTCCACGACGGCCCCGTCGAGCAGGTCGCCGGCAGCCTCGGGCCCGACATCGTCGAGGTCGTCGTACAGCGTGCCGGCCCGCAGCGGTCGGCCGTGGACGTCGAGCATCCACCCGGCCCACTCCTCGGGCCGCTCGCCCCTCGCGGCCTCGCTCCGCCGCCGGTCCGCTGCCTGGGTCGCCAGGTTGTCGCCCGGGACGTCGTTCGCTGGGGCGTCGTCCGCTGGGGCGTCGTCCGCTGAGGCGTCGTCGAGCTGTTCGAGGGCGGCGCCGGCGAGCAGCGCCAGGGCCCGGGCGGGGTCGGCGAGGATCCGCAGCGCGCTGGCGCGCCGGACCTCTAGCGGGTCGGTGTCTCCCTGGTCGGCGAGGACGAACGCGAGCCGGTCGAGTACGGCGACGAGCACCAGCACGTCGCCCCCGCGGGCGCGGGCGACGAGCGTCCGCAGACCGTGCTCGTCGGCGCGGCCGGCGCGCACGAAGCGGGCGAGCTCCTCGGCCTGCGCACGAGCCGTCGCAGCGGCGGGGTCGGCCTCGATGACCTTGGCCTCGACCAGCGCGAGGAAGCGCCCCGGGGTGAGCGTGGCGGCGTACGGCATCACCTGGGCGTCGACCCAGACCGCCTGCTCCGCGGTCAGGCCGACGGCAGCGCAGCGTCGCGCCACCCGAGTCGCCAGCCAGACCCGCACCTCGCCCTGGCGCACCGCCCGCCACAGCAGCGGGTGCCGGTGGCGCAGGTTCACCGCGTCCGCGATCAGCGCCTCCCCCGACGCGGTGGAGCGGCCGAGGTAGACCGCGAGCTCGGCACCGGCGAACTCGCTCATCTCCGGGCACCCGTCCGCACCGACGTGCTTGCTCCGCTCGGCCCCGGGCAGCAGCGCCTCGCAGCCGGCCACGAACTCCGGCGCGTGCAGGTCGACCCAGTGGGTCGCGAGCACGAGCTGCTCGGCCTCGGCGGCCATCACCGCCCGCGTCGACGCCAGCAACCGGTCCGCCACCGCGGCGGCGTCCAGGTCACTGACATCTATGTCGAACATGTCTTCGATTGTAGACGAGCCCACGCCGACACTACCCAGGGCGAGCACCTGTCATCCACACCGGTGTCGGTGGAGGACGTCGAATCTGTCTCAGGCGGCCGTGGCCTCGCTCGCCGCGAGCTGCCCGCAGGCACCGTCGATCTCGCGGCCGCGCGTGTCACGCACCGTCACCGGGACGCCCTTGGCCTCGAGCCGGCGGACGAACTCGCGCTCGTCCTCACGACGGCTGGCCGTCCACTTCGACCCGGGGGTGGGGTTGAGCGGGATGAGGTTGACGTGGACCCAGCCCCAGTCGCCGTACGACTGGAGGACGTCGGCGAGCATGTCGGCCCGCCAGCCCTGGTCGTTGATGTCCTTGATGAGGATGTACTCGATCGACACCCGGCGGCCGGTGCGCTCGGCGTAGTGCCACGCCGCCTCCACCGCCTCGGCGACCTTCCAGCGCGTGTTCACCGGGACCAGCTCGTCACGCAGCTCGTCGTCGGGGGCGTGCAGCGACAGCGCGAGCGTGACCGGGATGCCCTCCTCGGTGAGCTGGTCGATGCGTGGCACCAGACCGACGGTGGAGACCGTGATGGAGCGGGCCGAGAGCCCGAGCCCGTCCGGGTTCGGCTCGGTGAGGCGGCGTACGGCGCCCACGACCGCCTTGTAGTTGGCCAGCGGCTCCCCCATGCCCATGAACACGACGTGCGAGAGGCGCCCGGGCCCGCCGGCGACCTCGCCGGTCGCCATCTGCCGGGCGCCCCAGACGACCTGGTCGACGATCTCGGCGGCCGACATGTTGCGCTGCAGACCGCCCTGACCCGTGGCGCAGAACGGGCAGGCCATGCCGCAGCCGGCCTGCGAGGACACGCACATGGTGGCGCGGCCGGGGTAGCGCATCAGGACGGACTCGACGAGCGCGTTGTCGAAGAGCCGCCACAACGACTTGACGGTCGTGCCCTTGTCGGCGGTGCGGACCGACACCGGGTTCAGCAGCGCGGCAGCAGCTTCTCGACCAGCTCGGCGCGCTGCGCGGCGGGCAGGTCGGTCATCTGCTCGGGGTCGTCGACCAGCCGCGCGAAGTAGTGGGCCGACAGCTGGCGGGCGCGGAAGCCCGGAAGCCCGGCCTTCTCCGCCAGCTCCTTGCGCTCGGCGGGCGAGAGGTCGGCGAGGTGCCGCGGGGGCTTGCCGCGGCCGCGGGGCTCCTCGAAGACGAGCGGCAGCAGGTTGGGTCCCTCGGCGGGTACGGCGGTCGTGGGGGTGAGGTCGGTGTCGCTCATGGCCCTCCCAGTGTCCCCGCTCGGACCGACATGCGCGAACCGACCGGTCCCAGCGGTCCCCGTCCCCCCGTCAGGGGCGGCGCACGACGTACGACGAGGTCCAGATCGGGTCCACCTTGACCGGGGTCCCGGAGCGGCTGGAGTGCACGATCCGGTTGTTCCCGACGAAGACCCCCGCGTGGTAGGCGTTGCCTCCTCTCACGAACAGGATGATGTCGCCCTTGCGCTTGGCCGACTTGGAGACGGCGCGGAGGCCGGCCTTCTGCTGGTCGGTGGTGCGGGGGATGCTGCGCCCCGCGCGGGCGTAGGAGAACGACGTCAGGCCCGAGCAGTCGAAGGCGTTCGGGCCGGCGGCGCCGTACCGGTAGGGGTCGCCGCGCTGGGCCAGCGCGATCTTCATGGCGCGCAACCGCTGGGTCTCGGTGGTGCGGGTCGAGGCAGCCTCGGCGTGCTGGCCGCCGTGCTCGGTGGGCAGGCCGCCCAGCAGGCCGGTGAAGAGGATCGTGCCGAGCACGACGACGAGCGAGCGCCTGAGGGCAGACGTGATGACAGACATGGATGTCCCTTCGTCCACGCCTGCGAAATGTGACCTGTCGGGTTCGGGCTGACGGTGCCCGCTCAGCTGCGCTGAGCTCACCCCAAGGCTCTGCCGGACGTCCGGGGACGGTGCGGCGGAGCCGTGATGCTCGGGTATCCCACGTCCACCCGTGTACGAGGCGGCTCGGAGCGGGTGGACCTCGGCGCTCTCCGGCCGGCGTGCCCGGCGGCTCGCGCCGAGAATCGTACGACGGACCGGAGCCCGCGTTGGTCAGATCGCGGTGATCAGGACGACGACGAGCGCGGCGACCGTGCTCCGACGCCTCGTCACGGGCCTGGGACGCGCCGCGGGCGGGAGCGGTTCCTCAGGCGAGCTGGGCGACGTCCCACGCGATGGCGACGACGGCCACCACGACGAGCAGCCCGAGCCAGGCCAGCACCAGGCGGGTGTCGCGCAGCAGGCACTTCGAGCGCAGCAGCCCGGCCCGCCGCGCCTTGGAGTACGCCGTGAAGGCCAGCGTCGCGAAGGCCAGCACCGCCCAGGGGCCGAGCAGCCAGCCGAGCAGCGCGACCGTGGTGAAGACGCACAGCTTCAGCGGGTCGACGCCGGCCTCCTCGGCCGCGGCTCGCCCCCGCCACCCGGGGTCGAGCGACCCGGGGTCCAGCGCGTCGGCGTCCCGCCCGCTCACGACCGCACCGTCGGCGTCGGCAGGGCTGCGGTGAGGGCTGTCGGCAGGGAGTCCGCCCCGGTCGCGGTCGAGAGCCGCCGCTCCCCCAGCGGCGCCCACGCCTGGACGGCACAGAACGGCGCGCACTGGTGCGCCCCCTCGCGCTCCCCCGACGCCGGTCCGGCGACGGTGGCGACGTGCACGCAGCACTGCGTCAACCGTTCCTCGATCATCGTGTGCATGTCCATGAAGGGCTTGACCGTCACCCGCAGCACCCGCTCGCCGAGCAGGCGTCGCATCCGTTCCTTCTGACCCGGCAGCTTCGAGGCGGCCAGCGTCGCGAGCGTCCCGACGCCGATGTCGCACGACGAGCAGATGTCGGTCCAGATGCTGCTCATCGACGGGTGCGACAGCGACGACTGCTCGCTCAGCAGGTCGAGCAGCGACTGGCGGAGCACCTTCCTCATCGACGCCGGGATCGTGTCGTCGGCGATCCGGTTGGCCAGCAGCTCCGGCTCCAGGTCGAGCCAGTCCTTGAGCCGCTCCGGCCCGATCAGCGAGACCAGCGAGCGCCACGTCCCCGAGTCGTCGCGCAGCAGGTAGCCCACCGAGCAGCAGTGCGGGTGCGAGCACGGCAACGCCGTCAGGTCGCGCCAGGTCACCTGCCCCGCGGTCTGGTCCTCCAGCCGCGCCAGGACCCCGGTGTGGGTGAGCCGTTCCATCGGGTCGACGCCCGACGAGCGCCCCGACCCGAACACCGGCTGGATCGTGACGCCGCCGACGTACGGCGTGTCGAAGCCGCGCTTGAGCACCGCCCCGATCTCGTCGTCGTTGACGCCCAGCGCCGCGGTCATCGTCAGTGTCATGAACACCCCGCGCGAGGCCAGCCGCTCGATGACGCGGTCCTTGAAGCGCCGGATGTCCGCGCCGCGGTGGTGGATCGACGCCTCGGCCGACTCGCCGTCGTACTGCAGGTAGACCTCGACCCGCTCCCGGTGACGCGCCAGCAGGTCCAGCAGCGCGTCGTCGCGCGAGATCGCCAGCCCGTTGGTGTTCACCAGCACCCGCACCACCGGACGTGCGGCGACGGCGTCGAGCAGCTCGGCCAGCCACGGGTAGAGCGTCGGCTCGCCGCCGGACAGCATGAGCACGTCGAGGCGCCCGTTCTCCTTCGCCAGGCGGGCGTCGATCGAGGCCAGCACCTGCTCGAGCGGCGCCACCCCGGCGCGCGCCGGCGCCGACTCCGCGAAGCACGTCGGGCACTTGAGGTTGCAGTGGTCGAGGACGTCCTCGAGCAGGATGCAGGTGTGCTGCGACTGCATCTCCGGCAGCCCGTGCTCGTAGGCCGCGGGCACCGGCAGGAAGTTGCCGGCCAGGTCGGGCTGGTGCACCTTCGTCGGCGCCGTCCACTCCTCGAGGTAGGACAGGATCTCCGCGGACTCGTCGTAGAGCGTGCGCACCAGCCCGTGGTCGGGACAGCCTCGCTCCAGGTACACCCGCTCTCCGCGCACGGCCAGCCAGCCGGACAGACGTCGTACGTCGGCCAGCGGCCGGTGCGGCTGCTCGGAGTGGCAGTGCGGGCAGAAGGCGTTGACGTAGCGGTGCACGCGCCAGTCGCGGGTGGGCATCCCCGGGCCGCGCGGCGTCGTGGTCATGCGGGGACCTGCTCTCGGGTCGGCGGGGCGGAGGGCCGCAGGATCGGGTCGTAGCGGCCGCGTCGGTAACCGACGACGAGGCGTCCGAGGAGCAGCGGCAGGGTGAGGGCCAGGAACAGCTGGGGCCGGGTCAGCCCCTCCCAGGCGACCTCGTTGCCGCGGATGAACTCGACGAGGAAGCGCACGACGGCGTAGGCGGCGACGTACAGCACGAAGGTCTCCCCCGGCGCGGTCAGCCGGTGGCGCAGCCAGAACCAGATGGCGGCGAAGGCGAGCAGGTGGAAGGCGATCTCGTAGAGGTGCGACAGGTGCAGGGGTACGCCGGCCGGCGACCCGGTCCGCGCTGCGGTGGCGTCGTCGAGGGTGACGCAGAGGACGTCGCAGCCGGCGGTGCCGGGCCGCTCGGTCAGCAGGCAGCCGACCCGTCCGACCGCCATGCCCAGCGCGACCGCCGGGGCGAAGAGGTCGCCGGTGCGGGCGTGGTAGCCGCAGAGCCGCTTGGCGACGTGGACGCCCAACCACGCGCCCACCAGGCCGGACAGGATGCTGCGGTTGCCGAGGACCCACTGCTCGGCGAAGGAGGCGTTCTCCCGCAGGTCGACGTGCTGGAGCCAGGTTCCCAGACGCATCGAGATCGCGCCCCCGAGCAGCGCGCCGGTGACGACGTACAGCAGGCGCTCGTCGCGCTGGCCGCGGCGCCGGGACTCCGCCAGGAACACCACCGTGGCCGCGACGACGCCGAGACCCACGAAGACGCTGTGCGTCGACAGCGGCAGGTCGGTGCCGAGCAGGTCACCGAGGGTGGGGTACATCAGTGGCTGCCGCTCAGGGCGCCGACGAACGCACCCCAGACGCCCAGGCAGGAGACCGAGCCGACGATCATGCCGATCGAGATGCCCATGAGCAGACCCGCACCGGCCCGGCGGAGCTGGCGCGGGACGAGCAGCACGATGCCGAGCAGGATCGGGAGGCCGAAGCCGAGGACGATGCCGATCGCGCCGAGCGAGTCGGAGCCCGACGAGGCCGTGGCGCCGGAGCCCAGCCAGATGCCCAGCCAGGGCATGACCAGGAAGCCCAGCAGGAGACCGAGCAGGAGGCCGCCGATGACGGCCAGAGGATGGCGCCCGTTGCCCGGCGGGGGCTGCCACACCTGGCCCGGCGGCTGTGCACCCGGGTGGCCCGGCGGCCCCGGTGGTCCGGGTGGGGGCGGTGGGGGCGGTGGTCCGCTCGTCATGGGCAGAGTCTCGCCCGGAACCGGCCACCGGCGCGAGAGGCACGACCGCACGTCCAGACGATCGTGCGCCAGGCCCCCGCCCGTGGCGGGGATCAGAACGGGCCGAGACCGAACAGCAGCACGGTCAGGACGAGCCCCACGAGTCCGCCCGTCAGCAGACCGGTGGCCAGCCCCCGCAGCAGACCCCTCCCGCCCTCGCGGACGGAGCGGGACAGCAGCAGCCCCCCACCGAGGACGACCGGGATCGCCGGCGACACCAGGCTGGCGGAGTCCTGGTCGGACTGGGCCAGCGCCGGGAACAGCGAGAACAGCACGAAGCCGACGAAGAGCCCGACGAGGGTCCCCAGCGTGACCAGGACCGGTCGCTGACGCGACGTGCGGCCTGCGGCCGCACGCTCGGAGGGCGGCCCGCTCGACGAGTTAGAGGACCGCATAGTGCAGCAGCAGCCAGATGGGGGCGACGGTCGCCAGCAGCGAGTCGAGGCGGTCCATGAGACCGCCGTGGCCGGGGATGACCTGCGACATGTCCTTGATGCCGAGGTCCCGCTTGATCACCGACTCGACGAGGTCGCCCAGGGTGGCCATCACGACGGCGATGAGGCCCAGCGCGACGCCGACCCACCAGTCGCCCTCGAGCAGGTAGTCGACCAGCAGCCAGCCGGCCACCACGCAGGTCAGCGCGGAGCCGGCGAAGCCCTCCCAGGACTTCTTGGGCGAGATGACCGGGGCCATCGGGTGGCGGCCGAACAGCACCCCGGCGACGTACCCGCCGATGTCGGAGGCAGCGGTGACGGCGATGAAGGCGATGATCGCCTTGACGCCGTCGTCCTCGGCGAGCAGCAGCGCCACGAAGGAGCCGAGGAACGGCACGTAGAAGATGGTGAAGACCGACGCGGTGGCGTCACGGACGAAGCCGTCGATGCCGCGGCGCAGCAGCCACAGCATGGTGACCAGGCCCGTGACCGCGGTCGCGGTGACGAGCGGCTCGGTGCCCTCGAAGTACGCCGAGACCACCATGACCGTGCCGCCGAGCATCAACGGCTCCTGCGGCAGGTTGATGCCCTTGGCGCGGAAGCCCCGGTCGAGCTCCCAGATGGCGACGAGGACGGCGGCGACCACGACCACCATGAACAACCACTTGAGGAAGACCAGGGTCACGATGATCATCGTGGCGAGGCCGACGCCCGAGGCGATCGCCAGCGGCAGGTTGCGGCCGGCTCGGCTCTGCTTCGGAGCCGGCGGCTCGGCGGCGGGCGGCGCGGTGGGGTCAGTCATGCGAGGCCTCAGACTTCGAGGAGCTCGGCTTCCTTGTGCTTGAGCATGTCGTCGATCGAGTCGGTGTGCTTCTTGGTCAGCCCGTCGAGCCGCTTCTCCGCACCGGTGACGTCGTCCTTGCCGACCTCGCCGTCCTTCTCGAGCTTGTCGAGGGCCTGCTTGGCGGTCCGGCGGATGTTGCGCACCGAGACCCGCCCCTCCTCGGCCTTGCCCTTGGCGAGCTTGATGTAGTCGCGGCGACGCTCCTCGGTCAGCTCCGGGAAGGTGACGCGGATGGTCTTGCCGTCGTCGGTGGGGTTCACGCCGAGGTCGGAGTCGCGGATGGCGCGCTCGATCGCACCCATGGCGCCCGCGTCGTAGGGGCTGATGATGACCACGCGCGCCTCGGGCACGGTGAAGGAGGCCAGCTGCTGCAGCGGGGTCGGGCTGCCGTAGTACTCGGCGGTGAGCTTGTGGAACATGGCCGGGTGGGCGCGCCCGGTCCGGATCGACGCGAAGTCCTCCCTCGTCACCTCGACGGCCTTCGACATCTTGCTCTCGGCCTCTTTGAGGGTGTCGTTGATCAAGACTGCTCCTTCGTCGTCGGGCGGCCGCCGGCGAGCGGCATCCGTAGGGGGATCATGGTGGGCCCGAGGGGGCCGTGGTCACACATCCCGCGAGATCGTCGTACCGATCTTCTCACCTGCGACGACCCGGGCGATGTTGCCGTGCTCGGAGAGGTTGAAGACCACCATGGTCACGTCGTTGTCGCGGCACAGGCTGATCGAGGTCGCGTCGGCGACCTTGAGGCCGCGGGTGAGGAACTCGTCGTAGCTCAGGTGGTCGAACTTCACGGCTCCGGGCTCACGGTTCGGGTCGGCGTCGTAGACGCCGTCCACACCCTGCTTGCCCATGAGGATGACCTCGGCCCCGACCTCGAGCGCGCGCTGCGCGGCCACGGTGTCGGTGGAGAAGTAGGGCATGCCGGCCCCGGCGCCGAAGATGACCACGCGCCCCTTCTCGAGGTGACGGATCGCGCGCCGCGGGATGTAGGGCTCGGCAACCTGCCCCATCGAGATGGCGGTCTGGACCCGGGTCGGGACGCCCTGCTTCTCCAGGAAGTCCTGAAGGGCCAGGCAGTTCATGACCGTGCCCAGCATGCCCATGTAGTCGGCCCGGGCGCGATCCATGCCGCGCTGCTGCAGCTCCGCACCCCGGAAGAAGTTGCCGCCGCCGACGACGATCGCGACCTGGACGCCGCTGCGGACGACCTCGGCGATCTCGGCGGCGATCGTGTTGACCACGTCGGGGTCGACGCCGATGCGTCCTCCGCCGAACACCTCGCCCGACAGCTTCAGCAGCACTCGCTCGTAACCGCTCATCTGCTTCTCCTTCGGTGCGCTCGCCTCTGGGCGCACCCTAGTCGACCCGGATGACCGGGAGTGGTGCAGGGATGGTGCCGGAGGACGGTGCACGCGTGGCCGGGACCCGCTGCTGCGGATCCCGGCCACGCGGGGGATCAGGCCCCGACCTCGAAGCGGGCGAACCGCGTCACGGTGACGCCGGCGGCGTCGAGCACGGCCTTGACCGACTTCTTGTTCTCGGAGACCGACGGCTGGTCGAGGAGGGCGACCTCCTTGAAGAAGCCGTTGAGACGACCCTCGACGATCTTGGTGAGCGCGCCCTCGGGCTTGCCCTCCTCGCGCGCGGTGGCCTCGGCGATCTCGCGCTCCTTGGCGACGACGTCCTGGGGGACCTCGTCACGGGAGACGTACGTCGGGCGCATGGCCGCGATCTGCATGGCGGCGCCGCGGGCGACGGTCTCGTCGTCACCGGAGTACTCCACCAGCACGCCGACGGCGGGCGGCAGGTCGGCGGCGCGACGGTGGAGGTAGGTCACGACCGGGCCGTCGAACACGGCGACGCGGCCGAGCTCGATCTTCTCGCCGATCTTGACCGCGAGGGCCTCGACGACCTCGCCCACGGTCGAGTCGCCCAGCGGGACGCTCTTGAGGGCCTCGGCGTCGGCGGGCTTCGCGGCGGCCGCGGCCTCGGCGATCTCCTGGGCGGTGGAGACGAACTCCGGGCTCTTGGCCACGAAGTCGGTCTCGCTGTTCAGCTCGACCAGCGCGGTGCCGGCGGAGGCGACGAGACCGGAGCTCGCGGAGCGCTCGGCGGCACGCTTGGCGGCCTTGCCGGCGCCCTTGACGCGCAGGATCTCGCCGGCCTTGTCGAAGTCGCCGTCGGCCTCGGTGAGGGCCTTCTTGGCGTCCATCATGCCGGCGCCGGTCTGGTCACGGAGCCGCTTGACGTCTGCAGCGGTGATGCTCATCTGTGTCTTCCTTCGTCGGGGGGTGCTCGGGAGGGAGGCTGGGTGCAGGACGGACCGGCCGCCGCCCCGATCCCCTCGCGGGGTCGGGAGCGGCGGCGCGGGTCGTCGTCAGGCCTGCGAGGTCTCGGGGGCCTCGGTGGACTCGGCGGCGCCGTCGGTGGTCTCCGCGGCCTCGGGGGCCTCGGAGGTCTCCGGGGTCTGCGCCGGGGTCTCGGCGGTCTCCGAGCTCTCGGCGGTCTCCGAGCTCTCGGCGGTCTCCGAGCTCTCGGCGGCCGCGGGGGTCGCGCTGCCCTCGGAGGAGGCGCCGGTGGCCTCGGTGGCCGGGGTCGACTCGGTCGCGGTGTCGCCACCGGTGGCGGCGACGGCGGCCTCGTCGGCCTGTCCGCCCAGGAGCTCGCGCTCCCACTCGGGCAGGGGCTCCTCGCCACCGAGCTCGGCGCCGGTCGCGGCCTGCTCGCCCTTGACGCCGGCGCGGGCCATGAGGCCCTCGGCGACGGCGTCGGCGACCACGCGGGTCAGCAGCCCGACGGCGCGGATGGCGTCGTCGTTGCCCGGGATCGGGAAGTCGACCTCGTCGGGGTCGCAGTTGGTGTCCAGGATGCCGATGATCGGGATGCGGAGCTTGCGCGCCTCCTCGACGGCGAGGTGCTCCTTCTTGGTGTCGACGATCCAGACCGCGGACGGGGTCCGGGTCATGTCGCGGATGCCGCCCAGGGTGCGGTCGAGCTTGTCGCGCTCGCGCTTCATCCCGAGGAGCTCCTTCTTCGTGCGGCCGGAGCCGGCCACGTCGTCGAAGTCGATCTCGTCGAGCTCCTTGAGGCGGTTGATCCGCTGGTGCACGGTCTGGAAGTTGGTGAGCATGCCGCCCAGCCAGCGCTGGTTGACGTAGGGCATCCCGACGCGCGTCGACTGCTCGGCGATCGCCTCCTGGGCCTGCTTCTTCGTGCCCACGAACATCACGGTGCCGCCCTTGGCGGTGGTGTCCTTGATGAACGCGTAGGCGCGGTCGATGTAGGCCAGCGACTGCTGCAGGTCGATGATGTAGATGCCGTTGCGCTCGGTCATGATGAAGCGCTTCATCTTGGGGTTCCAGCGACGGGTCTGGTGCCCGAAGTGGACGCCGCTCTCGAGGAGCTGACGCATGGTGACGACGGCCATGGCCTTCGACTCACTTTCGTGTGCGCACCGCGGCGCGCGGCCCGGATCTCCGGGGCCGCAGGCGGTGGTGCTGTTCTCGGTTGTCGCGGGCCACAGGTTGCGGACCGCCCTGAGGCTCGGCGAGGACCCTCACCGACGAGACGTTCCTCGTGGGACCGAGAGGGAGCCTGCCCGCGGGCTCTGCACCCCTCGCGGGGACGGAGCACGGTGCGGTTGGACGAGCCTGCGATAGTCGACCCGGTTCGTGCAGGCACGGCGCGGGTCGCCACCGGCGAGTGTACGTGACATCGGGTGTGCGGGGCGAACCGCCGGTTTGTCCACAGGTCCGGTCCCCCGGCCCCCTCCGTGCCCCGCTGCGCGTGAGCCTGGGGCATGGCCCTCCTCACCGCTCCCCTGGCTCTCGGCACGGCTCTCGCCCCCGTCGCCGGTCTCGTCCTCTCCAGTCTCCTGGTCGGCTCCTCCCCCGAGGCGGTTACGCCGACGCCGAGCCGGTCCCCCGCCGACCGCGTGTCCGCGACCACGCGGACGCCGGCGCCCGCCCGCGGCACCTGGCCGCTGGCGCCGGTGCAGTCCATCGCCCGGCCCTTCGAGCCGCCCGAGGAGCGGTGGTCGGCCGGCCACCGGGGCGCGGACCTCGTCGGCCGTCCCGGTCAGCCGGTGCGCACAGCCCTGGCCGGGACGGTGTCCTACGTCGGCCGCATCGCCGGGCGCGGCATCGTCACGGTCGACCACGGACGGGTGCGGACGACCTACCAGCCGGTGGCGGCGACCGTGCGACGTGGCGACGAGGTCGCCGAGGGGCAGGTGATCGGGCGCCTGCTGCTGGCCGGCGGCCACTGCCTGCCCGCCGCCTGCCTGCACTGGGGGCTGGTGCGGGGCGAGACCTACCTCGACCCGCTCATGCTGGTGGGCGCCGTCCCGCAACCGGTGCGGCTCTACCCCTGGTGACCCGTCTCAGGCGCGCGGGTGCGCCTGCTCGTAGGCCGAGCGGAGCCGGTCGCGCGTGACGTGGGTGTAGATCTGCGTGGTGGCCAGGGAGGCGTGGCCGAGCAGCTCCTGGACGCTGCGGAGGTCGGCGCCGCCCTCGAGCAGGTGCGTGGCCGCAGTGTGCCGCAGCCCGTGGGGGCCGAGGTCGGGGGCGCCGGGCACGTCGGCGACGCGGCGGTGGACGACGCTCCGCACGGTCCGAGGGTCGATGCGTCCCCCGCGCGCCCCGAGGAAGAGCGCCGGGCCGGACCCGGGCCGCGCCAGCCGGCCCCGGACGGCGCGCCACCGGTCCACGGCGGTCGCCGCGGGGGCGCCGTACGGGACGGAGCGCTCCTTGCGTCCCTTGCCGAGCACGCGCACGACACGGCGGCCGTCGTCGAGGTCGTCGACGTCGAGGCCGCACAGCTCCCCCACCCGGATGCCAGTGGCGTAGAGCAGCTCGAGGACGGCGAGGTCGCGGCAGCCGACCGGGTCGTCGTGGTGGGCCTGCTCGGCCGCGGCGTCGAGGAGCAGCCGGACCTCGTCCTGCTTCAGCGCCGCCGGCAACGGCCGGTGCGCCTTCGGCGAGGCCAGCGCGGCGCCGGGGTCGCTCGGCGTCCGGCCGGAGCGCGCGAGCCAGGCGGTGAAGGCCCGGGCCGAGGCGGAGCGCCGCGCCATCGTGGCCCGGCTGCGTCCGAGGGTCTGCTGCTGGGCCAGCCAGCTGCGCAGCGCCCGCAGGTCGAGGGTGTCGACCGAGTCGTGGCCCATCGCGGTCAGGTGGGCCGCCAAGGAGCGCAGGTCGCCGGTGTAGGCGCGCAACGTGTGCGGGCTGACGTCGCGGACCGAGGTCAGGTGCCGCTCGAACTCGGCGAGCGGCTCGACGAAGCCCTCCGCGACCGGCGCGCCCTCGTCCACCACACGCTCAGGCTAGGCGGCGCAGCACCGCCGTTCCGTCATTCCGGCTGCGGCGCGCGGCGCCAGGAGGCGTCCTCGCTCCGCACCAGACCGACGGACCTCAGGCGGTGGAGCGCGCGGGTGGTGTCGGCGACGGAGAGGCCGGCGGCATGGGCCACCGAGACCGCAGCGGCCGCGTGGACCAGCGGCACGGCGTCGAGGACGCGCATCTCCAGCAGGTCCAGGGCGTCGGCCGGGCGCTCGGGGGCACGGCGCTGGAGGACCGTGGCCGTCCCGACCGGCGCGAGCGCCTCGACGACGTGCTCCCCGCGTGTCACGAGCGACGCGGCACCGGTCCGCAGCAGCTCGTGCACGCCCTCCGAGGGTGCGCTGGTGACGGGTCCGGGCACGCCCATGAGCACACGGTTGAGGCGCGAGGCCCAGTTGGCGGTGTTGAGCGCGCCGCTCCGCACGGCGGCCTCGACGACCACCGTGCCTGCGCTCAACGCGGCGATGACCCGGTTGCGGGCCAGGAACCGGACGCGGGTCGGCGGCAGGCCGGGTCGCAGCTCGGAGACGACCGCGCCGTGCTGGCCGAGGTGGTCCAGCAGCGGACGGTGGGCCGAGGGGTAGGCCCGGTCCACTCCGCAGGCCAGCACCGCCACGGTCGTCCCCCCGACCCCGAGAGCTCCGCGGTGAGCCGCCTGGTCGATCCCGAAGGCCGCCCCCGAGACCACCGTCCGCCCCTCCGCCGCCACAGCGGCGGCGAGGTCGCCGGCCACCGAGGTCCCGTACGTCGTGGCCGAGCGCGACCCGACCACGGCCACCGCACCGGCGGCCACCTGGTCGAGCCGCAGGGGTCCCCGCACCCACAAGCCCAGTGGCTGACCGCCCAGGCCGCTGACCGCGTCCACGTGGTCGAGGTCGGCCAGGCACCCCGGCCACTCGGCGTCGCCGGGCACGACGTAGCGGATGCCCGACGTCGCGGCCCGGGCCAGCAACGCCCCGGGCTCCTGGCCGTCCTCACGCATCCGCACGTCCTCGCGCAGCCCCAGCAGCTCGCCGTCCGCCGCCAGCTCGGTCGCCAGCGCCTGAGCCCCCATCACCCCCAGCAGCCGCGCCACCCGTGGGTCGCCGGGCTCGGTCAACACGTTGAGGCGCACCCGCGCCTCCCGCTCGTCGGGACTGACCCCGACCGCCGAGTCAGCACGCTCCCCCGGGTCGTTCATCCCACCCTCCTCTCCAGCGTCGCCTCGGCCAGCGGCTCACCGGAGCGCAGCCGCAGCGCCACCTCGACTGCACCCGGTCCGGGCGCCGGCCTGCCGTCGAGCTGCTCGAGCAGCGAGGGATCGAGGTCGGCCACCGTCCACGCCATCCGGTGCACCCGGGTCGCGCCGCGGCGGGTCAGTACGCCGCGAGTCAGGGCGACGTCGAGGAGACGCAGCCCCGCGGTCGCCAGCGGCCACCGGCTCGACAGCACCGGGCCCGGCACGTCGCCGTTCACCCGCCACGGCGTTCCCGCCAGACGTGTGCTCGCCCGCTGTCGCGCCGCGGTGACGCGAGCCCGCACCGTGACGGTGTCCTCGGGGCAGCGCAGCGGGTCGCCGACCTCCCACGGTCGCACCGGCATCACGTGGCGCTCGATGTCGATGCGGTCCTTCACCGGGGCGGAGAACTTCTCGCGGTAGCCGCGACGCTTCACCTCCCCGCACGTGCAGCCGTCCGCTGCGGGATCGACCGAGTAGTCGCCGCACGGACACGGGTTGGCACCGAGCACCACGATCGAGCGGGCGGGGAAGGTCGCGACGTCGTCCCCACGGGTGATGGTGATCTCCGCGCTCTCCAACGGCTGCCGCAGCGCGTCGACGATGTCGGAGCGGAACAGCGGGAACTCGTCGAGCAGGAGCACGCCGTGAAGCGCACGGCTGATCTCGCCGGGATGGACGCGCCCGGTGCCTCCCCCGAGCACGCTCACCTTGGACGCGGTGTGGTGCGGCGCCCGGAACGGCGGGCGGGCGTCGCCCAGCCGGCGCGGCACCTCCCCGGCCAGCGACTGCACGGCCACCAGCTCGAGGGTCTCCTCGACGCTGAGGTCGGGGAGCAGACCTGGCAGCCGCTCGGCCAACGTCGTCTTGCCCGCTCCCTTCGGACCGCTGAGCAACAGGTGGTGCCCACCGGCCGCTGCGACCTCCAGGGCGTAACGGGCGTCGGCCATGCCGTGGACGTCGGCGAGGTCCAGCTCGTCGGTGCGGTCCTCGCCGCGCCAGCTCAGCACCGAGCCCGACCCCAGCGGCTCCACCGGCGGCGCGTCCGGCCACGGCTCCCCCGTCAGCAGCGCGACCGCCTGCGCCAGGCTGCGCACGCCCTCGACCTCGACGTCGGGCACCAGGGCCGCCTCCGGCACGTGCAGGTCGGGCACCACGACGCGGCGCACGCCGCGCGAGCGGGCCGCCATCACCATCGGGATCACACCGTGCACCGCGCGCACCCGGCCGTCGAGGGTCAGCTCGCCGATGAACAGACGCTCGGCCAGCGCCTCGACCGGGATCGACGGCTCCTCGCGCGCCCCCGCGGCCAGCACCGCGAGCGCGATGGCCAGGTCGAAGTGCGACCCGCGCTTGGGCAGGTCCGCCGGGGACAGCGCGATCGTCACGCGGCGCGTGGTCGGCCACTCGAAGCGGCTGTTGACGATCGCGGTGCGGCACCGGTCCCGCGACTCGCTGATCGTGGGGTCCGGTCGACCCACCATCGTGGTGCTGACCAGGCCCTGCCGGACGTCGGCCTGCACGTCGATGACGTGGCCGCGGATGCCGTCGAGGGTGACCGTGCGTGCAGTCGCGACGCCCATCAGCCGACCCCCCGCACGTGCGTGAACCGGGCGTCGCCGACCCGGTCGAGCAGCACGCCGACGAGGTCGAGACGCACCTCGCGCGCCACTACGTCGTGCTCGCCGAGCCAGCGCGCGGCGAGCCGCCGCAGGCGGGCGGCCTTGGCCTCGCTCACCTGCTCCAGCGGGTCGCCGAACCGGTCGTCAGCCCGGGTCTTGACCTCGCAGAACACGACGGTCGAACCGTCACGCAGCACGAGGTCGACCTCACCGAGCTCGCACCTCCAGTTGCGGTCGAGCACGACCATCCCGAGCCGTCCGAGGTACGCCGCGGCCTGCGCCTCGCCGTACCCTCCTGTCGCCAACCGCTGGCGTGCTGTCGCCATCTCGACCACCTCCGCGACCCACTGTCGCGGCGCCCGGCCCGGCACGTCGGGCGGAGGACCCGGGCGGTGGAGAACGCCCGGGAGCCGACGGCTGGGGACGGTTCCGGGTCCGTGTCACCCGTGCGCGCCCTCGCGCCCCCTCGCGCCCCCTCGCGCCCGCCGTCGATCCTTGCCAGACTCGGCGGGGACGGGGAGGGTCACCGGGTCGGTCGGAGGCACAACATGCGCGCGAGCAGACGCACCGGTCTGGTGCTCGTGGCCGGCGTGCTGATGCTCGTGGCGGCCGCCGTCACCGGCGCGGTGCTGCTCGACCAGATGCGTGAGCGCAGCGGCACGACCTGGGAGGACTACCGGTCCGACAGCCGCGGTCTGCTCGTGCACGTCCGGGCGCGACCCTGCGACGACCTCGACGTCCTCGACGTCCGTGAGCGGCCCCAGCGCGTCGAGGTCACCGTGACCGTCGAGTCCGGCGGGTTCTTCTGCTCCGACCCGGAGGAGGACCGCCGGATGCGGGTCGGGCTGGACGAGCGTCTTGGCAAGCGTGTCGTCTACGACGGGACCTGCCTGGCCGACGGCGGTCCGCCACGCGAGTGCGAGCGCGAGGAGCGCCCGGCGCGCGAGGGCGGCCGGCGCTAGGGCTTGGGGGGGTCCAGGTCGGACTCGGCGAGCTCCTCGACGTTGACGTCCTTGAAGGTCAGCACCTTGACGTTCTTGGCGAAGCGCGCGGGGCGGTACATGTCCCACACCCACGCGTCGGTCATCGACACCTCGAAGAAGACGTCGCCGGCCTCGGTGCGTGCCTTCACGTCGACCTGGTTGCACAGGTAGAAGCGGCGGTCGGTCTCGACGACGTACTTGAAGATCCCCACGACGTCGCGGTACTCCCGATAGAGCTGCAGCTCCATCTCGGCCTCGTACTTCTCGAGGTCCTCGGTGCTCATCAGGCCTCCTGCCGGACGGGGGCGACCAGTCTCTCATCCGCCCCCGCGTCTCCCGGCGTAGGCGGCAGCGAGTCGCCCTCGGCCCGGCGCACGTTGACGAACCGGCGCCGGTGGACCGCGCACGGACCGTGCTCGGCGAGGGCAGCGGAGTGGGTGGAGGTGATGTAGCCCTTGTGGGTCTCGAAGTCGTAGACCGGGTAGTCGTGGTGCAGGTCGGCCATGATGCGGTCGCGGGTCACCTTGGCGACCACCGATGCGGCCGCGATGCAGGCGGCGACCCGGTCACCCTTCCAGACCGCGAGCCCCGGCACCTCGAGACCGTCGACTCCGAACCCGTCGGTCAGCACGTACGACGGGCGTACGTGGAGCCGGGCCAGCGCCCGTCGCAGCGCCTCCACGTTGGCCACGTGCATGCCGAGCCGGTCGCACTCGTCGGGCCCCACCACGACCACCGACCACGCCAGCGCCCGGCGTACGACCTGGTCGTAGCAGCGCTCGCGAGCCTTCGGGGTGAGCAGCTTGGAGTCGGCCAGGCCCGGCACGATGCCGCGCGAGGTGGCAGGCAGGACGACCGCCCCGGCCACCAGCGGTCCGGCGCAGGCGCCGCGACCTGCCTCGTCGACCCCGGCGATCGGGTCGAGGCCGTGGCGGCGCAGCGCACGCTCGTAGCCGTAGAGCCCGGCGTCGCGACGCACGGTGAGACCGCGGGGCAGGACGCTCACCGCCCGGCCGCCCGTCGGTCGGTGTCGTCCCCCTCGGCCTCCTCGACCGCGGCGAACGTGTCGGGACGGCCCAACGTCTTGGCGTGACCCAGCGGCCAGACGACGGCGAAGACCTTGCCGACGACGTCCTCGACGGGCACGAACGCACCCCCGGGGTCGCCGAGGTGGTAGCGGCTGTCGGCGGACTGCGACCGGTTGTCGCCCATCACCCACAGCGACCCCTCGGGCACCTTCTGGTCGAAGGTGATCAGCGAAGGCTTCTCGCCCTCGGCCAGGTAGGGCGCCTCGCGCAGCGGCACGTTGTTGACCCGGATCCGCCCCTGAGGGTCGCAGCACCGGACCCGGTCGCCACCCACGCCGATGACGCGCTTGACCAGGTGGCCGCCGGTCGGGAACAGCCCGACCAGCTCGAGGCCCTTGCTCACCATGTTCTCCGCCGCAGGGGCGTCGGCCTGGTCCAGCCAGCCGCCGGGGTCGGCGAAGACCACGATGTCGCCACGGCTGGGGGCGGCGTCGCCCCAGTAGGACACCTTCTGCACCAGGATCCGGTCGTTGAAGACCAGGGTGTCGTTCATCGACCCCGAGGGGATGTAGAACGCCTGCAGGAACAACGCCTTGATCCCGGTGGCGAGCAGCAGCGCGATCACCAGCAGCAGCGTCAGCTCCTGCCAGAACGGGACCGGCCTGCGGGCCTCGGCCTGCTCGTCGTCGGCCCGCTCCGGCGGGGCTCCCTCGTCACCGAGGCGGGCGAGGTGGCGCCCGCCCCTGCGGTGCCGCCCGGGTGGCTTCGCCGGGGCTTCGTCCCCCGAGCCGGTCGTCGCGTCACTCACGCGCCGACCCTACCCAGGCCGCCCGAGCCGCAGTCGCCAGACCCGCTCAGCGCGCGACGGGCTCGCGCTTCTCCTTGATCTTGGCGGCCTTGCCGCGCAGGTTGCGCAGGTAGTAGAGCTTCGCGCGACGCACGTCACCGCGGGTGACGACCTCGACCTTGTCGATGATCGGGGTGTGCAGCGGGAACGTGCGCTCGACGCCGATGCCGAAGGAGACCTTGCGGACGGTGAAGGTGCGGCCGATGCCGGAGCCCTGCACGCGCAGGCACACGCCCTGGAAGACCTGGACACGCGAGCGGTTGCCCTCGACCACCTTGACGTGGACCTTCAGGGTGTCCCCGGCGCGGAACTCGGGGAGGTCGGAGCGCCTCTCGGCGCCGGCCAGCTCGTCGATGACGTTGGTCATGGTGTCTCCTCGTCGGCGCCACAGGTCGCCCACGGACGTGGGTGGGTTCGTTCTCGGGCGGTCCCCGTGATGTCTCGTGCGCGCGACCCCCTGTGGCAGGTGCGGCGCCGGCGCTCCGCGTCGGGCGCGGAGTCCGCCGTCGAGGCTGTGGACCAAGGTCTGATTCTGCCACAGCGGCCGGGGCCGGTGGAAATCCTGCTCAGCGCCGGCGCTTGGCCAGGCGCACCGCGCGGGGGTCGTCCGCCGGACGGTCCGGACGGTCGGGCCGGTAGCCCGCACGACGGTAGCGGCGCAGGTTCGCCTCGCTGCCCGCGCCGGTGATCAACGCGAGACCCGGGGCGTCCGGGGGCGCCAGCACCTCGATGCGCTCCAGCAACCAGCGACCCAGGCCCTGCCCGCGCAGGTCCGGCGCCACCATGAGGCGACCGACGAACCAGGTGCCGTCCGGCTCGCTGTGGGCCCGGACGCTGCCGACCAACCGGCCCCCGACCCCCGACCGGCCCCCGACACGCAGCACCCAGGTGGTGTACGTCGCCAGCCCGGCCACCACGTCGTCGTAGGACTCCTGCAGCGGGGGGATGTCGAGGGCGTCGTTGGCGCGGGCCTCGTCGAGCCAGCAGGCCCGCTGCAGCGTCAGGATCTCGCCGGCGTCGCCGCGCGTCGCCGGGCGCCACTCAACCTCGCCGAGGTCGAGCAGCTCGCCCACGCGGTGGCTGGGGTGAAGCAGGTCGGGTCGCCGTTGCGCCGTGCGCCGCACCGCCTGGGCGTGGCGCCAGGCCGCGATCCGGGCATGGTCGCCCGACAGCAGCACCGGGGGTACGTCGTGCCCGCGCCAGGAGGCGGGCTTGGTGTAGACGGGGTACTCCAGCAGGCCGGCCTCGCCGTGGGACTCCTCGCTCAGCGACGCGGCGTTGCCCATGAAGCCCGGCAGCAGCCGGGCGACCGCCTCGACGACCGCCAGCGCGGCGACCTCTCCGCCGTTGAGGACGTAGTCGCCGAGCGAGACCTCGAGGACCTCGACCCGGTCGAGGCCGTCGTAGTGCTCGACCACCCGCTGGTCGATGCCCTCGTAGCGGCCGCACGCGACGACGAGCCGCTGCGCGGTGGCGAGGTCGGCCGCCGCCGCCTGGGAGAAGGGGGTGCCGCTGGGGGTCGGCACGACGAGGACCGTGCGGCCCTCGTGACCGTCCTCGCGCGCGTCCCCGCCCGCCCCCGCCCGGTCGGCGAGGACGGCGTCGATCGCCTCGCCCCAAGGCTCGGGTCGCATGACCATGCCGGCGCCCCCGCCGTACGGGCTGTCGTCGACGGTGCGGTGACGGTCGTGGGTGAAGGTCCGGAGGTCGTGCACGCGGACGTCGAGGAGGCCCTGGGTGCGGGCCCTGCCAGCCAACGACAGGTCGAGGACGTCGAAGTAGGCCGGGAAGATCGAGACGAGGTCGACCCGCAGGCCGCTCCCGCCGGGGGTCACTCGTCCTCGAAGGGGGTGAGCAGGCCGGGGCGGTCGGCCACCACGAGACGTCCGCCGGCGAGGTCGACCTCCGGGACGAGCGCGCTCACGAAGGGCACCAGGGCGTCCTCCTGGCCGTCCCGGGCCACCACCAGGAGGTCCTGGGCGCCGGGGTGGAGGACCGCCTTCACGGTGCCGGCCGGGGTGCCGTCCTCGGTGACGACGCGCAGACCCACGATCTGGAAGTCGTAGTACTCGTCGTCCTCGACCGGCGCGGAGTCCGCCGGAATGCTGACCTCGAGCAGCAGGTCACGCGCCCGCTCCGCGGCGTCGCGGTCGGCGAGCTCCTCGAACCGGACGAGCAGCCGCTCCTGGTGCCAGCGGGTGCCGGCGACGGTGAGCGTGCGGAGCTCGGGCGCGGGGCGGCCCGGGGCGCTCCGGACGGTCAGGACGGCGCCGTCGACGAAACGCTGGTCGGGCTCGTCGGTGCGCAGCTCGAGGCTCACCTCGCCCCGCACGCCGTGGGGCCGGCCGATCCGGCCGACCACCACGTCGCGCTCTGGGTCCTGCGGTGTCGCGCTCATCGCTGCAGTGCCGGGCCGGGACGGCTCAGCGGCGTCGGTCGACGTCGACGAAGTCGACGCGGGCCGCGCCCTTGCCGCCGATCGCACTGATCACGGTGCGCAGGGCGGTGGCGGTGCGGCCGTTGCGGCCGATCACCTTGCCGAGGTCCTCGGGGTTGACCCGGACCTCGAGCAGCGAGCCGCGACGCAGCTCCTTGTCCCGGACCGAGACGTCGTCGGGGTGGGCGACGATGCCGCGGACCAGGTGCTCCAGCGCTTCGGACAGCACGAGGTCAGGCCTTCTCGTCGGCGGGCTTGTCAGCCTCGCCGTCCGCCTTGTCGTCCGCCGTGCCGTCCGCCTTGTCGGCCTCGGCCTCGGCGGTCTCCGCCGCGACCGCGGGGGTCTCGTCGGCCGGGGTCTCGGCGGGCGTCTCAGCAGGCGCCTCGGCGGTCTCCGCGTCGGCCTTCGGCTCGGGCTTCGGCTCGGACTTCGTGGCCGCCTTCTTGGCCGGCTTGTCGGCCGACTTCTTGGCGGTCACGGCGTCGCCCGAGGCGCCCATGCCGGACTCCTGGAGGATCTCGTTGAAGATCTCCTGCTTGGACTTGCCCACCTCCTTGACGCGGAGGGTGCCTTCCTGGCCGGACTCGCCCTTGAACTTCTGCCAGTCGCCGGTCACCTTCAGCAGCGCGGCGACGGCCTCGGTCGGCTGCGCGCCGACGGAGAGCCAGTGCTGCGCGCGGTCGGACTTGACCTCGATCAGGGAGGGCTCCTCCTTGGGGTGGTACTTGCCGATCTCCTCGATCACACGACCGTCGCGCTTGGTGCGCGAGTCGGCGACGACGATGCGGTAGAACGGCTGACGGATCTTGCCCATCCGCTTCAAACGAATCTTGACGGCCACGAGCTGTGGAGTCTCCTTGAGATGTCGGTTCCTGGTGAGCGTGCCGGGACCAGGTGGGGACCGGGCCGGAGCGCTGCTGGGCCTGCGAGCGCCGGGAGAGAGGGCCCGGCCGCACAGGACTCAGCCCGTCATTCTGCCAGACGCCCCCG
The DNA here is from genome assembly GCA_963762755.1 of uncultured Actinomycetota bacterium. Taxonomy (GTDB): domain Bacteria; phylum Actinomycetota; class Actinomycetes; order Propionibacteriales; family Nocardioidaceae; genus Marmoricola_A. The sequence continues at coordinate 148,506 of CAVXMH010000011.1, read as the reverse complement.
CCGCCCCGAAATCGGCGGTCTCCGCGTGCCGGTCACACCCTGCCGTCAGGCGACGACGCGACCGCGCAGCACGACGCGGCTCGGCGAGCGGAGCACGCCCAGGTCCTCGCGCGGGTCGCTGGGGTAGACCACGAGGTCGGCGGGCGCCCCCTCCTCGAGGCCGGGGTGGCCCAGCCACTCGCGGGCGCGCCAGCTGGCCGCTCCGAGCGCGTCATGGGCGGGTACGCCGATGCGGTGCAGCGCGGCGATCTCACCGGCGATGTTGCCGTGACGGCTGATGCCGCCGCCGTCGGAGCCGGCGTAGAGCGGCACTCCCGCGTCGTAGGCCGCCATGATCGTGGCCGGCATCCGGTCGTAGAGGTCGGTCATCGTGTCGGCGTACCCGGGGAAGCGCCCGGCGCCCGCCGAGGCGTGCTCGCGGGAACTTGTCGAGCTGCATGACCGTCGGCACCAGCGCCGTGCCCCGGGCGACCATCTCGTCGACCAGGTCCTCGGTCAGGCCGGTGCCGTGCTCGATGCAGTCGATCCCGGCGCGGATCAGTCCGGGCAGCACCCCGGCGCCGAAGCAGTGCGCGGTCACCTTGGCCCCCTCGGCGTGGGCGGCCACGATCGCGGCGGCGAAGGCCTCGGCCGGGAAGCTGGGGGTCAGGTCACCCTCACCGCGGTCGATCCAGTCCCCCACCAGCTTGATCCAGCCGTCCCCGCGGCGCGCCTCCTGCGCGGCGTACGCCGGCAGGTCCTCGGGCTCGACCTCGTGGGCGTAGTTGCGGATGTAGCGCTTGGTGCGGCCGATGTGCCGTCCGCAGCGCACCAGCCGCGGCAGGTCGTCGCGGTCCTGGACCCACCGGGTGTCGGCGGCGCTGCCCGCGTCGCGGATCAGCAGCGCCCCGCCGTCGCGGTCGTCGATCGCCTGCTGCTCGGTCGCCGCGTCGCTGACCGCACCGTCGTCGTCGAGCCCGAGGTGGCAGTGGGCGTCGACCAGGCCCGGCACGATCCAGCCCTCGGCCACGGTCTCGGCGGACACGACCTTCTCGTAGGTGATGCGGCCGTCGACGACGTACAGCTCGCGGCTCTCGCCGTCGGGCAGGACCGGTCCGATGACGCGCAGGGCCGGTGCGTGATGTGCCGGGGAGGTCATGCCCCGACCCTAGACGTCCCTGAGAGCCGGTCGACCTACTTGTTGAGGTACTTCGCTACCTCGGGGGGCAGCTCGAAGCCGGAGGCGTCGAACTGCTCCTCGTCGGCGCCCTGGGGCAGGCCGAACGGGTTCGCGGACGGACGGTCGGCGGCCTGCGTGGCGGTGGCCTTCTCCTGCTCGGCACGCTTGGCGGGGTTGCCGGAGACGCGCTTGCCCTTGCCCTTCTTGGCCGGCGGGCGCTTGGCCTTGGCGCGCTTGCCGGCGCCGGGCATGCCGCCCATGCCGGGGATGCCGCCGCCCTGGGCGAGGTTGCGCATCATCTTGCGGGCCTCGAAGAAACGCTCCACGAGCTGGTTGACCTCGGAGACGTGGACGCCGGAGCCGCGCGCGATGCGGGCGCGGCGCGAGCCGTCGATCATCTTGGCATCGGCGCGCTCACCCGGCGTCATCGACTGGATGATCGCCTGGATCCGGTCGATCTCGCGCTCGTCGAAGTTGGCCAGCTGCTCGCGGAACTGCCCCATCCCGGGCAGCATCCCCATGATCTTCGACAACGAGCCCATCTTGCGCAGCGCCTGCATCTGCTCGAGGAAGTCGTCGAGGGTGAAGTCGCCGCCCTGCCCGGTGAGCTTGGCTGCGGCGCGGGCGGCCTGGTCGGAGTCGAAGGCCTTCTCCGCCTGCTCGATCAGGGTGAGCACGTCGCCCATGTCGAGGATGCGCGAGGCCATCCGGTCGGGGTGGAAGGTGTCGAAGTCGTCGAGCTTCTCGCCGTTGGAGGCGAACATGATCGGACGACCGGTGACGGAGCGGATCGACAGCGCGGCGCCACCGCGGGCGTCGCCGTCGAGCTTGGTGAGCACCACGCCGTCGAAGCCGACACCGTCGAGGAACGCCTGGGCGGTGTTGACGGCGTCCTGGCCGATCATGGCGTCGACGACGTAGAGGATCTCGTCGGGGTCCACCGCGTCGCGGATGTCGGCGGCCTGCTGCATCAGGTCGGCGTCGACACCGAGTCGGCCGGCGGTGTCGATGATGACCACGTCGTGCAGGGTGCGGCGGGCCTCGGCGACCCCGTCGCGAGCCACCGCGACCGGGTCGCCCACGCCGTTGCCGGGCTGCGGCGCGTAGACGGTGACGCCGGCGCGCTGACCGTTGACCTGCAGCTGGTTGACGGCGTTGGGGCGCTGCAGGTCGGCGGCGACGAGCATCGGGCTGCTGCCCTGACCCTTCAGCCACAGCGCCAGCTTCGCCGCCAGGGTCGTCTTGCCGGCGCCCTGGAGGCCCGCGAGCACGATGACGGTCGGCGGGGTCTTGGCGAAGCGGATCCGGCGGGTCTCGCCGCCGAGGATCGTCACGAGCTCCTCGTGGACGATCTTCACGACCTGCTGGGCGGGGTTCAGCGCGCCGCTCACCTCGGCGCCGCGGGAGCGCTCCTTGACGGCGGTGACGAACTGCTTGACGACCGGTAGCGCGACGTCGGCCTCGAGCAGGGCGATGCGGATCTCGCGCGCGGTCGCGTCGATGTCGGCCTCGGAGAGCCGGCCCTTGCCTCGCAGGTTCTTGAACGTGTCGGCAAGACGGTCGGAGAGAGTGGCGAACACGAAACACAGTCCTCGGGTCGTGTCGGAAACGGCGGTGGGAGCGGTGCTGGCGCCGTCAGGCGTCCAGAGTAGCCGCGGGCGCGAGTGTCTCACGGACCGCGTGTGCGGCCGTAGCCGCGCGCTCGTCGCTGAGCGCCCCCGCCCCCGGCTCCTGCAGGTAGAACACGTCGAGCGACTGCGGCCCGAAGGTCGAGACGTGCGCCGAGCGCACCGAGACGTCCTGGCCGGCCAGGGCCCGGCAGACCAGGTGCACCGCGCCCCGGCGGTCCGCCGTGCGGACCTCCAGCACGGTGGCCTCCACCGACGCCTCGTGCCGCACCAGCACCGACGGCTCCAGCGTGTCGGGTGCGGGCCGCAGCCGCTCGGACGGGTCGAGCGACCCGGCCACCACGGCCTCGAGCTGCTGCTGCAGCACCGTCACGTCGACCAGGTCGTCGTCGACCTGCCACAGCGACACCGCGACCGGGTCGACGGTCCAGGCGCGCGCGGAGCGCACCGAGAGGCGCATGACGGCCAGCGCGCCCGACACGTCGGCCATCAGCCCGACCCGGTCGTGAGCCACGACGCGCACCAGGGAGCCGTCCTCCTCGCGGGTCGCCTCGACGTGGAGGTACGCCGGGTCCGTGGCCGCCGCGGCGGGCACGTCGAGCTCCTCCTCCAGCACGGCCGCGTCGCGACGTACGCCGACGTCGGTCAGCCGGTCGCGCACCCGGCGGGCCAGGTCGGCCACGAGGCGGGCGCGCCACGCGCTCCACGCCTTGGCCGAGGTGGCCCGGGCGTCGGCCTCGGTGAGCACCTCGAGCAGGTCCAGCACACCCTTGCCGGCGACCCGGTCCGCGACGTGGGCCAGGGTCGCGGGGTCATCGAGGTCGCGCGACGTCGCGGTCTCCGCGAGCAGCAGGTGGTGACGCACCAGCGCGGCGACCACCGCGGCGTCCTCCGGGGCGAAGCCCATCCGGGCCGCCACCTCGGCCGCCACCGGCTCCCCCGCCACGCTGTGGTCGACCATCCCGCCCTTGCCGATGTCGTGGAGGACAGCGGCGAGCAGCAGCAGGTCCGGCCGGGCGACCCGGCGGATGAGGCGGGAGGCCTCGACGCAGGTCTCCACGATGTGGCGGTCGACGGTGAAGCGGTGCACCGCACTGGCGTGCGGCAGCAGCCGGACCCGCCTCCACTCCGGCAGCACCAGGTCGAGGGCGCCGGTCTGGTCGAGGGTCTCCCAGACCGCCAGCAGCCCCGGTCCCGAGGCCAGCAGCCGGACCATGAGGTCGCGCGCCTCGGCCGGCCAGGGCACGGGCAGCGGCGCCGAGGTGGCCGCCAGCCGGGCGGCCGAGGCCGGGGCCAGCACGACGCCGCGCTCGGCGGCCACAGCGGCGGCGCGCAGCACCAGCAGCGGGTCGGTCGCGGGGTCGGCGCCCCGGTCCAGGACCACCTCGTTGCTCGCCAGGGCGACGCCGGGGGCGAGTCGGTCCAGCCGCGGCACCCGGCTGCGGGTCGGCGGGGGCGCCGGGGCCAGCACGTGGTCGACCCGGCTCCACGTGAGACGGGAGAGGTGCGCGGTGCGCCGCCCGATCTGACGTAGCCACCGCTGCGCCGCGTCCTCGGTCGAGCCGCGCGCAGACCACTCGGCCAGGTCCAGGTTCGGCGGCAGGCCGTCGACCAGCGCCGGCCACAGCTCGGGCGCGACCCGGTCGGTGGCGCGTCCGGCGGCGTCCTGGAGCAGGTCGCGCAGGTCCAGCAGCTGCAGGCGGCACCGCTCGAGGTCGGCGTGGGGCACGTCGACCATCCAGGTCGCGACCAGCGCCTTGAGCACGGTGGCGTCGCGCAGCCCGCCTCCGGACTCCTTGAGGTCGGGCACCGCCGCGTGGGCGAGCTCGCCGACCCGCTCCACCCGGTCCCGGACCAGGTCGCGCAGGCGAGGCAGGTTCTCGCGCGCGTCACGGCGCCAGTGCGACAGCACGTCGGCCCGCAACCGCAGGGAGACCGAGGTGTCGCCGGCGAGGTGGCGGGTGTCGAGCAGCCCGAGGGCGACACGGACGTCGGAGACGGCGGCGTCGGTCACCTCGTCCAGGGCGCGCACCGAGTGGTCGAGGCGCACGTTGGCGTCCCACAACGGGTAGAGCACCTTCTCGGGCACCTCCCCCACGTCGACGGAGGGGTCGTGGACGACGACGACGTCGAGGTCGGAGTACGGCGCGAGCTCGCGTCGTCCGTAGCCACCCACCGCCACCAGGGCGATCCCGGTGTCGTCACGACCGGCCACCGCGTCCTCGAAGACCGAGCGGCACAACGTGTCGGCCCGCTCGGTCCGCGCGTCGCGCTCGGCGGCGGTCATGGGCCCTCCTCGGGTCGTCGGTGGGGAGCAGGAGACAGCAGGAGACAGCAGGAGACAGCGATGCGCCCGGGCCACGTGGGCCCGGGCGCATCGTCCCAGTCGTGTCAGACCGCGGCGGAGTCGCGGTCTCCGGTGCGGACCCGGACGACGGTGTCGATCGGGCTGACCCACACCTTGCCGTCCCCGATCCGGCCGGTGGCGGCGGACTTCACGATGATGCCCACCACGTCGTCGGCGTCGCTGTCGTCGACGGCGATCTCGACACGCACCTTCGGCACCAGCGCGATGTCGTACTCCGCACCGCGGTAGACCTCGGTGTGGCCCTTCTGCCGGCCGTAGCCGCTGACCTCGCTGACGGTCATCCCGGAGACCCCGAAGGACTCCAGGGCGGCGCGGACGTCGTCCCACTTGTGCGGCTTGATCACCGCGGTGACGAGCTTCATGCGTGTGCTCCTTCGTTGCGTGCTGTGGCGTCCGTGGTCTTGGGGCCGGACGCTCCGGGACGGGGACCGCCTCCACGGCTGACGAGGTCGTAGCCGGTCTCGCCGTGCTCGGAGTAGTCGATGCCCTCCACCTCGTCCTCCTCGCTGATGCGCCACCCCAGGGTGTGCTTGATGGCGAGAGCGATGACGAGGGTGATGATGCCGGACCAGGCGATCGCGACCAGGACGCCGAGGGTCTGGTCGACCAGGGAGCCGAAGCCGCCGCCGTAGAACAGGCCGTCCGCGAGACCGCCGACGATGCCGGAGTCCTCGGCCGCCGGGGCCGAGAACAGCCCGATCATGACCGTGCCGATGATGCCGCCGACGAGGTGGACGCCGACGACGTCGAGGGAGTCGTCCAGGCCGAACTTGAACTTCAGGCCGACCGCCCACGCGCAGACCGCTCCGGCGACCGCACCGATGGCGAGCGCGCCCCAGATGTCCACCGCACCGGCGGCCGGGGTGATGGCGACCAGGCCGGCGACGATGCCCGAGGCGGCGCCGAGGCTGGTGGCCTTGCCGTGCATGATGCGCTCGACCAGCAGCCACGAGAGGATGGCGGCCATGGGCGCCAGCGTGGTGTTGGTGAAGGTCAGCCCGGTCTCGGCGAGGAACTGGGTGCTGATGTCGCCGACGCTGTCGTCGATGATCAGCGAGCCGACGTTGAAGCCGTACCAGCCGACCCACAGCAGGGCGGCGCCCAGCATCGTGAGCGTGAGGTTGTGGGGCCGCATCGGGGTCGAGCCGAAGCCGACGCGCTTGCCGACCACGGCCGCCAGCACGAGGCCGGCCATGCCGGCGTTGATGTGGACCGCGGTGCCGCCGGCGTAGTCCTGCGCGCCGATCTTGGTGCAGATGAGGGCGCTCTCGCTGCAGCTGAAGACCATGTGGGCCAGCGGGAAGTACACCAGCGTCGCCCACACGGGCACGAACAGCAGCCAGGCGGAGAACTTCACCCGGTCGGCGATCGCGCCGCTGATGAGGGCGGTGGTGATCACCGCGAAGGTCAGCTGGAACATCATGAAGGTGTAGCCGTCGTACCCGAGGTCCTTCAGGCCCAGGTTGGTGAGCGGTGAGGAGAAGAAGATGCCGTCACCGCCGAAGACCATCGAGTAGCCGATCAGCACCCACAGGATGCCGACGATGGCCAGTGCCGAGTACGACATCATCATCATGTTCAGCACGGACTTCGAGCGGGTCATACCGCCGTAGAACAAGGCCAGAGCGGGCGTCGTCATCATCAACACCAGCAGCGTGGCCACGAGCATGAACGCGTTGTAACCGTCCACGGAACCTCCAGATCAGGATCGGGTCACGACGGTGATCCCGATGTGGTCGTTGCAGGGTGCCGTGCGGCCTACGACGTTGTGTCCGCGCGTCCCCACCCTGCCGAGAAGAGTCCGCGAACGAGGTTTCGCCGGCCTGCCCGGTACGTTGCGCGGGCGTGACAAAAGCAGCCGCCAGGTTTCGGGCAGGTAAACGGTGTGCACCGTCCTGCCCGGACCGGGCCTGGTGACGGGCTGGATCAGGCGTCGAGGCCGAGGAGGGCGTCGACGAACGCGCCCGGGTCGAAGGGCGCGAGGTCGTCCGCGCCCTCCCCGAGGCCGACGAGCTTGACCGGGACGCCGAGCTCCCGCTGGACGGCGACGACGATGCCGCCCTTCGCGGAGCCGTCGAGCTTGGTGAGCACGATGCCGGTGACGTTCACCGCCTCGCGGAAGACGCGGGCCTGGATCAAGCCGTTCTGGCCCGTGGTGGCGTCGAGGACCAGCAGCACCTCGTCGACGGCGGCCTGCTTCTCGATGACTCGCTTGACCTTGCCGAGCTCGTCCATGAGACCGGCCTTGTTCTGCAGCCGACCCGCGGTGTCGACGACGACCACGTCGACACCGTCCTCCATGCCGGTGCGCACGCTGTCGAAGGCCACGCTCGCGGGGTCGGTGCCCTCCGGGCCGCGGACGGTCCGGACGCCGACCCGCTCGCCCCACGTGGACAGCTGCTCGGCCGCGGCGGCGCGGAAGGTGTCGGCCGCGCCCAGCACGACCGTCTTGTCCTCGGCCACCAGGACCCGGGCCAGCTTGCCGACGGTGGTGGTCTTGCCGGTGCCGTTGACGCCGACCATCATCACGACGGCCGGCTTGCCGTCGCGGCGCTCGACCGCGAGGGCGCGGTCCATGCTCGGGTCGACCAGGGCGAGCATCTCCTCGCGGAGCACGGCGGTGACATCCGTGGTGGTGTTGCCCTCCACCCGCACACGCGCGCGCAGCCGCTCCACGAGCTCCTGGGTGGGACCGACGCCCACGTCGGCACCGATGAGGAGGTCCTCGATCTCCTCCCAGGTGTCCTCGTCGACCCGCTCCCGCGACAGCAGGGCCAGGAGGCCGCGGCCCCAGGCGCTCTGGGAGCCGGCGAGGCGGCGGCGGAGCCGGACCAGCCGACCGGCGGCGTCCTCGGGACGCTCGAGCGTGGGGGTGCTCGGACCGCGCGGCTCGGCCGGGGCCTCCGGCGCCGTGGAGACCGGGGTCTCGCTCGGGGCCGGCGCCTCGCGCGGCGGCGCGAGCACGTCGGTGCCGCCGCGGCCCTCGTCGAGGCGTCCGCGACGGGCACCGGAGCGTCGGACGAGGCCGACGGTGAAGACGAGGCCGAGGACGGCGATCGCGACGACGAGGGAGATCAGCTCAATCACGTCGCCATCCCATCACAGGACCCGCGGCCCACGAAGTCAGCGGCGGGCGTTGTCCAGCGTCGGCAGGTTCTGTACACCGCGCTCGAGGGCCACCCCCAGGGCGGGGGCCAGCGGCAGGCGATGGCCACGGCGGGGATAGGCGACGTACGCCGTGACGGCCCCGGCGACCACCAGGGAGACGAGCATCATCGAGACGAGCAGGAGCATGGTCATCCTTCGCTGATCGGGGAGCGGGCACCGACGCGCCCTCCGGCCACTGTGCCCATGCCGGTCAGCCGTCCCGACGCCTCCACGCGCGGGACGTGACTCGACTCACATGTGCGTGCGGGGGTGGTCAGGCAGGGCCAGGGGCGAGCAACGCCTCGGCGACGCCGCGGATCTCCGCCGGGATGGGGACGACGGGGCGCGGTGCCCCTCCCGTGACCCCAGCGTCCGCCTGCGCGACGTACACGTGCACGAAGCGACCCTCGGCGCAGGCGTCGTTGCCGCCGCCCTGGAACAGCCCGATGCGGTAGACGACCGAGGAGCCGCCGACCCGCTCGGCGACGAGTCCGAGCTCGACGGGGCGCGGGAACCGCATCTCGGCGAAGTAGCGGCACGACACCTCGGCCACCACGCCGATGGCCGGCAGCGTGCGGACGTCGAGCCCGGTGCTCTCGACGAGGTGGGCGTTGACCGCGGTGTCGATGAGCTCGAAGTAGGCGGCGTTGTTCATGTGGCCGTAGACGTCGTCGTCGGCCCAGCGGGTGGTGGCCGTGCGCCACGCGACGTAGTCGCTGCGCTGCGGTCGGCCCGGTCGGTCTGGTCGGGCCGGTCCTGCGGTGCCGTCGGCTCCGCTCACGCCGGCTCGGCCTCGCGCAGCCGCTGGCTGATGACGGCTGAGACGCCGTCGCCTCGCATCGTGACGCCGTACAGCGCGTCGCCGACCTCCATGGTGCGCTTCTGGTGGGTGATGACGAGCAGCTGGCTGCTCTCGCGCAGCTCCTCGTAGATCTCCAGCAGTCGGCCGAGGTTGGCGTCGTCCAGCGCCGCCTCGACCTCGTCGAGGATGTAGAACGGCGAGGGACGGGCCTTGAACAGCGAGACCAGGAACGCCACCGCGACCAGGGAACGCTCGCCGCCGGAGAGCAGCGAGAGCCGCTTGACCTTCTTCCCGGCCGGGCGGGCCTCGACCTCGACGCCGGTGGTGAGCATGTTCGAGGGGTCGGTGAGGATCAGCCGCCCCTCGCCGCCGGGGAAGAGCCGCGCGAAGACGTGGTCGAACGCCTCGCGGACGTCCTCCCACGCCTCGGTGAACACCTGCTCGACGCGTTCGTCGACCTCCTTGACGATGTCCAGCAGGTCGCGCCGGGTGCGGCGCAGGTCCTCCAGCTGCTCGCTGAGGAACCGGTGGCGCTCCTCCATCGCGGAGAACTCCTCCAGCGCGAGCGGGTTGACCTTCCCGAGCATCGCCAGCTCGCGCTCGGCGACCTTGAGGCGCTTGCGCTGCTGCTCGCGGTCGAAGGCCACCGGCTCGCCGGCCTGGGGCACACCGTCGGCGTCGGCGACCAGCACGGGCACCGGCTGGTCCGGTCCGTACTCGGCTGCCAGCGCGTCGAGCTCGAGACCGAGCTCCTCCAGCGCACGCTCCTCGAGCTGCTCCAGCCGCATCCGCTGCTGGGCGCGGGCCATCTCGTCGCGGTGGACGGTGGTGGTCAGCTCGTCGTGCTCGGCCCCCAGCGTGCGCAGCCGGACGCGGACGGCCTGCAAGGCCTCCTCCGAGCCGCGACGTGACTGCTCGACGGCGGTGCGGGCCTCGGCTGCGGTGTGCACGGAGACCGCGAGACGGTCCCGGACGATCTCGGCGGCGCTCAGCACGGCCTGCGCGACCTGGCCCTCGCGGCGCACGCGCTCCCGGTGGGCGACGGCCCGCTCCCGGGTCTCGCGCTCCTCGGTCGCGGCGCGCTCCAGCCCGTCGGCCCGTCCGGCCAGGGCGCGACCCCGCTCCTCCGCGGTGCGCAGCGTCAGGCGCGCGTCGGTCTCCGCGGCGCGGGCGGCCCGCGCCTGCTCGCCGAGCGCGTCGCGCTCGTCGAGCCGCGGCTCCTCGTCGGGGGCCTCCTGGGCCGCGGCGAGGCGCTCCTCGAGCTCCTCGAGCCCGGCGAGGTCCCCGGCGCGGGCCTCCTCGGCCGTGGTGATCGCGGTCTCCAGACGGTCCCGCTCCCCGAGGGCCGATCGGGCTGTCGAGCCGTGCTGGGCGAGCTCCTCGGCCACGGCGGCCAGGCGCGCGTCGGACTCGTGGAGCTGGGCGAGCGAGACGTCGACCCGGTGCTTGGCCTCCTCGCGCTCGCGCTCGAGCTGGGAGACCTCGAAGGTCAGCCGCTCACAGCGGTGCACGGTCGCGGTCAGCTGTTCGCCGGCCTCGTCGACGGCGGCCTGGACCTCCAGCAACGACGGCACCGCCGAGGACCCACCTGCCACGAGATGGCTGCCGACGACGTCGCCCTCGCGGGTGACGGCGGTCAGCTCGGGGCGCGAGGACACGACGTTGCGCGCCTGGTCCAGGTCGTCGACGACCACGACGTCGGCCAGGAGGCGCCGCAGCGAGGCGCGGACGCCGTCGGGACAGTCGACGACGTCGACGACGGCGGTGACCCCGGGCGGCAGATCCGCCAGTGCGGCGGACCCCGACGGGCCCGACGGGCCGGCCGGGCCGGGCATGCCGGTCAGAAGCAGGGCGGCGCGTCCCTGGTCGGCCTCCTTGAGCCCGACGACCGCGGCCAGCGCGGCGTCGAGCCCGTCGACCGCGACCGCGTCCGCGGCCGGCCCGAGGGTGGCCGCCACCGCCGCCTCGAAGCCCGGACGCACGCTCAGCAGGGCGGCGACGGAGCCCACCAGACCGGGCGTCGGGTCGGTCGCACCCAGCAGCGCCGCGGCCGCGTCCTTGCGGGCCAGGCCCATCTCCAGAGCCTCCTTGCGGGCCGTCAGGCCGCTGCGCTCGCGCTCGGCCGCCTGCGCCTCCTCGCGCAGCTTGCCCACGCGGTCCTCGAGGTCACCCAGCACCAGGGCGGCGGCCTCGTGCTCGGCGTCGAGGCCCTCCTCACCATCGGCCAGCCCAGCGATCCGGGTCTCCAGGGAGGTGAAGTCGCGCTGGGCCCGCTCGGCCCGGGCGGCGGCCTCCTCACGGGCCGCGCGCAGGCGCCCGATCTCCTCCTCGGCGGCGCCGGCCCGGCTCCGCTTGGCGTTGACCTGGCCCTGCAGACGGGCCAACCCCTCGCGCCGGTCGGCGGCCGCTCGGACCAGGGAGGCCACGCGGCGCTCCTCCTCGGCGTGGCGGCGCTCGGCCTCCTCGCGGGTGGCCAGGGCCTGCTGGAGGGCGGTGCGACGGCGCTCGACCTCGGCGGCGATCTCGGCCTCCTGGGTGCGCAGGGCGCGCGCCTCGGTCTCGAGCTCCTCGGGGTCGCGTCCGGCGGGGACGGCCGGCTCGGAGGCGGCGTTGCGGACACGCTCGCCGGCCAGGGCCACGGTGCCGCGCAGCCGCTCCCCCAGCCCCGTCAGGCCGAACCACGTCTCCTGGGCTGCGGCGAGCCGCGGCAGCCCCTCCCGCAGGGCCGCCTCGAGCTCGGCCTCGGCGGACCGCTCGGCCGCCAGCGCAGACTCCACCGCCGCCCGCCGCTCGACGAGCACAGTCTCGTCGGCCAGCTCCTGCTCGAGCGTGGTGCGGACGGTGACGACCTCGTCGGCCAGCAGCCGGGCCCGGGCGTCGCGGACGTCGGCCTGGACCACCGCGGCCTTGCGGGCCACCTCGGCCTGCCGGCCCAGCGGCTTGAGCTGACGACGGATCTCGCTGAGCAGGTCGCCCAGCCGGTTGAGGTTGCCCTCGGTCGACTCCAGCTTGCGCAGCGCCTTCTCCTTGCGCTTGCGGTGCTTGAGGACGCCGGCCGCCTCCTCGATGAAGCCGCGGCGGTCCTCCGGCGTCGCCCGCAGGATCGAGTCGAGCTGCCCCTGCCCGACGATCACGTGCATCTCGCGGCCGATGCCGGAGTCCGAGAGCAGCTCCTGGACGTCGAGCAACCGGCACGACTGGCCGTTGATGGCGTACTCCGAGCCGCCGTTGCGGAACATCGTGCGGCTGATCGCCACCTCGGCGTACTCGATGGGGAGCGCGCCGTCGGTGTTGTCGATGGTGAGCACGACCTCGGCGCGGCCCAGCGGCGGGCGGCCGGAGGTGCCGGCGAAGATGACGTCCTCCATCTTGCCGCCGCGCAGCGACTTGGCGCCCTGCTCGCCCATCACCCAGGCGAGGGCGTCGACCACGTTGGACTTGCCGGAGCCGTTGGGTCCCACGATGCACGTGATCCCGGGCTCGAGCTGCAGGGTCGTCGCCGAGGCGAAGGACTTGAATCCTCGCAGGGTCAGGCTCTTGAGGTACAACGCAGGCTCCTCATCGGTCGATCTGCGCCGAACAGCGGGTCGAACCACCCGCCGGGGGAAGCCAGCGCGTCAGCGCCCGCCACCCTACCCGCGCGCACCCCCGATTTCGCGGACCCCGGGGCAGACACACGGCCCGCCCCGCCGTGGGCGGTGACGGGCCGGTCGGGCACGAGACTCAGACGGGCTGCATCCGCTCGGGCAGCGTCAGCAGCTGCTCCGGGTCGAGCCGGGCCGCCAGGGCGTCGTTCTGGGCCTGGAGCCGCAGCACGACCGCCTCGAGGTCGGCGACCCGCTCACGCAGACGGCGGTTCTGCGAGGAGAGCCGCGTCACCACGCGGGGGTCGGTCGCGTTCATGTAGCCGACAAGGGCCTTCGCCATCGGTGGTTCCTTCACCTGGGAGCTGGTGCACGCGGCCCGCGAGGCCCAGGAGAGGGGCCGCGGCCGCCGTGGTGGTGGTCGCTCCAGGGTCTCACGCGCTCTCGGAGACGGTCAATGCCGCACGGGCCCGGGGCGCGGGCTGGCAACGGGGGCAGAAGTACGACGACCGGTTGGCGAACGGCACCCGCCGGATGGGGGTCTGGCAGCGCGAGCACGGCCGCCCCTCCTGGCCGTAGGCCTCCAGGGAGCGGTCGAAGTAGCCGCTCTCACCGTTGACGTTGACGTAGAGCTCGTCGAAGGAGGTGCCGCCCTGGGCCAGGGCAGCCCCCATGACCTCCCGCACCCGAGCGAGCAGGTCGCGGACCTGGCGCCCGGTCAACGTCTCGCCCCGGCGGTCGCCGTGCAGTCCGGCGCGCCACAGCGCCTCGTCGGCGTAGATGTTGCCGACCCCCGAGACCACCTTCTGGTCCAGCAGCACCCGCTTGACGCCGGAGGCCTTGACCCGCACCCGGCGGACGAAGGCCTCGTCGTCGAAGGCGTCGTCGAGCGGGTCGAGGGCGATGTGCGCGATCTCCGCCGGCACCACCGCTCCGCCCGCCGACACCATCAGACCGCCGAACATCCGCTGGTCCACGAAGCGCAGCTCCCCGGCCGGGGAACCGTCTGCCTCGGCCAGGCGGAAACGGACGCGCAGGTGGCGCTCGTCGGGAGCCCCGGTGGGCTGCACCAGGAACTGCCCGCTCATCCCGAGGTGCCCCAGCAGGGCGTCGGTGTCGTCCAGCGGCAGCCAGAGGTACTTGCCGCGACGGCGCACCGCGGTCACCCGGCGCCCGGTCAGGGAGTCGGCGAAGTCGGCGGCACCGGCCAGGTGCCGGCGGACCGGGCGGGGGTGGAGCACCTGCACACCGGCGACGTGACGACCCACGACGTGCTGGGCCAGGCCGCGGCGGACGACCTCGACCTCGGGGAGCTCGGGCACCGGCGGCTCAGTCGTCCGTCGCGGAGCCGGGCTCGGTGTCCGGCTCGGGCTGGGCCTCGTCGGGTGAGGGCAGCAGGGAGCCGCCGTCGGTCAGCTCGGCGGCGATGGCGCGGTACGCCGTCTCGGCCGCCTGCTGCTCGGCTTCCTTCTTCGACCGGCCCTCGCCGTGGCCGTAGGTCTGACCGCCGACCCGGACCTGCGCGACGAAGGTCTTGGCGTGGTCGGGGCCGTCGTCCTCGATGAGGTAGTCCGGCACGCCGAGCGAGTGCTGGGCCGAGAGCTCCTGGAGGCTGGTCTTCCAGTCGAGCCCGGCGCCGAGGCCGGCTGCGGCGTCCATGAGCGGGTCGAACAGCAGGTGCACGACCGCGCGGGAGGCCTCGAAGCCGCCGCTGAGGTACACCGCGCCGATGACGGCCTCGACGGTGTCGGACAGGATCGAGGCCTTGGTCCGGCCGCCGGTGATCTCCTCACCGCGGCCGAGCTTGACGTACTCCCCCAGCCCGATGGTGCGGGCGACGTCGGCCAGGGCCCGGGCGTTGACGACCGCGGCCCGCAGCTTCGCGAGCTTGCCCTCATTGAGGTCGGGGTGCGTCAGGTACAGCGTCTCGGTCACGACCACACCGAGCACCGAGTCGCCGAGGAACTCCAGCCGCTCGTTGGTGGGCAGCCCGCCGTTCTCGTAGGCGAACGACCGGTGCGTCAGGGCGCGCTCGAGCAGGGCGGCGTCCAGGTCGGGCCGCCCGATCGCGTCGAGCAGGTCCTCCAAGGACACCGGCCCCCGGCCAGGGGACGAGGGTGGCCCGGACCCCTCCGGGGGCTCGGGCGTGGTCGCGGGGGTGGTCACCGGCGTGTCGGGCAACCGGGCCTCGGTCAGAGGACCGGCCGACGGTTGGCGCGTGCGCCGTACTCACCGCACTGGCCGCACGCACGGTGCGGCAGGTGCTTGGCACCGCACGCCGGGTTGGTGCAGGTGACCAGGGTCGGCGCGACGGCCTTCCACTGCGAGCGACGGTGACGCGTGTTGCTCCGCGACATCTTCCGCTTCGGGACAGCCATGTCTTCTCCTTCGTCGTGCCACGCCGGGCGAGGGCCGCGGCTCTCGTCGGACGTGGGTGGTGCTGGTCGGTGCCGGCGTGGGCCGGTTCGGTGCGGGTCGTGCGGGTCGGTGCTGGGTGTCACGGGTCCTCGGTCAGCCCCTGCAGAGCGGCCCACCGTGGATCCACGGGGTCCTCGTGCCGGTGCCCGGGGTCGTCGGCCAACCGCGCTCCGCACTCCGCGCACAGTCCCGGGCAGTCCTCCCGGCACAGCGGCTGGAACGGCAGTGCGAGCACCACGGCGTCCCGGAGCGCGGGCTCCAGGTCGAGCAGGTCGCCCTGGAGCCGGCTGGTCTCCTCGTCCTCGGCGTCCGCCGCCTCGTCCTTGCCGTCGTCGTAGACGAACAGCTCGGTCAGGTCGCTGTCGATGGTGTCATCGACCTCGGCCAGGCAACGCACGCACTCCCCGACCAGTCCCGCTCGCGCGGTCCCGGTGACGAGCACGCCCTCGACGACCGCCTCGAGCCGGAGGTCCAGCTCGACGGAGGAGTCCTCGGGGACACGCAGGACTTCGATCCCGAGATCTGCCGGTGCCGGCACCGTTCGGCTCACCCGACGCTCCGACCCCGGGCGGCGGCCGAGCTCGCGGGTGTCGAGCACGAGCGGCGCTCTCGGGTCGAGACGCACAGGATCACTTCCAGGGTCGGCTGACAGATCATGATCCCCATCCCGACAGCAGCCGGCACGAGGACCGTCGACAAGGGTAGCGCCCGAAGGGCGGCTGCCACAAAACCCGCCTCAGCGCTCCTGCTCGGCCAGTCGCTCGGCCACCCGCTCGGTCAGTCGGCTCAGGACGTGGGCCGGCACGAGACTCGAGACGTCACCACCGAAGGTCGCGACCTCCTTGACCAGGCTGGAGGCCAGGAAGGAGTACTCCGGGCTGGTCGGCACGAAGACCGTCTCCACCGGCGCCAGGCTGGAGTTCATCTGGGCCATCTGGAGCTCGTAGTCGAAGTCGCTGACCGCCCGCAGGCCCTTGACCAGGACCCCGATGCCGCGCTCGGAGCAGAAGTCCGTCAGCAGCCCGGAGAAGCCGTCGACCTTGACGTTCGGCCACGGGCTGACGGCCTCACGCAGCATGTCCATGCGCTCGTCGGCGGAGAAGAGGCGGTTCTTCGAGGCGTTGACCCCGACCGCGACCACGACCTCGTCGAAGAGGGAGGCCGCCCGACCGATGATGTCGATGTGACCGTTGGTGACGGGGTCGAAGGACCCGGGGCAGGCGGCGCGACGCACCAGGGGACCGTACCAGGGGACCTCAGCCGTGCTCGGAGTGCTCGGAGTGCTCGGAGAGCTCGGTCGGGCGCGCGAGGAGCAGCACGGTCTCGCCGTAGCTGCGGCGGTCCAGCTCGTCGTAACCCTCCGGCCAGACCCACGACCGGTCGCGGGCCGAGCGCTCCACCACGACGAGGGCGCTCGGCGCCAGCCACCCGGCGGCCAGGGCGGTCAGGTCGGCGGCGACGACCGTCGAGGCCAGCGGGTAGGGCGGGTCGGCGAAGACGACGTCGACCGGCGCGCCCGCGGCGTCGGGACCCCCGGTGAGGTAGCGCGCGACAGGCGCCGCCACGACGGTGACGTCGAGGCCGAGGTCGGCGGCGTTGCGCCGGACCAGCCCGACGGTCCGACGGTCCTTCTCCACCAGGGTCACCCGCGCCGCACCCCGGGAGGCGGCCTCGAGGCCGATCGCCCCGCTGCCGGCGTACAGGTCGAGCACGGTGAGCCCCCGCAGGGACCCGACCCGCGACTGCAGGATCGAGAACAGGGCCTCCCGCACCCGGTCGGTCGTCGGGCGGGTGGCATCTCCCGCAGGGGTTCGGATGGTGCGTCCGCCGGCGCTGCCGCCGATGATGCGGGTCACGTCTTCTCCAAGAACGCGGCCTGGTCGTCGATCTCGAGCCCGAGGACCGCCATCCGCAGCTCCTCCGCGCCGGTCAGGTCGGGGTCGGCCTCGACCAGGGCGGTGGCGGCCTCCCGGCTGGTGGTGATGAGCGCCGCGTCGCGGGCGACCGACAACAGCTTGAGCGAGCGGTGGTGGCCGGACTGGTTGCTGCCCAGCACGTCACCCTCGCGGCGCAGCTCGAGGTCGCGCTCGGCCAGGGCGAAGCCGTCCGTGGTGACGGCGACCGCGTCCAGGCGCTCGCGTGCGGGGCTGCCCGGCTCGCCGGTGGTCACGAGCAGGCACAGCCCCGGGTGCCCGCCGCGCCCGACACGGCCGCGCAGCTGGTGGAGCTGCGACAGGCCGAAGCGGTCGGCGTCGAGCACCACCATGGTGGTGGCGTTGCCCACGTCGACCCCGACCTCGATGACGGTGGTCGCGACGAGCACGTCGATCGCGCCGGCGGCGAAGGAGGTCATGGTGGCGTCCTTGTCCTCGGCGGACATCCGTCCGTGCAGCGCGGCCACCCGGAGTCCGCTGAGCGCTCCGGCAGCCAGCCGGGGCGCCACCTCCTCGACCGCCGCCATCGGCGTGGCAGGTGGCCGGGCGGAGGGACCCGACGACTCGCCCGCTCCCCCGTCGTCCGCGTCGGTGCCGACATCGGGCTCCGGCTCAGGCTGGTCCTCGCCGTCGTCGCGCACGGCGTCGGCGGAGATGCGGGGGCACACCACGTAGACCTGGCGCCCCTGAACCACCTCCTCGCGGACCCGGTCCCAGGCGCGGTCCAGCCAGGACGGCTGCTCGCGCACCGCCACCACCGTCGTCTGGACGGGGGCGCGGCCGGCCGGCAGCTCGGTCAGGGCCGACGTCTCGAGGTCGCCGAACACGGTCATCGCGACCGTCCGCGGGATGGGGGTGGCGGTCATGACGAGCTCGTGCGGAGGGGCGGCCGGTCCCGAGCCGGCCGACCCGTCGGACCCGCCGCCGGCCTTGGCGGCCAGGGCGGCCCGCTGGTCGACGCCGAAACGGTGCTGCTCGTCGACCACGACGAGCGCGAGGTCGGCGAAGTCGACGCCCTGCTGCAGCAGGGCGTGGGTGCCGATCAGGATGCCGGCCTCCCCCGATGCGGCGAGCTCGAGGGCCTGGCGGCGGGCGGCCGCGGGCAGGGAGCCGGTCAACAGCTCGACCCGGGTGGCGTCGGGGTGCCCTCCGAGCATGCCGCCACCGGCGAGGTCGCCGAGCATCAGGGTGATCGAGCGGTGGTGCTGCTGGGCGAGCACCTCGGTCGGCGCCAGCAGCGCGGCCTGCGCTCCCGAGTCGACGACGCGCAGCATGGCCCGCAGCGCAACCACCGTCTTTCCGGAGCCCACCTCCCCCTGCAGCAGCCGCTGCATGGGGTGCGGGCGCCCCAGGTCGGCCACGATCTCGGCCTCAACCGCCTGCTGGCCAGCCGTCAGGGCGAACGGCATCCGCTCCTCGAAGGCGTCCAGCAGCCCCCCGTCCCGGCCCGCCCGCGGCCGGGCCTGCACGTGCCGGTGCCGGTGCCGGCGCTGCGCCAGCGCCGCCTGCGCCACGAAGGCCTCGGTGAACTTCAGGCGCCTGAGCGCCGCGCCCCGCTGGGCCCAGTCCTCGGGGGCGTGGAACCAGCGCAGCGCGGTCTCCTCCGTGACCAGGTCGAGCTCGCGGCGGACGGCGTCGGGGACCGGGTCGGGGACCGGCGGCATGACGTCGAGCACCGTACGGACCGCCTTCTCGATCTTGAGCGAGCTCAGCTTGGCCCGCGCCGGGTAGAGCGGCTTCAGGCCCGTCCGGTCGATGTCGTCCTCGTCGACCTCGGGGTGGGCCAGCTCCCACCGGAGCTGGCCGTTGAACACCCGGCTGACGAACCTGCCCGAGACGAGCACCCGGTTCCCGGGACGTAGCGGCTTGGTCACCCGCCACTGCGCAACGTGCTCGCGCCGGTCGAAGAAGGTCAGCCAGACGGTCTCGTCGGCAAGCTCGGCCCGGACCACGACGCGGTACATGGTCTGCCGGCTCCGGCGGTCCTGGTAGGGCTTCACCTCGGCCGTCGCCACGTCCACCACGACGAGCGCCAGCTCGCCGGGCACCAGCTCGGACAGCGAGCCCACCGTGGTGCGGTCGAGGTGACGACGTGGGTAGTGGCGAAGCAGGTCCCCCACCGTGCGCAGGCCGAGCTCGCTCTCCAACGTCTTCGCCGCGCCCCCCACGACGCCGGGCAGGCGACTGTCCCAGCTCACCACGGGCTCACCACCGGGGTCACCACGGGCTCACTCCACCCCCAGCAGCACCGGGTAGCGCTCCTGCGCCCCCTCGTAGCGCAGCACGTCGATGCTGGGGTGCTCGAGGGCGAGGTGGGCCTCGCACCGGGCAGCCACCTCGTCCCCGCCCTGGCCGGCGATGAGCGTGACCAGCTCGCCGCCACCGCGCAGCATCCGCTCCAGCACGTCCACGGCCACGGTCGCGAGGTCGTGGCCGACGACGACGAAGTCGCCCTCCACGGCCCCGAGCACGTCACCGGGCTCGCAGGGGCCGGCCGAGGTGATCGCCCGTCGGGCGGCGACGGTGACCGCGCCCGAACGGGCGTGCCGGGCGGCCGCCGTCATCTCGACGAGGTCCTGCTCGAAGGGGCGACCGGGCTCGTGGACGGCCAGCGCCGCCATGCCCTGCACCTGCGCCCGCGTCGGCACCACCGCCACCCGGACGGCGTCCTCGGCCTCGACGAGGCGCGCGGCAGCCTCCGCCGCCGGTAGGACGTCGCGGCTGTTGGGGACCAGCACGACCTCGGCCGCGCCGGTGGCGCGGACGGCCTCCACGAGCCGTCCGGCGGACGGTCGGCGGGTCACCTCGGAGGTGACCACGGTGGCGCCGGCCTCGGCGAAGACCTCGGCCAGGCCCTCGCCCAGCGCCACCACGACGACCGCGCGGCCGGTGCGGGGCCCGTGGGCGCGGGCCGAGGCCCGACGGGCCTGCTCGACCTGCTCGGCGAAGTGGGTGACCCGGACCCGGTGCGGGCGTCCCGCGCGGATGCCGGCCTCGATCGCCGCCCCCACGTCGTCGACGTGGACGTGGACGTTCCACAGGTCCTCCCCGCCCACCACGACCAGCGAGTCGCCCAGGGGCAGCAGGTCGCGCCGCAGGACCTCGACGGCGGCGTCCTCGGCATCGAGCAGGTACATCACCTCGTAGGCCGGGCCGTCCTCGGTCAGGTCGTCGGACGGCACGGGGTGCGCAGAGGTGTCGACCGGCGCCGGGACCGGCCGGCGCGGGCGTCGTACGTCGGCGGTGAGCTCGCGCCGACCGGTGAAGGCGGCCGCGGCGGCGTCGAGCACCAGGCACAGACCGCGCCCTCCCGCGTCGACGACACCGCAGCGGCGCAGCACCTCCAGCTGCTCGGGCGTGCGTTCCAGCGCCTCCCCGGCAGCCCGCGAGGCCGCCTCGAACACCTGCGCGGTCCGGCTGGTGGGGTCCGCGGCCGTGGCCAGCGCCGCCTCCGAAGCCGCCCGGGCCACCGTGAGCATGGTGCCCTCGACCGGGTCACCGACGGCGGCATAGCCGGCTGCGGTGGCCGCCTCCATCCCCCCGGCGACCACGGCGGCGGCCCGGTCGTCGGGGCCGGCGGCGGCGATCCGGCGGAACAGGGCGCCGACGAGCTGCGACATGATCACCCCGGAGTTGCCACGGGCGCCGAGCAGCAGGCCGCGGGTGTAGGCGGCCACGACCCTCGCCACGTCGGGAGCGTCGGAGGTCGTCCCGGTCGTCGCGCTCGTCTCGAGGGCCTCCCGCAGGGCGTCGTCCGCGGCCTCGAAGGTGAGGAAGAGGTTGGTGCCGGTGTCGCCGTCGGGCACGGGGTAGACGTTGAGCGCGTCGATCTCCTCGCGGGCCGACCGCAGGGCCTCGGTGGCCAGCGCCGAGAAGCGCCGCAGCGGCTCGACCACGGCGAAGCCGACGGTCCGCTCCGCCGCTCGGTCCTCCACGACCCCCACGCCTTCCCTCTCGACCGGCCCGCCCGGCTGTGCCCGGTGCGGGCTGGGCCTGCGCGCCACAGGTTAGCGGTGGACGCCGACAGCTCCTGATGACGACCGGCCGCCGCCGACGATTGGCGTGGGCCAGTCCGGATCGGATACGCTAGCGCGGTTGCCCGGACGCCCACTGGTCGTCGGGCCACTCAATCTGACCTCGAGTTTCATCAGGAGTTCACGGTGGCTGCCGTCTGCGACATCTGCGCCAAGGGGCCCGGTTTCGGCAACAACCGGCCCTGGTCGCGCAAGATCACGAAGCGTCGCTTCGATCCCAACATCCAGCGCGTGCGCGCGACCGTCAACGGTTCGCCCAAGCGTCTCAACGTCTGCACCGGCTGCCTCAAGGCCGGCAAGGTGAGCCGCTGACCGGCTGACCGTCCCACCACCGACCGATCCCGGCTCGCCGGGGTCGGTCGCTGCTTTCACCGGCGCCCCGGACTCAGAAGTGGCGGAACCCGCCCTCCCCCGCGGGAGCCAGGCCGTCGACCAGCACCCGGCCCCGGTCCTCGAGGGCCGTGACGACCTCTCCGACCACCGTCCAGCCCTCGGGCAGCCCGGTGGCCGCAGGGAAGGTCGCCACCAGCGCGTGGTCGTCCCCCCCGGTCAGCACGAAGACCGTGGGATCGGCGCCGAGGGCCGACCCGACGGCCAGCAGCGGCTCGTCGACGACGAGCGTCGTGGTGTCCAGCAGCGCGTCGACACCGCTGGCCTCGCACACGTGGCCCAGGTCTGCCACCAGGCCGTCGGAGACGTCGACCAGGGAGGTCGCCCCGAGCTGCACCGCCTGCGGCCCGGCGGCGTAGGGCACGAGGGGCCGACGGTAGGCGTCCACCACCGCACGCGGTGAGCGGAAGCCGCGACCCAGCACCGCGAGCCCCGCCGCGGCCCAGCCGAGCCGCCCGTTCACCGCGACCACGTCGCCGGGCCGGGCACCGCTGCGGGTGACCGGCCGGCCGTCGACCTCGCCCATCGCGGTCACCGAGATCACCACCGTGTCGGCCCGGGTGAGGTCGCCGCCGACCACGACGGCGCCGACCAGCGCGGACTCTGCGGCCAGACCGTCGGCCAGGCCCAGCACCCAGGCCAGCGGGATCTCGGGCGGCACCGCGAGCCCCACCGTCAGCGCGGTCGCCCGCCCGCCCATCGCGTTGACGTCCGACAGGCTCTGCGCTGCCGCGCGCGCCCCGATCTCGCTCGCCTCGGCCCAGTCCCGGCGGAAGTGACGGCCCTCGACCAGCACGTCGGTGGTGAGCACCACCCGGCCTCCCGCCGGACCGCCGACGGCCACCACCGCAGCGTCGTCTCCGGGACCCAGCAGCACGTGCGGCGCGGTGCCGAACCGCGCGACGATCTGCGCGATGGTGCCGAACTCCCCCGTCTCGGCCAGCGTCGCCCGGCGTCCCGCCGGCGCCCCGCCCGGCGCCCCGGGGGGCAGCGCCGTCGACGAGGCGCGCGGGTGGTCGGCGGGGCGCGAGAGGTCCATGCCCAGCATTGAAACGCATGTCGCAGCAGGCGGTACCGGGCGGCCCTGGCACGCGGTAGGTTGAGCCAGGTTCGCCGCACCCGCCCCGATCCCAGGGCACGACGACAGGAGCACGTCATGGTTGTCCAGGCCTACATCTTGATCCAGACCGACGTCGGCAAGGCCGCCGAGGTCGCGGCGGCGATCGCCGACGTCAAGGGGGTCACGCGGGCCGAGGACGTCACCGGGCCGTACGACGTCATCGTGCGCGCCGAGGCCAGCAACGTCGACGAGCTCGGCAAGCTCGTGGTCGCCAAGGTGCAGGCCGTCGATGGCATCACCCGGACGCTGACCTGCCCGGTCGTGCACATCTGAGGGCCTGGCCGATCCCTGTCCGCCCGCCTGCCCGGCTCCCTGTCCGACCGTCGTCGCGCCTGGTGGGGACCGTCGGCCTCCTCGTGCTGCTCGCCGGGTGCAGCGCCGGTGGCGGGGCAGCGGAGGAGCCGGCGCTCAAGCCGTTCAGCGTCGACGGGACGCGGGCCGCCGACCTGCCTGCGCCGCGGGCCGATGCCTGTCGCGCCCTGCTGGCCGACCTGCCGTCGACCCTCGACGGCCAGCCGCGCCGCGACCTCGCCGACCCCGACGTGCTCGCCGCGGCCTGGGGCGACCCGGCCACCGTGCTGCGCTGCGGCGGACCGCCCCCGCCCGCGTTCGACCGGGTCTCGGAGTGCGTGCTCGTCGACGACGTGGCGTGGTTCTTCCCCGGCAACGACCTGGTCGACCCGGAGGGGCCCGAGGTGGTCTTCAGCGTGGTCAAGCGGCTGGTGGGGGTCGAGGTGACCCGCGCCGCGTCGTACGGGCCCCCGGCGGAAGTGCTGGCCGACCTGTCCGGGCCCGTCGCGGCCCACGTGCCGGCGCGGGGGCGCTGCGTCTGAGCGGGCGCCGACCGGTGGGATCAGCGCAGGCCGGTGGGCCGCGTGAGCGCGAGCTGCACCAGCCGCTCCACCAGGGTTGGGTAGTCCACGCCGGAGGCGGCCCACATCCGCGGGAACAGCGAGCTGGGCGTGAAGCCCGGCATCGTGTTGATCTCGTTGACGACGAGCCGGCCGTCGAGGAGCAGGAAGAAGTCGACGCGGGCCAGACCCTCGCAGGACATCACCTCGAACGCCTCGACGGCGAGCCGCTGCACCTCGTCGACGACCTCCGCGGCGAGGTCGGCCGGGACGTCGAGCCGGGTCGCCTCCTCGGGGAGGTACTTCGCGGCGAAGTCGTAGAACGCGTGGGCGGCGTCGACCACGATCTCGGCGGGCACGCTGGCCTCGGCGGGGCCGTCCCCGAGGGTGTCGAGCACCCCGCACTCGACCTCTCGGGCGCCCGCCCCGGCGGACTGCTCCACCACCACCTTCGGGTCCCAGCGCCGGGCCTCCTCGACCGCGGCGTCCAGCTCGCCCGGTCCGTCGACCTTGCTGATGCCGATGCTGGAGCCGCCCCGGCAGGGCTTGACGAAGACGGGGTAGCCGAGCGCGTCGACGGCGTCGCGGATGCGCTGCGCGTCGGTGCGCCAGACCCGGTCGGTGACCACGACCCACGGCAGGGTGGGCAGCCCGGCCGACTCCAGCACCATCTTCATGTACTGCTTGTCCATGCCGACCGCGGAGGCGAGCACGCCGGACCCGACGTAGGGGACGTCGGCGAGCTCGAGCAGCCCCTGGACGGTGCCGTCCTCCCCGAACGGGCCGTGGAGCAGCGGGAAGACGGCGTCGACCGCGCCGAGCTCCTCGGGCACCTCGCCCGGGGAGCGGACCGAGAGCTCCCGGCGCTGGTCCAGCACCAGGGTGGGGCGATCCGGGTCGACCCGGGGCAGGTCGTCGGCGGAGGTCAGCGCAAGGTGCGCCGACTCGGCCGACTCCAGCACCCAGCGGCCGTCGGCCGCGATGCCCACGGGCACCACGTCGTACCTCTCGCGGTCGATGGCGGCCAGCACGCTGCCGGCGGTGACGCAGGAGACGGCGTGCTCGCTGGAGCGCCCGCCGAAGAGCAGGGCGATGCGGGGACGGCGACCCGGCGATCCCTCGGGCGGCCCCTCGGACGGGGTGGTGGAGGGGGGCGTGAGGGCGCTCATGGTGAGGCGACCCTACCCGCCTAGGCTGGCCGCATGAGTGACCCAACCGGGCAGCCCGACCCCGCGTCGTCAGCCGCGCACGTGTCCGCCCTGTCCCCCCGGACCGTGGTCGTGACCGCAGGACGGCCGCCCCACGAGCCCGACCAGCCGTTGAACACCCCGCTGACGCCGGCCTCGACGTACGTCGCCGGCGGTGAGGTCGAGTACGGCCGCTACGGCAACCCGACCTGGTCGGCGTTCGAGACCGCCCTGGGCGAGCTCGAGGGGGGCCGGGCGCTGGCGTTCTCGAGCGGGTTGGCGGCGGTGAGCACCGTGCTCGGGCTGGTCGGCCACGGCGCGAAGGTCGTCGCCCCTCGTCACGCCTACAGCGGCACGATCATGCAGCTGGCCGACCTTGAGTCGCGCGGTCGTGTCGCCGCCACCCTGGTCGACGTCACCGACACGGACGCGCTCACCGAGGCCTGCCAGGACGCCGCCCTGCTGTGGCTGGAGTCCCCCACCAACCCGGCACTCGAGGTCGTCGACCTCGCCGCCGTGGTGGCGGCGGGCCACGACGCGGGCGTGCACGTGGTGGTGGACAACACCTTCGCCACCCCGCTGCGCCAGCAGCCGCTCGCTGTCGGCGCCGACATCGTCGTGCACTCGGCGACGAAGTTCATCGCCGGGCACTCCGACGTGCTGCTCGGCGCGCTGGTCGTCTCCGACGACCAGCTGCTCGACGAGCTGAAGAAGCGCCGCGACCTCGAGGGCGCGGTGCCCGGCACCTTCGAGACCTGGCTGGCGCTGCGCGGGCTGCGCACGCTGGCCGTCCGGCTCGACCGCGCGGAGGCCAACGCCCAGGTGCTCGTCGAGCGGCTGCGCTCCCACCCGGAGATCGGCGAGGTCCGCTACCCCGGGTTCGGCGCGATCATCTCGTTCGTGCCCACCCGGGGACCGCTGGCCGCGGACCTGCTGTGCCGCTCCACCCGGTTGTGGGTGCACGCCACCAGCCTCGGCGGGGTGGAGTCGACCTTCGAGAGGCGCCGGCGGTGGAAGTCGGAGGCGGCCACCATCCCCGAGTCGCTGGTGCGCGCCTCGGTCGGGATCGAGGACGTCGACGACCTCTGGGCCGACCTCGCACAGGCGCTCGACGGGCTGGCGTCCGCCTGACCGTCCGCATGGGCTGCTGGGGCCGGGGTCAGTCGCGCTCGCGCTTGGTCTCGCGCGAGGCGAAGCTCTCCATCATCTCGTGGGTCGTCCACTGCCCCACCACGACCCGGTGGACGCCTTCGACGAGCGGGGCGTAGATCTCGTTGCGCTGGGCCAGCGCCAGGATCGAGGCCGCCGACTTCACGCCCTCGGCGACCTGACGCGTGGAGGCGGTGATCTCCTCGGTGGTCATGCCCTGACCGAGCTTCTCCCCGAACGTGCGGTTGCGCGACAGCGGCGAGGAGCAGGTGGCGACGAGGTCGCCCATGCCCGCCAGTCCCATCAGGGTGAGCGGATCGGCTCCCAGCCTGACCGCGAGCCGTGCGGTCTCGGCCAGGCCGCGGGTGATGAGGGACGCCGTGGTGTTGTCACCGAAGCCGAGGCCGACGGCCATGCCGACCGCGAGGGCGATCACGTTCTTGTAGGCGCCACCGAGCTCGCAGCCCACCACGTCGACGCTGGAGTAGGGCCGGAAACGGGGGCCGTGCAACCACTCGCGCAGCTGGTCGGCCACCGGCTCCGACGCGCAGGCCACGACGCTGGCTGCTGGCTCGCGTGCGGCGATCTCACGGGCCAGGTTGGGGCCGGTCAGCACGGCGATGCGCTCGGGCCCGGCGCCCGCCACCTCGGCGATGACCTCGCTCATGCGCTTGAGGGTGCCGAGCTCGACCCCCTTCATCAGCGACATCAGCACCGCGCCCGGCGGCAGCACGGCAGCCCAGTCGACCAGGTTGGCCCGCAGCGTCTGCGACGGCACGGCCAGCACGACCAGCTCGGCGCCCTTCGCCGCCTCGGCCGGGTCGGCGGAGGCGCGCACGGCGTCCGGGAGCCGTACGCCGGGCAGGTAGTCGGTGTTCTCGCGACGGTCGTTGATGGCGTCGCACACCTCGGGCCGCCGTCCCCAGATCGTCACGTCGTGCCCGGCGTCAGCCAGCACCAGCGAGAACGCCGTACCCCACGATCCGGCGCCGAACACGGCCACCTGCGTCATCTGCTTCTCCTTCTCGACGCGGGGCGTCGCTGCTTGCTGCGCTGCGCGCGGCGGTCCGGGTGGGGGTTGCCGATCTGCTGCACACCGGCGCGTCGGGGATCGAAGCGGGTCGCCGGTGCCGTCTCGTGGCGGATGTCCTCGAGCAGACCGGTGACGGCTTGCATGATCCGCGACGTCGCCGCGTGCAGGAGCTCGGGGGTGACCGGTTGGTCACGGAAGGCGTCGAGGTCGACCGGCGGACCGGCCGTCACGTGGATGGTGTGACGCGGCAGCAGCCGCGGTCGGGTGCGGTAGGGGTAGAGGATCTCGTGGGCACCCCACTGCGCGGCGGGGATGACCGGCACCCCGGCGCTCAGGGCGATCCGGGCCGCACCGGTCCTGCCGACCATCGGCCACAGGTCCGGGTCCCGGGTCAGCGTGCCCTCGGGATAGACCACCACGAGCCTGCCCTCGGCGACCGCGCTCACGGCCGCGTCGAACGCCCGGGACGCGTCGGAGGTCATCCGGTGCACGGGGATCTGGCCGCTGGAGCGGAGCACCCACCCGGCGAAGAAGACGTCGAAGAGGGCGGCCTTGGCCAGGTAGCGCGGCACCCGGCCGTGCTCGTGCACGAAGTGGGCGAAGGTCAACGGGTCCAGGTGTGAGACGTGGTTGGCCACCAGCACGGCGCCACCGGAGCGCGGGACGTGCTCGCCACCGGACCAGTCGCGACGGGTCAGCGCCAGCAGCACGGGCTTCACGATGGCCACCCCGACGGTGAACGCGACGCCGCGACGCTCACGTGTCCGTGTCACGACGACCTCCTCACTGTCCGGCCGACCTGTCCGGCGGACCTGTCGGGGTCGGGGCACGGTCGGAGGACCGGTGCCGTCGACTCGAGAACGAGAACGAGAACGAAACCCTACTGCCCGCGGCGTCGCTCGGCCGGACACCGCGACGGGTGCGCACCTGCGGCTGAGAGAATCAGCGACGATGACCCCGACAGCTCCCGCCCCCTCGTCCCCGGCTCCCCAGGTCCGGGGAGCCGCCGGCGTCGACGTGGTGATCCCGGTCAAGCCGCTCGACGAGGCGAAGTCGCGCCTGGCCCTGCTCGGCGACGGCGTACGCCGCGACCTGGCGCTGGCCTTCGTGGGTGACGTCCTCACCGCCGTGCGCGGGGCCACCGGCGTGCGCGAGGTCGTCGTCGTCACCGCTGACGAGCAGGTGGCCAGGCTCGTCCGGTCGCAGCTCGGCGACCGGGGCCGGGTGGTGCCCGACACTGCGCCGCTGGAGCTCAACCGGGCCCTGCACCTCGGTGCGGCCGCCCTGAGGGGCACCCGCCGGGAGGAGGACCGCGCCGGGGTGCTCGCGCTGTGCGCCGACCTGCCGGCACTGACCTCGCGGGCGGTGTCCGACCTGGTCGCCGTCGCCCCCCGGGCGCGAGCCGGCTTCGTCGCCGACCACACCGGCGCCGGGACCACGG
The DNA here is from genome assembly GCA_963762755.1 of uncultured Actinomycetota bacterium. GTDB lineage: Bacteria > Actinomycetota > Actinomycetes > Propionibacteriales > Nocardioidaceae > Marmoricola_A. The sequence continues at coordinate 120,261 of CAVXMH010000011.1, read as the reverse complement.
CGTACCTCGCCCCGCCGGACCTGTTCGACCCGCGCTTCGGCCCCGGGTCGCGGGCCGCGCACGCCCGGTCGGCCGAGGACCTGACCGCACGGGTGGCCTCCGAGCTGCGCGCGGACGTCGACAGCCCGGCGGACCTCGCGGCGCTGGTCTCGGCGGTCCACCTCGGCGAGGCGACACGCGCCGTGCTGCTCCGGCACGGGCTCGACCGGGACGCGATCGCCGCCGCAGTCCTGCCCCGCGCCTGACCCCGCGCCTGAACCCCGGGCCTGACCCCGCGCTCGACCCCGCTGCGGACGCACGACAGCCCCGTCCTCGGCCGAGGACGGGGCTGTCGGCGACGCCGACCGGCGTCAGGGGGCGCTCAGGAGCTCGAGGCGGACTTCTTGGCCGTCGACTTCTTGGCCGGGGACTTCTTGGCCGTGGACTTCTTGGCCGTGCCCGAGGCCGAGGAGCTCGAAGAGCTGCTCTTCTTGGCCGGGGCCTTCTTCGCGGTCGAGCTGCTGCTCGACTTCTTCGCCGTCGAGGAGCCCGACGAGCTGGACTTCTTGGCCGGGGCCTTCTTGGCCGTCGACTTCGCTGCGGTCGAGCTGCTGCCCGACTTCTTCGCCGTCGACGAGCTCGACTTCTTGGTGGGCGCCTTCTTCGCCGTCGAGGTCGACTTCTTCGCGGTGGAGGAGGTCGACTTCTTCGCCGTGGTCGAGGCCTTCTTGGCCGTCGAGGTGGTCTTCTTGGCGGTCGTCGACGCCTTCTTGGCGGGTGCCTTCTTGGCGGTGCTCGACCCCGACGAGCCCGACGAGCCCGAGGTGGCCTTCTTGGCGGCGCCGGCCGCCTTGATGGCCGGCTGGGCGGCGGCCGCGGCGGCCTTCTTCGCCGGAGCGGTGGCCTTCTTGGCCACCTCGGCGGCCTTCTGGCCGGCGCTGGACCCGCGCACGTTCGAGACCGCACGCTCGGCCGGCTTGGGGAGCTTGGGCAGCTTCTTGGCGCCCGAGACGACGGCCTTCAGGTCGGCACCCGCGGTGAACTTCGGCACGGCGGTCTTCTTGGCCTTCACGCGCTCGCCGGTGCGCGGGTTGCGCACCCAGCGCGCCTCGCGCACCCGCTTCTCGAACGATCCGAAACCGGTGATGGCGACCTTCTCCCCGCGTGCGACCTCGCGGGTGATGGTGTCCAGGACGGACTCGAGCGCGTGCTGGGCCTGCTTGCGGTTCCCCTCGTATCGGTTCGAAAGCGCATCGATCAGTTGGGTCTTGTTCACTGGACTTCCCTTTCGTGAACGGCTCTGGGCCGAACCTCTGCACGGCGCCTGTCTGCACGCTAGGGAAAAGTGAAGGGCCTCACAACGACTCACCGGGCTTTTGGCGTTGTTTTCTGGGCGATTGCAATGACCGGACCGTCGCGTTCACACTCGACGACGACCGTTCGCACACGTCGCGCGTCGCGTTTGCCCAACAGGGCAAGCCGATCGCGCCCCGGGACCCCCCGTGCGTCAGCCGTGGATCGTGACGGGCTTGAAAGACGGACGCGTCGCTTCGTAGGACGTGATGTCCTCCTCGTGCGACAGCGTGATGCCCACGTCGTCGAGGCCGTTGAGCAGCCGGTAGCGGGTGTAGTCGTCGATGTCGAACGGCGCGGTGAGGGCGTCGGCCTGGATGGTGCGGGCCTCGAGGTCGACGACGATCTGCGTGGTGGGGTCGTGCTCGATGAGCTTCCACAGCTGCTCGACGACGTCCTGGCTCACCTGCGCGGCCAGCAGCCCGGCCTTGCCGGAGTTGCCGCGGAAGATGTCGGCGAAGCGGCTGGAGACCACGACCTTGAAGCCGTAGTCCATGAGCGCCCACACGGCGTGCTCGCGCGACGAGCCGGTGCCGAAGTCGGGTCCGGCGACGAGCACGGTCGCGCCGGAGAACTCCGGCTTGTTGGCGACGAACTCCGGGTCGTTGCGCCAGGCAGCGAAGAGGCCGTCCTCGAAGCCGGTGCGCGTCACGCGCTTGAGGTAGACGGCGGGGATGATCTGGTCGGTGTCGACGTTGCTGCGGCGCAGCGGCATCCCGGTGCCGGTGTGCTGGGTGAAGGCGTCCATGTCTCGTCCTCTCGGGGTGGTCGCTCAGACCAGCGCGGGCAGGTCGGCGGGGCTGGCGAGGTGTCCGGCGACGGCTGTGGCGGCGGCGACGGGCACCGACACCAGGTGGGTGCGGCCGCCCTTGCCCTGACGTCCCTCGAAGTTGCGGTTCGAGGTCGACGCGCTGCGCTCGCCCGGGGTGAGCTGGTCGGGGTTCATGCCCAGGCACATCGAGCAGCCCGCCCCACGCCACTCCGCACCGGCGGCGAGGAAGACCTTGTCCAGGCCCTCGGCCTCGGCCTGCAGGCGCACGCGCACCGAGCCCGGTACGACGAGCAGGCGCGTGTCGTCGGCGACGGTGTGGCCCTCGATGATCTCGGCCGCGAGCCGGAGGTCCTCGATGCGGCCGTTGGTGCACGAGCCGACGAAGACGGTGTCGACGTCGATGTCGCGCATCGGCGTACCGGCCTCGAGACCCATGTACTCCAGCGCCTTCGCCGCCGCGATCTTGTCGCCCTCGGACTCGAAGGCCTCGGGGTCCGGGACGGAGCCGCCCAGGGGGACCCCCTGGCCGGGGTTGGTTCCCCAGGTGACGAACGGCGTCATGGTCGAGGCGTCCAGGACGATCTCGGCGTCGAAGGTCGCGTCCTCGTCGGTGACCAGGGTCTTCCAGTGCGCGACGGCGGCGTCCCAGTCGGCACCCGTGGGCGCCTCGGGCTTGCCCTCGATGTAGTCGAACGTGGTCTGGTCGGGCGCGATGAGGCCGGCCTTGGCGCCCCACTCGATCGACATGTTGCACACCGTCATGCGGCCCTCCATGGAGAGCTCCTCGATGGCCGGGCCCCGGTACTCCACGATGTAGCCCTGGCCGCCTCCGGTGCCGGTGTGCGTGATGAGGGTGAGGACCAGGTCCTTGGCGGTCACGCCCGAGGGCAGGCTGCCGTTGACGGTGACGGCCATGGTCCGCGGCCGCGCCTGCATCAGCGTCTGGGTGGCCAGCACGTGCTCGACCTCGGAGGTGCCGATGCCGAAGGCGATCGACCCGAAGGCACCGTGCGTGGAGGTGTGCGAGTCGCCGCACACGATCGTCATGCCGGGCTGGGTCAGGCCCAGCTGCGGACCGACGACGTGGACGATGCCCTGGTCGACGTCGCCCAGCGGGTGCAGGCGTACGCCGAACTCCGCGGCGTTCTTGCGCAGCGTCTCGACCTGGGTCCGCGAGACCGGGTCGGCGATCGGCTGGTCGACGTCGAGCGTCGGGACGTTGTGGTCCTCGGTGGCGAGGGTGAGGTCGGGTCGGCGTACCTGGCGCCCGGCCAGACGCAGGCCGTCGAACGCCTGCGGGGAGGTGACCTCGTGGATGAGGTGGAGGTCGATGTAGAGCAGGTCCGGCTCACCCTCGGCCCGGCGGACGACGTGCTCGTCCCACACCTTCTCCGACAACGTGCGTCCCATGACGCCTCCTCATGCATCCGTGTGTGATCTGTTCCTCGGCCCCTGATCCACGCTTGCATATCAGTATGCGAGACGGCATGATCAGAGTATGGACAACTCTAGCGGAGTCGGCGTCCTCGACAAAGCCGCCCTCGTGCTCTCGGCCCTGGAGTCCGGACCAGCCACGTTGGCCGGTCTGGTCGCCGCCACCGGTCTGGCCCGACCCACCGCCCACCGTCTCGCGGTGGCGCTCGAGCACCACCGACTGGTGGCGCGCGACATGCAGGGCCGCTTCGTCCTCGGCCCCCGGCTGGCCGAGCTCAGCGCCGCCGCCGGCGAGGACCGGCTGCTGGCTGCCGCCGGCCCCGTGCTGGCGCGCCTGCGCGACATCACCGGCGAGTCCGCCCAGCTGTGGCGCCGCCAGGGCGACCACCGCGTCTGCGTCGCTGCTGCCGAGCGGCCGTCCGGTCTGCGCGACACCATCCCGGTCGGCTCGCAGCTGACCATGCGTGCCGGCTCCGCGGCCCAGGTGCTGCTGGCCTGGGAGGATCCCGAGCGCATGCACCGCGGGTTGCAGAACGCCGCCTACTCCGCCACCGCTCTCTCGGGCATCCGCCGACGCGGGTGGGCCCAGTCGGTCGGCGAGCGCGAGGCCGGCGTGGCCTCGGTGTCCGCGCCGGTCCGTTCCCCCTCGGGCAAGATCATCGCCGCGGTCTCGGTGTCGGGACCGCTCGAGCGGCTGACCCGCCAACCCGGCCGCATGCACGCCCCCGCGGTGCTCGCCGCCGCGGACCGGCTCTCCGGATCGCTGCGCCGCGGCGACGAGTGAGTCCGGCTCGACGCCGACGTCCGGAGCCGGTCAGGTGAAGTAGAACGGACCGGCGAAGCCGAGCAGGGCGAGGAGCCACGCCAGGTAGGGGTGGTGAAAGCCTGAGCGGTGGTAGGGCTCTCCTCGCAGGGCGGCGCGGGCTGCGGCTCGCCGCGCCTTGAACGACCTCACGTGCAGCCACACCGACGTCGCCATCAGCGCGACGCCGACGATGATCGGGATCGTGAAGTCGATGTCCTGCGCGGTGAAGGCCAGGAAGATCTGGAAGGGGATGCCACCGATCGGCACCACCAGCTGAGGCAGCATCCGGTAGATCAGGAAGTTGCTCTCGATCCCCGCTGCTGCGACGTCGGCGTCGCGCTGCCGCGACTCACGCTCCTCGGCACCGGCACCGGCACCGGCACCGGTGCTCACCGACGGCCGTCCTGGATCGCGTCGATCTCCACGGCGAGCTCGGGGTCGGCCTCACGGAGCCGCCGAAGGCTGCTGTCCAGACCCCGCTCGAGCTCCGTGCGGACCTCGACGGCGGACCAGTGCGTGTCCACGCCACGCATGACCCTGTGCCAGTCGGTCTGGCGTGCATCGATGCGACGCTGCAGCTCGTGCCGAGCCCGGCCGTTCTCACCGTCCCGGTCTGCCGCGGCCTCCTCCTCGCGGCGCCCGGCCTGCTCCTCACGGAACGCGTCGCGGGCCTTGGCGATCTCCTCGCGGGCCGAGCCCACCCGCTCCTGCAGCGCGATCTTCGCCCGCTCGGACTCCGCGACGGCCGCCCGCAGCTCGGCGAGCGCCTGCTGCGCGGGGGCGGGGCTGTCTACCACGCCACGTCCGCCGTCTCGTCGACGTGGCTGGCACCGGCGGCGTTGGCCAGCGAGCCGCTGAGCTTGAGCATCGCGTTGGTCGCCTTCATGACGGCCGCCAGCGCCGCCGCCGCGTGCAGCAGCTGCGGGATCAGCTTCGACAGGTCCTGCACGAAGTCGATGGCCCGACGCACGAGCGACACGATCTTGCGGATGTTGCCGCCGAAGGTGGCGATCTCCTTGATGATCTTCGCCGCGGTCAACGACAGCACGATCTCGTCGACGAAGCTGAGGCACTCCGCGATGAACTCGCACGCCGTGCGGGTCATCTCCAGCATGTTCTGGATCTGGCGGGAGATGAGCGTGCACGCCTCCTGCTGGGTGGCGTGCGCGTCCGAGACGCCTTGGAGGTGCTGCATCGCGGCCGCCGAGGCCGGGCCTTCCCACGCCTCCGGGAGAGCCGCGACGATGGACGCGTAGTTGTCCGCGACGTCACCGAGCGCGGTGCCCGCGGTGGCCCAGGACGCGGACATGGCGTCGACGGTGCCGAAGTCGCCGGCGATGGGGTCGAAGATCGATCCGATGAGGTCGAAGCCGACCTTGCGGGTCACCCAGTCGATGCCCTGGATGACGTAGCCGCAGTCGTCACGCAGACTGTCGATGAGGGCCCCCTCGGACCCCGACATCTGGGCGGCGTAGAGGTCGGGCGAGCGGTGCGTCACGGTGACGGTCACGAGCTGTGCTCCTCGATGAAGTCGCCGTAGTCGTGGATGTCCTCGGACGCCTCACCGATCTCGTCGAGGTTCTCCGTCATCTGCACGCCCTGGTCGACGACGTCCAGCGGAGAGGCGGGCGTGCCGTGCTGTGGCGGCTTGTACTGGCCGAGGAAGCCGGGCAGACCGTCCTGCGCGTAGGACTCGGCGATGCCGGGCAGGTTGAGGACCGTCGCGACACCCTTGTTGGGGTGCTTGAGGTAGCCCGGCACCCCGGTGGGCCCGCCCGGAGGGGTGACCTCACCGTCCACGGCGCTGATCCTGGGTGCCAGCGAGTTGATGGCGCCGGCGATCTGGTCGTCGGACCGCACGTAGCTGTCCAGGGTCTCGGCCATCGCCTGCACCCGCTGACGCGCGCCCTCGACGCCCGCGCCGATTCCCTCGGTGGCGGTGGAGTAGGCGTCGCTGTACTGGCCCCGGAACGCCCCCAGGAACCCGGTGAAGGCGCCGGTGTGCCCGCAGTTGCTGGTCACGAAGTCATGGATGCGCTGCAGCTCGTCGGCGTTCTGCGACAGCGCGTCGCGCAGGACCGCCAGTCCGTCCGGATGTACGCGGTACTCGCCCGTCATGAGAACGCCCCCTGGCTGTCGACATCGATCAGAGGTCAATGTTCCCATTCGTACCGGTGTCAAATCCCCCATATCCGTCAGACCAGGCGTGGCTCGAGCGCCCCTTCGAGCTCCAGCAGCACCCGCTTGCGGTCCATCCCACCGCCGTAGCCCGTCATCGCGCCCGAGGCGCCGACCACCCGATGGCACGGCACGATCACGGGGATCGGGTTGCGGCCGTTGGCCACCCCGACGGCTCGAGCGCCGTGCCCTGTCCGGCCGAGTCCGGCGGCGATCTCGCCGTACGTCGCCGTGGTGCCGTAGGCGATCTCGCGCAGTGCCGCCCACACCTCCTGCTGGAAGGGCGTGCCGTGGGGCGCCAGGGGCAGGTCGAACTCGGTCCGCTCCCGGTCGAAGTAGGCCGCCAGCTGCTCGGCGGCGAGGACGAGCACCGCCTCGTCGTCCGCACGCTCCCCGGCGACGGGGGTCGCGGCCCCGCCGGCCGCTGCCCGCGCGGCGTGCACCCGCACGCTCGCAGCCTCCCCCGGCCCGTCGGGCATCTCGCCGAGGAACTCGACGGCACTCAGGGCACCGTCGTGGGCCACGAGCCGCAGGGGGCCGACCGGGCTCTCGACCTCGGTCCATCGGGTTCTGTCCGGAACGCTCATCGGGGGTCCTCTCGCGGGGTGGGGGTCGGTGCGGGTGGTGGGGCCAGCGCGTCCAGGCGCTCGGCCCACAGGTGCATCACGGCGTAGGAGCGCCAGGGGCTGACCCGGTCGGCGAAGCTCGCCAACGCCTCGGGGCCGCTCACGCGGTGCTCGGCCAGCACGGCGCGCACCGCGACGTCTCCCGGCAGGAACACGTCGGGGTCACCCAGGGCGCGCATCAGCACGTAGTCGGCCGTCCAGGGACCGATGCCCTTGAGGGCGAGGAGGCGAGCGCGGGTCTCGGGACGGCCGGCGCTGCGGTCGAGCACCACGTCCCCTGCGGCCAGGGCCGTCGCGAGCACGCCCAGGGACACCTGCCGGCTGCGCGGCATCGGCATCGCGTCGCCCGGCAGCGCGGCGACCTGCGCCGCGGTCGGGAAGACGCGGGTGACGCCGTCGCGGTGCAGCACCTCGGGCAGGTCGTCGCCCGCGCGCTCGACGAGGACTCCCCCGAGACGGTTGGCGGCCTTGAGCGACACCTGCTGGCCCAGCACGGTCCGCAGGGCGATCTCGTCGCCGTCGACGTGCCCGGGAGCACGCAGGCCGGGTCGCGAGCGCAGCGAGCCGCCCACCACCGGGTCGTCGCCGAGGGCGGCGGCCACGGCGTCGGGGTCGCAGCCTGCGTCGAGCAGCCGACGGCAACGCTCGGTGGCCGAGCCGACGTCGCGGACGTCGGAGACGGTCAGGCGGCCGCGGACGAGACCGGTCGAGGCGGAGTCGGCGAGGTCGAGCCGCACCACGCCGTACCCGTGGGGCAGCCGGAGGCTGCGGGTGTACCACCCCGGTCCGGCGGCCTCGACGCCCGGCACGAGGTGGAAGGCGAGGAACCGGGTCATGCGGTCGGCGTCGAACGGCAGCCGCACCGGGACGCGGACGTCGACGCCCACGGCAGCCGCGCCCGGTACGGCGAGCGCCGGCCCGCTTCCCGGACGCCCGCCCCTCAGCCCGGTCGGCGTCGCGGCGTACACCTCCTGCACGGTGTCGTTGAACTGACGCACGCTGGCGAAGCCGGCCGCGAAGGCGACGTCGGCCGTGCGCCAGTCGGTGGTCTCGAGCAGCACCCGGGCGTTGTGGGCCCGCCGCGCCCGCGCCAGGGCGAGCGGTCCCGCGCCGAGCTCGGAGACCAGCAGTCGGTTGAGGTGGCGCGGGCTGTAGCCCAGGCGCGACGCGAGACCCTCCACACCGTCACGGTCGACGACACCGTCGGCGATGAGTCGCATGGCGCGTCCGGCGGTGTCGGCCGCGACGTCCCAGCGCGGGGAGTCCGGGGTGGCGTCGGGCAGGCAGCGGCGGCAGGCCCGGAACCCTGCGGCCTGGGCCGACGCCGCCGTCGGGTGGAAGGTGACGTTGCGCCGATGGGGGGTGCGGGCCGGGCACGAGGGCCGGCAGTAGATGCCCGTCGTGCGGACCGCGGTGTAGAAGACCCCGTCGAAGCGCCGGTCACGGCTGGAGACGGCGCGGTAGCAGGCCTCCGGCTCGGGCAGCGCCGCCGCGGTCGCGGTCGGCGTGCCCGGGTCGGTGGTCGACGTCATGGCTCCATCATGCGCGACGGCGGCGAGGATCCCTCGCGGAAATCGGACATGGCCGTCCAGGGCTCGACTCCAGGTCACCTGGTGACGGGTGCCGACTGTGGTGGCCTGGGACAGGTCGAGGATGTGATGCCGCGGCCAACGGCAGCCGGGCCGGGACGCACGAAGGGCCCTGTCTCGTGGAGACAGGACCCTCGGATCGCGTACCCCCGACCGGATTCGAACCGGCGCTACCGCCTTGAGAGGGCGGCGTGCTAGGCCGCTACACAACGGGGGCGTGAACCGCGAGAGAGCCTAGCGGAGGGCGGTGACCCGGCCAAATCGCACCGGAGCGACCTCCCGCGCACAGCGGCACTCTCGTCGTTCGCTGGGGTACTAGGACTCGAACCTAGACTAACTGGACCAGAACCAGTCGGGCTGCCAATTACCCCATACCCCATGGGATGTGGGCCCCCTGCGAGGCCCGGTCGGCTTCTGTCGAAGCCCGGCCGAGAATACACGTCAGGCCGGGTCTGACCAAAAGCGACGGGCGTCCGAGAGGTCCCTCACACCGGGCCCGAGGACGCCGCTTGGGCAGGTGGTCGGGCAGGTGGTCGGGCGGGTGGCTGGTCCTGCTCGTCGAGGTGCGGCGGACGGGTCGTCGTCTGCACCTTCAGGCGCTTGGCCAGCCACAGCACGAGCACGGCGTACACCAGCGACTGGGTGAGCGTCACCGGGATGTTCCACCAGCTGACCTCACCCGGGTCGAGGGCGGAGTCGAGGTCGGTGAAGGCGATCGCGAAGCCGAACGCGAGGTAGTTGTTCAGCACGTGCAGGGCGATGCCGGCCTCGAGCCCGCCGGTGCGGATCACCAGCCAGGCGGCGATCAGGCCGAACATGAATCGGTCGAAGAACAGCGGCGGGTCGAACTGCAGGTGCGCCACCGCGAAGAGCAGCGCGGTCAGCACGATGCTGACCCACTTGTGGCGCGCCAGGGCGCCGATGGCCTGCAGCAGGTAGCCACGGAACGCGTACTCCTCACCGGCGGCCTGGAAAGGCGTGGTGAGCAGCACGATGACCGCCAGCGCGACGGTGGTGCCGGTCACCGAGTTCGCCTGGCCGGCGACGTCGGGGTTCGCGCTCTGGGGCACCAGGGCGCCGACGACGACCTGGGCGACGAGGGCGACCACGGCCATGCCGGCGCAGCCGGCCATGAATCCCCAGCGCAGCTTGGGCACCACCGAGGAGGACCAGCGCAGCCTCAGGTGGTGCAGCCAACGCATCACGAGACCTGTCCACAGGATCATCGCGCCGAGAGCGACGTTGAGGTAGAGCAGCCCCGAGGGCGTCAACCTCTCCATGGTGGCGGCCTGGAAGATCCGGTCGCCGTAGCTCATGTCGCCGGGCTCGAAGATCGCCGCGACCAGCAGCACCGGGAAGGTGAGCAGAGGCAGCACGACGACCAGCCCGAGGACCACCAGCAAGATGCCGACCACAGGCTTCCACGCCCGGTAGGTCCAGGTCCGCAGCATCTGGTGGTAGGGCCGGGGCTCGGAGTGGGGGAAGGCCCAGCGGGGATCAGGTGGGGGCGGTGGGGCGGTCGGCTGCCACGCCGGCGGGGCGCCCCAGCCGTAGGGCGCTGTGGGGTGGCCGGGGGGCGGCCCCCAACCCGGCGGTCCGTACGGCGGGGCTCCCCCGGGCCCGCTCATGCCGCGTGTGCCCCGTCGAGGCGGGCCAGCGAGCGCTCCCGCCCGAGCAGCTCCATGGACTCGAACAGCGGCGGCGAGATCCGACGGCCCGTGATCGCCACCCGCACCGCCCCGAAGGCGTTGCGCGGCTTGAGGCCGAGCTCCTCGATGAGAGCACCGCGCAAGGCCGCCTCGATGGCATCGGTCGTCCACTCCTGCAGCGACCCCAGCGCGTCGCGGGCCGCGCGGACCACGGTCTGCCCGTCCTCGGTCTCCACGAGCTTGGCGGCGTCGGCGGGGTCGAGCGCGAAGCTCGACTCGGCGACGAACAGGAACCCGAGCATGTCGACGGACTCGGTGAGCCTGCCCATCCGCTCCTGCACCAGCGGGGCGGCCGCGGCCAGCAGCGTCGACTCCTCGCGCGACAGCGGCTCCGCGACCAGACCGGCCGCCTGCAGGAACGGCACCATCCTGCGCGCCGCTTCCTCGACGGGCAGCGCCCGCAGGTGGGTGGCGTTGATGGCCTCGGCCTTCTTGAGGTCGAAACGGGCCGGGTTCGGGTTGACCCGGTCGATCTCGAAGGCCGCCACCATCTCCTGCATCGAGAAGATGTCGCGGTCCTCGGCGATCGACCAGCCCAGCAGGGCGAGGTAGTTCAGCAGCCCCTCGGGCAGGAAGCCGTCGTCGCGGTAGCCCAGCAGGTTCGCCTCCGGGTCGCGCTTGGAGAGCTTCCGGTTGCCCTGACCCATCACGTAGGGAAGGTGGCCGAAGCGGGGCGGCGTACCGCTGCCGGTGCCGATCTCGCCCAGCGCGGCGTGCAGCGCGATCTGGCGTGGCGTCGAGGACAGCAGGTCCTCCCCGCGCAGCACGTGGGTGATCCCCATGAGCGCGTCGTCGAGCGGGTTGACCAGCGTGTAGAGCGGGTGACCGTTGCCGCGCACCAGCACGTAGTCGGGCACGTGCTCGCTCTGGAAGGTGATCTCCCCGCGCACCAGGTCGTCGAAGGTGATCGCCGTGTCGGGCATCCGGAACCGCACGACCGGACGCCGGCCCTCGGCGACGTACACCGCTCGTGCCTGCTCGCCGAGGTCGCGGCAGTGGCCGTCGTACCCAGGGGTGCGGCCCTCCGCGCGCGCCTTCTCGTTGCGCTCGTCGAGCTCGGCCTGGGAGCAGAAGCAGTGGTACGCCTTGCCTGCGGCCAGCAGCTTGTCGGCCACCTCGGCGTAGGTGTCGAAGCGCTCGGACTGCCGGTAGGGACCGTGGGCGCCGCCGACCTCGGGACCCTCGTCCCAGTCGAAGCCGAGCCAGCGCATGACCTCGAGGATCGTGTCGTAGGACTCGACGGAGTCGCGCGCGGCGTCGGTGTCCTCGATCCGGAAGACGAACGTGCCGCCGTGGTGGCGCGCGAACGCCCAGTTGAACAGCGCCGTCCGGGCCAGGCCGACGTGCGGCGATCCCGTCGGGGAGGGACAGAACCGGACGCGGACGTCCGGGTTCGAGGGCTGCTGGGACGCCGCGGACGCGTCAGTCACGGGAGATCACCTTGTTCGTGAGAGTGCCGATGCCGTCGATGACCACGTCGACCTCGTCGCCGACCTCCATCGGGCCGACCCCCTCGGGGGTGCCGGTGAGGATGACGTCGCCGGGCAGCAGGGTCATGACCGACGAGACGTGGGAGACCAGCGTCGGGACGTCGAAGATCAGGTCCTTCGTGGTGCCGTCCTGCTTGAGGTCGCCGTTGAGGAACGTGCGCACACGCAGGTCGGAGACGTCGAGGTCGGTCTCGACCCACGGCCCGAGCGGGCAGAACGAGTCGAAGCCCTTGGCGCGGGTGAACTGCCCGTCCGAGCGCTGCAGGTCGCGCGCCGTGACGTCGTTGCCGGCGGTGTAGCCGAAGACGACGTCGGCGACCTTCTCGACCGGCACGTCGCGGCAGATCCGTCCGATGACCACGGCCAGCTCGCCCTCGAAGTGGACCTCGCTGGACTGGCGCGGGTAGAAGACCGGGTCGCCCGGGCCGACCACCGAGGTGTTCGGCTTGATGAACATCAGCGGCTCCTCCGGCAGGTCGCTTCCCATCTCGGCGGCGTGGGCGGCGTAGTTGCGCCCGATGCCGACCACCTTGCTGCGCGGCAGCACCGGCGCGAGCAGCCGGACGTCGGCCAGCCGGTGGCTCTGGTCGGTCGGCTTCATCCCGACGTAGAGCGGGTCGCCGGCCAGGGCCACGACGCTCGCGTCGGGGTCCAGCTCGCCGTGCTGGTCCAGGTCTCCGGTGACGACCCCGAACTGGGGATCCTCACCCGTGGTGAATCTCGCGATACGCACCGCCCGAGCCTACCGGTGGGGAGGGACCGCTCCCGCGACTAGGCTCGGCGCTGTGGACGGCACGACGGATCTCGCTCGCGCGACCGTGCTGTGCCCCTCCGAGTGGCAGGCACGGCGTGACGCCCACGAGGCGCGCGTCGACCGCTGGACGGCGCCCTTCCTCGCGCGACGCCGCGCGGGCGGCAGCCACCCGGTCGAGGACTTCCTGTTCACCTACTACTCCCAGCGGCCGGCTGCGCTACGTCGTTGGCACCCCGGGTACGGCGTCGTGCTCGCCGACGGGGACGAGTGGCTGTCGCTGAAGGGGTACGTCGCGGGGCCGGGCGGGGCGCGTGTCTCCCCCGAGCTGCTGGTGTCGCGACGCCCCGTGGTCGAGCAGATCCACCGGCTGCTGTCCGCGACCGCCGGCCGGGCGCCGCACTTCGGCTGCTTCGGGATGCACGAGTGGGCGATGGTCTACCGGCTCTCGCCGGACGACGTCCGGCACACGTCGTGGCCCCTGCGCCTCGGGTCTCCGGGCACCGACCAGGTCGTCGAGGGCCACCGGGTCGGCTGCTCGCACTTCGACGCGTTCCGGTTCTTCACCGAGCCGGCGCGCGGGCTGAACACGCTTCAGCCCGGCCGGGACGACAGGCCGGCGTTCGAGCAGCCGGCCTGCCTCCACGCCGGGATGGACCTCTACAAGCACGCCTACCGGCTCACCCCGCTCGTCGCCTCCGACCTCGTGGCCGACTGCTTCGCGCTGGCGTGGGACATCCGCGTCCTCGACATGCGCGCGTCGCCGTACGACTTCTCGGGGCTCGACGGCTGGGACCACGCGCCGGTGCGAGTCGAGACGCCCGAGGGCAAGGCCGAGTACGCCGCGGCTCAGCGGGGGTTCGCCGAGCGCGGTGCGCCCCTGCGGCAGCGGCTGATCGAGGAGTGCGGGCGGCTGCTGTCCACGACGGCCGACCTCTGTCGCTGACCAGCGTGATGTCCATGCGAGCCAGGTTTGTCCCCAGAACAATTTTTTCGGGAAGTTTCGCTGGGAGGAGTCGATCGACCCCGAAGCCGCCGAGCAGGCCGAGGCCAACCGGCTGCGGCAGGAAGAGGACGCCGCAGCGGCGAAGACGTGGCTGACGATGTAGGACCACCGTGACGGCACCACGCATGTGAACGTGAAGCTGTCGACGAGGCATGCCGACATGCTGAGCACGGTCCTGCACGCGATCGCGAACCCCAGCCTGGTCGACGCGATCACCCCGCACCACCACCGGCTACCGCACTCCCGTGGCCTGAACGCCACCGTCATGGTCACCATCGCCTTGGAGACCCTGCAAGGTGGGCTGGGAGCAGCGACCATGGGCGGCGGCACCCGCATCTCCCCCGATGAGGCGCGGCGGATGGCCTGCGACGCCGGCCTTCTCCCCGTCGTCCTCGGCGGAAAGAGCGAGGTCCTCGACCACGGTCGCCTGCGGCGGCTCTACTCCAAGCCGCAGCGGGTGGCGATGGCGCCCCGGCTACCGCATCAGCATCACCGCACCCCACAACAGGCACCCCGACGCCAATAGGCACCGGGAGCAGTATCCGCACATGCTTGTGATGCCGAGATCCGGATCTTCGGCGCGCAGATCAACGGCCCCGTGCCACCCTGTGCCGGTGAACGCACGCACGGAGTCGCGACTATGGCTTGGCGCCAGCACGACGGCAGCGATCGAGCAGTCCCCAGGCGGCCAGCCGTGAGGATGGTCGCGCTGCTGATCGTCGCGCTACTGACCGGTGGTTGCGCAGCGGCCGAGCCGACGGCGTCGGAGGCACCGTCCGAACCGACGGCGTCCGAGGCGCCCACCGAACCGATGCGGGCCCCGTCCCGAGAACCGGTCGCGACACAGCCCACCGAGGCACCGACCCCCACGAGCACGAAGGCTCCGGTCAAGCGCACCGGCGCTGCCGCCCGCGTGCCGCGCCGCGTCATCATGAAGCTGCTGGCCAAGCGCGCGGAGCGCATCGCTACGTCCATGGCCAGCGCCTCTCCCGAGGTACTGCCCACCGACGTCGACCCCGACTCCAACCGCGGGCTCGGATATCGCTTGATGCTCCAATTCGGCTTCGCAGCCGTTCAGTGGCAGTACCTTGACGCGCTCTGGCAGCGCGAGTCCGGCTGGAGCCACCTGGCCGAAAACGCCTCCTCAGGCGCCTATGGCATCCCGCAGTCGCTGCCGGGCTCGAAGATGGCGGACGTCGCTCCCGACTGGCGCACCAACCCGGAGACCCAGATCACCTGGGGGCTGGCCTACATCGCCGCGCGCTACGGCGACCCCGAGGGCGCCTGGGGACACTCCCAGCGCGTCGGGTGGTACTGACGACGGGCCTCGAGCGACAATCGCGCGTCTCACTCATCGCGTTCCCCCGGTGCAGCATGATGCCATCCAACTTGGACACTGTGTGGGTTGACCTCGTGGCGGTGCAGGGCTGACGGACTCAGATGTGCACGCTCGTGCCGCGTTCCGCGCGGGTCGTCCTGGCGAGGGGGGCGGTGTCTGGCGGATCAGGCGATCAAGATGAGCGTCACGCTCACCGCGACGATGGCGATGACGGCCAACACAATCGCGACGTTGCCCAGGCCGTGAGTGCTTTCGTGGCTGCGCGACATCAGGCCCAGCGGCAGCGCGATAACGGCCCCACGGTAGGCAAGTGGGCTGAAGAGGTACGTCACCGATAGGGCGGCACTCAAGATCGCCGCGCCTCGTGCCAGAGCGCCGAGCGGGCGCAGGTCGGGCTCGGTCCGTTCCATGTGTCCGAGCGTTGTTCTGCACCACCCAGAGACGTCCCATCGCGCCGCCGTTCGGTCAAGCCCATGCGCGTGCCGTTTCCGAGACTCCGGCGCTCCACGATGGCAGGGTCAGGACATGCCTGCTCTCATCACCGGCGTCTCGGGTGTCCTCTCGTTGTTCCTCGCAGGGTTCATTCGGGGCGGTCTACGAACTAGCCCTGACCCTGAACTGGTCTTTGGCGCGTCCTACGCACTCGGTGGCCTCGGACTCATGGGCGTGGTGGCCGCTGGCGTTGCATGGGGAGTCAACCTCACAAGGCATTGATGAGCGGATCTGGGCCGAGTCTTGCCGGACACCGATCCTGCAGAGAAGTCTCGTGGTTCAGGTCGGGCGACGGCATCGCCGGCGAGGTGGTCTTTCGTTGCCGTACGGCATCCGCGAACGCCACCTCGTCCTCGAGACCGCGCATCACCCGTGGCTGCACAATGGCCAGCATGAAGGCCACACCTCCCGCCGATCGACCTCTGCACCCGCAGAACTCCGGCAACGGCTGTCTGGCGTTTGTCGCTCTCGCCCTCGTGGACGCGGCGACGGCAGGCAACCTCGGGCTCATTCCGAGCCGCTGATCGGTCGGCCCCCTCGCTCCCCCGAGGCACAGCGCTCGATCTGTGAAGGAGGAGAACCGAACGGCGGGTGCACGCGCGGCGCCAGTGCCCGACGGATCAGTCCTTCGAGGCGTAGTAGCAGAACGGGTGACCGGCGGGGTCGAGCAGGACGCGCACGTCGTCCTGCGGCTGGAACTCGGCGAGCTCGGCGCCGCAGTGGAGCCCCCACGCCACGGCTGCCTCGACGTCGGCCACCTCCAGATCCAGGTGCAGCTGCATCTGCGGCACGCCCTCGACGGTCGGCCACGTCGGCCGGCGGTGGAGTGGCTCGGAGGCGAAGGCCAGGTTGTAGCCGGCGTCCTCGGACGGCGCCAGCGTCGTCCACTCGGGGCTCTCGTGGAAGATCGTCCACCCGAGCAGACGCTCGTAGAAGTGCGCCAGCGCCGGACCGTCCATCGCGTCGAGAACCACGCCGAACCAGGTGGTCGCGGCGGGCCGCACGGTCTCGGGCCCGTTGTCATCACTCATGCAGGAGCTCCTCCACCATCCGACAGGGCCATCCGGCCGTCAGGCCTTCGCTCAGGGCTCCCAGCCTCGCACCCGGCCGCCCGCCGGGGGAACACCTCGACAGCCTGTGTGCGTCCGTCGCACCGGTGGACCTAGCGCCGATGCACGCCACGAAGTCCGTACCTAGCGCTCATGCCCCACGCTGCCAACGGGCCCAGACTGAAGGGGACGGCGGACCATGGGGTTCGTCGCAGCGCGTCGAAGGACACCATGACTGTGACCACCACCGAGCCGGACTCGGCCGTCCACGTGACCACGGGAGCCGCGGCGGAGGCCGTCGTCCAGGCCGTGCGGTCGCAGGTCCTGCCCAGCCTCGCCGCGTTCTACGGCCAGGACCTCACGCTGCTGGCGTGCACCGAGTCCTACGCCGCCGACCACGGCGCCACCGCCGATGCGCTGTGGGGGCGCCAGCTGCAGGACGTCGTCGGCGCGGAGGAGCACGAGCAGCTGATCGGCCCGGCGCTGCGCGCCGTCGCGGGGTTCACCGTGCACACGGCGCTGCGCCGCCGAGACGGACACCGTCAGTGGCTCACCCTCGTCGGGTACATCGTGGACGGCGAGCAGCTGGGTGTCGCCGTTCTCGCCGGTCGCTGACAGCAGCCGCCCGGCCGACGAGCGCTGGGCGGCTCACCCGCTGACCGGGCCCGTCCGCGCGGCTAGCCTGACCCGATGAGCGCCCTCACCGACGTGCCCGGCATCCGGGTCGGACACTGGACCGACGCCGAGGCGCGAACGGGCTGCACCGTGGTGCTGCTCCCGGACGACGGCGCCGTGGCCTCCGTGGACGTGCGTGGCGCCGCACCCGGGACGCGTGAGACCGATCTGCTGCGGCCCGAGGCGACCGTCCCGGGCGCCCACGCGATCCTGCTGACCGGCGGGTCCGCCTTCGGGCTGGCTGCGGCTGACGGGGTGATGGCCCACCTCGAGTCCCGCGGCATCGGTACGCCGACCCCGGCCGGCCGGGTGCCGATCGTGCCGGCGGCCGTGCTGTTCGACCTCGCCGTCGGGTCGTCCTCGGTGCGTCCCGACGCCGACGCCGGAAGGGCCGCGGTCCGCGAGGCCGAGCGAGCGCTGCCGTGCGCCGGCGGACGGGTGGGAGCGGGCACCGGAGCGAGCGTCGGGAAGCTCTTCGGCGACCCGGTCGACGCCGGGCTGGGGACCGCGTCCGCGCGGCTGCCGTCCGGCGCCGTCGTGGGCGCTCTCGTCGCCGTCAACGCCGTGGGCGACGTCGTCGGCGCGGACGGCTCGATCCTGGCCGGAGCCGCCGCCCCGGGGACCGTCGTACGTCTTCTGACCGACCCTCCGCCGGAGCCTCCCGTGGCCGGGTCGAACACGACGCTGGCCGTCGTCGCCACCGACGCCCCGCTGACCAAGACCCAGTGCCACCGGCTGGCCCGGGTCGCGCAGGACGCGTTCGCGCAGGCGATCCGCCCCGTGCACACCGCCTTCGACGGGGACACGGTCTTCGCGGTCTCCACCGGTGGGGGCGAGCCGCTGGACGACGTCGCGTTCCTCGTGGTCCAGGTGGCCGCCGTGGAGACACTGGCGCAGGCGATCCGAGCTGCGATCTCGACAGACTGATGCCCGTGCGTCGGCCGTGCCGCGCTCGCCGCAGCTGCGCGACGTACATCCGGGCGAGGGTCGTGGACGCCTCCCTAGGCTCCCGACCCGGGGTACCCGTCCATGACCCCGCGTTGCATGGGCGGGCGGGTCACATGCCGGTGCGGCGGAGGCCGAAGACGACGCCGTCGAGCAGGGCGGCCCAGGAGGCCTCGATGACGTTGGCGCCGACCCCGACGGTGACCCAGGAGGTCTGGCCGTCGGTGGTCTCGATGAGCACCCGCGTGACCGCGTCCGTGCCGTGGCCCTGGTCGAGGATGCGCACCTTGTAGTCGATCAGCTCGAACTTCGCGACCTCCGGGTAGGCCTGCCCGATCGCCTCGCGCAGCGCGTGGTCGAGCGCGTTGACCGGGCCGTTGCCCTCCCCCACCGTCACGATCCGGGCGCCTCCGGCGCGCAGCTTCACGGTCGCCTCGGAGACCGCCTCGCCGCCGGGGTGCGAGTCGGTGATCACGCGCCACGACTCCACCTCGAAGTACGACGGCCGCGTGCCCTCGACCTCCTCGACGAGCAGCAGCTCGAACGAGGCGTCGGCGGCCTCGAAGGTGTGACCCTGCTGCTCCAGCGACTTCACCCGGTCGGTCACGCGGGTCACCAGCTCACGGTCCTGGGACAGGTCGAAGCCGAGCTCGCGCCCCTTGAGCTCGATCGACGCGCGGCCGGCCATGTCGGAGACCAGCAGCCTCATGTCGTTGCCGACGCCCTCGGGGTCCATGTGCTGGTAGAGGCTCGGGTCGACCTTGATCGCCGAGGCGTGCAGCCCCGCCTTGTGGGCGAACGCACTCACCCCGACGTAGGGCTGGCGCGACGACGGCGGCACGTTGGTGACCTCCGCGACCGCGTGCGCGATGCGGGTGGCCTCGCGCAGGCTGCCGCTGGGCAGCACCGGGCGGCCGAGCTTGAGCTCGAGGTTGGCCACCACCGACACGAGGTCGGCGTTCCCGGTGCGCTCGCCGTAGCCGTTCAGCGTGCCCTGCACGTGCGTCGCGCCGGCGTCGACCGCAGCCAGGGAGTTCGCCACCGCGCAACCGGTGTCGTTGTGGCAGTGGATGCCGACCTTTGCGCCCGTGCTGGCCAGCACGTCCTGCACCACGTCGGCGACCCAGGCCGGCAGCATGCCGCCGTTGGTGTCGCACAGCGCCACCACGGAGGCGCCGGCCTCGGCGGCGGTGCGCAGCACCTCCAGGGCGTAGTCGCGGTTGTCGCGGTAGCCGTCGAAGAAGTGCTCGGCGTCGAGGAACACCTCCTGCCCCTCGGCCCTGAGGTGCGACACCGTGTCGCGGACCATCGCGAGGTTCTCCTCCGGGGTGGTCCGCAGCGCCAGCTCGACGTGGCGGTCGTGCGACTTCGCCACCAACGTGACGACGCCGGCGCCGCTGTCGCGCAGCGCCGCCACCAGCGGGTCGTCGGCGGCCGCGACCCCGGCCCGGCGGGTGGCGCCGAAGGCTGTCAGCTGGGCGTGCTCGAGGACGAGCTCCTCGCGGGCGCGTCGGAAGAACTCGGTGTCCTTGGGGTTGGCGCCCGGCCAGCCGCCCTCGATGTAGCCGACGCCGAGACCGTCGATCTGCCGCGCGATGTGCAGCTTGTCGAGGACCGAGAGGTTCAGGCCCTCCTGCTGGGCGCCGTCGCGCAGGGTCGTGTCGTAGACGTGGAAGTCGGTCTGCTGGCTCACTTCGGTTCCTGACGTGTACTGGTCCGGGCAACAAAAAAACCTCCCGTGGGACGAGAGGTCGCGCGGTCGGGGATCAACCCGCCGCGCTAGGCAATGATCACCAGGCTCTGCTGCATGCTCCGAGTCTGCCACGCAGCAAGCCAGGTCGCCACGGGTGCCCGCCATGCGGGAACCGGGGCCCGACCGCTCAGGGCAGCCGGACCCAGCTGTCGACCTGCGAGCGCCAGCCGCTCCACGGCGGGCCGTCGGCCGGGAACCACACGGTGCCGGCGTCCGGCTGCACGACCCACAGCAGCCCCGTCACCGCCGCCAGGCCTGCGATCGTGAGCAGCCCGCGCGAGCCGGGACGCGCGAGCCCGGTCAGCACCGGCAGCACGCTGCGGCGCACCCGGCTCGACCCCGGGCCCCACCACACCGCCCACGCGAGCACGGCCCCACCCGCGGCCAGGGCCGCCGCCGGCGCGGCACCCAGGACCCCGACCGCGCCGAGCACGGTGATGCTGACCGCGATCCCCGCGGCCAGCAGCAGCGCCGCGCTGCCGAGCCCGGTGGCCGCCAGGTGCCAGGGGTAGCCCAGCACCGAGCGCGGTCCGTCGGACCAGGTCCGGCCCCGCGTGCCGCGTCGGCGCCACAGCGCGTCCCGGCTGCGGGTGGTCGCGCGGGCGACGACCGCCGCGGTCGCGACGACGACCGCCGTGGCGTACGGCGCCAGGCGGGTCGCGGCGGCGAGCAGGAGCACGAGCAGGACGACCATGGCGGCGCGACGTCCGCGCGCCCAGCCCGACAGGGGTGGCCGGAAGGCGCCCTCCGGTCGGGGGTGGCCGGCGACCGGGGCCATCATCGGCACCGGCTGCACCGAGGTCGGGCTCGGCGGCGGCGGCCAGCTGCGGGCGATGTGGGGCGGCGGCTGGCTCAGACGGGGGTCGCGCGGCACGGGCGCGACCGCCGTGAGCGGAGTGGTCGCGGGCCGGCTCGGCGCGTCGTGGCTGACCGACTGCCACGGCGCGGTCATCGCCGGGTCCTGCGCCGGCCCCGCGGCACCGGCTGCCAGGGGCGGGGCCACCGACAGAGCGGTCGTGGGGCCGTCGTCGCCCCGCAGCCGCTCCAGCTCTGTGGCCACCTCGCGGGTCGTGGGCCGCTCGAGCGGGTCGGGCGCCAGCGCGGCGGCGAGCAGTGGCCGCAGCCCGGCAGGCACGTCGGCGACGTCGAACTCGCCGCGGCGGGTCCGGTCGAGGATCGCCAGGGTGTGCCCCCGCCCGTACGGCGAGACGCCCTGGGCGGCGAACACGACGGTGGAGGCCCAGCCGTGGACGTCGACCGCGCCGGTCGGCTGGTCGCCCAGCAGCAGCTCGGGGGCGAGGTAGCCGGGCGTGCCGAGCAGGATGCCGGTCGCGGTCATCGCGGGGTCCTCGGCGAGCCGTGCCAGCCCGAAGTCGATGAGCACCGGCGAGCGGCCCTCCATGACCACGTTCGTCGGCTTGACGTCGCGGTGCAGCACGCCGGAGGCGTGGACGTCGCGGATCGCTGCCAGCAGGTGGTCGGCGAGGTGGTCGAGGTCGGCGCCGCGGACAGGGCCCTCCCGTTTGACCAGCTCGGTCAGGGAGTCGCCGGGGACGTATCGGGTGACGATGAAGGCCAGCTCGCCCCACGGGTCGGCGTCGATGATCTCCGCGACGTGCCCGCTGCGCACCTTGCGCAGCGAGGCGACCTCGCGGGCCAGCCGCTCGCGTCCCTCGTCGTCGCCGACGACGTGGGGCCGGAGCACCTTGAGGGCCACCCGGCGTCCGTCGGGCGCCTCGGCCAGGTGGACCACGCCCATCCCGCCCTCGCCGATGCGGGCGAGCACCCGGTAGGGCCCGACACGCCGCTCGCCCGGGTCGACGGCGCCGTGGCGCTGTGGACGGGACGGGGGGCTCACCCGCGTGAGGCTACCGCCCCTCGTCCTTGCCGGCCTGCAGGTCGAGGGCCGCGAGCTGCCGCTTGTTGGCCACCGTCCGGTAGGAGGCGTCGACCAGCTCGGCGACCTCGTCCCAGCCCACGTCGTCGCGGTCCAGGTCGACCGCCCGCCACCCGGACGGCCCGACGTAGGCGGGGAGGAAGAAGCGGTCGTCGGCGTCGAGCCCGGCGAGCTCGCCGGGCTCGGGGACGAAGAGCAGCGCGTGGTCGTGGCGCACGTGGCCCTCAGGCGAGCGCTCCCCGCCCCCGTAGACGGCGAACTGCTTGGCCACCCGCCAGGTGGGCCGTCCGTGGGAGACGCGTTCCTCGACCTCGGGAAGGGCCATGACGACGTCCCGCAGCCGGCGCAGCAGCGGGTCGGCGTCGTCGTACATCTTCGGGTGCGCCACCGCTCCCGCTCCTCCCCGGCTCGCGCCGTCGTACGACGTGCCCTCAGACCAGCCGGTGCATCCAGCCGAAGGTGTCCTCGGTGCGGCCGTACTGCAGGTCGACCAGCGCCTGGCGGATCGCGAGGGTCACCGGCCCCGCCGCGCCGTCGTGGCTGGAGTCGACCTCGCCCGCCCGCGAGGAGAGCACCCCGACGGGGGTGACGACGGCGGCCGTGCCGCACGCGAACACCTCCGTGATGCGACCGGAGGTGACGCCGTCGCGCCACTCGTCGAGGGAGAAGCGACGCTCCTCCACCTTGTGGCCCAGGGTGCCGGCGAGGTCCATGATCGAGGAGCGGGTGACGCCCTCGAGGATCGTGCCGGTCAGCTCCGGGGTGACGATGCTGCCGTCGTCGTGGACGAAGTAGAGGTTCATGCCGCCGAGCTCCTCGACGTACCGTCGCTCGATCGCGTCGAGGAAGACGACCTGGTCGAAGCCGCGCTCGATGGCCTCGCTCTGCGGCGCCAGCGAGCTGGCGTAGTTGCCGCCGGTCTTGGCCGCGCCCAGACCGCCGACGGCCGCGCGCGTGTACTCCTCGCTGACCATGATCGAGACCGGCTTGACCCCGCGGGCGAAGTAGGCCCCGGCCGGGGAGGCGATGACCATGTAGGTCACGTGCTTGGAGGGTCGGACCCCGAGGAACGCCTCGGAGGCGAACATGAAGGGCCGCAGGTAGAGGCTCTTCTCCCCTGCCGCGTCAGGCACCCAGCGCTGATCGGCCTCGACCAGGGCCGTGATGGTGGCCAGGAAGTCCTCGACCGGCAGCTCGGGCAGGGCGAGGCGTCGCGCGGAGCGCCGCAGCCGCTCGCCGTTGGCCTCGGGGCGGAACGACCAGACCGAGCCGTCCTCGTGGCGGTAGGCCTTCATGCCCTCGAAGATCTCCTGCGCGTAGTGCAGGACCGCGGTGGCGGGGTCCAGGCTGATCGGCCCGTACGCCGTGACGCGGGCGGCGTGCCAGCCCCGCTCCGGGGTCCACTCCACGGTGACCATGTGGTCGGTGAAGCTCACACCGAAGCCGGGGTCGGCGAGGATCTGGGCCACCCGGTCGTCGGGCGTCGGGTCCTCGTTCGGGGTCACGGAGATGTCGAGCGTGCTCATGAGGGCACCGTACTTCGTTCGTGGGGCGGGGTCAGCCGGCGACGCGGGCGGCGATGGCGTCGCCGACCTCGCAGGTGCGGCGCGAGGCGGCGCCGCGGCCGGGCTCGGCGCGGTCGGCCAGCACGGCGGCCTCGATGCGGGCCGCCGCCTGGGGGTGGCCGAGGTGGTCGAGCATGAGGGCGCCCGAGAGGATGGCGGCCGTCGGGTCGGCCACCTGCCGCCCGGCGATGTCGGGCGCGGACCCGTGGACCGGCTCGAACATCGAGGGCGTGGTCCGGTCGGGGTTGATGTTGCCGCTGGCGGCCAGGCCGATGCCGCCGGTGACAGCGGCGGCGAGGTCGGTGACGATGTCGCCGAAGAGGTTGTCGGTGACGATGACGTCGAAGCGCGCCGGGTCGGTGGTCAGGAAGATCATCGCGGCGTCGACGTGGAGGTAGTCCACGGTGACGTCGGGGAACTCCTCGCCGACCTGCTTCACGAGCCGCGACCACACCGCGCCGGCGTGGACGAGCACGTTGGTCTTGTGGACCAGCGTGAGCTTGCGGCGCGGACGCTTCTGGGCTCGGGCGAAGGCGTCGCGCACGACGCGCTCGACGCCGAAGGCGGTGTTGACGCTGACCTCGGTGGCGACCTCCGCCGGCGTACCGACGCGCAGCGCACCGCCGTTGCCCGTGTAGGGGCCCTCGGTGCCCTCGCGCACGACGACGAAGTCGATCTCGCCGGGGTCGGTCAGCGGGGAGGTGACCCCGGGGAACATCCGCGACGGACGCAGGTTCACGTAGTGGTCGAGCTCGAAGCGCAGCTTGAGCAACAGACCGCGCTCGAGGATGCCGGGCGGCAGGTTCGGGTCGCCCGGCTTGCCGCCCACCGCGCCGAGCAGGATCGCGTCGTGCTCGCGGATCTCCGCGAGCACCGAGTCCGGGAGCACCTCGCCGGTGGCGAGGTAGCGCTCGGCGCCGAGGTCGAAGCGGTTGGTCTCGACCTTGAGCTCCGCCGGCGCGGCCACCGCGAGGACCTTGAGGGCCTCGTCGGTCACCTCGCGTCCGATGCCGTCGCCGGGGATGACGGCGAGGCGGGTCCCGGTCGACCTACGGGTGGGGCCGGACGGAGCGGACGGTACGGACGGGGTCGCGGTCATGGGCCGGGAGCCTAGTTGTCGTCAGGGCGGTCGCGGTCGCCGTCTCGCGACTCGGCGCCGGCGCCCACGCCGGCACCCACCAGCACCGGTGCGCGCCAGTAGCGGGGGCGGCGGGTCGGGGTCGCTGAGTCGGTCTCGTCGCGGTGACGCGAGGGGCCCCACTCGGGGTAGAAGTCGTACATCTGGTGTCTCCTGGGGTGCTCGGTCGGCCTCGACCGCGCGAAGCGGGGGCCGGAAGGGGGTGGGACGCAGGTGCACCCTCCGCGACGAGCGACGGGGATCTCGAGGACGACGGGCGCGGATCACGCGCGGGAGCCCTGCCCACCGGGGTGGGGGGAGATCGGCCAGATCGCTCTGGATCTCAGGTGCGGAGGTGACGACGTCACTCGCCGCGGAGGGTCAGGGCCCGAAGGCAACGCCAGACACCGCGGCGAGATGGGCCCTGGTTAGCTGGCCTCGCCGCGGCGACTGATAAGTACGAACGTCCTCCGCATGGTCCTGCCAGGGTAGGCGGAGCGGAAGCGCCCGGCCCACCCCTTTCTCGGGCCTTCTCACATGCTGGGACGCTGTCTCGGATGTTGGCATGAACCGGAGCAGGCCCGGACGCGTGCGGCGACCCTGCGACACTCCTGGCCATGAGCGCACCCCCCGACGTCCCGGCCGTGGTGGAGCGCGCCTTCCAGGTCTCGCGCAAGCGCGGCTACGCCTCCTTCTGCCGCAACGAGACCGGGCGGCTGCTGGCCACCCTCGCCGCGACGAAGCAGGGCACGTTGGCCGAGTTCGGCACCGGCACGGGTGTGGGCACGGCCTGGCTGCGCAGCGGCGTGCGCAACGGCGCGAAGATCGTCAGTGCCGAGCTGGACACCGAGCTCGCCGGAGCCGCCGCGGAGGTGTTCGCCGACGACGCCCAGGTCGAGGTGCTGGCCGCGGACTGGTCGACGCTCAAGGAGCACGGCCCCTTCTCGCTGCTGTTCCTCGACGCCCGCGAGCCCAAGGACAGCGGTGCCGACGTCGTCGTGGACCTCGTCGAGCCGGGCGGCGTCGTGGTCCTCGACGACTTCACGCCCTGCGAGTCCTGGCCCCCGGTGTACGCCGGACGCGTCGACTCCCTGCGCGAGCGGTGGCTGACCGACGAGCGCTTCACGACCGTCGAGGTCATGGTCGCCTCCGACACCGCCGTCCTCATCGCCACCAAGCGCTGAGTTTCGCCGAGTCGCACGCCCGTGACAGGGGGATCCCTAGAATCGCCGCCATGACGGACGTCTTCGGTGGCTACGACCAGGGACCGGGTGCGGCGTACGACGAGATGTTCTCCGGCGGGGCCGTCCGGCGCGAGTACCACGCGGTCCACGAGACGTTCCTGCGGATGGCGACCGACGAGATCGCCACCCGGGCCGACAGCGTGGCCTCGTCCTACCTCGACCAGGGCATCACCTTCGGGGTGGGCGGCGAGGAGCGGCCCTTCCCGCTCGACATCGTGCCGCGCCTGATCGACATGAAGCGCTGGGTCGAGGTCGAGGCCGGCGTGAAGCAGCGGGTGCTGGCCCTCGAGGCCTTCCTCGACGACATCTACTCCTCCGCCCGCGTGCTGTCGGAGGGCGTCATCCCCCGCTCCGTGGTGGCCACCTCGCCGCACTACCACCGGGTGGTGGCGGGCTTCTCCCCGCCGAACGGGGTGCGGATCCACGTCTCCGGCATCGACCTGATCCGCGACGCCGAGGGCGACTTCCGCGTCCTGGAGGACAACGCCCGCGTTCCGTCCGGGGTCTCCTACGTGATGACCAACCGCCGCGCGGTCGCCTCCGCGCTTCCCGAGGCGTTCAGCGAGCACCGCATCGAGCCGGTCAACTCCTACCCCCAGCGCCTGCTGGCCGCGCTGCGCGCCGCCGCGCCGGTGGGGGTCGGCGACCCCACCGTGGTCGTGCTGACCCCGGGCGTCCACAACTCCGCCTACTTCGAGCACTCCATGCTCGCCCGCCGGATGGGCATCGAGCTCGTCGAGGGCCGCGACCTGGTCTGCCGAGGCGGTCGCGTCTCGATGCGTACGACGCGCGGCCTGCAGCCGGTGCACGTGATCTACCGCCGCATCGACGACGACTTCCTCGACCCGGTGCACTTCCGCCACGACTCGATGCTCGGTGTGCCCGGCCTCATCAACGCCGCGCGCGCCGGTCACGTGACGATCGCCAACGCCGTGGGCAACGGGGTGGCCGACGACAAGCTGCTCTACTCCTACGTGCCGGACCTGATCCGCTACTACCTGCGCGAGGAGCCGATCCTGCGCAACGTCGACACCTGGCGCCTCGGCGACGACGAGGCGCGCGAGGAGGTCCTCGACCGCCTCGACGAGCTGGTCCTCAAGCCCGTCGACGGCTCCGGCGGCACGGGCATCGTGATCGGTCCGCGCGCCGAGGCCGCCGAGCTCGACGAGCTGCGCCGCAAGATCCTCGCCGACCCCCGCGCCTGGGTCGCCCAGCCGGTGATCTCGCTGTCCACCGTCCCGACGCTCATCGACGGCCAGGTGCGCCCCCGTCACGTCGACCTTCGCCCCTTCGCCGTCAACGACGGCAACGACGTGTGGGTGCTGCCCGGCGGACTCACCCGCGTGGCGCTGCCGGAGGGCGAGCTGATCGTCAACAGCAGCCGCGGCGGCGGCTCCAAGGACACCTGGGTGGTCTCCGACCGACGCGACCCGGCCCCGGTGCCGACGGTGGTCCCCCGGCGCATCGGCGTCGACGGTGCCGCTGCTGCCTCGGACCCCGGTCCGGCGATGGCCGACCTGCTCGCGGGCGCGGGCGGCGAGGATCCCGGCCAGCAACAGCAACAGCAACAGCAACAACAACAACAAAGGTCTCGACCGGCTCGACCACCGGGGGGCGCCGTGCTGAGTCGCATCGCGGAGTCGCTGTTCTGGATCGGGCGGTACGTCGAGCGCGCGGACGTCACCGCCCGCATCCTCGACGTCCACACCCAGCTGCTCATCGAGGACCCCTTCGTCGACGAGGAGGAGTCGTGCCGGCTGCTGCTCGCGATCATGGGCGTCGAGCACGAGGGCCCCGTCGACCAGGGCACCATGCTGCGGCTGCTGCTCTCCGACGTCCGCTCCGAGGCCTCCACCGCGGCCACCCTGGGAGCCGCCCGCGAGAGCGCCCGCCGGGCCCGCGAGACCCTCTCGACCGACATGTGGTCGGCCATCAACACCACGTGGAGGGCCATCTCCACCGGCCGGGTCCCGGGGATGCGCAGCGCCGTGGCCTTCGACTGGGTCCGCGAGCGCTGCTCGGTGATCAACGGGGTCGCGGGCACCACCATGAGCCGCGACGAGACCTGGCACTTCTACGTGCTGGGACGCAGCATCGAGCGGGCCGACATGACGGCCCGCCTGCTCACCACGACGGCCCTGGCCGGCGTACCGTCCGGCGGCTGGAACGCCACCCTGCGTGCGTGCGGTGCCTACGAGGCCTTCCTGCGCACCTACCGGGGACTGGAGGCCGACGAGGCGGCGGCGGAGTTCCTGCTGCTGGACCGGCTGTTCCCCCGCTCCGTCATGTCGGCGCTGCGCACCGCGGAGCGCTGCCTCGAGGACCTGGCGCACGCCGGTCCCCGCGTCGGCTTCGGCGACGAGGCACAACGGCTGCTGGGGCGCGCCCGGGCGGACCTCGAGTACCGACCGCTCGCCGCCATCCTGACCGACCTCCCCGACGAGATGGAGCAGCTCCAGGTGACCTGCAGCGCCGCCGCCGAGGCGATCGGCACGACGTACTTCGACACCTCCGAGGCGATCCACTGGGCGGGTGGTCTGGGATGACGATGCAGCTCGAGGTCGTCCACACCACCGGCTACACCTACGCCCAGCCGGTCAGCTCCTCCTACAACGAGGCCCGGATGACGCCGGTGACCAGCCCCGGCCAGCTGGTGCTCGCCAGCCGGCTCGAGGTCTCCCCCGCTCCCTGGACGATGCGCTACCGCGACTACTGGGGGTCGATGGTCACCGCCTTCGAGGTCCACGTGCCGCACGACCGGTTGCTGGTGGAGTCGACGGCGACGGTGCAGGTCAACCGGCGCTCACCGACGGTGCAGCACCTCGGCTGGGACGACTTCGCCGACCGGCGCCTGGTCGACCGGATGTGCGAGCACCTGGAGGTCCCCGACCGGGTCGCCCCGGCCGAGGACTTCGCCGAGCACGTCGAGGGCATGCTCGGCGGCGCCCTCGAGCCGGCCGCCTTCGTCGAGGAGGTCTGCCGGCTGGTCCACGACGAGGTCGCCTACGTCACTGGCTCCACCGAGGTCCACGGCACCGCCGCAGCGGCCTGGCGCGAGCGGGCCGGGGTGTGCCAGGACCTGGCCCACCTGTGCCTGGGCGCGCTGCGGGTGGCAGGCGTCCCGGCGCGCTACGTCTCCGGCTACCTGCACCCCTCGAGCGACCCGGTGGTCGGCGAGACCGTCACCGGCGAGTCTCACGCCTGGATCGAGTGGTGGGACGGCACGTGGGTCGGCTTCGACCCCACCAACGCGGTGGCTCCCGACGACCGGTACGTCGTGGTCGGCACCGGTCGCGACTACGCCGACGTCGCCCCGCTGACCGGCATCTTCGGCGGCGGTGAGACCTCGCAGATGTTCGTCGAGGTGGCGCTCACCCGCACCGAGTGACCTCGCTCGCCCCGGGAGCGGAGCCGTCGACCACCGGCTCGCGCACCCCGGGCAGCCGCACGACCACCCACGGCAGGAAGAGCTGCAGCAGCGGGCCGATGGACAGGGCGTAGAGCGCGGTCCCGACGCCGACGGTGCCGCCGAGCAGGAAGCCGACGCTCAGCACGGTGACCTCGATGCCCGTGCGCACCAGCCGCAACGACCAGCCGGTGCGGCGCGCGATGCCGGTCATCAGGCCGTCGCGCGGGCCGGTGCCGAGCTGGGCGCCGATGTAGAGCGCACCGGCCAGGCCGTTGAGCACGACACCGCCCACCAGGAGCCCGGCACGGGCGGCGAGGGCGTCGGGCCGCTCGATCCAGGACAGCCCCCAGTCGGTGGCCAGCCCGATGACGACGACGTTCGCGACCGTGCCGAGGCCCGGCATCTGGCGCAGCGGGATCCAGGTCAGCAGGACCGCGACCCCGGTGATGATCACGATCGTGCCGAAGGACAGCGGCATCAGCCGGGCGAGGCCGAAGTGCAGGACGTCCCACGGGTCGAGGCCGAGGAACGACTGCACCATCATGGCCATGCTGAGGCCGTACAGGGTGAGCCCGGCGAGCAGCTGCGTCAGGCGCCGCGGCATGCGCGGGCTGCGGATCTGCTGCCACGGGGTCAGGTTGGCCAGGGAGTCCATGGGTCCATCATGACGGCTACCGGGTGCTCGCCGAGAACCCGTTCAGACGCGGTGGGAGTCCGGGCCCGGCTTCTCGGTGAGATCCACCGCGCGCACCTCGACGGCCTCCATCGAGGTGGCGATCTCGTCCAGCGCCGCGGGCGGGATCGCGGTGTCGACCGACAGCGCCACGAGGGCGTGCCCACCCTTGGTGTCGCGGCAGACCTGCATGCCGGCGATGTTGATGCCGGCCCGCCCGAGCACCCCGCCGACGGTGCCGACCATCCCCGGGCGGTCGGAGTAGCGGAAGAACGCGAGGTGCTCGGTGGGCTCGATGTCGACGTCGTAGCCGTCGACCTCGACGAGCCGCTCCTTCTGCGCGATGCCGATGAGGGTCCCGCTGACCGAGACCCGGCTGCCGTCGGCCAGGGTGCCGCGCAGCGTGATCAGGTTGCGGTGGTCGGGGCTGTCGGCATCGGTCACCAGGCGTACGGCGACGCCGCGCTCGGCGGCCAGCAGGGGCGCGTTCACGTAGGACACCGTCTCCTCGACGATGTCGGAGAAGACGCCCTTGAGTGCCGCCAGCTCGAGCACCTTGACGTCGTACTGCGTGATCTCGCCCCGCACCTCGACGTCGACCTGCTGGGCGACCTCGCCGGCCAGCGCGGTGAAGATGCGGCCGAGCTTCTCGGTCAGGGGGATGCCGGGTCGGACGTCCTCGGCGATCAGGCCGCCCTGGACGTTGACGGCGTCGGGCACGAGCTCACCGTTGAGGGCCAGGCGCACCGACCTCGCCACGGCGACGCCGGCCTTCTCCTGCGCCTCCTCGGTGGAGGCGCCGAGGTGGGGCGTGGCGACGACGTTCTCGAGGGTGAACAGCGGGCTGTCGGTGCACGGCTCCTGGGTGAAGACGTCGAGCCCGGCCGCTGCGACCCGCCCCTCGGTGAGGGCGTCGAAGAGTGCCTGCTCGTCGACGATGCCGCCGCGGGCGGCGTTGACGAGCACGAGGTTCGACCGCACCTTGGCCAGCTCGTCGGCGCCGATGAGACCGATGGTCTCGGGCGTCCTGGGCAGGTGGACACTCATGAAGTCAGACTCCGCGAGCAGCTCGTCGAGGGTGACCAGGCGGACCCCCATCTGCGCCGCCCGACCGGCCTGCACGTAGGGGTCGTAGGAGATCACCTTCATGCCGAAGGCGCTCAGCCGCTGTGCCACCAGGACGCCGATGCGACCGAGCCCGACGACGCCGACGGTCTTCTCGTAGAGCTCGATGCCGGTGTAGCGGCTGCGCTTCCACTCCCCCTGCTTCAGCGCCTGGCTGGCGGGGGCGACGTTGCGGGCCGCGGCCAGCATGAGCGCCACCGCGAGCTCGGCGGCCGAGACGATGTTGGAGGTGGGAGCGTTGACGACCATGACGCCGGCCTGGGTGGCGGCCTTGACGTCGACGTTGTCCAGGCCGACCCCGGCGCGGGCCACGACCTGAAGCCGCTTGGCGGCCTCGAGGGCCTCGACGTCGATCCTGGTCGCCGAGCGGACCAGCACGGCGTCGGCCTCGGGGATCGAGGCGAGCAGGTCCTCGCGGTCGGCGCCGTTGCAGTGGCGGATCTCGAAGTCCGGCCCGAGCGCCTCGATCGTGGCCGGGCTCAGCTCCTCGGCGATGAGCACGACGGGCTTCGCGACGTCGGTCGCGTCCGGGTGGGGGTTCACGTCGGGGTCCTCACGAGATCGGAAGATCGCTCTGGGTCCAGGGAGCCGACGCCGGCCGATCGACGGCGGCGGTGGCTGCGCACGACGCTGTGCCCCCGGCGATGCTACCCCACCGCCGGGTCGACACAGGTCGAGGCGAGCTGTCCCCTCAGGGCACCCCGAGGCGCTCTCAGGGTCGGACTCTACGGTCGGGTTGCCGGCTTCCTCGGCCCCAACGGGCCGGCGCTCCGGGCAACCTGCTCGGCTCCGTCCTCGGTCCGAGGTGAAGTAGTCGCTCCGTGCACGTGCCACCCCGCCACCGATGGGAAGGATCCATCCATGAACACCACCCTCGTCCGCCCACCGAACCGCATGATCGCCGGCGTCTGCTCCGGCCTCGCCGCCCGCTTCGACATGAAGCCCAGCATGGTCCGGCTGCTGTTCGTCCTCAGCTGCCTGCTCCCCGGACCGCAGTTCATCGCCTACATCATCTTGTGGATCGTGATGCCCGACGGGCGGCGCACGACGTACTGAGCAAGCCGGCACCTCGGCGTACTCCCCGAGCAGGACCGGCGCTCCCCGAGCGTTGCATCGCTCGGGAAGTGCCGGTTTCACTAGGTACCTGGTGAAACCGGCACCCCTCAGGCCCTCGCGGGTCAGCGGGTCGCGGTGCCCTCGACGTAGTCGGAGTCGTGGGACTTGACCCAGCTCATGAGCTTGCGCAGCTCGCGGCCGGTCTCCTCGATCGGGTGCTGCTCGCCCTTCGCGCGCAGCTCCTGGAACTCCTTGCCGCCGTTGTCCTGGTCGTCGATGAAGCGCTGGGCGAAGGACCCGTTGACGATGTCGTCCAGCACCGCCTTCATGTTCTCCTTGACCCGCTCGTCGATGACGCGCGGACCCGAGACGTAGTCGCCGTACTCGGCGGTGTCGGAGACCGACCAACGCTGCTTGGCGATGCCACCCTCGTACATCAGGTCGACGATGAGCTTCAGCTCGTGCAGGCACTCGAAGTAGGCGACCTCGGGCTGGTAGCCGGCCTCGATGAGCGTCTCGAAGCCGTACTGGACGAGCTGGGAGGCGCCGCCGCAGAGGACGGCCTGCTCGCCGAACAGGTCGGTCTCGCACTCCTCGGTGAAGGTGGTCTTGATGCCGCCGGCGCGCAGGCCGCCGATGCCCTTGGCGTAGGACAGCGCGAGCTCCCAGGCCTTGCCGCTGGCGTCCTCCTCGACGGCGACGAGCACCGGGACGCCACGTCCCTCGGAGAACTCGCGGCGCACCAGGTGCCCGGGACCCTTGGGGGCGACCATGGCCACGTCCACGCCCTCGGGCGGAGTGATGTAGCCGAAGCGGATGTTGAAGCCGTGGCCGAAGAACAGCGCGTCCCCGGCGACGAGGTTGGGCTCGACGGACTCGGCGTACAGCTTGCGCTGGATGTGGTCCGGCGCGAGGATCATGACCAGGTCGGCCTCCTCGCAGGCCTCGCCCGGGGTGAGGACGCGCAGGCCCTCGGCCTCGGCCTTGGCCCGGCTCTTCGAGCCCTCGGGCAGCCCGACACGGACGTCGACGCCGCTGTCGCGCAGGGACAGCGCGTGGGCGTGCCCCTGGCTGCCGTAGCCCAGGACCGCCACGTGGCGCCCCTGGACCACCGAGAGGTCGGCGTCGTCGTCGTAGAACATCTCAGCCACGGTGGGCTCTCCTTCTGATGGGTTTCATCGGGTCTGGTGGATCAGGGTGCTTCAGGGTGCTGCGGTCACAGGCGGGAGGCGAAGGACTTCGGGGAGGGTACGGCGCCTGGGGCCGGCGCGGGAGTCGCGGCCGAGGCCGTGGCAGGGGGCACCGAACCAGGGGTGGGCACCGGGACGGCGACGGGCTTGAGGGTGCGCTCGCTGATCGAGCGCGAGCCGCGGCCGATGGCGACCATGCCCGACTGCACCAGCTCGCGGACCCCGAAGGGCTCGAGGATGCGCAGGAAGTCGGCGAGCTTGTCGGCGTTGCCGACGATCTGCACCGTCACCGCCTCGGTCGAGACGTCGATGACCTTGGCCTTGAACAGCTGGACGACCTCGAGCACCTGGCCACGCGACGACGCGTCGGCGCGGACCTTGACCAGCAGCAGCTCGCGGGCCACGGAGGCCGAGGGCTCCAGCTCGACGATCTTGATGACCTCGACCAGCTTGTTGAGCTGCTTGGTCACCTGCTCCAGGGGCGACTCGTCGACGTTGACCACGATGGTCATGCGCGAGATCTCGGGGTGCTCGGTCGGGCCGACGGCGAGGCTGTCGATGTTGTAGCCGCGGCGGCTGAACAGGCCGGCCACACGGGCCAGCACGCCGGGCTTGTTCTCGACGAGCACCGACAGGGTGTGCCTGCTGCTCATGAGTGGTCCTTCTCCAGGTCGTCGTCCTCCCACGTGGGAGCCATGTCCCGCGCGAGCTTGATGTCGTCGTTGCTGGTGCCGGCGGCCACCATCGGCCACACCATCGCGTCGCGGTGCACGCGGAAGTCCACCACGACCGGCACGTCGTTGATCTCCATGGCCTTGCGGATGGTCGCGTCGACGTCCTCGGGCGAGTCGCAGGCCAGTCCCACGCAGCCGTAGGCCTCGGCCAGCTTCACGAAGTCCGGGATGCGCTTGGACTGCAGGTCGGTGTTGGAGTAGCGCTGGTTGTAGAACAGCGTCTGCCACTGCCGGACCATGCCGAGCGACTCGTTGTTGATGATCGCGACCTTGATCGGAATGCCCTCGATCGCGCAGGTCGCGAGCTCCTGGTTCGTCATCTGGAAGCAGCCGTCGCCGTCGATGGCCCACACGATGGCCTCGGGCCGGCCGACCTTGGCGCCCATCGCGGCCGGGACGGCGTACCCCATCGTGCCGAGGCCACCGGAGTTGAGCCAGGTGCGCGGGTTCTCGTAGCCGACGAAGTGGCTGGCCCACATCTGGTGCTGGCCGACGCCGGCGCAGTAGACGGCCTCGGGGCCGGCGATCGCGCCGAGCCGCTCGAGGACGTACTGCGGCGACAGCGAGCCGTCCTCGGGGGTGTCGTAGCCGAGCGGGTAGCGCTCCTTGACGCCGGCGAGGTACTCCGCCCACGCCGTGTAGTCACCCTCGCGCCCGGCCTCGGCCTCGGCGCGCAGCGCCACGACCAGGTCGGCGACGACCTCGCGGCAGTCGCCCACGATCGGGACGTCGGCGTGGCGGTTCTTGCCGATCTCGGCGGGGTCGATGTCGGCGTGGATGACCTTCGCGTGCGGCGCGAAGGAGCTGAGCTGACCGGTGACCCGGTCGTCGAAGCGGGCACCCAGGCTGATGATCAGGTCGCTGCGCTGCAGCGCGCCGACCGCGGCCACCGTGCCGTGCATGCCCGGCATGCCGAGGTGCTGGGGGTGGGAGTCGGGGAAGGCCCCGCGGGCCATCAACGTGGTGACGACCGGGATGCCGGTCTGCTCGGCGAGCACCCGGAGCTCGGCGTGGGCCTCGGCCCGGATGACGCCGCCGCCGACGTAGAGCACCGGCTTGTGGGAGGCGGTGATCAGCCGGGCCGCCTCGCGGACCTGGCGGGCGTGCGGCTTGGTCACCGGACGGTAGCCCGGCAGGCTGAGCTCGGTCGGCCAGACGAAGGTGGTCCGGGCCTGCAGCGCGTCCTTGGAGATGTCGACCAGGACCGGACCCGGACGGCCGGTCGAGGCGATGTAGAACGCCTCGGCGACGGTGCGCGGGATCTCGGCCGGGTCGGTGACCAGGAAGTTGTGCTTGGTGATCGGCATCGTGATGCCGCGGATGTCGGCCTCCTGGAAGGCGTCGGTGCCGATGGCGGCGCTCGCGACCTGGCCGGTGATCGCGACCAGCGGCACCGAGTCCATGTGGGCGTCGGCCAGCGGCGTCACCAGATTGGTGGCCCCCGGCCCGCTGGTGGCCATGCAGACCCCGACCTTGCCGGTCGCGGCGGCGTACCCCTGCGCGGCGTGCCCGGCGCCCTGCTCGTGGCGCACCAGGATGTGGCGCAGCTTCACCGAGTCGAAGAGCGGGTCGTACGCCGGCAGGATCGCCCCGCCGGGGATGCCGAAGATGTTCTCGGCGCCGGCGTGCTCCAGGGCCAGGACGAGGCTCTGCGCCCCGGTGACCGTCTGCCCCGCCGCGGGCTGTGCTGCCTCACTCATGACGTCCTCGTCCCTCATCGTCCGTACTGGGTCCATCACTGCTGGTTCACGCCTGATCCGCCCAACAAAAAACCCCCGCAACCCGGTGGGCTGGCGAGGGTGACGCGCGCGCTGGCGACGGAGCGTTCAGCTCACGCGTCGTGTCCTACGAGTACCAGGGTGCGCATGGGTCATACGGTCCCCTCTCCGGCCTGCACCGGTCAAGCCAGTGTGACACCCGTCCCATCATCCGGGATCGCCGTCCTGCTCCTCGGACGGAAGCGGTTCGCGTTCGGACAGCGACGTGGGCCGCCTCCCGCATGGAGACGGCCCGCGTCGTCGTACGGGTCAGACAGGGCTCACTCGGAGAGGACGCCCTCGACCTCTGTCGGGCCGGGGGCAGGTCCGGTCGCCGTGCCGGCGTGGACCAGCTCCTCGATGCGCTTGCCGCACTCCTCGTCGACGTTGCGCCAGTACTCGAAGACCTTGGGGAGACGCTCCTGCTTCACGCCGCCGAGGATGTGGCCGGCGACGTTCTCGACGAAGCGGTCGCGCTGCTCCTGGGTCCAGACCTCGTTGACCAGCGCACGGGCCTGGCCGAAGTCGTCGTCCTCGGCACGCAGGGCATAGGCGCTGCGCACCATCGCCCCGTCGGCCTCCCACGAGTCCTCGACCTCGCCGATCTCGTTGCTGTAGCCGCGACCCTCGGAATTGGGGGCGTAGACCGGCTGGTCGCCGGAGTGGTCGTAGGCCATCGGGCCGTCGAAGGCGAAGGTGTTGTAGCCCTCGACACGAGGCTTGTTGACCGGCAGCTGCAGGTAGTTCGGGCCGATGCGGTAGCGGTGCGTGTCCGAGTAGGCGAACGTGCGACCGATCAGCATCTTGTCCGGGCTGAAGCTGATGCCCGGCACCACCGCGCTCGGCTCGAAGGCCGCCTGCTCGATCTGGGCGAAGAAGTTGTCCGGGTTCTTGTTCAGCGTCATCGTCCCGACCTTGATCAGCGGGTAGTCGCTGTGCGGCCAGACCTTCGTCAGGTCGAACGGGTTGAAGCGGTAGGTCTTGGCGTCTTCGTAGGGCATCACCTGCACGTGCAGCGTCCACGACGGGAAGTCGCCGTCGGCGATCGCGTCGTAGAGGTCGCGGCGGTGGAAGTCGGAGTCGTCGCCGGCGATCTTGTTCGCCGCCTCCTGGGTCAGGCCCTTGACGCCCTGGTCGGACTTGAAGTGGTACTTGATCCAGGACTTCTCGCCCGCGGCGTTGATCCACATGAAGGTGTGCGACCCGTAGCCGTTCATGGTCCGGTAGGACATCGGGATGCCGCGGTCGCCCATGAGGTACGTGACCTGGTGGGCCGACTCCGGGTTGAGGGTCCAGAAGTCCCATTGCATGTCGTTGTCGCGCAGACCCGGGCCGCCGCGGCGCTTCTGGCTGCGGATGAAGTGCGGGAACTTCATCGTGTCGCGGATGAAGAACACCGGGGTGTTGTTGCCGACGAGGTCGTAGTTGCCCTCGGAGGTGTAGAACTTCAGCGAGAAGCCGCGGGGGTCGCGCCAGGTGTCGGGCGAGCCCTGCTCACCGGCCACCGTGGAGAAGCGCGCCAGCATCTCGGTCTTCACCCCGGGCTGGAACAGCGCCGCCTTGGTGTACGCCGACACGTCCTCGGTCGTCTCGAAGACACCGAACGCACCGGAACCCTTGGCGTGCACGTTGCGCTCCGGCACGCGCTCGCGGTTGAAGTGCGCCATCTGCTCGATCATGTGCCGGTCGTGCAGCAGGATCGGGCCGTCAGAACCCAACGTCAGCGAGTGGCTGTCGTTGCCGGCCGGGGAGCCGGTCACGGTGTGCGAGCCCCCCTGCGGGGTGCCCTCGATCTCGCCTGTCTCGCCACGGGTGGCTGTCATGTGGTTCCTCCTGCGTGTGGTGTGCGGGCGTGCCGTCGTCGTGCTCGTGGGGGCGCGGGAGCTGCTGCGCACCGCCCTCTGCCTTCTACCCCTCAGCCAACCAGATAATCTTGAACACATCCAGACAACGGTGCTCGGGCAGGGTCGGCCCAGCCCACTCAGCCGAGGACCACGCACTGGCCCCACGGCCCCAACGTCGCTCCCGGCTCGAGCCGTTCACCGAGGACCACCTCGCCGGAGAGCAGGTCGGCGTCGTCGCCCAGGTCGACCACGGCCGGGCGGCCCGACAGGTTGACCACCACCAGCAGCCGGACCTCCGCGAGTCGACGTACGTAGGCGAAGAGCTGCTCGTGCTCGAGCAGGAGGAACGACACGTCGCCCTCGACCACCACGGGGTGCGCGCGTCGCAGCCCGATGAGGCGGCGGTAGTGGTGGAAGACCGAGCCGGGGTCCGCCACCGCGGCCTCGGCGTTGATCTCGACGTGGTTGGGGTTGACCGGCAGCCACGGCGTGCCCGTGGTGAAGCCCGCGTGCTCGGTCGCGTCCCACTGCATCGGGGTGCGCGCGTTGTCGCGCGACTTGACGGCCAGGGAGGTCAGGATCTCCTCCAGCGGTACGCCGCTCGCGGCCGCGTCGCGCGCCCACCTCACCGACTCGACGTCGGCGTACTGGTCGAGGGAGGTGAAGTGGGCGTTGGTCATGCCCAGCTCCTCGCCCTGGTAGATGTACGGCGTCCCGCGCAGCAGGTGCAGGACGGTCCCCCAGGCCTTCGCGCTCTCGACGCGGAACGCCGCGTCGTCACCCCAGCGCGAGACGATGCGGGGCTGGTCGTGGTTGTTCCAGTACAGGCTGTTCCAGCCGGCCTCGGCGAGACCGTCCTGCCAGTGCTTCAGGTTGGCCTTGAGCGCGGGCAGCGACAACGGCGCGAGGTCCCACTTGCCCGCGCCGCCGGGCCGGCTGTCGAGCTCCATGTGCTCGAAGGTGAAGACCATGTCGACCTCGGCGCGGGCCGGGTCGGTGTAGAGCCGGGCCTCCTCGACCGGGGTCGCCGGGGTCTCCCCGACGGTGATCAGGCGCCGTCCGGCCGCTGCCGCGGGCGCCATCACGGCGGCGTTCATCTCCTGGAGGAGCTCGTGGATGCGCGGCCCGTTGAGGTACTGGTCGCCGCCGAAGCTGCCCGAGGTCGCCGTACCTCCGCCGTCCTCGAGCGAGCCGTCGGGACCGACCCGCTTGGAGATCATGTTGATGACGTCCATGCGGAAGCCGTCGACGCCACGGTCGACCCAGCGACGCATCATCGCGTGGACCGCCTCGCGCACCTCCGGGTTCTCCCAGTTGAGGTCGGGCTGCTTGCGGGTGAAGAGGTGGAGGTAGTACTCCCCCGTCGCCTCGTCGAGCTCCCAGGTCGACCCTGAGAAGAACGAGCGCCAGTTCGTCGGCTCGGCGCCCTCGCCGCCGGGCTCGTGGCCCTCGCGCGCCGGTCGCCACCAGTACCAGTCGCGCTTCGGGCTGTCCTTGCCGCTGCGGCTCTCGACGAACCACGCGTGCTCGTCGCTGGTGTGGTTGACGACGAGGTCCATGACGAGCTTCATGCCCCGCTCGTGCAGCCCGGTGATCAGCCGGTCGACGTCGGCGAGCGTGCCGAACACCGGGTCGACGTCCTCGTAGTCGCTGATGTCGTAACCGTTGTCGTCCTGCGGCGAGGTGAAGAACGGCGACACCCAGACGACGTCGACCCCGAGCAGCGCGAGGTGGTCGAGGCGGTCGATGAGGCCGGGCAGGTCGCCGACGCCGTCGCCGTCGCTGTCGGCGAACGAGCGCGGGTAGACCTGGTAGACGACGGCCGATCGCCACCAGTCGTCGGGCCGCTGCGTCGTCGTCTCGTTCACCGGTGCAGCCTAGTCGGCAAGGATGGCCGTCCGGACCGTCGTGGAGGGAGAACAGTCAGCGTGGAGCAGCGAGGTGAGCGCGTCTACCGCGGCGTGGTCGGGGCCGGACGCGTCGTGCTGCGCGCGCTCGACCTGCGCGTCGAGATGACGGGCGACCACCACGTCCCCCAGCAGGGTCCGGTGGTCCTCGCGGCCAACCACGTCAGCTTCCTCGACTTCCTGCTCGTCGGGCTCACGGCCGACCGCAGCAGGCGCTTGGTCCGCTTCCTGGCCCGGCACGAGGTGTTCGAGCACAAGGCCTCGCGGGCCCTCATGACCGCCATGGGCCACGTCCCCGTCGACCGACGCGCACCGGCGGCGGCGTACCTGCACGCGCGCCGACTGCTGAGCGAGGGCGAGGCCGTCGGCGTCTTCCCCGAGGCCGGGGTCAGCCGCTCCTACACCGTCCGGGCGCTGATGCCGGGCGCGGTCGCGCTGGCCCGGGAGACCGGAGCGCCCCTCCTGCCGGTGGTGGTGTGGGGGCCGCAGCGGCTGCTGACGGCCAAGCAACGCCCGGAGGTACGCCGGGGTCGGCCCGTCACACTGGTGGTCGGCGAGCCGCTCGACGTCTCGACCGCCGCCGGCGTGGAAGGCACCGTCGAGGGCACCCGACTGCTCGGCGCCACCCTGCAGAGCATGCTCGACGAGGTCCAACGGCGCCCGCGGCACCAGCCGGATGCCGGGGCGCGCGCGGTCTGGCACCCCGCGCACCTCGGGGGGCACGCTCTCACCGTCGCGGAGGCCCAGGCGTTGCAGGACCTGCCCCGGTCGGCGGTCGCGCCGACCTGGCGGCCGCGGGGCTGAGCTGCCCACGGCCCTCCTCCTCAGCTTGCCCGCCGGCTCGCCCAGGCGCCGACGGCGACGCCGAGCAGCGCCACGAGCCCACCCAGGACGGTGGTGAGGGCGAGGTGGTCGCCCGCGAGGCCCTGGATGAGCAGGGAGGCCACCACCTGGCCGGCAACCGTGCACAGGCCGAGCACGAGCACGCCGTGCACCTTCACCAGCAGGGCGGCGCCGGAGATGAACACCACGCCCATGAGGCCGCCGGTGTAGAGCCACCACCCGCCGGGCAGGTCGGGCAGACCCGCCAGATCACCTCGGACCGCCAGCGAGACACCGAGCAGGAGCAGCAGGCAGGTCGTGCCGACGGTGAAGTTCAGCAGCGCTGCCGCCATCGGACCGCTGGCGCCGGAGACCCGGCCGTTGACGGCCTGCTGCCAGCTCGTCGCCGCGCCGGCCACCAGCGGAAGAAGGGCGAGCAGCAGGGCGGCACCGGTCAGGGCGCCGGCACCCCCGAGACGTCCCGACACGCCCACCACGACCGCGACCAGGGTGAGCGCGGCTCCCACCACCCGGCCCCCGCTGACGGCGCGACGCCCGGACGGACCGATCCCGAGGTGGTCGACGAGCAGGGCGCTGGAGGTCTGACCGGCCACGACCGCCACCACGAAGAGCGCAACGCCGATCGTGCCGACGGTGATGCCCTGCGAGGCGACCAGCGACGCGCCCGCCACCCCACCCAGCAGCTGCCAGGGCCGCAGCGCCCCCGATCGGGCCGCGTCCACGATCGCGACCGTCTCGCGACGCACCCGCGGGACCAGGAGGGTGACGAGCGCGAGGACGACGAGCCCGGAGCCGAAGGAGACGACCGCCGCCGCCGTGCCGGCCCGCAGGCCCGAACCGAGCTCACCGGCCAGCCGGCCGTTGACGTCCGACTGCAGCGCCACGAGGCCTCCCATGCCCACCATCGCCGGGACGGCGACGATCTCGAGCAGCCGGGCCGCGGGGTCGGGCAGGTCGTCCGGACCGGACCCGCCGACCACTGGCGCGGGACGCGTGGGGCCGGTCACCCGCAGACGGCGCCGTGCGCGGCCGACTGCACGACCTTGGCGTACTTCCCGAGCACGCCACGGGTGTACTTGGGCGCGTTCGGCGTCCAACCCTCGCGCCGTGCGGCCAGCTCCGCGTCGTCGATGCGCACGTCGAGGCGGCCGTTGGCCACGTCGAGCGTGATCGGGTCGCCGTCGCGCAGGAACGCGATGGGTCCGGCGTCGACGGCCTCCGGGGCGATGTGGCCCACGCACAGCCCCGTCGTACCGCCGGAGAAGCGGCCGTCGGTCACCAGCAGCACGTCCTTGCCGAGCCCGGCACCCTTGATGGCGCCGGTGATCGCCAGCATCTCGCGCATGCCGGGACCGCCCTTGGGGCCCTCGTAGCGGATGACGACCACGTCGCCGGCCACGATCCCGCCCTCACCGAGGGCGTCGAGGGCGGCACGCTCGCCGTCGAAGACGCGGGCAACGCCCTCGAAGACCTCCTCGTCGAAACCGGCCGACTTCACCACCGCGCCCTCGGGGGCGAGGCTGCCGTGGAGGATCGTGATGCCACCCGTGCGGTGGATCGGCCGCGCGAGGTCGCGGATGATGTCGTCGTCGACGCTCGGCGGATCCAGCTCGTCGAGGTTCTCGGCCATCGTCCGGCCCGTCACGGTCAGGCAGTCACCGTCCATGAGTCCCGCGTCCAGCAGCAGCTTCATGACGACCGGGATGCCACCGATCTTGTCGACGTCGTTCATGACGTAGCGGCCGAACGGCTTCAGGTCGCCCAGGTGCGGCACCTTCGCGCCGATGCGCGTGAAGTCCTCGAGGGTCAGGTCGACCTCGGCCTCCCGCGCGATGGCCAGCAGGTGCAGCACGGCGTTGGTGGAGCCGCCGAGCGCCATGACCACGGCGATGGCGTTCTCGAAGGCCGGCTTGGTCATGATCTGACGCGCGGTGATGCCGTGGCGCAGCAGGTTCACCACGGCCTCGCCCGAGCGGTGGGCGAAGCCGTCACGTCGTCGGTCGACGGCCGGCGGCGCGGCCGAGCCCGGAAGCGACATCCCGATGGCCTCGGCGACCGAGGCCATCGTGTTGGCGGTGTACATCCCGCCGCAGGCGCCCTCGCCGGGGCAGATCGCCCGCTCGATCTTGTCGACCTGCTCGCGGCTGATCTTGCCGGCCAGGCAGGCGCCGA
This sequence comes from uncultured Actinomycetota bacterium, assembly GCA_963762755.1. Taxonomy (GTDB): domain Bacteria; phylum Actinomycetota; class Actinomycetes; order Propionibacteriales; family Nocardioidaceae; genus Marmoricola_A. The sequence goes on along the minus strand of CAVXMH010000011.1, from coordinate 77,783 downwards.
CCGCTTCGAAGGCGTCGATGATGGTGACGTCCTGCCCGTCCACCTGCCCCGGCATGATCGAACCGGCGTAGAGGAAGACCGAGGCCAGGTCGAGCCGGGCCGCGGCCATGAGCATGCCGGGCAGCGACTTGTCGCACCCGGCCAGCAGGACGGAACCGTCGAGCCGCTCGGCCATCATCACGGTCTCGACCGAGTCGGCGATGACCTCGCGGGAGACCAGCGAGAAGTGCATGCCCTCGTGACCCATCGAGATGCCGTCGGAGACCGAGATGGTGCCGAACTCCAGCGGGTAGCCGCCGCCGGCGTGGACACCGTTCTTGACCGCCTTCGCCAACCGGTCCAGCGAGAGGTTGCACGGCGTGATCTCGTTCCACGACGAGGCCACCCCGATCTGCGGCTTGAGGAAGTCCTCGTCGCCCATGCCGACCGCCCGCAGCATGCCGCGGGCCGCGGCCCGCTCGAGACCGTCGGTCACGTCGCGCGAGCGCGGCTTGAGGTCGTGGGTCGCCGCGGGGCTGTCGGGGGGCTGGGGGCCGGTCGCTGCCATGGCGCGCATGCTACGCGTGGCGGCGTCCGCCCCACCCGGGCGTCTCGGGCCCGCTACCGTCGGGGGGTGACCAGAGCCGAGCGCCGCCTCCAGCGCCGGGTCCCCACCGCGGTGCTGAGACGCAGGCTCCGCAGACCGCCCGACTGGTTCCGTCAGCTCGCCGCCAAGTGGAAGGTGAGAGCGGCGCTCGGCGTCGGGCTCAGCCTGTCGAACGCGATCGGCATCGCGGTCGTCTACCTGCTCAGCATCCTCGTCATCCCGATGTCGGACGCGGACCGAGACGTCCTGCTCGAGCCGTCGAACATCCTGCTCGCCGCCGGGTACGTCGTGGTCTTCGGCTCGATCGGGACCTTCCAGGCCTGGCGGGTGCTGCACCCGGTCGTGATCATGCTCCGCCCCGACGACGAGCCCAGCGACCAGGACCGCCGCGACGTGCTCGCCGCGCCCCGTCGGATCTTCCTGTTCCAGGGCTTCCTCTGGGGCGTCGCGTCGGTGCTGATCCTGCTGCAGTTCCTGCGCTACTCGTTCGACCTGGCCTTCTCGATCTTCCTCGTCGTCGCGCTGGCCGGCTGGACCACGACGAGCCTGACCTTCCTGCTCTCCGAGCGGGCCCTGCGGCCCGTGGCGCGACGCGTGCTCCAGGGCGGCTTCCCCGAGCGCGTGTGGGTGCGCAGCGTGGCGTCGCGCACGATGTTCGCCTGGGCCCTCGGCACCGGCGCGACCGTGCTGGGCATCGTCTTCACCGGGGCGATCGCGTTGATCGACCGCGGTGCCACCACGGTCCCGCAGCTGTCGGTGACCGTCGTCGTGCTGGGAGGCATCGTCCTGCTCGTGGGAGGCGCGTCGTCGCTGGTCGCCGCCCAGGCGAGCAGCGAACCGATCGCCAGCCTGCGCGAGGCCGTGGCCAGGGTCGAGGAGGGCGACCTCGACGTCAAGGTGCCGATCTACGACTCCACCGAGATCGGCCTTCTCCAGGCGGGCTTCAACCGGATGGTCGGGGGGCTGCGTGAGCGCGAGGAGATGCGCGACATCTTCGGGCGCCACGTCGGGACCGACGTGGCGCGCGCCGCCCTCGACGGCGGCGCCAAGCTCGGCGGCGAGGTCCGCGAGGTGGCGGTGCTCTTCGTCGACATCGTGGGCTCGACCGGCCTGGCGGAGAACGAGGACCCCGAGCAGGTGGTGGGCCTGCTCAACCGCTTCTTCGAGGTCGTCATCGACGTCGTCCACGAGCACGACGGGTGGATCAACAAGTTCGCCGGCGACGCGGCGCTCGCCATCTGGGGCGCACCGTCCGGTCAGGACGACCAGAGCACGTCGGCGCTCCGGGCGGCGCGGGTGCTCAGCACCCGACTCGTCGAGGAGGTCCCCGAGCTGAGCGCCGGCATCGGCGTGTCCTGCGGCCGGGTGCTGGCCGGCAACGTCGGCGCCGCCGAGCGGTTCGAGTACACCGTCATCGGCGACCCCGTGAACGAGGCCGCCCGTCTCACCGACGCGGCGAAGAAGGTCTCCTCGCTCGTGGTGGCCAACCAGCAGCTGGTGCTCGACGCCGGCAGCGACGAGGCCCGGCACTGGTGCGAGCTGGACCCGCTGCAGCTGCGTGGGCGCCAGCAGCAGACCCGGGTCGCGACGGTCAAGGACCTCCCGCACGCCGACGGCGACAGCTGCGACTCCTGATCGGGCGGCGCGTCCGCTCGACGTACGCCCTTCAGAGGGTGGCGGCCCGCACGCACAGCACGTCGGGCAGGTGCTCGGCCACCGACACCCAGGACTCACCCTCGTCGGGGCTGGCGTAGACGCTGCCGTCGCGGCTGCCGAGGTAGACCCCGGCGGGTTCGCCGTCGTCGACGCACATCGCGTCGCGCATGACCCCGGCGAAGAAGCCGCGGTCGGGCAGGCCCCCGTCCGGTCCGCCCCCCTGCTCGGTCCAGGTCGCCCCACGGTCCGTGGAGCGCCAGACCCGGCACGCGCGGTCCGGCGGGAAGCGTCGGTAGGAGCTCTCCAGCGGGAACAGCCACAACGTGCCGTCGACGCGCGGGTGCGTGACGACCGGGAAGCCGAACTCCGCGGGCAGGCCGTCGGCGATCGACGTCCAGCTGTCGCCGGCGTCGTCGCTGCGGTAGACCCCGCCGTGGTTCTGCGCGTAGAGGACCTCGTGGGCGTTGGCCGAGCGCGCGACCTTGTGCACGCACTGGCCGAACTCCGGGAAGCTGATCTCGTCGGGCATGAACTCGGCCTTGATGCCGCGGTTGGCCGGCTCCCAGGAGGAGCCGCCGTCGGCGGTGCGGTAGACCCCGCCGGTCGACATCGCCACCGTGACCCGGTCCGGATCGGTCGGGTGCGGCAGCAGGGTGTGGATGGCCTGCCCACCGCCGCCCGGATGCCACTCAGGTCGGTGCGGGTGGTCCCAGAGCCCGCGCACCAGCTCGAAGCTCTCGCCCCGGTCGGTGGAGCGGAACAGCGCGCTGGGCTCGGTGCCGGCGTACACCACGTCGGGCTCGGCGGCCGAGAGGCCGAGGCCCCAGACAGCCTCCACGGCCACGCCGACGTCGCTGGGGAAGCTCACGCCACCGGTGGGAGCGGCTGACCAGGTGGCGCCGAGGTCGTCGGAGTGCTGGACCTGCGGGCCGATGTGCCAGTGCCGGCTGGCCATGAGCAGGCGCGGTGTCTCCTGCCTGGTGTCGACCGCGACGGCGTGGACCTCGCCCATGACGTCGTCGGGACCGGTGACCTCCCAGCTGCGTCGGTCCCGGCTGCGGGCGATCCACAGCCCCTTGCGGGTCCCGATCATGAGCAGGGTCTCGTCCATCGCTGCTTCCTCCTGTGCGCCGTCGCCTGCACGCCACCCTTCCACGTCGGGGCTGCCACGCCCACCCCTCTCAGTCGGTCGGCGCCGGGTGAGTTCACGCAGATGTCACACCGCGTTGACCCTCGGGAATCGTCGTCTCACTAGCGTCCTCGGTGACGGGTCCGACCGCCCTCACGGACCACTCCAGGAGCCCCTCATGACCTCACCTCTCACCGCCCCCTGGGCCGCGCGAGCGCGCCGCCCGTTCGGCCTCGTCCGGGCCGTCGCCCAGTGGCCGGTCGACAGCCAGCTCGACGCCCGCCGAAACGCGCTGGTCGCGTCCACCCGGCTGACGGCGCTCGCTCACGAGCGGCAGCAGGTCGAGGACTTCCTCGACCTCCACACCCGGCGCTGGCAGGCACGCCGGGTCCCGCGCATCGGACCGGCCGAGCTGGCGGGTCCGACCGCCGACGCGTCGCCGCTGCGGGCCGCCCTCTGAGCCGCCCTCGGAGCCGAGCCGCCTGCGCGGGCGCCGCCGGCACCTACTGACAACGAGCGTGATCTCTCGCACCAATCACTGAGGAACCGGGTCGGTTCGGGCACACTCGGGGGATGTCCTCGTCGACCTCCTCGCCGCACGCCGGTTCGCGCACCGCCGGTCCGGACCAGCCGTCCTCCACCACGCTCGGTGACCGGCGACGTCGCCTGCGGGAGTTCCGCTCGGTCCGCTTCCACTCGGTCACGAGCGCCGACGGCACCGTCGTCGAGGCCTGGACCAACGCCGTGGAGGACGGCCCCGCCGTGCTGCTGTGCAACGGGCTCGGCACCAATCCCTATGCCTGGCCCGCACTGCTCGACCCGGCGTGCGGGATCCGCGTCATCTCCTGGAACCACCGCGGCGTGGGCCGCAGCGCCCGGCCGGAGGATCCCACCCGCGTGGGCATGGACGCCTTCGTCGAGGACGCGCTGGCCGTCATGGACGCCTTCGACCTGGACCGCTGCGTGGTGGCGGGCTGGTCGATCGGGGTGAACACCGCCTTCGAGCTGGCGCTTCGCCACCCCGATCGGGTCTCCGGCCTCTTCGCCGTCGCCGGCGTGCCAGGCGCCACCTTCGCCTCGATGGGCGCCCCGCTCTTCATCCCGCGCCCGTTCCGAAAGCCGTTGACGGTCAACGTCGCCCGCGCCATGAAGCTCGCCGCGCCCGTCCTCACCCCGGTCGCTCGCCGCATGCCGATGGGACCGGTCAGCACGACGGCGCTGCGCTTCAGCGGGTTCATGTTCCCCTTCGCGCGACCCGCCGAGGTGCGCCGCGCGGTCCGCGAGTTCCTCACCACCCCGATCGACTGGTACATGCACCTCGCGCTGCACGCCTCCCGTCACGGTCGGGTCTCGCTGTCCGGGGTCTCGGTGCCGGCGGTGTTCGTGGCCGGCAAGTACGACGTGCTGGCCGACACCCGCGACATGCGCACGGCCGCCGACCGCATCGACGGGGCGACGTACCGCGAGCTGATGGGCACCCACTTCCTGCCCCTCGAGCGTCCGGCGACCGTGCTGCAGATGCTGCACGACCTGCTCGAGGCCGTCGGCGACTGACCGGCGCGCGCCCCGGGGCGGTTTCCGCGCGCTGCCTAGGCTGGCCGCATGCGACTGCGCGCCGCCCTCACGCTCCTGCTGGTCCTGCCCCTCGTCGCGTGCGGCGGTGCGGAGGAGCGTGCTGGGGGGCCGGACGCCCTCGGCACCCCTGCCGAGTCGCCGCAGCCGAGCACCCGGACGGCCCGTCCGTCTCCCGACCGGACGGACACCGACGGTCGGGGTCGCTCCGGCCGCCCGGCCGACCTCGCGCCCCAGGTCGTGGGGACGGTCGCCGAGGGTCTCGAGGCGCCGTGGGGCATCGCGTTCCTGCCCGACGGCTCGGCCCTCGTGAGCGAGCGGGACACGACCAGGGTCGTTGCGATCTCCTCCTCCGGTCGCCTCCGGACGGTCGGCACGGTCGACGAGGCGGCCCCGCAGGGCGAGGCCGGCCTGCTGGGACTGGCCGTCAGCCCGTCGTACGACCAGGACGGTCTGGTCTTCGCCTACGTGTCCACGGCCGACGACAACCGCGTCGTGACGATGACCTACGACGGGCGCACCCTGGGTGAGCCGCAGCCGATCCTGACCGGCATCCCGAACGGCTTCATCCACGACGGCGGACGGCTGCTGTTCGACGACGGGGGCATGCTGTTCGTCTCCACCGGCGAGACCGGGGAGCCTGACCTCGCGCAGGACCGCGACTCGCTCGGCGGGAAGATCCTGCGCATCACCCCCGACGGCGACCCGGCTCCCGGCAACCCCGTGCCCGGGTCGCCGGTGTGGACCATGGGTCACCGCAACGTGCAGGGGCTCGCCCTCGACGACCAGGCGCGGCTGTGGGCCACCGAGTTCGGCCAGCAGACCTGGGACGAGCTGAACCGCATCGAGAGGGCCCGCAACTACGGGTGGCCGCTGGTGGAGGGATCGGGCGACTCCGAGGAGTACCGCAACCCGTTCGTCGAGTGGTCGACCGCCGAGGCGTCCCCCTCCGGACTGGCCTTCCTCGAAGGGTCGCTGTGGGCCGGGGCGCTGCGCGGTGAACGGCTCTGGCAGGTCCCGGTGACCGCTGACGGCGTGGGCGAGCCGCGCGGCTGGTTCGTCGGCGACTACGGCCGGCTCCGCACCGTCGCGGTCTCCCCCGAGGGCACGCTCTGGGTGACCACCAGCAATCGGGACGGCCGAGGCGAGCCGCAGCCCGGGGACGACCGCATCCTCGAGCTCGAGCTGCGCTGAGGGGTGCCGGTTTCACTAGGTACCTAGTGAAACCGGCGCTTACCGAACGATGCTTCGCTCGGGAAGCGCCGGAATCGCTCGGGAAGCACGGCTCCCGAGGGCGAGGTACGCCGTCGAGGTGCGTGCCCAGGTGGGGCCGGGGGAAGCGCACTCCGAGCTGCGCCCGAGTCATGAAACGCCGGACGCGGTCGGTACCAAGAGGCTCCGTCCCCCGCCGGAGTGCCGCAGGGCGACGTACCCCCTCCCGTGCGCCGGCAGCGAACGGTCGCGTCCGGGTCCGACGTACCACGTGCTTCCCGCGCGAAACCGGCGCTTCCCGAGCGATGCTTCGCTCGGGAGGCGCCGGAACCACTAGGTACCTGGTGAAACCGACGAGGGCCCCGCTCAGGTGAGGCGGGACAGGATCAGCTCGCGCACCTTGGCGGCGTCGGCCTGGCCGCGCATCTCCTTCATGACAGCGCCGATGAGGGCGCCGGCGGCGGCGACCTTGCCGTCGCGGATCTTGTCGGCGACCCCGGGGTTGGCCTCGATCGCGCGGTCGACAGCCTCGGTCAGCGCGCCGTCGTCGGACACGATGGCCAGCCCGCGGGAGGCGACCACCTCGTCGGGGGCGCCCTCACCGGCGAGCACGCCGTCGAAGACCTGGCGGGCCAGCTTGTCGTTGAGGGAGCCGTCGTCGACGAGCGCCTGGATGCGTGCCACGTCGGCCGGCGTGATGGCCAGGTCGGCCAGCTCGACCTCGGCCTCGTTGGCCCGGCGCGCGAGCTCGGAGAGCCACCACTTGCGGGCCGCGGCGGGGGTGGCCCCGGCCTCGATGGTCGCTGCCACCAGGTCCATGGCGCCGGCGCCGGCGGTGTCGCGCATCTCCAGGTCGGAGAAGCCCCACTGCGTCTGCAGCCGACGGCGTCGCTCGACGGGCGGCTCGGGCAGCGTCGCCCTCAGCTCCTCGACCCACGCCCGCGACGGAGCGACCGGCGCGAGGTCGGGCTCGGGGAAGTAGCGGTAGTCCTCGGCGTCGGACTTCTCGCGACCCGGCGAGGTCGAGCCGGTGTCCTCGTGGAAGTGCCGGGTCTCCTGCACCACCGAACCGCCCGCGTCGAGGATGCCGGCGTGCCGCGAGACCTCGGAGCGCGCGGCCCGCTCGACCGAGCGGAAGGAGTTGACGTTCTTCGTCTCGCTGCGGGTCCCCAGGGTCGACGAGCCCGTGGGCTTGAGCGAGAGGTTCACGTCGCAGCGCAGCGAACCCTGGTCCATGCGGGCATCGGAGACGCCGAGCGCCAGCACCAGGTCGCGCAGCTGCTGCACGTAGGCACGGGCCACCAGCGGCGCCTTGTCCCCGGGCACCTCGATCGTCCGGGTGACGATCTCGATGAGCGGGATGCCGGCGCGGTTGTAGTCGAGCAGCGAGTAGTCGGCACCGTGGATGCGGCCGGTGGCGCCGCCCATGTGCGAGGACTTGCCGGTGTCCTCCTCCATGTGGGCCCGCTCGATCTCGATGCGGTAGGTCTCCCCCTCGACCTCGACGTCCATGAAGCCGTCGAAGGCGATGGGCTCGTCGTACTGCGAGGTCTGGAAGTTCTTTGGCATGTCCGGGTAGAAGTAGTTCTTCCGCGCGAAGCGGCACCACTCCGCGATGTCGCAGTTGAGCGCGAGCCCGATGCGGATCGCCGACTCCACAGCCTTGCCGTTGACGACCGGCAGCGCGCCGGGCAGGCCCAGGCAGACCGGGCAGACGTTGGTGTTCGGCTCGCCACCGAAGACGGCCGGGCAGCCGCAGAACATCTTCGTCGCGGTGTTGAGCTCGACGTGGACCTCGAGGCCCATCACCGGCTCGTAGCGGGACAGCGCCTCGTCGAACGGCACGAGCGTGCCGGTCTGGGTGCCGGTCATCGGGGGACCTCCGGGGGTGCGAGCGGGCCGCCCCACTGCTCGAGCAGCAGACGCTCGAGCGCCGCGGCGGCGTTGTAGAGACGGTCGTCGGCCTGCAGCGGTGCCAGGAGCTGGACCCCGACGGGCAGGCCGTCCTCGGCGAGGCCGGCGGGAAGCGAGAGGCCGGGCACGCCGGCCAGGTTGGCCGGGATGGTGGCGACGTCCTGGAGGTACATCGCCAGCGGGTCGTCGAGCTTCTCCCCCAGCCGGAAGGCCGTGGTCGGCGCCGTCGGCGACATGAGGACGTCGACCTCGGCGAAGGCGGCGTCGAAGTCGGCCGCCACCAGCGCCCTGACCTTCTGCGCCGACCCGTAGTAGGCGTCGTAGTAACCGCTGGAGAGCGCGTAGGTGCCCAGGATGATGCGGCGCTTGACCTCGTCACCGAAGCCGGCGTCGCGGCTCGCGGCCATCACCTGCTCGGCGCTGGGGTCCTCCACGCCCTCGGGGAAGGTGCGCAGCCCGTAGCGCATCGCGTCGAAACGAGCCAGGTTGGACGACACCTCGCTCGGCATGACCAGGTAGTAGGTCGCGAGCGCCTGGACGAAGCTGGGGCACGAGACCTCGGTGACCGTGGCACCCGCGCCGGTCAGCAGTGCGACGGCCTCGTCGAAGCGGGCCTGCACCCCGCCCTGGAACCCCTCGCCCGACAGCTCGCGCACCACGCCGATCCGCAGGCCGGCGACGTCGCCGCGGCGTGCTGCCTCCACCACCGGAGGCACCGGGGCGTCGATCGACGTCGAGTCGCGCGGGTCGTGCCCGCCCATGACCTCGTGCAGCAGCGCCGCGTCGAGCACGGTCCGGGTCACCGGCCCGGCCTGGTCGAGGCTGCTGGCCATCGCCACGATGCCCTGGCGCGAGACGCCGCCGTAGGTCGGCTTGACCCCGACGGTGCCGGTCAGCGCACCGGGCTGACGGATCGAGCCGCCGGTGTCGGTTCCGACCGCCAGCGGCGCCAGCCGCGCCGCGACGGCGGCAGCGGACCCGCCGCCGGACCCGCCGGGTGTCCGGTCGGTGTCCCAGGGGTTGCGGGTCGGGCCGTACGCCGAGTGCTCGGTCGACGAGCCCATGGCGAACTCGTCGAGGTTCGTCTTGCCGAGGATCGGCATGTCGGCCTCACGCAGCCGGGTGACCACGGTCGCGTCGTACGGCGGCACCCAGCCCTCGAGGATGCGCGAGCCGCAGGTCGTGGGCTGGCCCACGGTGCACAGCAGGTCCTTCACGGCGACCGGTACGCCGGCCAGGCCGCCGAGCTGCTCGCCGGCGGCGCGGCGCCGGTCGACGTCGGCCGCGGTGGCCAGGGCGCCCTCGACGTCGACGTGCAGGAAGGCGTGGATCGCGCCGTCATGGGCCGCGATCCGGTCGAGGAAGGCCTGCGTCACCGCCACCGAGGTGGTCTCCCCGGCGGCGAGCGCGGCGGCGATCTCGGAGCCGGAGAGGGCGGTGAGGTCGGTCAGGTCGGTGTCGGGCACGCTCACTCCTCGCCCAGGATCTTGGGCACCAGGAACCGGTCGCCCTCACGGGCGGGGGCGCCGGAGAGCGCCTCCTCGGGGGTCAGGCTCGGTCGGACCACGTCCTCACGGAAGACGTTGCTCAGCGGGGTCGGGTGGCTCATCGGTGTCACGTCGTCGCGACCCTCCAGCGCCTGCGAGACGGTCGCGACCGACTCCAGGATCTGGGGCAGCTCCCGGCCCAGGCGGTCCAGCTCGTCCTCCGACAGCTGGATCCGCGCCAGTCCGGCGAGGTGCGCGACGTCGTCGCGGGAGATCTCGGGCATGCCCGCCATCCTAGGAGCGCCGGAAGGGCGTCCCGACCACCGCCTCCGCGACGGACCCCGGGGCCCTAGCCTGAACTCCATGAGTCGTTTCCACGCGAGCCTCCGCGATGACGAGCGCGCCCAGCTCGAGGCCTGCCTCGACGACCAGCGCGCCGAGATCGCCCGGCTGCTCGACGGACTCACCGAGTCCGAGGCCCGCCGGCGGCTCGTGCCCTCGCTCACGACGCTGCTCGGGCTCGTCAAGCACGCCACCTTCGTCGAGCAGGTGTGGTTCCCGGTCGCCCTCGGCGGGCGGACCCGCGCCGAGATCGGTGTGCCGGAGACGGTCGACGAGAGCTTCACCCTGACCGACGCGGACACCATCACCTCGATCGGCGAGCACCACCTCCGGGCGTGCGAGGAGTCGCGTGCCCTCGCCGCCGGTTTCGCGCTGGACGACGAGGCGCGCCACAACCGGCGGGGCCCCCTCACGCTGCGCTGGATCCACATCCACCTGATCCAGGAGCTCGCCCGCCACGCCGGGCACGGCGACATCCTGCGCGAGCAGGTCCTCGCCGACCGAGGCCGCTGAGACTCACTCCTCCGGCGGGACCTGGGCGACCTCGCGGGCCGCGTCCGGCCCCTGGTCCAGCAGCACCCGGAAGCCGTCCTCGTCGAGGACCGGCACCTTGAGCGAGACCGCCTTGTCGTACTTCGACCCGGGGGCGTCGCCCACCACCACGAAGCTGGTCTTCCTCGACACTGAGGACGCCGCCTTGCCGCCGCGGCTCAGGATCGCCTCCTTCGCCTCGTCGCGGCTGAAGCCGGGCAGGGACCCGGTGACGACGACCGACATCCCCTCGAGGACCCGTGGGGTCGACTCGTCGCGCTCGTCGGCCATCCGCACCCCGGCGCGGGCCCACGCGTCGACGATGGCGACGTGCCAGTCGACGGCGAACCACTCGATGACGGCCTCGGCGATGGTCGGACCCACCCCGTCGGCGGCGGCCAGCTGCTCCTGGGTGGCGGCGCGGATCGCGTCCACGGACCCGAACTCCTGGGCCAGCGCCCGCGCAGCGGTCGGGCCGACGTGACGGATGGACAGCGCGACCAGCACGCGCCAGAGCGGGACGTCCTTGGAGGCCTCGAGGTTGGTGAGCAGCCGCGCACCGTTGGCGCTGAGGACGGGGTTCTCCCCCTCCCCCTTCTTGGGCGCCCGGGTGAAGAGTGGCGCCTTGAGCAGCTCGGGCTCGTCGAGGTCGAACACGTCGCCCTCGTCGGCGATGACGCCGGCCGCCAGCAGGGCGGCGGCGGCCTCGCTGCCCAGCCCCTCGATGTCGAAGGCACCCCGCCCGGCGACGTGGAAGACGCGGTCGAGCATCTGGGCGGGGCAGTGCTGGTGGTTGGGGCAGCGCAGGTCCTTGTCGCCCTCCTTCTGCTGGGCGAGCGTGGTGCCGCAGGAGGGGCACTCCGTCGGCATCACCCACTCCGCCAGCCCCTCGGGCCGCAGCGGCAGCACGGGTCCCACGATCTCGGGGATGACGTCGCCGGCCTTGCGCAGCACGACGGTGTCGCCGGGCCGGACGTCCTTGCGCCGCACCTCGTGGGCGTTGTGCAGGGTGGCCCGCTCCACGGTCGAGCCGGCCACCTTCGTCGGCTCCATGACACCGAAGGGCGTCACCCGCCCGGTGCGGCCGGTGTTGACCTCGATGGCCAGCAGCCGGGCGTTGACCTCCTCGGGCGGGTACTTGAACGCGATCGCCCACCGCGGCGCGCGGCTCGTCGACCCGAGCCGCCGCTGGAGGGCGACGTCGTCGACCTTGACCACCACCCCGTCGATCTCGTGCTCGACGTCGTGGCGGTGCTCGCCGTAGTGCTCGATGAACGCCTGCACCGCGTCGAGTCCCTCGACCACCTTCGCCCGGTCGCTGGCCGGAAGTCCCCAGGCCGCGAGCGCCTGGTAGGCCATGGACTGCGACGTCGGATCGAACCCCTGCCGGGCGCCGATGCCGTGGCAGACCATGCCGAGCGCGCGGGTGGCCGTGACACGCGGGTCCTTCTGGCGCAGCGAGCCGGCCGCCGCGTTGCGGGGGTTGGCGAACAGTGGCTTGCCGCCGTCGGCCATCGACTCGTTGAGCCGCGCGAAGGCCTCCGCGGGCAGGAACACCTCACCGCGCACCTCGACCAGGTCGGGCACGGGGAACTCGACCGAGCCGGTCAGCCGGGACGGCACGCTGTCGATGGTGCGCACGTTGGGCGTGACGTCCTCGCCGGTGCGACCGTCGCCGCGCGTCAACGCGCGCACGAGGCGGCCCTTCTCGTAGAGCAGGTTGATGGCGAGTCCGTCGACCTTGAGCTCGCAGAGGTACGCCGCGCCGCTCACGCCCTCGCGGGACAGTCGCTGCTCCCACGCGGCGAGCTCCTCGAGCGAGAAGGCGTTGTCCAGGCTCATCATGCGTTCGAGGTGGTCCACGGGGGTGAACTCGGTCGACACCGCGCCCCCGACCGTCTGCGACGGCGAGTCGGGGGTGCGCAACGCGGGGTGCTCCTCCTCCAGCGCCTCGAGCTGCTTCATGGCGGCGTCGAAGTCGGCGTCGGGGAGCGTGGGGGCGTCGAGCACGTAGTAGCGCCAGCGGGCGTTCTCGAGCTCCTCGGCCAGCGCGGCGTGCTGCTCGCGGACCTCGGGCGGGACGTCGGCGTCGGCAGCGGTGTCGGGGACCGTGGCGGGGTCGGGGGTGTGAGCCATGCCTGCATCCTGCCTGGTCGGACCGACAGCGGCTGAGGGAGCGCCGTCAGTCGCCCCCTTGCCGCCAGCCGGGCTCCTGCCCTACCGTGGATGGAACGAGACCGTTCCGTTTCATCCACGACGCGAGGAGGCCGTGTGACGACGTTCGCCGCCGCGGACACCGCGCGCCCCCGCGTCGCCGGTGAGCGCGAGGCCGAGATCCTCGACGCCTGCGTGAGCGAGCTGCTCGAGCACGGCTACGACCGGCTGACCATGGACGCCGTCGCGAAGCGGGCGCGCGCCGGCAAGGCCACGCTCTATCGCCGCTGGCAGTCCAAGCAGAGCCTGGTCGTCGACGCCGTCATCCGCTCGAAGGCCATGAACGAGCAGGACGTCCCCGACACCGGCAGCCTCCGCGGCGACCTCCTCGCGCTCTGGTCGCGCGGGCGCGGCAACCCCGACGGCAGCCGCGTCCTGGGCGTCGTCATCACGGCCATGCAGACCGACGAGGAGTTCGCCGCAGACTTTCGCACCCGGTTCCTCGGCCCGAAGGTCGCGACGACGTTGACCATCTACCGACGCGCTGCCGAGCGCGGCGAGCTCCACGAGGAAGCCGACCCCGCTCTCCTCGGCCCCGCCCTCGCAGGGATCCTGCTCCACCGCGCCCTCGTGCTCGGCGAGCCCGCCACGCCGGAGCAGGTCGCACGCGTCCTCGACCAGATCATCCTCCCGGCCGCCCCGGCACACCCCCGTCGTCGCCCCCCTCCCCCACCAGCACGCAGGAGACCCCGTGACCACCACCGGACCCACCACCGGACCCACGGGCACCGACCGGCCACGCGCCACCAGCCGCGGCGGTCTCGCCCTGGCGCTGATCTGCATCGCGCAGCTGATGGTCGTCCTCGACGCCACCATCACGAACATCGCGCTTCCCTACATCCAGGCCGACCTCGACTTCTCGGCCAACGCGCTGCCCTGGATCGTCACCGCCTACGCCCTGGCCTTCGGCGGCTTCCTCCTGCTCGGCGGTCGCTGCGGCGACCTGTTCGGACGACGTCGCGCCTTCGTCCTCGGCCTCACGCTCTTCGCCGTGGCCTCCCTGGTCGGCGGGTTCGCGGAGAACGAGGCCATGCTGCTGGGGTCCCGCGCCGCACAGGGCCTCGGCGCGGCCTTCGCCTCCCCCAACGCCCTGGCCCTCATCACCACCACCTTCGAGCCCGGACCGCGCCGCAGCCGTGCGTTCGCCGTCTACGCCATGATGTCCGGGCTCGGCGCCGCCGTCGGCCTCCTGCTGGGCGGCTGGCTGACCGGCATGGACCTCAGCGTCCTCGGCGCCGACGTCAGCGGCTGGCGACTCACCTTCTTCATCAACGTGCCCATCGGGTGGTCGCGGCGCTCCTGGCCCCGGCCGTGCTGGTCGAGAGCGATCGCCACGCCGGCCGACCTCGACGTGCCCGGCGCCCTCACCGCCACGACCGGCCTGCTCTCGCTGGTCTACGGCATCACCCGCGCCGGCGACCCGGACCACGGTTGGGGCGACGCCTGGACGCTGAGCGCGATCGGCGTCGGGGTGGCGCTGCTCGCGGCCTTCGCGCTGGTCGAGCGCCGGGTCTCCCAGCCCATGCTGCCCGGCCGCATCCTCGCCAGCCGCGACCGGATGTCGGCGTACGCCGTGATGATGTTCGTCCCCGCGGCGATGTTCTCGATGTTCTTCTTCCTCACGCTCATCCTGCAGAACGTCATGGGTGAGAGCCCGATGACCACGGGCCTGATGTTCCTGCCCTTCAGCATCGCGATGATCATCGCCGCCACCCAGGTCTCACGCCTGGTGCAGCGCGTCGACCCGGGCAGGCTCGCCGGGATCGGCTCGGTCATCGCCGCAGGGGCCGTGTTCGGCATGAGCCGTCTGCCGTACGACGACCGCGTCACGTCGCTGGGCGTCGACATCGACTACTGGGTCGACGTGTTCCCCTACGTCGTCCTCATGCCCGTCGGCATGGCCCTGGTCTTCATCCCCATGACGATGAGCGTGGTCCACGGCGTCTCGCCGAGGGACTCCGGTGTCGCCTCCGGTGTGCTCAACACCATGCAGCAGGTCGGTGGCGCGCTCGGGCTCGCGTTCCTGTCGACGATGGCCTTCAACGCGTCGTCCGCCAAGGCCGACGACATCTGCGGCGCCCTCGCGGCTCGCGGCCAGCAGTGCTCACCGACCGACCCGACGCTGATGGGGGTCACCTTCACCCACGGCGCGGAGGTCGGCTTCCTCGTCGCCTCGGGGATGCTGCTGCTGGCCGGCGTGATCGCCTTCACCTTCAACCGGATCCGGCACGAGGACCTCGCCTCGGGCCGCACCGCGACGCCGGCGGCGCCCGTCGCACACTGATCCGCCGGGCGCATCAGGCGCTTCAGGAGAGCCGGCGCGCCGCCTCGGCGCACAGCCGCAGGGCGGTGCGGGCCCAGGCCGGGTCCGCGCCGGCCAAGCCGCAGGCTGGGGTGAGCACGAGCCGGTCGGTGGGCTCCATCCCGAGCATGTCCAGGAGCCGCTCGACCCGGCGTACGACGTCGCCGACGGCCGGCTCGGTCTCGGGACGCGTCGAGGGCACCGCCCCGAGGAAGGTCCATCGGCCGGCCTCCAGGGCGGCAGCCACCTCGTCGTACGCCGCGGCGTCCAGGCGGTCGAGGTCGACCGACAGGCCGACCCGCCCCTCCCCCACCCGCCGCAGCAGGTCGAAGGGGACGTCGTCGGCGCAGCAGTGGACCAGCGTCTCGACACCGACGTCGTGGGCCGCACCCAGCACGTCGTCGAGCAGCGGCGCGGCCGCGGGGGCGTCCACGGTGCGGTGCCGGTGGAAGCCGGAGGCGGTCGGCACCTGGCCGGCGAGCACCGCGGGCAGCGCCGGCTCGTCGACCTGAAGCAGCAGGGTGGCGCCGGGGACCCGTCGCTGCGTCGCCGCCAGGTGGTCGACCAGCCCGGCGGCCAGGGACTGCGCGAGCTCCCGGCGCAGGCCGTGGTCGGCCAGCACCCGGTCGCCGCGCGGGCGCTCGACGGTGGCGGCCAGCGTCCACGGCCCGGTGACCTGCAGCTTGAGCGGCGCCGGAGAACCCCTGGAGTCGCTCCTCGACGGTGTCGAGGTCCTGGCCCAGCAGCGAGACCGCGCGACGGTGGTCGATGCCGGGGGCGTCGGTGACGCGCCAGCCCGCGGGCTGCAGGTCGACCCCGAGCCCGTCGAGCAGGGCCAGCGTGCGGCCGACCATGCCGGCGGGGGCACCGCGCCCGGGCACCTCGGGCACGTAGGTGAGACCGGTGGGGTCGGGCAGGTCGGCCAGCACCACCTCGACGGCGTCGTCGTGGGCGCGCTGGTCGTCGCCGGGGTGCGAGCCGACGCCGCTGGCGCGCGTCACGGCGACGTCACGGCTGCGTGGACCCCGACCCGGGCCGTCGCGGTGATCGTGCAGGAGCCGACCACCCGGGTGCCCTGGTAGACGACGGCCGACTGCCCCGGCGCGATGCCCTGGGCCGGGTCGAGCAGGTCGATCGCGACCTCGTCGCCGTCGACCCGCACCCGGGCCCGGTGCTCGGCGCCGTGCGCGCGCAGCTGCACCGTGCCCTCGAGGGTGCCGACCGGTGCCTGCCCGCACCAGCGCGCGGAGCGGCCCTGGACCCGGTCCACCGTCAGCGCCTCCCGCGGGCCGACCGTGACGGTGCCGCACACCGGCTCGATGTCGAGCACGAAGCGGGGCCGCCCGTCGGGGGCCGGGGTGCCGAGCCGCAGACCCCGGCGCTGACCGACGGTGAAGGCGTAGGAGCCCGTGTGGGTGCCGACGACCTCCCCGGAGCCGTGGTCGACGAAGGTGCCCTCGCGGTGCCCCGCACGCTCGCCCAGCTTCTCGCGCAGCCACCCCGCGGTGTCGCCGTCGGCGATGAAGCAGATGTCGTGGCTGTCGGGCTTGTCGGCCACCAGCAGGCCGCGCCGCGCCGCCTCGGCGCGCACCTCCGGCTTCGGGGTGTCGCCCAGCGGGAACAGCGAGTGCGCGCAGCTGCTCCTGCGTCAGCACCCCGAGCACGTAGGACTGGTCCTTGCCGGCGTCCTCGGCCCGGTGCATCTCGACGGGCCGTCCGGTCCGCCTCGACGACGCGGGCGTAGTGGCCGGTCGCCACCGCGTCGAACCCGAGCGCCAGGGCGCGGTCGAGCACAGCGGCGAACTTGATCTTCTCGTTGCAGCGCAAGCAGGGGTTGGGTGTGCGGCCGGCGAGGTACTCCGCCTCGAAGTCCTGCACCACGTCGGCGTGGAAGCGCTCGCTCAGGTCCCAGACGTAGAAGGGGATCCCGAGCACGTCGGCGGCACGGCGGGCGTCGTTGGCGTCCTCGATCGTGCAGCAGCCGCGGGCGCCCGAGCGGTGGCTGGCAGGGTTGCGCGACAGCGCCAGGTGGATTCCGGTGACGTCGTGACCCGCCTCGACGGCGCGTGCGGCCGCGACCGCGGAGTCGACGCCGCCGGACATGGCGGCCACCACCTTCAGCCGCGGGGACGGCGCGTTCACAGGCCTGCCGCCCGGGCCCGCTCGACGGCAGGGCCGAGGGCGTCGACGACCGCGTCGACGTCCGCGGCGCTGCTCGTGTGCCCGAGCGAGAGCCGGAGCGAGCTGCGCGCCTCGGCCTCACCGCGGCCCATCGCGAGCAGCACGTGGCTGGGCTGCGGCACCCCGGCCGAGCAGGCCGAGCCGGTCGAGACCTCGATGCCGCGGTGGTCGAGCAGCATGAGCAGGGAGTCGCCCTCGCAGCCGGGGAAGCTGAGGTGGGCGTTGCCCGGGAGCCGGTCGACCGGGTCGCCGTTGAGCCGTACGTCGGGCAGCGCGGCCCGCACGCGGCCCACCAGGTCGTCACGGAGGGCGCCGACCCGTGCGGCGTGCTCGACCTGACGCTTGACCGCCAGCTCGGTGGCGGTGGCGAAGGCCGCGATGGCGGGCACGTCGATGGTGCCGGAGCGGATGCTGCGCTCCTGGCCGCCCCCGTGCAGCAGCGGCGTCAGGGACAGGTCGCGACGCACGAGCAGCGCCCCGACGCCGTACGGTCCGCCGAGCTTGTGGGCGGTCAGCGTGAGCGCGTCGACGCCGCTGGCCGCGAAGTCCACGGGCACCGCGCCGACCGCCTGGACGGCGTCGGTGTGCACCGGTACGCCGTACCTCGACGCGAGCGCGACGACCTCGGCCACCGGCTGCAGGGTGCCGACCTCGTTGTTGGCCCACATCACCGTGACCAGGGCCACGGAGCCGCGGTCCTCGGCGAGGCGCGCCGCCAGCCCGTCGAGGTCGAGCCGGCCCTCGCCGTCCACGTCGAGCCACGCCACCCGGGCGCCGTCGTGCTCGGCCAGCCAGGCCACCGGGTCGAGCACGGCGTGGTGCTCGGTGGCCGGGCACAGCACGCGGCCCCGGGCCGGGTCCTCGCGGCGACGGGTCCACGTGATGCCCTTGACGGCCAGGTTGTCGGCCTCCGTCCCGCCGGAGGTGAAGACGACCTCGCTGGGGCGCGCCCCGAGGGCCGCTGCGATCCGCTCGCGGGACTCCTCGACGACCTTGCGCGCCGCGCGACCGGACCCGTGCAGGCTGTTGGCGTTGCCGGTGCGCGCCAGGTGGTCGACCATCACCTCGACGGCCTCCGGCACCATCGGCGTGGTCGCCGCGTGGTCGAGGTAGACGTGCGGGGTGGTCTCGTTCATGGCCGGTCCAGGGTACGTCGTGCGCCACCGGACCGTGACCGTCTATCCGCGTGCGGCAGGCCGGCGGGCCGGGCCGGTCGGCGTGTCGGTCGGTGTGCCAGTGCCGACACCCGGCTGCGATCCTCATGTCGGTACCGACACCCGACGGCAGTCCTGACGTCGGTACCGACCCAAGGACCGTTGTGAGACACCAGAACAGTCTTCACGTCGGTACCGACACCTGACGACAGTCCTCACGTCGGTACCGACACCTGATGGCAGTCCTCATGTCGGTACCGACACCTGATGGCAGTCCTCATGTCGGTACCGACATGAGGGCCCCCGCCGCGGGGCGGGGCGGCACCCGGCTGAACCCAGCGCGGCCCCGCCCCGCGGGCAAGCACCACGGGCCGCCCCCCACATGTCGTGGGGAGCGGCCCGTTCGGCTGGTCGGGTGAGGATCAGCCCTTGCGCTTGTTGATGCCCTCCGTGGCGGCGGGCAGCACGGTGTGCAGGTCGCCGACGACGCCGAAGTCGACCATCTCGAAGATGGGCGCCTCCTCGTCCTTGTTGACGGCCACGATCGTCTTCGAGGTCTGCATGCCGGCCCGGTGCTGGATGGCGCCCGAGATGCCGTTGGCGACGTACAGCTGCGGGGAGACGACCTTGCCGGTCTGGCCGATCTGGAAGGAGTGCGGGTACCAGCCGGAGTCGACCGCCGCGCGCGAGGCGCCGACCGCGGCGCCGAGCGCGTCGGCCATGTCCTCGACCTCGGAGAAGTCACCGCCGGTGCCGCGGCCACCGGCCACGACGATGGCGGCGTCGGTCAGCTCGGGGCGACCCGAGGACTTCTTCGGCTCCACACCGACGAGCTTGGCGCCCTTGGCGGCGTCGGGCAGCGTGAAGGAGACCTCCTCGACGGTGCCGGCGCCGTCAGCGGCCTCCGGCGTCGCCGAGTTCGGCTTCACGCAGATGATCGGCGTGCCCTTGGTGACCTTGGCCTGCACGGTGAAGTTGCCGGCGAACACCGACTGGGTCGTCATGCCGCCCTCGGCGACGTCGACGGCGTCGGTGATGAGGCCCGACTCGGTCTTGACGGCCAGGCGGGCGGCGATCTCCTTGCCCTCCGCGGTGGAGGTGACCAGCACCGCGGCCGGGGAGGCCGAGCCGACGAGCTGGGCCAGGACCTCGGCCTTGGGCGTGACCAGGTAGGGCCCGAGGGCCTTGGCCGGCACGGTGTAGATCTTCGCGGCGCCGTACTCCTTGAGGGCCGCGGCCGCGTCGTCGGACAGGTCGCCGATGAAGACCGCGGACGGCTCACCGAGCTTGCGCGCGATCGTCAGCATCTCGTGGGTGGTCTTGCGAACGCTTCCGCCGACGTGGTCGACGAGAACCAGAACCTCGCTCATGGTGATCTCTTCCTCGAAACTGGGGGAGACGGGTCGGCGTGCCGACTCCGCTCAGATGAACTTCTTGGACGCCAGGAAGCCGACCAGCGCCTCGGCACCGCTGCCGCCGTCGTCGGTGACGATCTCGCCGGCGGTTCGCGGGGGGCGCTCCTCGGTGCCCTCGACGGTCGACCAGGCGGCCGAGAGGCCGACCATCTCGGCGTCGACGCCGAGGTCGCTCAGCGACCAGGTCTCGACGGGCTTCTTCTTGGCCGCCATGATCCCCTTGAAGGACGGGTAGCGGGCCTCACCGGTCTGGTCGGTGACCGACAGCACGGCGGGGAGGGCGGCCTCGACCATGACGGTCGCGGCGTCGCCGTCGCGGCGGATCTTCACGGCGCCCCCGTCGACCTCGAGCTCGGAGGCGAAGGTGGCGCCGGGGTAGCCCAGCCGCTCGGACAGCATCGCCGGGACCACGCCCATGACGCCGTCGGTCGAGGCCATGCCGCACAGCACGATGTCGTGCTCGGTCTTCTTCACGGCCTCGGCCAGCACCAGCGAGGTGGCGAGCGAGTCGGAGCCGGCGATGGCGTCGTCGCAGACGTGAATGCCCTTGTCGGCGCCCATCTGCAGCGCCTTGCGGACGGCGTCGGAGGCGCCCTCGGGGCCGACCGTCAGCACGGTGACCTCGCTGTCGTCAGCGAGCTTCTCCTTGAGCTGCAGCGCCTGCTCGACGGCGTACTCGTCCAGCTCGGACAGCAGACCGTCGACACCGACACGGTCCACCGTGTTGTCATCCTCGAACCGGCGCTCGCCGGTGGCGTCGGGAACGTACTTCACACACACGACAATGTTCATATCCAGATACGGCCCGGGGGGCCCCTCCTGTGCACTCGGTTGCTTCGATGTTACCCGGCGGTCACATAGACCCGCACCCACAGCGTGGCGTGGGGTCAGTCACAGGGTCGGTCCCGAGGCCACGGGCCGGGCACGCGCTGGGCACGCGCTGGGACCCGGGGTCAGGGGCGGACGAGCCGCTCGATGATCTTGCCCGCGACGATCCAGACCACAGCGCAGATGCCCCAGTTGACCAGCACCGTCTTGGTGACGTCGACGCCGCCCTTCTTACCGCCCTCACGGAACTCCTTGAGGGTGCCGAGGAAGTTCAGGTTGTCGGCAGTGTCGGTGATGAACTCGACGAAGCTGTTCTGCCGGTTGAAGTCGAGCACGATCAGCAGTGCACCGACAGCCAGGAAGGCTGCAGCCAGCACGGCGACGATCCAGATGACGGTGGCGGCCACCGACCGGATCTTCGCCACGTCGGCCCCCGCACCGAAGCCCCCGCCCGAGGTCTTCCTGCGCTTGCCCCCGGATGACTTCTCGGACTTCTTGTCGGCCTTGTCCTCGGCCTTGTCCGACTTCTGCTCACTCATGGCAGTGGTCCCTCCCTCTTCCCGCGCAGGCTAGCCCACCCCGGCCTCAGGCGCCGGAGAACGTGGCCTTGCCCGGACCGTTCTCGACGAAGGACTGCATGCCCGCCGTCCGGTCCTCGGTGGCGAAGAGCGCGGCGAACTGCTGACGCTCGATCTCCAGCCCGGTCTCGAGGTCGACCTCGCCTCCCCGGTCGATCGACTCCTTCGCCGCCCGCAGGGCCAGTCCCGCGGCGCCGGAGAACTGCCGCGCCCAGGCCACCGCCTCGGCGTACACCTGGTCGGCCGGGACGACGCGGTCGACGAGGCCGATCGCGAGCGCCTCGTCGGCCTTGACGAAGCGTCCGGTGAAGATCAGGTCCTTCGCGCGACTGGGGCCGACCAGGCGCGTGAGCCGCTGGGTGCCACCGGCGCCGGGGATGATGCCGAGCAGGATCTCGGGCTGGCCGAGCGTGGCGTCGTCGGCAGCGATGCGCACGTCGGCGCACAGCGCGAGCTCGCAGCCACCGCCCAGGGCGTAGCCGGTGACCGCGGCCACGACCGGCTTCGGGATGCGCGCGACAGCCGTCAACGAGGACTGCAGACCGCCGGAGCGGGCGACCATGTCCTTGTACGACATCTCCGCCATCTCCTTGATGTCGGCACCGGCCGCGAAGACCCGTTCGCCGCCGTACACGACGACCGCGCGGACGTCGTCGCGCTCGGTGGCCTCCTGCGCGGCCGCCCGGATCTCCTCCTGCACCTGCTGGTTCAGGGCGTTCATCTTGGGCCGGTCCAGCCGGATCGTGCCGACACCGTCCTCGACCTCGAGCCTGACGAGCTCCACCGGGCACCTCCAAGACGCTCACGGACCGAGAGGACACCCGGTCACCGCCCGCACCCTACTCACGGCCGTCCGCGTGTCCCCGGACGACCCGGGCACAATGGGGCCCGTGAGTTCCCCCTCCTGGCGCTGGAGCGCCCCCGGCGAGTTCGCGCCCGTGTGGCCCGGGAGCCCGCACGCACTCGGCGCCACCTGGTCCCCCGAGTCCACGACCTTCGCGGTGCACGCCCCTGAGGCGGAGGCGCTGTGGGTGTGCCTGGTCGACGACGCCGGGCGCGAGACGCGTCACCAGCTCACCGAGCACACGCTCGGGGTGTGGCACGGAGCGATCCCGGGCGTCGTCCCGGGACAGCGCTACGGCTTCCGCGCCGCCGGCCCCTGGCAGCCGGACGCGGGCCACCGCTTCAACCCGCACAAGCTCCTGCTCGACCCCTACGCCCGCGCCGTCAGCGGCGACGTGACGGCCTCGCCGGGCTCCCCCGAGCTGCTGGCCCACGACCTCGCCGAGCCCGGACGACCGAGCACGATCGACTCCGCCGGCCACGTCCCGCTGGGCGTCGTGGTCGACGACGACTTCGACTGGGCCGGCGACCGCCCGCCTGCGGTCGGGTGGCAGGACACCGTGCTCTACGAGCTCCACGTCAAGGGCTTCACCCAGCTCCACGACCGCGTGCCCGAGGCGCTGCGCGGCACGTACGCCGGCCTGGGCTCGGCCCCCGTCGTGGACTACCTGCGCGACCTCGGCGTCACCGCGGTCGAGCTGCTGCCGGTCCACCACTTCCTCTCGGAACGACCGCTGGCCGAGCGGGGGCTGTCCAACTACTGGGGCTACAGCTCCATCGGCTTCTTCGCCCCCCACGCCGCCTACGCCGCCGGCGACCGCGGCCAGCAGGTCACCGAGTTCAAGGAGATGGTGCGCTCCTTCCACGCCGCCGGGATCGAGGTGGTCCTCGACGTGGTCTACAACCACACCGCGGAGGGCGGGGCCGACGGGCCGACGTACTCCTTCCGCGGACTGGACGACTTCGGCACCTACAAGCGCGCCCACGCCACCGGCGACGCCTACTGGGACGTCACCGGCTGCGGCAACACCGTCGACGCCTCGCACCGCGGCACGCTGCGGATGATCATGGACTCGCTGCGCTACTGGGTCACCGAGATGCACGTCGACGGCTTCCGCTTCGACCTCGCGCCGGCGCTGACGCGCACCGGGCACGACGTCGACATGCGCAGCGCCTTCCTCACGACCGTCGGGCAGGACCCGGTGCTGCGGCAGGTCAAGCTGATCGCGGAACCGTGGGACGCCAGCATGGACGGCTACCAGGTCGGGAACTTCCCGCCGCCGTGGGGAGAGTGGAACGACAGGTACCGCGACACCATGCGCGACTTCTGGCGCGCCGACGCGGGAGGCATCCGTGAGGTCGCCTCCCGGCTGGCCGGCTCCTCCGACCTGTACGCCGACGACGGCCGCTCTCCGTACGCCTCGGTGAACTTCGTGACCTGCCACGACGGCTTCACCCTGCGCGACCTGGTCTCCTACGACCGCAAGCACAACGAGGCCAACGGCGAGGGCAACCGTGACGGCTCCGAGCACAACCGCTCCTGGAACCACGGGGTCGAGGGCGAGACCGACGACGCCGCCATCGTGGCGCTGCGTCGCCGCCAGGCGATGAACCTGATGGGCACGCTGTGCCTGTCCAGCGGGATCCCGATGCTGGCCGCGGGCGACGAACGTGGTCGCACGCAGGGCGGCAACAACAACGCCTACTGCCAGGACAACGAGACGTCGTGGGTGGACTGGCGCGCCGACGACGCCTGGCTGGACCTCTACGAGCTGACCAAGACGGCGCTGCGGCTGCGCCGCGAGCACCCGGCGCTGCGCCAGCGGCACCACTTCCGGGGTCGTCCGGCGATCGACGCCGGCCCGAAGGACCTGGCGTGGATGCACCCCGAGGGACGCGAGATGACCGACCAGGACTGGTACGACGACGCGCTGCACGTCGTGGGGATGTTCGTCTCGGGCGACCCGTTGCGCGCGCCCGGGCCGCAGGGCGAGCAGATGCGCGACCGGTCGTTCCTGCTGTGGTGCAACGCCCAGAGCACGGACTGCACCATCCGGCTGCCCGAGAACGCCTGGGTGGCGCGCGGGGAGGTGGTGCTCAGCACCGACCCCGCCCATGCCGACGGCACGGAGGTGGCGGCGGGCGACGAGTTCACCCTCGCCGCCCGCTCGCTGCTTCTCCTGCGCCAGGCCTGACCTCCGAGAGATTCCCTGCCGGGGGTCTCAGGACGGTTCGGCGACCAGGCCCATCTCGGCGATCGAGGCGAGGCGGTTGTTCTGCGGCACCACCCGCACGGTGTAGCCGAAGGAGCCCGACGTGGACAGCGTGACCGTGCCGTCGAACCGGTGCCGGTTGGCCTCGTAGGACTCGGCCGCCTTCAACGGGACCGTGCCGGCGACCGTCATCACGTCCTCCTCGCGGACCCGGCCGTGCACGACCTGCACCTCGACGTCGTCGGGTGTGAGCGAGCCGAGCGAGACGAAGGCGTGCACCGTCATGGTGGCACCGACCTCCGGGGAGTCGCCGACCCCCTCGGAGTCGACGTGCTCGACGGCGACGTCGCCCCAGCCGGCGCGGACACGGGCCTTCCACGTGGCGAGGTCCTTGGCGCCGGCGTAGTCGTGGTTCAGGACGCGCGAGGACTCGGCCGCCGGGACGTAGAGCGTGTTCACGTAGTCGCTGACCATGCGGTCGGCGAGCACCTTGGGACCGAGTGACTTGAGGGTGTGACGCACCATCTCCAGCCAGCGGCCCGGCGTGCCGTCCTCGTCGTGGTCGTAGAAGCGCGGCGCGACCTCCCGCTCGATCAGGTCGTAGAGGGCCTCGGACTCGAGGTCGTCACGACGGTCGGGATCCTCGACGCCGTCGGCCGACGGGATGGCCCAGCCGTTGTTGCCGTCGAACCACTCGTCCCACCAGCCGTCGAGGATGGACAGGTTCAGCCCGCCGTTCAGCGCCGCCTTCATGCCTGAGGTGCCGCAGGCCTCGTAGGGCCGCAGCGGGTTGTTCAGCCAGACGTCGCATCCGGGGTAGAGCGGCAGCGCCATCTTGATGTCGTAGTTGGGCAGGAAGACGATGCGGTGGCGCACCTCGGGGTCGTCGGCGAACCGCACGATCTCCTGGATGAGCCGCTTGCCGCCCTCGTCGGCCGGGTGGGACTTGCCCGCGATGACCAGCTGGATCGGTCGCTCGGGGTGCAGCAGCAGCGACTTCAGTCGCGCGGGGTCGCGCAGCATCAGCGTCAGCCGCTTGTACGACGGCACGCGGCGGGCGAACCCGATGGTCAGCACGTCCGGGTCCAGCGCGGAGTCGATCCACTTCAGCTCGGCCGGCGCCGCACCCCGGTGGGCCCACGAGTCGCGCAGCCGCTTGCGGGCGTCGACGACGAGCCGCTCGCGCAGGTCGCGCTTGACGGCCCAGATCCGCGTCGAGGGCACCTCGTCGGCGACCTCGAAGACGCGCGACGGGCTGTCGGCCCCGGGACCGGAGCCCGGCTCGACGCCGGCCTCGCGGGCGAGGTCGAAGACCTCGCGCGCGACCCAGGTCGGGGCGTGCACGCCGTTGGTGATCGAGATGATCGGACGGTCGGGGGCGTCGAACGTGGGCCACAGGCCGCCGAACATGCCGCGGCTGACCTCACCGTGCAGCTGCGAGACGCCGTTGGCCCGCTGCGCGAGGCGCAGGCCCATGACGGCCATGTTGAAGACGCCCGGGTCGCCGCCCTCGAAGTCCTCGGCGCCGAGGGCGAGGATGCGCTCGACCGGGACACCCGGGCAGGCGTTGTCGCCGCCGAAGAACTGCGTGACGAGGTCGCGCGGGAAGCGGTCGATGCCGGCCGGCACGGGCGTGTGGGTGGTGAAGACGGTCCCGGCGCGCGAGACCTCGACGGCGGCGTCGAAGTCGAGACCCTTGTCCTCGGTGAGCTCGCGGATCCGCTCGAGGCCGAGGAAGCCGGCGTGGCCCTCGTTGGTGTGGAAGACCTCGGGCTCGGCGAAGCCGGTCAGCCGGGCGTGGGTGCGCACGGCGCGGACGCCGCCGATGCCGAGCAGCATCTCCTGGCGCAGCCGGTGCTCGGTGTTGCCGCCGTAGAGCCGGTCGGTGACGTCGCGCAGGACGCCGTGGTTCTCCTCGATGTCGGTGTCGAGCAGCAGCAGCGGTACGCGGCCGACGCTGGCGACCCAGATCCGCGCCACGGCCTCCTCGCCGCCGGGCATGCCGATGGTGATGCGGGCGGGGGTGCCGTCGGCCTCGCGCAGCAGCGACAGCGGCAGCTCGTCGGGGTCGAGGACCGGATAGGTCTCCTCCTGCCAGCCGTCGCGCGAGAGCCACTGACGGAAGTAGCCGTGGCGGTAGAGCAGGCCCACCCCCACGATCGGCACCCCGAGGTCGCTGGCGGACTTCAGGTGGTCGCCGGCGAGGATGCCGAGGCCGCCGCTGTACTGCGGCAGCACAGCGGCGATCCCGAACTCGGGCGAGAAGTACGCGATGGCCGCCGGGGCGCTCTCGTCGAGACCCTGGAACCAGCGCGGGCCCGTGAGGTAGTCGGCGAGGTCGGCACGGGCCGACTCGAGCCGCGCGAGGAAGTCGCGGTCCTGGGCGAGCCGCTCGAGCAGGTCGCCGGGGACCAGGCCGAGGAGCTTCACCGGGTCCTGCCGGCTCGTCTCCCACAGGACCGGGTCGATGGACGCGAAGAGGTCCTGGGTCGGCGGGTGCCAGGACCAGCGGAGGTTCCCGGCCAGCTCGCCGAGAGCGGCGAGGGCAGGGGGCAGGACGGGGCGGACGGTGAACCGACGGATAGCGCGCACCGCAGGAAGGTACCGAAATGGATCGTTCAAATCCAATCCCCCGGCACGGGAACCGGAGGGCGAGCGGGAGGCTGGCGGGAGCTCAGCGCACCTTGGCGGCGACCAGCTGGGTCTGCAGCTTCGCCTCGGTGCCCGCGTGGCCGGCCCCGCGGCGCAGGTCGCGGGCGGCGCGCTGGGCACGCCAGGCGACTCCCGGCTTTCCTTCGGTGTCGACGGCCGCCAGGACGAGCCCGCCGAGCAACGAGACGTTCTTGGCGAAGGCCAGGCGCTGGTTGTTCTTGGCCTCCGGGTCGGTCTCGTCCCAGAAGGCATGGCCGGCGATCGTGGTCGGCACGAGGCTGGAGGCCAGCACGACCGCGGAGACGCGGGGCACGCGGTTGGTGGCGAGCGCGGCGGCCGCCGCCAGCTGCACGCCGGCGTTGACCAGCACCAGCGTGTGGGGGTCGGAGGTGATCGGGACCTGCGGGGCGGCCTTCCTGACCGTCTCCACGATCGGGTTCGTCACCGGCTTGGCCTGGCCGGCGAGCGCCTTCGAGTTCTTGATGGCCTCCACCGCGCCGATGGCGAAGGTGGTGGCGAGCATGGGACGGGCGAGGCGTCGGATCAGCGTCATGTTCTCGGTTGTACCCCATCGGAGGCCGGTTCAGACCGCACGTCGCCCGCCGCTCACCCTCCGCACTCCCTCCGCCGGTCCGGGCTGGTTGACCGGGGCCGACTTGGGTAGGTTCGCGAGCATGGTTGGACGCATACCTGTCCTGGATGTCACGCCGCAGATCGAAGGAGGTACGTATCCGGCCAAGGCCGCGGTCGGCGAGCCCTTCGAGGTCACCGCGCTGGTCCTCCGCGAGGGTCACGACGCGCACAGCGCCGAGGTCGTGCTCGTCGACCCCACCGGCACCAGACGCCCCCCGCAGCGCATGACCAAGGTGCCGACCGAGGCCGACCGGTGGCTGGCCACCGTGTCCCCCGACGTCGAGGGTGCCTGGGGTTTCGAGATCCACGGCTGGAGCGACCCCTACGGCACCTGGGTGCACGACGCCGAGATCAAGGTCCCCGCCGGCATCGACACCGAGCTGATGTTCACCGAGGGCGCGCTGCTGCTCGAGCGGGCCGCCGAGAGCCGGGACGCCGACGCCGCCGCGACCCTGACGTCCGCTGCCCGTGCCCTGCGCGAGACCGCGACCCCGGACATCGTGCGGCTCTCCGCCGGCATCTCCCCCGCGGTGCGGGCGGTGCTGGACGCCGACCCGGTGCGCGAGCTGCTCACCGTCGCCGGGCCGTTCCCGTTCTTCGCCGACCGGCAGCGGGCCCTCTACGGCTCCTGGTACGAGTTCTTCCCCCGCTCCGAGGGCGCCCGGCTCGACGAGACCACCGGCGCGGTCGTCAGCGGCACCTTCCGCACCGCGACGACGCGCCTGCCCGCCGTGGCCGACATGGGCTTCGACATCCTCTACCTGCCCCCGATCCACCCCATCGGACGCGTCAACCGCAAGGGCCGCAACAACACCCTCGACCCGGGCCCCGACGACGTCGGTTCCCCCTGGGCCATCGGCTCGGCCGAGGGCGGTCACGACGCGATCCACCCCGATCTGGGCACGTTCGAGGACTTCGACGCCTTCGTGGCCGAGGCCAACCGGCTCGGGCTCGAGGTCGCGCTCGACCTGGCCCTGCAGGCCGCGCCGGACCACCCGTGGGCGACCGAGCACCCGGAGTTCTTCACCACCCGCGCCGACGGCACGATCGCCTACGCGGAGAACCCGCCGAAGAAGTACCAGGACATCTACCCGATCAACTTCGACAACGACCCCGAGGGCATCTACGCCGAGGTGCTGCGCATCGTCCGGCTCTGGATGAGCCACGGCGTCCGCGTCTTCCGCGTCGACAACCCGCACACCAAGCCGGTGGCGTTCTGGGAGCGGCTGCTCGGCGAGGTGCGCGCGAGCGACCCCGACGTGATCTTCCTGTCCGAGGCCTTCACCCGCCCCTCGATGATGGGCGCGCTGGCGAAAGTCGGTTTCCACCAGAGCTACACCTACTTCACGTGGCGCACGACGAGGCACGAGATCGAGACCTACTTCGAGGAGGTCTCGCGCGAGACCAGCCACTTCCTGCGGCCGAACTTCTTCGTCAACACCCCTGACATCCTCCACGAGTACCTGCAGTACGGCGGGCCGCCCGCGTTCAAGATCCGTGCCGCATTGGCCGCCCTGGGGTCGCCGTCGTGGGGCGTCTACGCCGGGTTCGACCTGTTCGAGCACGTAGCAGTCAAGCCCGGCTCGGAGGAGTACCTCGACACCGAGAAGTTCCAGATCCGCATCCGCGACTGGGACAGGGCCGCGGAGTCGGGACAGACGCTGGCGCCGTACCTCACGATGCTCAACCGGACCCGCCGCGAGCACCCGGCGCTGCAGGAGCTGCGCAACCTGACGGTGCACAACGCCGAGGACGACGCGATCGTCTGCTTCTCGAAGTCGACCGAGCTGCCCGACGGCAGCCGGGACACGGTCATCGCGGTCGTCAACGTCGACCCGCACAGCACCCGTGAGACCACCGTCCACCTGGACATGGCCGCGCTCGGTCTCGACTGGGCCGACCGGTTCCTCGTCCACGACGAGGTGACCGGGGCCGACTGGACCTGGGGCGAGCACAGCTACGTCCGTCTCGACCCCTTCGACGAGCCCGCGCACATCCTGACCGTGAGGAGCCCCACCGCCTGATGACCACCACCTCCCCCACCCCGTCCGGAACGCAGACGGGCACCATGGCTGCCGTCTCGCCCGGGGCCACCGAGGACACCGAGTGGTTCAAGACCGCGGTCTTCTACGAGGTCCTCGTGCGGTCGTTCTCCGACAGCGACGCTGACGGCTTCGGCGACTTCAAGGGACTGACCGAGAAGCTCGACTACCTGCACTGGCTGGGCGTCGACTGCCTCTGGGTGCCGCCGTTCTTCACCTCGCCGCTGCGCGACGGCGGCTACGACGTCGCCCACTTCACCGAGATCCTCCCCGAGGTCGGCACCGTCGACGACTTCCAGGTGTTCCTCGACGAGGCGCACAAGCGCGGCATCCGCGTGATCATCGACTTCGTCATGAACCACACCAGCGACGCGCACCCCTGGTTCCAGGCGTCTCGCAACGACCCGGAGGGGCCGTACGGGGACTTCTACGTGTGGTCCGACTCCGACGACGAGTACGCCGACGCGCGCATCATCTTCGTCGACACCGAGCCGTCGAACTGGACCTGGGACCCGGTGCGTCAGCAGTACTTCTGGCACCGGTTCTTCCACCACCAGCCCGACCTGAACTTCGACAACCCGAAGGTCCACGAGGCGATGTACGAGGCGCTGTCGTTCTGGCTGGACATGGGCATCGACGGGTTCCGGCTCGACGCGGTGCCCTACCTCTACGAGCGCCCGGGCACCAACGGGGAGAACCTGCCCGAGACCCACCAGTTCCTCAAGGAGGTGCGCGCCTACATCGACGAGCACTACCCGGGTCGCGTGCTGCTGTGCGAGGCCAACCAGTGGCCCGCCGACGTGGTGGAGTACTTCGGCGACTTCGAGAAGGGGGGCGACGAGTGCCACATGGCTTTCCACTTCCCGGTCATGCCGCGCATCTTCATGGGCGTGCGCCGCGAGTCGCGCTTCCCGATCTCCGAGATCATGGAGCAGACGCCGGCCATCCCCGACGGCTGCCAGTGGGGCATCTTCCTGCGCAACCACGACGAGCTGACGCTGGAGATGGTCACCGACGAGGACCGCGACTACATGTGGGGCGAGTACGCCAAGGACCCCCGCATGAAGGCCAACATCGGCATCCGCCGCCGGCTCGCACCGCTGCTGGACAACGACACGAACCAGATGGAGCTCTTCACCGCCCTGCTGCTGTCGCTGCCCGGCTCGCCGGTGCTCTACTACGGCGACGAGATCGGGATGGGCGACAACATCTGGCTCGGTGACCGCGACGGAGTCCGCACCCCGATGCAGTGGACCGCCGACCGCAACGCCGGCTTCTCCAAGGCCACGCCCGGGCGGCTCAACCTGCCGCTCAACCAGGACCCGGTCTTCGGCTACCAACGGGTGAACGTCGAGACCGAGCTGGAGAACTCCTCGTCGCTGCTGCACTGGACGCGGCGGATGATCCACGTCCGCAAGAACCACCCCGCCTTCGGGCTCGGCGACTTCCAGGACCTTGGCGGCTCGAACCCGAGCGTGCTGTCCTACGTCCGTGAGCACGACGGCGACACGGTGCTGTGCATCAACAACCTGTCGCGCTTCCCGCAGCCGGTCGAGCTGGACCTCCGTCGCTGGGAGGGCGTCGTCCCGGTCGAGCTGCTCGGCGGCACCCGCTTCCCGGAGATCGGTGAGCTGCCCTACCTGCTGACGCTGACCGGCTACGGCTTCCTGTGGTTCCGGCTGCCGGCCCCCGCACCGCTGCACGAGCCGGCCGCCGAGACCGGCAGCGGGGCGGCCGTCGAGGCAGGCGCGACCGAGGCCCCGGCGTGACCCCCGAGGCACGCGGGCAGGTCCACCGGTTCGTCGAGCAGGCCCGGTGGTTCGGCGGCAAGGGCCGCACCTTCACGATCGGCGACTCGCGCCGGCTGGTGCTGCAGGAGGGCTCCGACGACCTGCCCACGGTGAGCGTGGAGCTGGTGGAGCTCGCCTTCGAGGGGGCGGAGAGCGACACCTACCAGCTCCCCACCGTCTACTACGCCGCCGAGCAGGAGCAGCTCGCCCACGCCCACATCGGGTCGTGGGACGACCCCGAGCTGGGCGCTGTGCACGCCTACGACGCGCTGCACGACCGCGCGTCCGCCCCGCTGTGGGTGCGGTCGCTGGCCGCGAGCGGCACGCGAGGCGAGGGCGCCGACGCGGTGCGCTTCGTCCGGGTCGGGAGCCACGAGCTCGACGTCGAGGCACGCTCGTCGTTCTTCTCCGGCCAGCAGAGCAACTCGTCGGTGATCTTCGGCGAGGACAGCCTGCTCAAGGTGTTCCGGCGGGTCAGCCCGGGCGTCAACCCCGACATCGAGATCCTGGCCGCGCTCAGCGAGGCCGGCAACGAGAACGTCGCCACGCTCTACGGGTGGGTCGAGACCTCGGACGCGTCGGGCGAGGTGCTGCAGCTGGGCATCCTCCAGCAGTTCCTGCGGACCGCCAGCGACGGCTTCGACCTGGCCCTGGCCAGCCTGCGCGGCCTCTTCGGCGACGGCGGCGACATGACGGCCCGGGCGGCCGGTGGCGACTTCGCCTCCGAGTCTCACCGGCTGGGTCGGGCCGTGGCCCAGATGCACGCCGACCTCGCGGCCGCGTTCGGCACCGAGACGTGGGACCGGGCCCGGCTCGACGCGTTGAGGTCGGCGATGACGGCCCGCCTCGACGCCGCGCTGCCCGTCGTACCCGGGCTGGAGGCGCACGCCGATGCGTTGCGGGCGCTGTTCGCGCGGGTGGGCGACCACCCGCGGGAGGTCACGGCGCAGCGCGTGCACGGCGACCTGCACCTGGGTCAGACGCTGCGGACGGTGTCGAGCTGGAAGATCATCGACTTCGAGGGCGAGCCGGCCAAGCCGCTCGAGGAGCGACGGATGCCCGACTCCGCGTGGCGCGACGTGGCGGGGATGCTGCGCTCGTTCGACTACGCCGCGGAGCTGACCCGGCTCGACCACGCACAGGCCACCGGGGACTCCGACCACCACGACGCCGAGCGGGCGCGGGACTGGTCCTCGCGCAACACCGAGGCCTTCCTCGCCGGCTACCGCGACGCCAGCGGCGCGTCGGTCGACCAGGTGCTGCTGACGGCGTACGCCGCGGACAAGGCGGTCTACGAGGCGGTCTACGAGGCCCGTAACCGGCCGTCCTGGCTGCCGATCCCGCTCTCCGCGCTGGCCCGCATCGCCTCCTGACCCCGCAGGTCACGCGGCCCGCTCCCGGTCACCCCCTGCCGGATGATGGCCTCCGGGCGCCGCCAGCAGGAAATGACGGCTGCGGCTTGGGGTCATCGACCACAATCGCGGGGTGGATGGCCGCCTGCGTGATCGCCTGACGCTCGGCCCCTACCGCCGCCGTCGGTGGATGCGTCGTCGCCTCGCGCAGCTCGACCGCGAGTACGCCGCTTCGGGCGCCGGCCGGGCGCCGCGCGGACGCCGACCGGGCACGGACCGAACGCTCGGACCGCTGGCCGCCGCCGCGCTGTTCGTGGTGATCATCGGTGCCGGCGGGATGGCGATCGGGGTGTCCGACCTCGTGGGCCGGCTGCCCTGGGCCGAGGACGTTCGCGGGAGCCCGCCGGACGCGCCCGACGGGCCCGGCGCCTTCGCCTTCGCCGCCACCCAGCCCGGCCGCTCGGACGAGCCGGTCGGCTACTCCCCGTGCCAGCCGCTGCAGGTGGTGGTCAACGACGACCAGGCTCCGGAGGGGGTCGAGGGACTGGTCGAGGACGCGCTGGCCGAGGTCGCCACCCTGACCGGCCTGCGCATCGAGGTGGTGGGCCCCAGCGACGAGCTGCCGACGTCCGACGGCTCCCGCCCGCTCGACGCCCCCGCGCTGGTCGCTTGGACCGACCCCGAGCAGGTGCCGGCCCTCGAGGGGCGCGTGGCCGGTCTCGGCGGCAGCACCGCGGTCGAGGAGCCGCTGCGCAGCCGGGTGTGGCTGCGCACCGGCCAGGTCGCGCTCGACAGCCCCGACCTCGCTGAGATCAGCGACCGCCCGGGCGGCACCGAGCAGGTGCTCGCCATCATCCGCCACGAGGTCGGTCACCTCGTCGGGCTCGACCACACTCCCGACCGCACCCAGCTCATGCACAGCGAGAACGTCGGCGTCGCCGACTTCCAGAACGGCGACCGGCGCGGCCTCGCCAGGCTCGGCGACGTCCGCTGTCGCTGCAGTCCGGGAGGCCCCTCGCTCAGACACCCCAGAGCGCTCCCACGTGGCGGGCGTCGGTGCCGCAGCAGCCCCCCACCACGGCGAGCGCGGGCAGCTGGGGGCGCAGCTGGTCGACCGACGACCGGAGCAGACCCAGGTCGCCCTCGTCCAGCTCCTCCATCGCGTCGAGCTCGGCGTGCGTGAGCGTCGACGCGTTCGGCCGGAGCACCGCGACCCTCTCCTGCCAGGCACCCCCGTCGAGGGCCGGAGCCACGTGCGTCGGGTGGGCGCAGTTGATGCCGAACCAGTCCGGAGCCGCGACGGCGTCCACCTGCTGCACGGCCTCGGCGAGCGTCGTGCCGTCCGGGAGCCGGCCGTCGGTCTCGACCGTGAAGGACACCACGACCGGCAGGTCGTGGGCCCGCGCGGCGCCCACCACCCCGATCGCCTCCTCGATCGCCGTCAGGGTCATGGCGTGCACCAGGTCCACCCCCTCGCCCGCGAAGGAGCGGACCTGAGCCGCGTGGTGGTCGGCCGCCTCGTCCGGACCGGTCCAGGCGCCCGGCACGTAGCCGTCGCCCCTCGGTCCGAGGATGCCGACCACCAGCGAGCGCGCCACCCCGGCGCGTTCCTGCACGTCGCGGGCGAAGGCCACGGCGTCGCGGTTGACCCGGTCCAGCGCCTGGCGTCCGTAGCCGACCCGCCGACCCCACTCCGGGCTCGCCCGCCAGGTGGGTGTCTCGACGAGCAGTCCGGCCGCGGCGGCGTGGGCGACCGCGGCGTACTGGTCGTAGTAGGCGTCCAGCGCAGCTCGTCCCGCGCGGTCCTCGAGCAGCGGGAACGCCGCGAACTCGGGGAGGTCGATCCCCTGGTGGAAGATCAGGTCCGTCTCCAGGCCCCCGTCGGTGACGAAGGGGCCGTCGGCGAAGAGGGTCGCAGCGCTCATGGGAGACTCTCCTCCCCAACGAGCGGCTGCGGAAGGACATGATCCGCAGCCGAGGCCGCCGCAGCCCTGGGAGGATCGGCCGGTGGCCCTCATCTGGTACGACACGTGGCAGATGGAGTGCTGCGGCGACCCCTACGCGATCGGTGACGAGGTCGCGTGGAGCCTGAGCGGGAGGACCGACGTCGACTGGCTCGAGGTCGCCCTCGGCACCGAGCTCGCTGCCGCGGTCACCCACGTCGAGGACCACCACGAGGTCGAGGGGGACGCCGTCGTCCGCACCGGGGCGGTGCTGGACATCCGGTGCGTCTCCTGCCGCTACGCCCCCACGCCGGGCGAGGACCAACGCGTCCGCCACCCGGTGGAGGGTACGACGAGGACGTGGCCGGTCCAGCGGGCCGACGGCAGCGAGCGGAGCACGGACGACCGCTCCTTCATCGGCTACCTCGTGGACCTGGACCTGAGGGATCCCTGATGCCGGCCTCCTCGTCGTCGTCCCTGCCGGTGGGCGCGTCGAGCCACGGTGGGTTCCCCGTCAGCGCACCCCCAGGGCGGGCGCGCAGGTTCGACCGTCAGAACGTCGGATACGTGCCGTGTTGGTCGACGGTGTAGGTCCGGCCGTGGGGTGAGGTCCAGGTCAGGGTGCCGGTGGTGGGGTCGTGGACGTAGTGCCAGTCGCCTCGGGTCTTGACGCGGTGGTGGAAGCGGCACAGCCGGGTGAGGTTGTGGGTGTTGGTCTGTCCGGGGGGTCCGCCGTGGTCGGGGTCGCGATAGGCGTCGATGTGGTCGATGTCGCAGCGGCCGGTGTTGGTGCACCAGGGGAATCGGCAGTGGTGGCGAGTTCCAGGTAGTGACGCAACACCCTCTTTGAGGAGTTGCGATGAGGAAGTTCACCAAGCCGGATCTGCCGCGTGAGCATGAGCGTCGGTTCTGGCAGGGGCTGCGGGCCGGCCTGAGCGTCAACGATTCGGCGGTGGCTGCCGGCGGGTCGTGGAGCTGGGGACGGAGGATCTTCGTCGGATTTGGCGGGGTGAACCCAACCTCGATCAGCGAGCCCGAGGGTCGGCGCTATCTCCGGTTCGAGGAGCGCGAAGAGATCATGCGCCTGCAGGCGGCCGGCCTGGGCGTGCGCGCTATCGCACGCGAGATCGGTCGACCTCCCTCCACGATCAGCCGGAGGCTCAAGCGGGCCGTGGGCGTGCGGGGATACCGGGCGGGAATGGCTCAGACCCATGCTGATCGAGGGCGTCGCGGACCACGCAACGCCAAGCTCGCGACCAATCTTCGGCTGCGCCGAGAGGTCCAGGAGCGCCTCGAGCGCCACGACAGTCCAGAGCAGATCGCTGGCAGACTGAAGATCGACTTCCCCGAGGAACCGGAGATGTGGGTGTCGGCCGAAACGATCTACCAGTCGCTCTACATCCAGTCCCGCGGAGGCCTGAAACGCGAGCTCACCGCCCACCTGCGGACCGGGCGATCGATGCGCAAGCCCCGTGCGGTCACAGGCCAGCGGCGCACCAGGATTCCAGACATGGTGATGATCAGCGACCGGCCTCCCGAGGTCGAGGACCGAGCCGTCCCTGGTCACTGGGAAGGCGACCTGATCATGGGCTCGAAGGCATCCGACAGTTCCGTAGGGACTCTGGTCGAGCGGACGACCGGGTTCGTGATGTTGCTCCATCTCCCCAACGGGCACAGCACCCTCGCCGTCCAGGAGGCGTTGGTCGCCAAGATGCTGACGCTGGCGGAGAACCTGCGTCGGTCGTTGACCTGGGACCAGGGCCGGGAGATGACCAACCACCGAGAGATGGCAGCAGCGACAGGGCTCGATATCTACTTCTGCGACCCGCACTCGCCCTGGCAGCGCGGCAGCAACGAGAACACCAACGGTCTGCTTCGCCAGTACCTGCCGAAAGGCAGCGATCTGTCCCTCTACGGTTCCGGCATGCTCGACAACATCGCTGCTGAACTCAACTCCAGACCCCGCAAACGACACGATTTCCGTACCCCCGCCGAGATGCTCGACGACATACTGGCCAAGTCCACCACCAACCACGGTGTTGCGTGACTACCTAGATTCCGCCGGTGGTCGCGTTCGGCGACCTGGCTGCGTAGGGATGGGGGGATCTCGTAGGAGTCGACGCTGATGTGCTCGGTGAGGTCGACGACCGGGGTGAGCTTGAGGGTGGTGGAGGGGGTGAGGCCGGCGATCCAGCGCTCGATCACTGCGCGGGTGCGGGCGCCGAGCTGACGTCCGGCCGTGTCGACCCGGCCGAGGTGGCCGGCCCGGTTGTCGTTGCGCTGGATGGCGTCGAGGTGGAGGTGGACGTGCAGGGTCGGTGAGAGCCGCTGCCGGACTCCGCGCCGGTCCGGTCCGGGGTCGGCGGGGCCCTCGGGGCCGGGCAGCGTCGGTGAGGTCGAGGGCGTACTGGGGGTCGGCCAGCACGCCGAGGGCGCGGGCACGGCGCACGTCACGGGGGTCGTGGTCACCGAGCCGGCCCAGGGTGGTGGCCACGGTGTCCAGGGCGTGGTCCAACGCGTGCGCGTCGGGGGTCTCGAGGTGGGCTGAGAGGTCGGTGGTGCCGTCGACGTGGTCGTCGAACCACACCCCGCGCTTCTCAGCCGCCGCGTCCTCGCGTGCGGCGGCGAGGTCGGGGTCGTGGCGCAGGATCGCGGCGTCCACGGCGCGCTGGATCCGCCCCGGTGTCATCTTCGCGGCGAACGGCGCCAGGTTCTCATCGACCGCCTGCGCCACGGCCGCGGTGAGCGGGATGGTCTGCTCGGCG
Organism: uncultured Actinomycetota bacterium; assembly: GCA_963762755.1. Taxonomy (GTDB): domain Bacteria; phylum Actinomycetota; class Actinomycetes; order Propionibacteriales; family Nocardioidaceae; genus Marmoricola_A. The sequence continues at coordinate 40,449 of CAVXMH010000011.1, read as the reverse complement.
ATCCTGCGGGCCTTCCACGCCGGCAACCGACCGGCCATCACCTGTGCCCAGCACAACGGCAGCCGGTCACGCAGCTCGACCGCTTGACCGACGTAGGCACGTCCGGTGCGCTCGTTGATGCCCAACGCGGTCGCGAGCTCGGCCACGGCGAACTCCTCGACCATGAACGCACCCTGACGGGCCAGCCGCAGCTCACCCTCGAGCCCGAGCACCGACGTCTGCGCCGCCCACGCGCGCCGGGCGTCGCCGTCGAGCCACTCGGTGACCTCCGGATCCACCGCCCCGACGTGCCCGACCCGGTGCAGGTCCGCCCAGTGCGCCACCGCCCGCAGCTCCCGCGCCGCCGCCGCGTCGGCGGCCCGCCGCTGGGAGACCGCGAACGCCAACGTGGCCGCAGCGTCGCAGCCCAGCACCTCCACCGGCCCCCGGAACGGCTCACCGGACGGCACGCCCAGACCGGGTGCGGGATGGTTGCGTGGCTCGTTCATACGTTCGAATGTAGAGCACGCCTCCGACACAATGCCGCGGGCGACGCGCCCTCTCTGGGGAAGACGTCCGGCGACGAGGACCTCCGCGTCGACGACGCCGCCCGTGATCGCGTTGTGCCCGTGTTGCCGCGCTGCCAGAGTGGGTAGGTCATCCGAAGCCCCGCACTCCCCCGATCCCCAGGAGCATCCTCCGTGCCGAACCCCCAGCCCGCGCCCGTGAGCCACGGCGACCTCGCCCTGCTCGTCGAGGGCCGGTACGGCGACCCGCACGCGCTCCTGGGCGTGCACCCGCACGACGGCGCCGTCACGATCCGCACGCTCAAGCCGCTCGCCGAGACCGTCACCGTCGTGTACGGCGACGAGCGCCACTCGCTCTCCCACGAGGCCCACGGGGTGTGGTCCGGGGTGATCGCGACCGCGCACACGCCCGACTACCGGCTCGAGGTGACCTACGCCGACGGCCACCTCCATGTCGTCGACGACGCCTACCGCTACCTGCCCACCCTGGGCGAGATGGACCTGCACCTGATCAACGAGGGCCGCCACGAGCAGCTGTGGCGCGTCCTCGGCTCCCACGTCCAGCGCTACGAGGGCCCTTTCGGCCAGATCAGCGGCGTCTCCTTCGCGGTGTGGGCGCCGCACGCCAAGGGTCTACGCGTGAAGGGTGACTTCAACGCCTGGGACGGCCGCGAGCACCCGATGCGCGCGATGGCGTCCTCGGGCGTCTGGGAGCTGTTCGTCCCCGGCGTCGGCTCGGGCGCGAGGTACAAGTTCGAGGTGCTCGGCGCCGACGACGTCTGGACCGAGCGGGCCGACCCCATGGCGTTCTCGGCCGAGGCGCCGCCGCTGACGTCCTCGCAGGTCTTCGAGTCCTCCTACACCTGGGGCGACGACGCCTGGATGCGGGCCCGCGACCACAAGGACCCGGCCAAGGAGCCGATGAGCGTCTACGAGATGCACCTGGGTTCTTGGAAGCGGCACCCCGACACCTCCTTCTGGAGCTACGACGAGCTCGCCGACGACCTGGTCCCCTACCTGCGGGGCAACGGCTTCACCCACGTCGAGCTGATGCCCGTCATGCAGCACCCGTTCGGGGGGTCGTGGGGCTACCACGTGACGTCGTACTTCGCCCCCGATGCCCGCTTCGGCGACCCCGACGGCTTCCGTCGCCTCGTCGACCGGCTGCACCAGGCCGGCATCGGCGTCATCCTCGACTGGGTGCCCGGCCACTTCGCCACCGACGAGTGGGCGCTGGCCCGCTTCGACGGCACCCCGCTCTACGAGGACCCCAACCCCCAGCGCGGCTGGCACAAGGAGTGGGGCTCCCACATCTTCAACTTCGGGCGCAACGAGGTCCGCAACTTCCTCTACGCCAACGCCGTCTACTGGCTCGAGGAGTTCCACGCCGACGGCCTGCGCGTCGACGGCGTCGCCTCGATGCTCTACCTCGACTACGCCCGCGAGGCCGGCGAGTGGTCGCCGAACATCCACGGTGGCCGGGAGAACCTCGAGGCGGTGCAGTTCCTGCAGGAGATGAACGCCACCTGCCACCGGCGCGTGCCGGGCGCGGTCACCATCGCCGAGGAGTCGACGTCCTGGCCGGGCGTCACCGAGCCGACCACCGAGGGCGGCCTCGGCTTCGACTTCAAGTGGAACATGGGCTGGATGCACGACACCCTCGACTACCTCGACCGGGAGCCGATCCACCGCACCTACCACCACGGCGAGATGACCTTCTCGATGGTCTACGCCTACACCGAGCAGTTCGTTCTGCCGCTGAGCCACGACGAGGTCGTGCACGGCAAGGGCTCCCTGCTGCGCAAGATGCCGGGCGACCGCTGGCAGAAGCTCGCCAACCTGCGCGCCTACTACGCCTTCATGTGGGCCCACCCGGGCAAGCAGCTGCTGTTCATGGGCTGCGAGTTCGGCCAGGACGCCGAGTGGGCCGAGCAGCGTGAGCTCGACTGGTGGCTGCTCGAGCAGCCCGGCCACGCCGGCATGCTGGGGCTGGTCCGCGACCTCAACCACGTCTACCGCGACACCCCGGCGCTCTGGGCCGAGGACCACGACGAGTCCGGCTTCCGCTGGATCGAGGCCGACGACGCCGCCAGCAACGTCTTCGCGTTCCTGCGCACCGACGGCGCCGGCTCCCAGCTGGCCTGCGTGGTCAACTTCGCCGGTGTGCCCCACCACGGCTACCGTATCGGCCTGCCGGAGGCGGGCACGTGGAGCGAGGTGCTGAACACCGACGCCGAGGTGTACGCCGGCTCCGGCGTCGGCAACCTCGGCGAGGTGCGGGCCGAGGAGATCGGCTCGCACGGACTCCCCGCGTCGGCGACGATCTCGGTGCCCCCGCTGGGCGCGGTCTGGCTGCGGTACGACGGCTGAGCCGCCGCGAGTCGGGTCCGCCCGGCCCCGCGGAGCTGCATCGGCTGCCGGTTAGGGTCGCAGGGTGAACCGGGACAGCGACGCCTACAACGGGACCCACGACGGGGCACGCGAGACCGACAGTCTCGACGGCGTCGACGGGACCCACCGAAGCGCCCGCGGCGTCCGTCTGGAGCCGGTCGGCAACGGTGTGGCCCGCATCACCTGGTCCGACGAGCTCCAGGCCCAGGGGTTCGACGTCGCCTCCGCCGCTGTGCGCGAGGAGGTCGACCTGGCGCTGGAGCAGCTCGAGCAGCGGCGCGTGGAGGCCCTCGTCGACCCCGAGGACGTCACCGCCACCCGGATCGCGACCTGGGCCGGCCTGCAGCGCGAAGGCGTCATGCGCGGTGCGGTCGAGCGAGCCGGCGAGCCGCACGACCGGGTCGTGTTCGCCCGCCTCCACACCGACGCGCCGGTCTCGAAGTCGCGCGGCTTCCGGGCCATCCTCAACTCGTTCCTGCCCCGCAAGCGCGCCATCGCCCAGATGCTGGTGCGCGACGGGGAGGGCCGGGTGCTCCTGTGCAACCTGACCTACAAGCAGGACTGGGACCTGCCGGGCGGGGTCGTGGAGGTCAACGAGTCACCGCGCCTCGCCGTCTCCCGCGAGGTCGAGGAGGAGCTGTCCCTCGACCTCGCTGCGGGCTCGCTGCTGCTGACCGACTGGCTGCCACCGTGGAGCGGGTGGGACGACGCCGTCTGCCTGGTCTTCGACGGCGGCCGTCACGACGCCCAGCTCGCCGCGCGCATCGTGCCGCAGGCCCGCGAGATCCGCTCGGCCCGGTTCTGCACCGTGGCCGAGGTGCACCAGCTCTGCGCCGACTTCACCGCCCGTCGCATCGACTCCGCGCTCGCGGCGGTCGACGGATCCGCCCCGAGCTACAGCGAGAGCGGTCGCCCGGTCTGAGCCGACCGGTCGACGGCCTCCGTGGGCTGTGCGTGGGTGGCCCGATGACGGGCCCGACCGGGTCCGCGGCGTCACCGGCCTCAGAACAGTGCGGAGGCCAGGTCGCGACGACCGGCGAGCACGCGAGGGTCGTCGTTGCCCACGACGGCGAAGAGCTCCAGCAGGTGGACCCGGGCCGCGGTCCGCTCGTCGCCCGCCGTACGCCGCACCAGGTCCAGCAGGCGCGCGAACGCGTCCTTCACGTGGCCGCCGATGAGGTCGATGTCGGCCACCAGGATCTGGGCATCCACGTCGTCGGGCCGGTCGGCGGCGGCCTGACGGGCGGCGGCGGGGTCGGCGTCCGCCGTGCGCTGCATGAGCCTGGCGCGCGAGAGGCCGATGGCCGCCTCGGTGTCGGCGGGGCTGGCGTCGAGGAGCTTCTGGTACTCAGCGATCGCCGTGCCGAGGTCGCCGGCCATCAGCGCGTCCTCGGCCGGGGCGTAGCGCGGGTCGACCGTGTCCTCGGGCTCCGCCTCGTCGGCGTCGGGCCCGACGGCGAAGGGCTGGTGGCGACCGGTGATGCCTTGCGAGGTCATCTGCTGCAGCAGCTGGCCGAAGAAGGCGCGCAGCTCCTCGAGGGCCGGCACCTCCTGGAAGAGCGGCTGCAGGCGCCCCTGGAGCACGAGAGCGACGAGGGGCACCGACGGCACCTGCAGGGCCTGTCCGATGCTCGGCTGGGCGTCGAGGTCGACGCGTCCGACGGCCACGCGGCCCTCGAGCTCGTCGGCGATGGCGGAGACGTCGTCAGCGAGCTGGACGCTGGCCGGCATCCGGGTGGGCGAGTAGACCACCAGCACGACCGGGGCGTCCATCGACGACTCCAGCAGGCCCTGGAAGCTCTGGTCGTCGACCTCCAGGGTCCAGCTCGGGCCTCCTCCGCCCGGCGCCCGAGCGGCACCGGGGCCGCCGGCGGGGCGGGCCGGGGCCTTGAGGGCAGAGAGGTCGATCGCACCGGGACGGGAGAACGGCATGGTCATGCAGCCATTGTCCCAGCCGCGTCAGTCGCCGCGCGACCAGGGCCGGGAGCGGGACCCGCGCCGGGCCGGGGGCGGCCGGTGCTCGGGGGGCACGATCTCCGCCAGCGTCCTGATCCGCTCGCCGCGACGCGCGGACCTGCCCTCCCCGCCGTGGGCGGCACCCGGCTCGAACGCGGGCCCGGTGGGCTGCTCCAGGACAGGCCCGGTGGGGTCCCCGGTCCCCACCTCGTCGTGCACAGGCGTGCGGCTCCCCGGCATCGAGACGTCGGAGGTGCCGTCGCCCCCGCCGTCGCCCCCGCTCCCGTCGCCACCGCCCCTGCCGCCGTACGCCCGGGCCTGGATCTGCTTGCTGACGCCGAGCGGGTCGCCGACGAAGTGGAACTTGTCGAGGCCCTGGCGCTGCGCCGCGGACTCGAACGTGAGGTGTCCGTAGCCCAGGACCCGGCCCAGCACCGGCTGGTGGACGGTGAGGTCGACGAGGCCGCGCAGCGGCATGGCGCCCATGGTCTTGGACAGGAACGAGTTGACCTTGAAGACCCGTTTGGTGGTCACGAACAGCACGTCGGAGCGGGTCGCCTGCCACAGCCACTCCCCGCGCACCGCCGCCACCGGGGCGAGCAGCAGAAGGAGCCCGGAGGGGTCCTCCGCGCTGAGCAGTCCCGCGGTCGCGTAGGCGTACAGCCCCAGCGCGGCCACCACGCAGCCGACGCGCATGCCCCGGCTGAAGACGTCCGGGTCCACCGGTAGCCGGCGCCCGCGCGCGGCGAGCGCGAAGGCCACCGACAGCAGCACCGCCGCGAGCAGGATCGTGCCCTCGACGGTCCGCGGCACGCCCAGGGCGCCGGCCACCACGGACAGCACCGCGACGGCCCGGTAGAGCGCCGCGCGGGCGTGGGCGAACCAGTGGTGGTGGATCTCGAGGGTGGACTCGCGCGTCTCCCGACCGGTGTCGTCGCCCTCGAGGAGCTGCTCGAGCCACGGAGGGTCGGTCGAGGGACGGAAGCGGTCACGCACCCACCGGCCCCTCTGCCAGGTGCCGCTGCCGAGCGCGCGCGTGCGCCGCAGCCGGCGCGGAGAGGCGCCCTCGGTGCCGGGTGAGGCCACCGTCAGCTCCCGCGGGTGAGCCGCACGCGGCTCACCTGAAGAGGGCGCCGAGGAAGTCGATGAGCCCGCTGAAGACCGTCTCAGCCATGCTCCACACCCAGGTCGCCCCGTCGCCGGCGAAGTCGGCGAGCTGGTCGGGCGCCTGCACCATCCAGAAACCGACGAACAGCACGAGGAGCACGATGACCAGCGGCTTCATGCTCCATGGGTACCAAAATCCGACTCCCGAGGCCCGGAGGCGCGCGGCGGCGAGGCGGTGAACGTCACCGCGCAGCGAGCACGTAGCCCCGCCGCACGACCGTCCGCACCAGACCTCCGTCGTCGTCCGAGCCCGCCGCACCGCCCTGCTCGCCGTGCAGGGCGCTCCGCAGGGCCCCGCGCAGCCGGGCCACCGCGACCTCCGCCGCGTGGGGGTCGTGCGAGGCACCGGGCAGGACACGCAGCAGCTCCTCGCGGCTCACGACGTGGCCCGGGGTCGAGGCGAGACGGCGCAGCAGCGCCAGCCCGCCCGGGGTCAGCGGCACCGGCCGGTGGTCCAGCGTCACGGTGCCGGCCCGCAGCCGCAGCCGGCCGTGGCCGGTCATCAGCGCGTGCCGGTCGTCGCCCAGCTCCACGAGGACCAGCCGCACCAGGTCGGCCAACCGCGCCGTCGCCGGGGTTCGGGTCAGCAGCCCGGCGAAGGACAACGGCTCGGCGGTCACCGCCCCCACGGCGGCGAGCAGCAGCTGCCGCTGCTCCGCCCGGGCCCGGACCTCGTCGAGGCGGCCCTCCCGGCGGACGGCGCGCACCCAGGCGTGCGCCCCCGCCGCGCTGGTGAGGAGCACAGCGTCGAAGCGACCCGCGGCGGCGTCGCGGGCCGCGGACCGCACCTGCGGGCGGTCGTCGAGCGGGACGCAGCGGTAGGGCTGCAGACCGCTCACGTCGGCCCCGCCGGCCCGCAGCGCCTCCTCGAGGTCGGCGTCGCGGCGGCCACCGTGCAGGACCAGCACCCGGGCGCCGTCGACGCCGTCAGCCAGCAGCAGGTCGGTGATCCCGGCCGTCGTCTCGGCCTCGCCCAGCCAGTCCGGGCGCACCCCCATCCGCTCCAGGGCCGCGCGCGTCTTGGGGCCCCGGGCCAGCACGCGGGCCCCCGCGAGCACGTCGAGCACCCCAGGCTCCAGACCGACAGGGCCTGCGCCGGCGCGCCAGCGCTCGACCGCGGTCGCGGTGGTGACCACAACCATGTCCGGGGGCCGCTCCAGCACGTCGCGGGTCCGGGTGCGCAGCCGCCGGGGGCTCTCGTCGAGAGCGGCCACGGTCGGGGCGTGGACCACCACGGCACCCCGGTCCTCCAGGGCGGCGCCCAGGTCGTCACCGCGGCGCCGGGCGGTCACCAGGATCCGGGCTCCTGCGAGCACCGGGGCGTTGCCGGTCGGCATGGCTCCACTCTGGGTGTGTCCTGTCACCGGCGTCGGTCGCGCAGGTTACGGACGTGCTACGCCCCCGCACCGCAGCAGGTCGGCTCCCCGGCTCGGGGTCCTCAGTCCCCGAGCAGCCGGTCGGCTGCGGCGTAGGGGTCGAGCTCGTGGGCGACCACCCGCCCGGCGAGGTCCTCGAGCCGGTCGCGGTCGGCGCTCGCGGCCCAGCGGCGGCGCAGCGACGCCAGGGCGATCGCCTCGACCTCCTCGCGGGCGCGCCGACGGCGGCGCACGTCCAGCGCCCCCGTGCGCGAGGACCACTCCCGGTGCTGCTCCAGGGCGTCGACGACCTCGACCATCCCCTCCCCCCGGGTGGCGACCGTGCCCAGCACCGGTGGCTTCCACGCGTCGGGCGGGCGCTGGGCCAGCCCGAGCATGGAGCGCACGTCGCGCCTGACCTGGGCGGCGCCGTCCCGGTCGGACTTGTTGACGACGTAGACGTCGCCGACCTCGAGGATGCCAGCCTTGGCGGCCTGGATGCCGTCACCCATGCCCGGGGCGAGCAGCACGACCGTGGTGTCCGCCGCGCCGGCGACCTCGACCTCGCTCTGCCCGACCCCGACCGTCTCGACCAGCACGACGTCGAACCCGGCGACGTCGAGCACGCGCACCGCCTGGGGCGTCGCCCACGAGAGTCCGCCGAGGTGGCCGCGCGAGGCCATCGAGCGGATGAACACGTCCGCGTCGGTGGCGTGCTCGCCCATCCGGACCCGGTCACCGAGCAGCGCGCCGCCCGAGAACGGCGACGACGGGTCCACGGCGAGCACGGCCACCCGCCGGCCGCGCCGCCTGAGCTCTCCGACCAGCGCCGAGGTGGAGGTGGACTTGCCGACGCCCGGGGCGCCGGTGACACCCACCACGTGGGCGGCGCCGGTGCGCGGCGCGATCAGCGCGATGGCGCGGCGCAGCGCCGGGGAGTCCTCCTCGACGAGGCTGAGCAGCCGTCCGACGGCACGGGCCCGGCCGGCACGGGCCTCCTCGACGAGACGCTCGACGTCCGGCTCGGGCACGCGAGCGGTCCCCGGCCGGATCAGGCGGGGACGCGGATGATCAGGGCGTCGCCCTGACCGCCGCCGCCGCAGAGGGCGGCCGCACCGACGCCGCCGCCGCGCCGCTTCAGCTCCAGCGCGAGGTGCAGCACGATGCGGGCGCCGGACATGCCGACGGGGTGGCCAACGGCGATCGCGCCGCCGTTGACGTTGACCTTGTCCTCGTCGATGCCGAGCTCGCGGGCCGACTCGATGCCGACGGCGGCGAAGGCCTCGTTGAGCTCGAAGAGGTCGATGTCGGACACCGCGATGCCCTCCTTCTCCGCAGCCTTCTGGATGGCGCGCGACGGCTGCAGCTGCAGGGTCGAGTCCGGACCGGCGACCTGGCCGGAGGCGCCGATCTCGCAGAGCCACTCCAGGCCCAGCTCCTCGGCCTTGGTCCTGCTCATGACGACGACGGCGCAGGCACCGTCGGAGATCTGCGACGCCGAGCCGGCGGTGATCGTGCCCTCCTTGGAGAAGGCCGGGCGCAGCTTGCCGAGCGACTCGGTGGTCGTGTCGCCGCGCACGCCCTCGTCGGAGGTGACCTGGGTGTCGCCGCCGCGACCCTTGATCGTGACGGGCACGACCTCGTCGTCGAAGACACCGTTCTTCCACGCCTCGGCGGCGCGCTGGTGGCTGCGGGCGGAGAAGGCGTCCTGCTCCTCGCGGCTCAGCTCGGCTCCGGCGGCGTTGCACTGCTCGGTGAGCATGCCCATGGCCTGGGTGGTGAACTGGTCGTACAGCGCGTCGTAGGCCATCGAGTCGACCAGGGCGGTGTCGCCGTACTTGAAGCCCTCGCGCGACTTCGGCAGCAGGTGCGGCGCGTTCGTCATCGACTCCATGCCGCCGGCCACGACGATCTCGTGCTCGCCGGCGCGGATGAGCTGGTCGGCCATCGCGATCGCGTTGATGCCCGACAGACACACCTTGTTGATGGTGATGGCCGGGACGTTCATGGGGATGCCGCCCTTGACGGCGGCCTGCCGGGCGGTGATCTGCCCGGTGCCGGCCTGGATGACCTGGCCCATGATCACGTACTCCACGTCCTCGCCGTTGACGCCCGCCCTGGCCAGCGCGGCCTCGATGGCGACGCCGCCGAGGTCGGCGGCCGACTGGCTCTTGAGCCCGCCGAGGAGGCGTCCGATGGGGGTGCGAGCCCCCGCGACGATGACGGAACCGGACATGGAGCGCCTCCTGGTGCTGCGGATCGGGTGTGCCCACGCCGAGGGCGCGGTGGGTCGGACGATACCGAGCAGCAGCCGCGAGCGGGAGGGGTCGGCTCGCGGCGGACCTGTCGGACACGTCACAGTCGCTCGCCGCCCCGGGCACGACGTACGACGATGTGCCGCATGAGTGTGGAGATCCCCGGACACCTGTTCACCGCCATCGACCACGTCGGCGTCGCCGTACCGGACCTCGACGAGGCGATCGCTCTGTACCGCGACGTCTTCGGCATGCAGGTCCTGCACGAGGAGACCAACGAGGAGCAGGGCGTGCGGGAGGCGATGGTCGGGGTCGGCGACTCCGGCTCCTGCGTCCAGCTGCTCGCGCCGCTGGACGAGTCCTCGACCATCGCCACGTTCCTCGACCGCTCCGGCCCCGGCCTGCAGCAGCTGGCCTACCGCGTCACCGACGTCGAGGCGGTCTCGGCGGTGCTGCGCGAGCGCGGCGTCCGCCTGCTGTACGACGCCCCGCGCCGCGGCACGGCCGACAGCCGCATCAACTTCGTGCACCCCAAGGACGCCGGCGGGGTGCTCGTCGAGCTCGTCGAGCCCGCCGCGTCGCCCCACTGACGCCGGCGCGACCCACGAGCCAGATACGTCACACGGGGCTGACAGCGTGGTTACTCGCCGGTAGATTCGCCGCCACTCGCCCCACCGAACTCTCCAGGAGCACCCGTGAAGCAGATCCTCGACGCGATCCAGGCCGGAGACACCTCCCCCGAGGACTTCGCCGCGCTGCCGCTGCCGGAGTCCTACCGCGCCGTGACCGTCCACAAGGACGAGCAGGGGATGTTCGAGGGGGTCGCGACCAAGGAGAAGGACCCGCGCAAGTCGCTGCACGTCGACGACGTGCCGGTGCCCGAGCTCGGCCCGGGCGAGGCCCTGGTCGCGGTGATGGCGAGCGCGATCAACTACAACACCGTCTGGACCTCGATCTTCGAACCGGTCTCGACCTTCGGCTTCCTCGAGCGCTACGGCCGTGTCTCACCGCTGTCGAAGCGACACGACCTGCCCTACCACGTCGTGGGGTCCGACCTGGCCGGCGTCGTGCTGGCCACCGGCGCCGGCGTGCACTCGTGGAAGCCCGGCGACCGGGTCGTCGCCCACTGCCTGTCGGTGGAGCTCGAGGGCCCCGACGGCCACAACGACACGATGCTCGACCCCGAGCAGCGCATCTGGGGCTTCGAGACCAACTTCGGCGGCCTGGCCGAGGTCGCCCTGGTCAAGGCCAACCAGCTGATGCCGAAGCCTGAGCACCTGACCTGGGAGGAGGCGGCCTCCCCTGGGCTGGTGAACTCCACCGCCTACCGCCAGCTGGTCAGCCGCAACGGCGCCGGCATGAAGCAGGGCGACAACGTCCTCATCTGGGGCGCCAGCGGCGGCCTCGGCGGCTTCGCGACCCAGTACGCCCTCAACGGTGGCGCGACCCCGGTCTGCGTGGTCTCCAACGACGAGAAGGCGCAGATCTGTCGCAACATGGGCGCGGAGCTGATCATCAACCGCTCCGAGGAGGGGTGGAAGTTCTGGAAGGACGAGCACACCCAGGACCCGAAGGAGTGGCGTCGCCTCGGCTCGAAGATCCGCGAGCTCACCGGTGGCGAGGACGTCGACATCGTCTTCGAGCACCCGGGCCGTGAGACCTTCGGCGCGAGCGTCTACGCCGCTCGCAAGGGCGGCACGATCGTCACCTGTGCCTCCACCAGCGGCTACATGCACTCCTACGACAACCGCTACCTGTGGATGAACCTCAAGCGCATCATCGGCTCCCACTTCGCCAACTACCGCGAGTCGTGGGAGGCGAACCGCCTCATCGCCAAGGGCATGATCCACCCCACGCTCTCGCGCAGCTACGGCCTCGAGGACGTGGGCCAGGCCGCCCTCGACGTCCACCACAACCTCCACCAGGGCAAGGTCGGCGTGCTGTGCCTGGCCCCCGAGGAGGGCCTCGGCGTGCTGAACGACGAGCTGCGCGCCACGCACCTCACCCAGATCAACGCGTTCCGCGGCCAGTAGCGCTCGGGCGCACCACCGGGGACCGACACCCGTCCCGACCACTGATCGTCCTCCCGCCGCCCGCGGGAAGTCCGGTGGTCGGGACGTTCGTCGTTTTCGGCGGAACACGCCGGCGAGACACGCAACGGCGGACAGGCTTTTCGGCCTGCATCGGTGACACTAGGGAATGGCTCCCGCCCGACCGCCCAGGAAACGCAAGCACGAAACGAGGGACACTCCCATGACCGAGCGCTCCGGACTCTCCATCTTCGACGAGACCGACGACAGCACCGAGACCTCCACCCTTCCCGCCGTCGCGCCGGCCCCGTCCTCCGCCGCGGTGCCCGGACAGGCGCCGGCCGCGAAGGCCTCGTCCGCCCCGGCACCGGCCCGTCCGGCGGCTGCGGCCCCCGCCCCGGCCCCCGCCCGCGCGCCGGCCCCCGAGCCGGCTCCCGAGCCGCGCGCCGCCTCGCCCCGCACGTCGAGCGGCTTCCCGATCGGTCGGCGCGGGTACGACACCGCTGCGGTGGACCGCAAGATCGGTCAGCTGAGCAGCGAGAACGCCGCCCTGGCGCGCGACCTCGACGGGACCCGCCGTCGCCTGGCCGACGTGGAGCAGCAGCTCGGCTCGCTGCGCGACCGGGCCAGCGAGAACGAGAACCCGACCTATGCCGGGCTGGGCGGTCGGGCCAGCGAGCTGCTGCGTCTGGCCGAGGAGCAGGCCGACGAGGTCATCGCGGCAGCCAAGCACCGCGCCGACGAGCTGCTGCGCTCCGCCAGCGCCGACGCCGCGTCGCTGAAGTCCCACGCCTCGCGCGACGCCGAGGACATGCGGATGGTCCAGCTCAAGGAGCTCGACGAGGCCCGCACCTCCGCCATGAGCGAGGTCGAGCACCTGCGCTCGTCGGCCCAGGCCGACGCTGCCGACCTGGTGGCCTCCGCCGAGCGCGACGCCTCGCAGCGTCGGCTGGCCGCCGAGCAGGAGGTCAACGCGCTGCGCACGGGCGCCCGCCGCGAGGCGGAGCAGGCCCTGGCCACCGCCCACCGCGAGGTGCAGGAGATGCAGCGCGCGCTGGCGGTCGAGAAGGAGCGCCTGACCCGCGAGGCCTCCGAGCACCACAGCAACGCCGTGTCCGAGACCACCGCGTTGGTCAACGAGGCGGAGGCCCGGGCCGACGCCGCCGAGCAGCGCGCCCGGGAGGCCATCGCACAGGCCACCAACCAGCGTCAGGCCGCCGCCGACGAGGCCGAGCGTCTCCTCACCCGTGCCCGTCGCGAGGCCCAGCAGGTCGTCTCCTCGGCCCAGACCCAGGCCGCGACCTTCGTCGCGACCGGTCAGGCCGAAGCCGAGCGCGAGCTGGAGAGCCTGCGCTCCGAGGTCGACCGCTACACGAAGCGTCGTGACGCGATCGTGGGACAGCTCGGCGCCCTGCGCGACGTGGTGGCCGGCTTCGCCGACGGTCCCGAGCCGCGCGGCAAGGACGCCGGCACGGAGTGACCAGCAAGGTCCGCCGCCCGGCGGAGGAGTCCGACGCGCCATCGCACCTGTGGCACCACCACGGTCCGGTGGCGCTCGGCTTCCTCTTCGGGGTCGGCGCGCTGACGGCGTACTGGCTGAGCAGCCTGCTCCTCTCGGTCAGCGGCGTCATCCTGCTCGTGGTCGTGGCGATGTTCCTCGCCGTCGGCCTCGACCCGGTCGTGACCTGGCTGGTCCGCCACCGCCTCCGGCGGCCCTGGGCTGTCGTCATCGTGATCTCCGGGGTGCTGCTCGCCCTGGTGATGTTCTTCGTCGCCCTGGTGCCGGTGATCTCCGAGCAGGTCGGGCGCATCGTCGACCAGGCACCGGGCTGGTTCGAGCGGCTGCAGGGCAGCGAGCGGGTCCAGGACCTCGACGAGCGCTTCGGCGTGATCCAGCGGGTCGAGGACTTCGTCACCAGCGGCGACTGGGCCTCCGGCCTCTTCGGCGGCGTGGTGGGGCTGAGCCTGGCGTTCTTCGGGTTCCTGGCCAACACGTTCTTCGTGACCGTGCTGATGCTCTACTTCCTGGCGTCGCTGCACACCACCAAGCAGGCGCTCTACGACCTCGCGCCCCGGAGCCGCCGGGCCCGGGTCTCCGACCTCGGGGAGAAGATCTTCACCAGCGTGGGTGGCTACGTCGCAGGCGCGTTCGTGGTCGCCGTGAGCGCCGGGACCGTGTCGCTGGTGTTCCTCATGGTCGTCGGGCTCGCCGAGTACGCCGTCGCGCTGGCCGCCGTGGTGGCGCTGCTGGACTTCATACCGATGATCGGGGCGACGCTGGGTGCGGTGGTGGTCTCGGCCATCGGGTTCGCCACCGATCTGAAGATCGGGATCGCCTGCGTGATCTTCTTCCTCATCTACCAGCAGGTGGAGAACTACGTGCTCTACCCCCGCATCATGCAGCGCTCGGTCAACGTGCCCGGTTCGGTGACGGTGATCGCAGCGCTCCTCGGCGCCGGCCTGCTCGGTGTGGTCGGGGCCCTGCTGGCCATCCCCACGGCGGCCGCGGTGCTGCTGCTCGTGCGCGAGGTCTGGATGCCTCGCCAACAGTCCCGCTGACCTCCCGGACCACCCGGAACACTCCGTCGGATCAGCACCAGGCCCGGACCCCGTCGGCGCTGAGTGCCAGGTCACGGCGTACGACGGGGTGGTCGCCGTAGCGCTCGCAGGTCCAGGCGAGGTCGGCGTCGCGGTACTCGACCATGAGGACCGCCGCACCGTAGACGTCGACGTAGCCCTGGCACTCGCGCCACCGGCCGCACTCCTCGGCGATGGCGAAGTCGAACCCGATGAGCGGACCCCGTGCACCGAGCTCGACCCAGTTCTTCTGCGCCACCGCGAGCCCGGCCGCGTGGGCGTCGGCGACGAGCAGGCGGGCGAAGGCACGCGCGTCGGCGGCCCTCAGCAGTCCACGGCTGCGCGTGAAGGAGTCGAGGTTGTCCAGCTCGACGGCGTCGTAGCCGTCCTCGGCGCAGCCGGCCGTCCAGCCGGCCACGATGCGGGCCAGGCGCTCGCGCCTCGCCGCCGTGCGGATGTCGAGGAGCCACTCGCCCCAGGCGCTGTCGACGACGGGCTCCCCGCCCTTCTTCAGCACGAGGTCCCACCGGGCGCGCCAGAAGCGCTTCTCGTCCGGCTGCGTCTGGAAGCCGTTGACGTAGCAGATCGCGTAGCCGGCCCGGGCGGGCTGCGCCCTCCGGTCGCGCACCACGGTGGCGACGCCTTCCGCCGGCTCCACGGCGCCCCCGAGCTGGTAGTCCCAGTTCCCGTCCACCGGCGGCAGCGCCCGGGCGGCGCTCTGCGGGGCGCTCGCCCCCGCCGCCGACCGCGCTCCGGCCGACGGCACCGCAGCGGTCAGCGTGAGCAAGCAGGCGATCGGCGGCAGGAGGAGGACGAGGAGGGCTCTCACCCACCCATCGTCGCCCGCCCTGCCGCCGCGGATCGTGCTTTCGCCTCAGACGGGCTGCGGGGTCTTGTCCTTCGGCCCACCCTCGGATCCGCCCCCGGAGGCGTCGTCCTCGGCCGTGAGCGGCCTGGCGATCGACTCCAGCGACTGACCCTCGGCCTTCACGCCCAGGAAGGCCGCGACGATGCCGCCTCCGATCATGAGCGCCGCGCCGATGAAGTAGCCCAGGGCGATCTGGGTGATGTCCTTGTCGGCCGAGGCGTTCTCGATGAGCCGGCCGAACAGCAGCGGGCCCGAGATGCCTCCCACCGCTGTGCCGACGGCGTAGAAGAACGCGATGCACAACGCCCGGGTCTCCATGGGGAAGACCTCGCTCGCCGTGAGGTACGCCGCGCTCGCCCCGGCCGAGGCGAAGAAGAAGATCACCGCACCGAACACGGTCAACGTCGTGGCGTCGAGGTCGCCCAGGACCATCCCGGCGATCGCCAGGAGCACGCCGGAGACCAGGTAGGTGCCCGAGATCATCTTGACCCGGCCCACGGTGTCGAAGAGCTGGCTCAGCAGCAGCGCCCCGGCGAAGTTGCTCGCCGCGAAGATCGCGATGTACCACCCGGTCTGGCCGACGTCGAGGAACGTGGTCAGGGTGTCGCCGTAGGTGAAGAAGAAGGCGTTGTAGAGAAACGCCTGCCCGATGAACAGTGACAGGCACAGCACGGTCCGCCGCGGGTAGAGGGTGAACACCGTCCGGGCGATCTCCGGGATGGAGATGGTCCGGCGCTGACGGATGGTGATGGTCTCCTCGACGCCGTGCAGCTCGCGACCGCTCTCCTCGGCCACGGTGCCCTCGATGTCGGTGACGATGCGCTCGGCCTCGTCCTCGCGACCGTGGATGAACAGCCAGCGGGGGCTCTCCGGCACGTTGCGCCGGACCAGCAGGATGCCGACGGCCAGGACCGAGCCCAGCCCGAACGCGAGGCGCCAGCCCCAGGCGGGGTCGACGAGGGTCGGGTCGAGCAACGGGATGGTGAGCAGGGCGCCACCGGCGGCGCCGACCCAGAACGACCCGTTGATGGCGATGTCGACTCGGCCGCGGTACTTGGCGGGGATCAGCTCGTCGATCGCGGAGTTGATGGCGGCGTACTCACCGCCGATGCCGGCCCCGGTGAGGAAGCGGGCCGCGAAGTACCACAGCGGGTTCATCGAGAACGCCGTGAGGACGGTGGCGACGGTGTAGACACCGAGGCTCCACATGAACAGCTTCTTGCGGCCGAGCCGATCGGTCAGCTGCCCGAAGAACAGCGCGCCCAGGCAGGCGCCGGCGACGTACACCGCTCCGGCCAGGCCGATGTCGGCACTGCTGAGGCCCAGACCGGTGTCCTCCGGCTTCAGTGCCTCCGACATCGAGCCGACGATCGTGACCTCGAGACCGTCGAGGATCCACACGGTGCCGAGCCCGATGACGACCAGCCAGTGCCATCGCGCCCACGGCAGCCGGTCCATCCGGGCCGGGATGTCGGTGGTGATGCGCCCCGTTTCCACGCTCATGCGTCCGCCCTCCGCTCCGGATGTCGCGCGCTGGGCCGAGTGCCGAACGGGCGAGGCGCCGGAGACTTCAGGCGTGAGTGTCTCCCGTCACACCGCGGAGTAATCCCGGAAGCCCTTTTTTGTCTTTCGGCCGAGATATCCGGCGGCGACGAGATGCTCCAGGAGCGGCGCCGGAGCGAAGCCCGGCTCGCGGAACTCGAGGTAGAGCTCGCGCTGGATGGCCAACGACACGTCGTTTCCGACGACGTCCAGCAGCGCGAACGGGCCCATCGGCAGCGCACAGCCGTACTTCATGGCGGTGTCGATGTCGTCGGCGGTGGCGTAGTGGGCCTCGAGCATCTTGATCGCGTCGTTGAGGTAGGGGAAGAGCAGCGCGTTGACGATGAAGCCGGCGCGATCGCCGCAGGAGACGGCGTGCTTGCCGACCTCGGCGCACAGCGCGCGCGTGGTCTCGGCGACGTCCTCGCTGGTGGCCACGGTGGAGACGACCTCGACGAGCTTCATGATCGGGGCCGGGTTGAAGAAGTGCATGCCCACGACGTCCTGCGGGCGCGAGGTGACCTTGGCGAGGCTGATGATCGGCAGGCTCGACGTGGTGGTGGCCAGGATCGCCCCGGGCTTGCAGATCTCGTCGAGGTTCTCGAAGAGCACGGTCTTGACCTGCAGGTCCTCGGCGATGGCCTCGACCACGACGTCGACCTGGGCCAGGTCGTCGAGCGAGGTGGCGCCGGTCAGCCGGGCGATCACGGCATCCTTCGCCGACTCGTCGAGCTTGCCGCGCTGGATCGCCTTGTCGAGGGAGCGCTCGATGGTGGCGCGGACCCCGTCGACCTTGGCCTGCGAGCGGCCGACGTAGACGACGTCGTACCCGGCCTTGGCGAAGACCTCCACGATGCCGCTGGCCATGGTGCCGGTGCCGACGACGCCGACGGTGGAGATGTCGTGCCGGAGCTGCGGCGCCTCGTCCGCCGAGGGGGTGCGGTCGTCGGCCACGACGGCCGAGGAGTCGACGCCGTCGTAGGTGTAGAAGCCGCGCCCGGTCTTGCGGCCCAGGAGGCCGGCGGTGACCATCTGCTTGAGGATCGGGGCGGGCGCGTGGAGACGGTCGCGACCCTGCTTGTACATCGTGTCGAGGATCTCGTACGCCGTGTCGAGGCCGATCAGGTCGAGCAGGGCCAGCGGGCCCATCGGGTAGCCGCAGCCGAAGCGCATGGCGGCGTCGATGTCCTCCCGCGAGGCGTAGCGGCCCTCGTACATCGACACGGCGTGGTTGAGGTAGCCGAACAGCAGCGCGTTGGCGATGAAGCCGGCCTTGTCACCGCACACCACGGGCATCTTGTCGAGGGACTCGACGAGGGCGGAGACGTCGGCGAGCACGTCGGGCTGCGTCACGACGGTGCGCACCACCTCGACGAGCTTCTGCACCGGGGCGGGGTTGAAGAAGTGGACGCCGACCACCCGGCCGGGGCGGGCCGTCGCGGTCGAGATCTCGGTGACCGAGAGCGAGGAGGTGTTGGTGGCGATGATCGCGTCGTCGCCGAGGATCGCGTCCAGCTGGGTGATGACGGAGCGCTTCACGGGCAGCTGCTCGATCACGGCCTCGACGACGAACTGGCACTCCTCGAGCGCCTGCAGGTCGGTGCTGAACGTGATGCGGTCGACCAGCTCGCTCTGCTCGGCCTCGCTCAGCTTGCCGCGGCTGACCGCGCGGGCGGTCGAGTTGGTGACGTGCTGGCGGCCGCGCTCCAGGGTCTCGTCGTCGACCTCGACACCGACCACCTCGTAGCCGTGGCGGGCGAAGACCTCCGCGATGCCGGCCCCCATGGTGCCGAGACCGACCACGCCGATGGTGGTGAACTCGCGGGACGTGGCGCTGACCGGGGCGGTGGCGTGGGTGGCATTTGCAGACATGGGCGCATCCTGCCACCCCCTGCGGGCTCCCGAGACGACCCGTGAGGTACTTCACTGGCGAGTAACTTACGGCCCTGGGCCGTCTCCTGCTCACTCCTGCCGGGGGGTCTGACTCCGAGCGCCGGGGCGGGTAGATTGCCGCCTCGTGAGACTCGTCGTCGCTCGGTGCCAGGTGGACTACGCGGGGCGTCTCTCGGCCCACCTGCCGATGGCGACGCGCCTGATCATGGTCAAGAACGACGGGTCGGTGCTCGTCCACAGCGACGGCGGCTCCTACAAGCCGCTCAACTGGATGTCACCGCCGGCCACCCTGCGCGAGGGCACGAGCGACGACGGCCAGGTGGAGTGGACCGTCACCTCCCCCAAGGCCGACGACACGCTGCGCATCCTCATCGAGGAGATCCTCAGCGACACCCGCCACGACCTCGGCGTCGACCCCGGGCTGCAGAAGGACGGGGTCGAGAAGCACCTGCAGGCGCTGCTGGCCGAGCACCCCGCGACGCTGTCCGACGGCCTCACCCTGGTACGCCGTGAGTTCCCGACGGCGATCGGGCCCGTGGACCTCATGTGCCGCGACGGGGAGGGGCTGTCGGTGGCGGTCGAGATCAAGCGCCGCGGCGACATCGACGGCGTCGAGCAGCTGACCCGCTACCTCGAGCTGCTCAACCGCGACCCGCTGCTGACCGTCAACGGTCTGGTGCGCGGCGTCTTCGCCGCCCAGGCCATCAAGCCCCAGGCCCGCGTCCTCGCCGAGGACCGGGGCATCGCGTGCGTCGTCGTCGACTACGACGCCCTCCGTGGCATCGACGACCCCACCCACCGCCTGTTCTAGGCGCTGATCAGGCGTCGGCGAGGGAGTGCCGGGCCTCGCGGCCCTGCGCCCATGCCAGTCCCGCGGTGCCGAGCCCGAGGAGTGCGGCGCCGAGGGCACCCCAGGGCGGGAAGATGTGGTCCTCCGCGACCCACCACGCCCCGAGCAGGACCATCGCGGTCCCCGGCAGCGCGACCCAGCCGCCGCGTCGTGCCACCTCGACCGAGGCGGCGCCGACGGCCACGAGCAGTCCCCACTCCCCCACGTCGCCGACGCGTCCGCCGATCTGGAAGATGAAGTCGACCTCGTCCGGGCGGAGCTGGCCAGGCCCGAGGCGGTAGGTCACCCACCCCGCCGTCAGCCCGCTGATGACGTCCAGGGCGGTGTAGCAGATCGCGTAGACGAACGCCCCGGCGTGCAGCACCAGCGCCAAGGGGTCGCGACGGCCCCACACCAGCGCCGACAGCGCGACACCGACCAGCGGGAACACGAACATGCCCGCGAGGTGCATCGTCCACCAGTGGTGGGACGTGGGGTAGCTCAGCGACCCGGGGTGGGTGGCGCCCACGATCCCCAGGGACAGGCCGGGCAGGGCGAGCAGCACGAGGCGACGGACGTCCATGCGGGCGAACCTACGCCGAGCCCGGGTGACACGACGGGTCAGCCCACCAGCGCGGTCACCTCGGCGGCGCAGCCCCACGACAGCGTCACGCCCGCCCCGCCATGGCCGTAGCAGTGGACGACGCGGTTGCCACGCACCCCGGTGCGCTCCTCGAGCCGCACCCCCGAGCGCGCCGGCCGCAGGCCCACGCGGTGACGCAGGACCGTCGCCCGCTTCAGCTGCGGTACCAGCGCCGTGGCCCTCGCCAGCACCTCGCGGGCCACGGCCTCGTCGGGCCGGCGGTCCCACACCCCCTCCTGGTCGGTGCCGCCGACGACGATGTCGTCGCTTCGCGGCACGACGTACGTCGGACCGGTGCTGTCGAGCCACCACTCCTCGAGGCCGACCTGCTCGACCACCACGACCTGACCGCGCACGGGCACCACCGAGTCGTCGGCGCCCAGCAGTCGCGCTCCGAGCCCGCTGGCGTTGACGACGACCTCCGCCTGGTCGGGCAGCGCCGCCAGAGCCATGCGGGTGACGGTGCCTCCGAGCTCCTCGACCCGGTCGCGCAGCCACGGCAGGTAGACGCCCATGTCGGCGACCGGCACCTGGGCCGACCACCCGGCGGCGTACCCGGGCGGCAGCGCGGTCGCGGCCTCGACGGACGGCGCAGCGCCGGCCCACCAGGGTCGGGCCTCCGGCGAACGCAGCACCTGGGTCCCGCGCCGCATCGTGACGCCGGCGGTCCCGTCCTCGGCCAGGGCGGCGAGGTCGGCGTACGTCGTGGTGGCCCAGCCGAGGACACGCTCGACGGGGTAGGCGCGGTAGGGGTACCACAGCGCCGCCGCGACCGCGGAGGTCGTCTCCAGCGGCAGGTCCCGGGCCAGCACGGCGACCTCGTGCCCGGCCTCCAGCAGGCGGACGGCGCACGAGAGTCCGACCACACCGGCCCCGACGACGCTCACGCGGCTCATGGGCCCCAGTCTTCACCGCTGCACCCCATCGCGGGCCGAGAACCGTGACCTTTCTCGGCGGAACACGTTCCTTCTGACTGAAGGTCGTGTCACATTGGGGCGGCGCCGCCGCGAGCACTCCCCGCTCGCGTTCCTGCCCCACGGAAGATCAGGTGTTGCAGATGAGCCGTCCGTCGTCCGCCCGTCCCGGGATCGACCGTCCGCTGGCCGGCCTGGTGGCCGTCCTCGTGGCTCTCCTGACCGTGGGGCTCACCGCCCCGTCGGCACTCGCTCACGAGGAGCGCGAGGCATCCTTCCCCCGGGGCAGCGGCATCGTTCCGTCGTTCAAGGGCTACGACAACCCCCGCAGCCGCGTCGTGTGCCAGCAGGAGAGCGCCGGCCTGATCGCCGAGATGAAGGCCGGACCGCTCAAGGACCGCAACCGGGCGTTGCTGCGCCGCTGCGAGTTCTCCTCCATCCAGAGCGCGATCGACACCATCGAGGAGCGGGGTACGTCGATCTACGTGCTGCCCGGTCGCTACCTGGAGAAGAAGTGGGCCTCCGACGAGCGCTCCCAGTACTGCTCGAACCTGGAGACCGAGTCCGACGACCCGCTCGCCAGCGCGGACTACATCGGCTCGGTCCCTGACCCTGAGGGCAACGACGACTCGGAGTCGGACCCGATCGCCCTGTCGTACGCCGACCAGCGTCGGTGCGCCCACAACCTGAACCTCATCGCGATCTTCGGCGACGAGACCCCGCGGAACGGCTCGATCGCGTGCGACAGCCGTTTCTGCGGCACCCAGATCGTCGGCACCGGAGCGACGAGCAGCTCAGTCCTCATCGACAACCGCTTCAGCAAGCTCAACGGGCTCCGTGCGGACCGGATGAGCGGGCTGTACCTGCGCAACTTCACCGTCCAGCAGTCGGAGTTCAACGCCGTCTACGTCCTCGAGAGCGACGGGTTCGTGATGGACCGGCTGCTCGCCCGCGGCAACGACGAGTACGGCATCCTCGCCTTCGCCTCCGACCACGGCGTCATCAAGAACTCCGAGGCCTACTACAACGGCGACTCCGGCCTCTACCCCGGATCCGCCTCCGACGTGAACGGGGACAACGACGAGTTCGAGCCGACGCGGTACTCCGTGGAGATCTTCGGCAACCGCAGCCACCACAACACCCTGGGATACTCGGGCACGGCCGGGAACTCGGTGCACGCGCACGACAACCGCTTCTACAAGAACGCCACCGGCATCGCGACCGACTCGCTCTTCCCCGGGCACCCCGGCCTGCCGCAGGACCACGCTCGGTGGAACCGCAACCGCATCTACTCCAACAACGTGAACTGGTACACCCGGTTCGTCGACAAGGGCGTCTGCGAGAAGCCGATGCCCGAGCGCGGCTACATCAACGGCACGGTGTGCCCCGTCGTCCCCACTCCGGTCGGCACCGGCGTCCTCATCGCCGGGGGCAACTTCAACTCCACCGACCACAACCGGATCTACGACAACTGGCGCTACGGCACCATGCAGTTCTGGGTCCCGGCCCCGCTGCGGGAGGAGTACGACCCCACCAAGCTCTACGACACCTCCCACGACAACCACGCCGTCGGCAACGTGATGGGCTTCGGCCCCGGCGGCGAGAAGCTCTACAACGGCATGGACCACTGGTGGGACGACGAGGGATCCGGCAACTGCTGGGACAAGAACACCTCGTCCCGCGGTGCCGCGACGAACAACTTCATCGTGCCGCCGAGGTCCTGCGCGGCCGGCGGCTCGATCTTCAACGAGTCACCGGTCCCCGTGGTGAAGGACTCCGGCTTCCTGTCGTGCTCGCAGTACGACCGCAACGACCCCACGCTGCGCCACCCGCCGGAGTGCAATTGGTTCGACAGCCCGCCGAAGCCCACCAAGAGCTCCGGTGACCCCTTCCCGGCCGGTCCCAGCACCCCGCGGGTGCAGCCGGAGTCCTCGAGCCTGGGAGGGGCCGGTCTCGGCGGATCCGGCCTCGCCCTGAACATCCTGGCGTTCGCCTCGCTGGTCGGCGTCGGCGCCGCGTTCCGCGCCCGGCGTCACGCGAAGAGCTGAGCGATGCGCATCGGCATGCTGCTCGCCGCCACCGGCACGGTGGTGGCGACCGTGGCCGCCACCGGAGTCGCGGTCGCGACCTCGGGGGCGGACCTGCGCGCCGGAGGCGAGACGTCGGTCAGCGGAACCGACGGCGACGCGGTCTTCCGCATCGGCGACCGGACGGTCCACCAGGTGCGGTACGTCGACGGCGCGAGGCTCGGCTACACGTTCACCCTGGAGAACGACGGCCTGCTGCCCGTCACCGTCACCGGGCTGGCCGTCCCCGACCCCCAACCGCGCCTGCTGAAGTACGACGACGTGGTCGACGAGGACGACGAGAGCCGGTTCACCATCGGGCCGAAGTCGTCGAGGCAGGTGACCGTGGAGTTCCTCATGGAGGGCTGCGAGACCCTGTCGGCGCGCGCCGGCAGCTACGTCACCGGTGTGGACCTGGAGCTGGAGAGCGGCGGTCTCGAGCGGGACACCACGACGGTGACCTTCCCCGAGGAGGTCCGCACCGGCTCCGCACGCGAGGCCCGTTGTGTGAACTCCACCGCGACCTCCCGCCCGCCGGGCTGACGGGCGGTCCCGCTCCCCACGGCAGCCCGGCGCTTCCCATGGTGAGGACACCGTGGGGAGTGCCGGTTCCCCTGCATACCATGGGAAACCAGCAGCCTCAGGCGAGGCCGCGGGCCTTGCGGATCTCGGCGACGATGCCGGCCATGATCTCGGTCAGGCCGAAGTCCTTCGGCGTGAAGACGGCGGCCACGCCCATCTCGGTGAGACGCGCGGCGTCCGAGGTCGGGATGATGCCCCCGAGCACGACCGGTACGTCGTCCAGTCCCTCGGCCCGCAGCCCGTCGAGGACCGCCGGCACGAGCTCCATGTGGGAGCCGGACAAGATCGAGAGACCGACGCAGTGGACGTCCTCGGCCACCGCGGCAGCGACGATCTCGGCCGGCGTCAGTCGGATGCCCTGGTAGATCACCTCGAACCCGGCGTCCCGCGCGCGCACCGCCACCTGCTCGGCGCCGTTGGAGTGACC
Source organism: uncultured Actinomycetota bacterium (assembly GCA_963762755.1). Taxonomy (GTDB): domain Bacteria; phylum Actinomycetota; class Actinomycetes; order Propionibacteriales; family Nocardioidaceae; genus Marmoricola_A. The sequence continues at coordinate 16,448 of CAVXMH010000011.1, read as the reverse complement.
GTCGAGTCCGGGCTTGCCGACGAGCAGCCGGAGCCGGCCGCCCAGCTGCTCGCCCGTGGCCCGGACGCTCTCGCGGACCGCCGTCAGCGCCTCGCCGGGCTCGGCCACGCCCACGGCACCGGAGACGCCGGTGGGGGCGCGGTACTCCCCGAACACCTCGCGCAGCGTGCCGGCCCACTCGCCGGTCGTCACGCCGGCGCGGGCCGCGGCGAGGGTGGCGTCCATGAGGTTGACCCCGGACGTCGCGTCGGCGGCCAGCCGGGAGAGCGACGCAGCCACCGCGTCGTCGTCGCGCTCGACGCGCCACCGCTCGAGCCCGTCGAGGGCGGCCTGCTCGGCGGCGGGGTCGGCGACCTGGATGGCGGTGTCGAGGTCAGCGGTCAGCGGCGACTCCTCGGTCGTCTGGAACCGGTTGACCCCGACGACGATCTCGTCGCCAGCCTCGATGCGGCCGCGGCGGGCGGCGTGCGAGGACACCAGCGCCTGCTTCATGTATCCGGTCTCGACGGCCGCGACCGCCCCGCCCATCGCCTGCACCCGGTCGATCTCGGCGCGGGCGCTGGCGACGAGGTCGGCGACCTTGGCCTCCACGACGTGCGAGCCGTCGAAGAGGTCGGCGTGCTCGAGCAGGTCGGACTCGAAGGCCAGCACCTGCTGCAGCCGCAGCGACCACTGCTGGTCCCACGGTCGCGGCAGTCCGAGGGCCTCGTTCCACGCCGGCAGCTGGACGGCGCGGGCGCGGGCGTTCCTGGACAGCGTCACGCCGAGCATCTCCAGGACGATGCGCTGCACGTTGTTCTCCGGCTGAGCCTCGGTCAGGCCGAGGGAGTTGACCTGCACGCCGTACCGGAAACGGCGCATCTTCTCGTCGGTGACGCCGTAGCGCTCCCGGGTGATCTCGTCCCACAGCTCGACGAAGGCGCGCATCTTGCACATCTCCTCGACGAACCGCACCCCGGCGTTGACGAAGAACGACATCCGTCCCACGACCTTCGCCATGTCGTCGGGCTCGACCTGGCCCGAGTCACGCACCGAGTCGAGCACCGCGATGGCCGTGGTCAGGGCGAAGGCCAGCTCCTGGGTCGGTGTCGCCCCGGCCTCCTGCAGGTGGTAGCTGCAGATGTTGATCGGGTTCCACTTCGGGATGTGGTTGACGGTGTAGGCGATGGTGTCGGTGGTCAGCCGCAGGGAGTGCTCGGGCGGGAAGACGTAGGTGCCCCGCGAGAGGTACTCCTTGATGATGTCGTTCTGCGTGGTGCCGGCCAGCTGCGCGTGCACCTCGCGGGGGTCCACGTCGGGGTTCTGCTCCTCGGCGACCACCTGGTACAGCGCCAGCAGCCACATCGCGGTGGCGTTGATCGTCATGGAGGTGTTCATGCTCGTCAGCGGGATGTCGGCGAACAGCTGCCGCATGTCGCCCAGGTGCGGGACGGGTACGCCGACCTTGCCCACCTCGCCCTTGGCCAGGACCGAGTCGGGGTCGTAGCCGGTCTGCGTCGGGAGGTCGAACGCGACCGAGAGGCCGGTCTGCCCCTTGGCCAGGTTGCGGCGGTAGAGGGCGTTGGACTCCGAGGCCGAGCTGTGCCCGGCGTAGGTCCGCATCACCCACGGCCGGTCGCGCTCGGGACGCACCTCACCGGTGCCCGGGGCGGGCTCGCTGGCGGTCTCGGTGGCGGGCTCGGTGGCGGGCTCGGTGGCGGGTTCGGCGGGGCGCACCTGATCCTGCTGCTGGGTCATAGCGGCACCCTAGTGCTGGCTCACGCCCGGGTAACCGGGTTGTGAGGTGATCCACTGGGGCCCATGTCACACCCCGCGACGCGCGCGGCGCGCGGGCCGGAGCCCCCTTACTCGGGGGCGGCCCGCTCCAGCCGGAAGAGCCGGCGCCAGCCGCGGTAGGCGACCACCCGGCGCAGCGCGGGTGAGCACCCGACCAGGACGACCTGTCCCCCGGCGCGACGCACCTTGAGCGCGGCGGCGGCCAACAGGTTGAGAGCAGTGACGTCGATCGACTCCACGTGGGTCACGTCGACGCGCACGTCCTCGTCGGGGTGACGCTCGATGTGGTCGTAGAGCGCCTCGCGCACCTCCGCTGAGCTGCGCCCGTCGAGGCGCCCCGTCAGCTCGATCGCCCCGTCGTTGTCCACGAGCTCCATGTGTCCTCGTCCCTGCGGTTGCGTCCACGCGCCGCCAGCGTGGCTCACCCACTATGACGCACGCCACGTCGAAAACGTTGCACGCCGACGTCGACGGTTTGCTGTCGTGAGCCTCGGGTAGGACCAGGACATGACCGAGTCGAACACACATTCGAAGCCCCAGACCGCTGACCAGACCACTGAGCAGACCACCGACCAGCGCGACGTCCTCGGCGCCGGAGCCGCCTCCCCGGGCACGACCGAGAAGGACCCCGAGAGCTGGGTCACCGGTGACGAGCCGCTGACCGGCGCGCAGCGCAGCTACCTCGACACCCTGGCCCGCGAGGCCGGCGAGACCCTGCCGGGCGACCTGACCAAGGCCGAGGCGTCCGAGCACATCGACCGCCTGCAGGAGGCCACCGGCCGCGGCGCCTGAGGCACGCACGGCGTCGCGCGGCTCAGCGGTCGTAGTCGGGCAGCTCCACCCGCTCGACGTCGACGCCGAGCCGCTGCAGCGTCTCCACGAACCCCGGGTAGCCCCGGTCGATGTGGAAGGAGTCCGCCACCGTCGTGCGCCCGGTCGCCGCGAGTCCTGCGAGCACCAGCGCGGCACCGGCGCGGATGTCGTGGGCGACCACCTCCGCACCCGACAGCAGGGCCCGGCCCCGGACCACGGCGTGGTGACCGTCGGTGCGCACGTCGGCGCCGAGCCGCGCCAGCTCCTGGGCGAACATGAAGCGCGCCTCGAAGACGTTCTCGGTGATCATCGCCGTGCCGTCGCTGACGGCGGCGAGGGCCATCGCGAACGGCTGCAGGTCGGTGGGGAACCCCGGGTAGGGCAGCGTGACGACGTCGAAGGCGTCGAGGCGGCGGTCGGCCGTGACCACGAACCCGTCGCGGCGCACCTCCACCCCCGCCCCGGAGCTGACCAGCTTGTCCAGGACGATGTCGAGGTGGCCCGCGACGCCACCCTCGACGAACAGCTCACCGCCGGCGATCGCGGTGGCGAACGCCCAGGTGCCGGTGACGATGCGGTCGGTGACGGTGGCGTGGGCGACCGGGTGGAGCCGGTCGACGCCGTCCACGACGAGCGTGGAGCTGCCGATGCCCTCGATGCTGGCGCCCATCTCGACCAGCATCGTGCAGAGGTCGACGATCTCGGGCTCGCGGGCGACGTTGTCGACCACGGTGGTGCCGCGGGCGAGGGTCGCGGCCATGACGAGGTTCTCCGTGGCACCGACGCTGGGGAAGTCGAGCCACAGCGGGGTCCCGACGAGCCGGTCGGCGACCGAGGCGACGACGTACCCGTGCTCGATGCCGACCTCCGCCCCCAGGTCGCTCAGGCCGCGCAGGTGCATGTCGAGGCCGCGGGACCCGATGTTGTCTCCCCCGGGCAGCGAGACCTCGGCGCGACCGCACCGCGCGAGCAGCGGCCCGAGCACGCTGATGGAGGCCCGCAGGCGTCGCACCAGGTGGTACGGCGCGTGGTGGCCCAGGGTCTCGGGCACGTCGATGTCGACCCGCTCGGCGTCGAGGTCCAGGCTCACCGTGCAGCCCAGCTCCTCGAGCAGCCGCGCCATGACGGCGACGTCGAGGATGTCCGGCAGATTGGTGACTGTGGTGGTGCCGGGCGCGAGCAGGGCTGCGGCCATCAGCTTGAGCGCACTGTTCTTCGCCCCGCCCACGCGTACGGTGCCGTGCAGCGGGGAGCGTTCCTCGCCGCTGGTGACGACGAAGGCCTCCATCAGCGCGGCCCCGCGTCCCGCGACGCGCACGCCGTGGACCGTCGCGACGCCCGACCAGCCGGCCCCGCCGGACCCGCCAGCCCCGCCAGCCCCCCCAGGCATCCGTCTGGCGAGGGGTTCGCAGCCGCCGCACCGGCGGCATCGCCGCGTCCGCCTCCCAGGCGGCGATCCGCTCCCGCTTGCTCGCGAAGGAGCGGACGTGCCACGCCACGATCGACTCGCGCGAGAAGGCCTGACGCCACGTCTCGGTGTTGCCGTTGCAGACCGGACGGCGGTCGCCGATCCGGGACACCGTGCGTCGCAGCAGCCGGGCCAGCGACACCGCGCGCGGATAGTCCAGCGCGACGACGAGCTCGGTGCGGGCCAGGGCGAGGTCGGACCAGACCCCCCAGGCCGAGTCGAGGACCCAGCCGTCGCGCGCGCACACCTCGGCCATCACGCGCCGCTGCTCGTCGGGCCGGACCTGCACCCACCCCGGCAACCAGCAGAGGTCGTCGACGACCACGTGCTCCAGGCCCAGCCGCGCGGCGACCCGTGCGGCGAGCACGGTCTTGCCGGAGCCGGTGACGCCGTACACGACGATGCGCTGCGCCCGGCCGTCCACCGCTGGGTCCTGGCTCGCACGCATCCGGTGAGGATAGCGAGGTCGGGGCCCGGCGACGCGCACGCCACCAGGGTCCCGGGTCCCCGCGGTCCCTCTACGCTGGACCGATGGTCAACCTGACGCGCATCTACACCCGCACCGGCGACGCCGGCGCCACCCGGCTCGGCGACAACAGCGAGACCACGAAGACGGACCCCCGCCTCGAGGCGTACGCCGACGTCGACGAGCTGAACAGCCACCTCGGGCACGCTCTGGCCGCCGGGGGTCTCGACGAGCGCTCAGTGGCGGTCCTCGTGCACGTGCAGAACGACCTCTTCGATGTCGGCGCCGACCTCGCCACGCCCGTGGAGGAGGACCCCGAGTACCCGCCGCTGCGCGTGCTGCCGGAGTACGTCGAGCGCCTCGAGGCCTGGTGCGACGAGCTGAACGACCCCCTGGAGTCGCTGCGTTCGTTCATCCTCCCGGGCGGCACCCCCGGCGCAGCCCTGCTGCACGTGTGCCGGACCGTGGCCCGCCGCGCCGAGCGGGCCGGCTGGCGCGCCCACGAGACGCACGGGACGAGCATGAACGTGGTCGCCCTGACCTACCTGAACCGCCTCAGCGACCTGCTGTTCATCCTGGCCCGGCACGCGAACCGCGAGGTCGGCGACGTCCTGTGGGTGCCGGGCGGCGAGCGCTGAGCGGCGCTCTCACACCGTTGCCATCGTCTCGCGGATGACGACGGCGAGCTCGATCGATCGCCGCGCCCTTCGCGACGTAGCGCGAGGCCCCGGCTGCGACCACGCGCTCGGCCAGCACGTCGTCCTCGAAGCCGGACAGCACGACCACCCGGAGTCCGGGAACCTGCTCGAGCAGCAGCGGCAGCGCCTGGAGGCCGTCCATGCGCGGCATGGCCAGGTCCAGCAGCACGAGGTCCGGCCGCAGCTCGCCGGCCCGGACCACGGCGTCCGCGCCGTCGGCGGCCTCGCCGACGACCTCGACCCCCGGCAGGGTGCCCAGCTGCAGCGTGAGCAGGAAGCGCACGTCCTCGGAGTCGTCGACGACCAGCACCCGTGCGGGCAGCGGTTCGTCCGAGGATCGCGCCGTCGGCACCCGCGCAGCGGTGCCCCGGGCGCCACCACGCGTCGTGGCGTCGTCCTCCCCGGTGCCCCCGACCGTGCTCGGCGCCGAGCGCACCAGGTCGCCGGGGCGCAGGTCCGTGCCGTCGACGGGCTCGAGCAGGTCGGACATGAGCTGGCGGGCCGCGGTCAGGGTGCGCCGGTGCAGCTCCGTCGCCGTCTCCACCTCCCCGGCCTCGAGCGCGTACAGCGCCGCACTCAGGCCCTGCACCACGTTGTCGTTGATCTCGAGCGCCGAACGGCGGCGCACCTGTGCCTCGCGGAGGTGCGCGGCCAGCGCCTCACGCTCGAGCCGCTCGCGCGACTCCCGCAGGAACAGCGCCTCCAGCCCGCGCTCCTGCGTGCCGTGCTCCTCGGAGCCGTGCTCCTCCAGCGGGGCGGAGCGGACGTCCAGCACCAGCGCCCGCCCGTCGAGGCCCGACGCCGTCACCGCGAGGCCGTCGACCCCGTCGGCACCCGAGCCTGGCAGGACCTCGTGCAGCCCGCGGCCGACCGGGTCGCCGCCGAGCAGCCGGACGGCACGGCCATTGGCCTGGACCACGACCCGGTCGGGCCCGCAGACCACGATGGCGTCGGGCGCTGCCTCGGCGAGCTCCTGGAACAGCACCCGGCTGCGCTCGCGCTCGTCCTCGGCCCGCACCCGCTCGGTGATGTCGATGCAGGTGCCGCGGAACCGCACCGGGGTGCCGTCGGCGTCCTGGAGGACCTGGCCGTTCGAGGCGAGGTAGCGCAGCTCGCCGTCGGCTCGCACGATGCGCTCGACCATCTGGTAGGGCTCGCCGGTGGCGTAGGCGCGCTGATGCACCTCGGAGACCATGTCCCGGTCGTCGGGGTGGATGAAGGACAGGAACCGCTCGTAGGAGGCGTTGAAGGACCGCGGCTCGTGGCCGTAGATCCGGAACAGCTGGTCCGACCACTCGTTCGTGTCGCTGGCCACGTGCCAGTCGTAGTCGCCCATCCCAGCCAGCTGCTGGGCGTTGTCGACGCGGGCCTGGAGGTCGTGCAGCCGCTCGCGACCGTCGCGGGCCTCCAGCGTGCGGAGCACGAGGGCCTGGGCCAGGTCGTACGTCGGGTGCGGGCTCTCGTGGCCAGCGCACCACAGGAGCAGGAGGTGGCCCAGCCGGCCCGGGAGCGGCTGGCACACGACCGCCACGACGCCGGACTCGGCCCACGCCGGCGGCACGGCGATCCCGGCGGAGGCCTCCCCCCGGTGCCGGTGACCGTGGTCGTCGAGTGCCGCCTCCGGCAACCCTGTGAGCCCGTGGCTGCACACCACGGCGTTCGCGCCTCCGCGCGGCTCGACGACCCGTCCGCCGGCGGCACCGGCGAGCCGGCAGAGGTGCGGCACCACCTCGTCCAGCAGCTCCTGCGCGGTGGCGATCTCCTCGCAGGCCCGCGCCAGGGCAACGAGCTCGTTCTCCACCGGGGTGCGCCCGACGTTCTCCACGGCCATGACTCCTCCCGGGACGTCACCGGTGGCCGGGGGGGACCACGCCCGGGTGGACGTCCGCCCGTCACCGACCACGCTACGCCGCGCCCGCCCGTGGCGGCAGGCCCAAAGGCCTAGACCGGCCGGGGACTCTGGCCCGGAGGGGCGGCCTCGAGCCAGGACAGGAAGCCGGTCACCGCCGACTCAGCCATGGCGAGCTCGATCGGTCCCGCCCCACGTCGGCAGGAGACGATCACGTGCCCGGCGTAGAGCGCGCCGGCCTCGGAGGCCTCGGGCATCCGCTGACCGAGGTACTCCACCTCGGCGCGCACCACGACGTCCATCGGCCGCGGCACCACCGAGAAGACGCGGAAGAACTGCAAGGTGTCCTCGGCGTAGCGCCCCACGCCGAGCACCCACCCCCGCCCGGGTCGTAGCGCACCGGCGCGCAGGCTGAGGTCGAAGGTGCCGCCCGCGCGGGAGATCCAGCGCCGCCGGACCACGAGGGCGACGGCGTAGAGCGCGACCAGCAGGAGGACGGCGCCCAGCGCATCCACCAGCCACTGCCACCACGGCATGAACGAGGCCTCTCCCGGCCCGGTCGGACCGAGTCGCGCGCGGTCAGGACTTCGAGGACTCCGCCGCCCGGATCCGGGCCTCGGCCCACGCCCGGGCAGCCTTCTCGGCCGCCTCGTCGTCGTTCTCGCCGGCACCGTGCGCCCGGTCGAGGTCGCCGCGTGCCTTCTCGAGGTCGATCTCGTGCGACATCTCGGCGTGCTCGGCCAGGATCGAGATCCGGTTGCCCGCCACCGACAGGAACCCGGCGTCGACGGCCGCGATCCAGGTCTCCCCGTCGCCGGTGGTCACGTCGACGATGCCGTCGACCATGAGCGAGAGCATCGGAGCGTGGTTCGGCAGGATCCCGACGTCACCCTCGGTGGTGCGGGCGACGACCATCCTGGCCTCGCCCGACCACACACCGCCCGCCGAATTTGCCATTGCGGAAACGTCCTTTGTAATTTCGTGTTTCTGATATTCGCTTTTGCCGAGTGCTTCGCCCGCTTTGTATTCGAGCGTCAGAGATTCTTGGATCTTCGCTAGAGCAGTGAAATTTTTGAATGCGGTTTTCCGTCCAACTTTTTGCCATGAGATATTCTAAATGTTAGTTTTTATTACGGCAGTTCCCGCAAAATGATCGTTGAAAATGCGCCGATGCTTGTCATCCGAAAGTGCGATGATTATGTTTAGAGCCGTCCAAACCATAAATCGCGATACTCACAAGGCTTTTCGACCGAATTTGCTATTTGTGCGTCTTTTTGGTTTATTTCGCCGGTCATTAAAAATATATAATTTTGAAACCGAGAAATAATAATTACGGGAATCATTTGCGGGAAGACTTTGACCATTGCCTGACCGAAAATTATTTTCATTTCAGCTGAATCAACAACTTTTACTCCGGTTAATAATTTTCCGAACGTTCGTCCGAAAAAGGCGTGCATTAAAACGTAATATGAGTTTAAAAACAGCCAAAATAAGATACTTACGGTAAATGTCGAGAGTTTCCGCGAAAAAACGTCATTAACAAAAGTCTTACTTAAGTCTAGAACGAAAAAACCAAGCGAAATTAACAAGATAGAATCAATTATCATATGCCATAAAGCGCAAAAAAATTGTTTGATATTTATCCATCATTTTTCTACTCTAATTTCTGAATTTCTTCAAATAATTTATGACCGTCGCGACAAATGTCGAATGCGACCAGGTTAAAGGCGAAACCGAAACGGTTCGCCCGTCAACGGATTGACCTGTTCGGCTAAAACTCCCGACGGCAGAGCGTGTTTCGCCGTCCATTCCAGAATTTCCATCACGCCTTTTAAATCTCCTTTTTTCTTGGCGACGGCGATGCGGTAATCCGCCAGCCAGAGCGTGCAGATAAACCACGCGTTTCCCGTAACTTCGTCTGAAACGCGCATATAACCATCATCTTCAAATCGCGCCACGCCGCCGATTTTGCCGTTCAACCCAGAGATGTTTTTCGACGGCTTGCATCGTGTTTTTGACCATTTCATCTTCAACATCGAAAACACCAAAATAAAATGTGCCGAAAAGCGAAGCGTCAACCGTCGCATCCGCTTCAAAATATCGTCGCCGTTATTAATTGCAAAGAACGCAGAAAACGTCCGAGTTCTTCGCTGTAAAGATGTTCGCGCATTCGCTTCGACAATTTCATCGGCGGCTTTTTCATAAATTTCGGCGCGTTCCGTTTCGCCGAAAAGCCTGGCAAAATTTGCCGCCGCGCGAAGTCCGCGCAACGACCGTCGCGCAGGTAAAAGTGTGAATTCCGCGCCGGTCTTCCCAAAGATTCCAACTCGGTTTCGGCAAATTCAGATTCTTCATCGCGAAATTCGACGAGAAAATCCGCGCATTTTGTGATCAAAGGGCGATAAAGTTTGCGAGAAATTCGATTTCGCGGTATTTGTCGTAATGCTCCCACAAAGCCCAGATCACGAGCGCGGTTTCGTCTTCCTGAATCGGCACTAATTTTCTTTTTTGCCCAAATGTCCCAAGCCGCGTGCCAGCCCGAAGCAACCGTGCCGTCGGCATTATATTTTTGCAAAAAATAGCCGTCCGCGTGAACGATCTCGGCGCAAAATTCAAAAAACTTCGCGTAAAATACGGATAACCCGCAAGGTCGAAAGCGTTGGCGACAAACGCGCCGTCGCGCGTCCAGAGATAGCTGTAATGATCGGTCGCGCGTTCGGTTACGTCCGAATCATTTGCCGCCAAAATCGCGCCGTCGTTGTCGATCTGCGTGCGGACAATCAGCAAAGAACGCTTGTAAAGCTCGATGATTTCGGGCGACAAATCGGCAAAATCCGTTCGTTTTTATTGACCCAAACGCGCCAGTAATTTTCCGTGTAATCGAGCAAATTTCTGCGGCGTTTCGCTCTAGAATATGCCGATTAAGTCGAAAAACTTCTTCGTGCGATGTTCCGGCCGCGATCCAGTAAAAAAATTCTTTCGTGCCTTGCGCTTCGAGCGATAAATTTATCTGAACGGTCGAATCAACCGAGCCTTCCGTGATCGCGCCGCCGTTTAAGTTCGCCGTCTTCGGCATCGCGCCACGTTCCTTCCTGATCGCGGAAAGCCTTTCGTCCGGTCGAAAAAGCGTCAAAATGCGGCTCGGTATTTATCAGAAAATATCGGTGTTTTTTGTAATGAATCAAGCGCGAGACTTTCGGGATCATAAAACGCCGTGTCGCCGACCTTGTTTTCGTAAATGCGAAAATCGTGATGCAGAAAAACGCGAACTTCGCGCGGCGTATCGAGCAAATTGCTGACGCGAACTTTCCGCAAAAAAATATTTTCGTGGCTCGCCACCGTGTCGTTGGAAACGATTTCGAAGCCCAAGATTTTCATTGGTCAATTTAACATCCGTGACCAGAGTTTCCGGCAAATATATTGAAGTTCGCGTTTCCAATCGTCCTCAAAAATCCACGAAAATTCGCCGTCCGCCCAAACGCCGAAGCGAAACGGAAAACCTTCCGTGTGATTTTCCTGCCCGACGTGCGGAAAATAAATGTCGCGGATCTGATATTTGTCGTCAAATGTTACGAGCAACGAACCGTTGCCAACCGGAATATCTCTCATAAATTTTAGATTTGGGTTTTAAAAGCGAAGGTTTAATTTAATTTTTATTCTCTTTCAAGACTTCAATAATTTCTTCTTTATTTACATCTGAACATTTCTACAGGAATTATACTTTTATCCCAAAGCTTGATTTCTAAAAATAACAATTCATTTTCTTTCAAATTTCTTTTTCCAATACTACAATTTTGAATTGCTTTATAAGGAACTTTGATCGGGTCATTGTCGGTTGAAATAACTAAAATATCTTTTTCGCGGATTGATATTGTCGAATAATCATATACCTTTAAACCGTTTGTAATGCAGCGATAACTCCTAAAAGCATTCCGCTTCCGACAAAAAACAAAATGGTAGTGAAAGTTCCGTCTTTAAAAGTTCCGAATCGTAAATACCCTATCAAAGTCAAAATAACCGCCAGTATAAAACCAACTAAAGAGTATTTTCCGATGCCTTTTCCAAATAACTTTAACCAATCTCTCCAAGAAAGTTGTCTTCTTACATTTTTGAGTGTATTGTGAGGCTCTTTCCATTGCAATAAAGTTCGGTTTCCAATCATAAATGTGCAAAAAAAATTAAATAATTTTAAGTTTTTCTCCAATCAATTTCCAATTTTTCTCTATCCCAATTTGCCAAATTCGCGCCCGCTTCATAAGTGGTTTGCATAAAATCCGAGAATCATTTTGATCGGGATTTTCTGAATTTCTAACGTCTTCATATTTTAGAAAAAATTCGCTCATTTCTTTTGAATAGAACGCTTCTTCGGGTTTTACTTTTTGTTCGCCGAATCCTTCAGGCGTGGGCGCGATGTAGGCGTAAAAAGCTGCCTCGCCAAAACCATTTCCCGTCCAGAAACCGTGGCTGATAACTTCCTGATCGTAAGCAATGCGGGTGATTCGGTCGGCATTTTCGCGCGGCGGAGCGTCTTTGCCGGAAAATCTTGTTACCGCCAGATCGAAACTTCCCCAGAAGAAATGAACGGGCGAACATTTGCCATTAAAACGCGAACGAAATTCTTTGAAAACGCGGTCAACATTTAACAGAATCCGAAAGAATTTTTCGACAGCTTCTTTATCGTAAGATTTATGCGTTTGTCTTCGGCAAAAGGTATCGGTTTTTCGAGTTCGTCCGGCACGGCTGTGATCTTTACTTCGATGCCGTTCGCCTTTAATTTGCTCATCAATTTCCAATAAAATTCGGCGACCGTCATTGGTTCCAGATCAAACGAAAATCCTTCGTTAAAATTCGTCTGCACAATTAATTTATGACTTAAAAGATCGAAATCGATCATAAAATATTGGTCGTTGCAGTTCATCGTCGAAGTCGTCAAACCGCGCGGCGTAACGTAAAGCGGAACATTCCACCATTGATTCGTCAGAGGCGTTTGCTCCAGACGAATTTTGCCGACGATCTGCGTCCACATATGCAAAGTGTCGTTTGTTTCCTGCCATTCTTCGAGCGGCAAGACTCGGATATTTTTCTAATTCAGACATATTATTATTTACTCTTGTAATCGGACATATTTACTTTCGATTTCATTTTCACCGTCAGACTTCCATTCATATTCAACTCAGATAGCTGGTTATACCAAATATATTCTCTCGCCAGCGATTTGGTTTCAAAGTCTTTTCCTGTTCCAGCGCGTCGGCTAAACGCCTTTATTTATGTAAAACTTCTTTGTTCGGTGAAAATACATTTTTAATGCGTATTCAACTAATTTTATCTCCCTTTGTTCGAAATTTTTTTATTATAAATGCTTTTGCTTTGAGAATTGAAAATTCACGTATTTTCTAGTTTTTTCTTGCGACCTTGATCGCTTCTGCCGATTCGTCAATGCCGATCCATTTTCGCCGAAGTTCGCTTGCCGCATGGAGAGTTGTTCCCGAACCGCAAAAGCAATCCAAAACCAGATCGCATTCATTGGAAGATGCGGCAATTATTATTTTTAACATTTCGAGATTTTTCTCGGTCGGATATTTAGGATACTGCGCGTCTTTGTATTCCCAAATGTCTTGTTTCTTTTTGCCTTTTCGTTCATCTGCATAAATCTTCCGGCGCGGAACACCATTTTTTGACCATTCAACTAAACCTCTTTATCAAACTGCTCTAAAACTTCCGGGCGCGCTTCGCCAATGACTACCTTTCGGCGGTTTTATTCCACGCCACTTTTTCCGGTATCGCCGTTTTGTTTCGCCCGGAGCGTGTAGCGGAATCGTTGTGTAAAGTCTGCCGTCTTCATCTGTTTTTTTGAAAAGTCGTTCGATATCTTCTTCCGAAAAATCGTCTCTCGGCTCGTTCCAAGTCGGATTTTTGCCTTTTGAATAAAACAAAATTAAATCTTTAATATTGCCGTAACCTTTGCGTTTGAAGTTTTTCGGATTGCATTTGATGCGTGTTATGTCGTTGCGGAAATTTTCGCGCCGAAAATCTCGTCCATTAAAATTTTGACGTAATGACCGATCTTATAATCAGTATGAAGATAGATCGAAGATTTTTCGCTCATCAATTCGCGCAGAAAAATCAGGCGTTCGCGCAAGAATTCCAAATACTCCGCACCGCACAAATCGTCTTTGTAAGCGATCTTATCAGTCAAACTTTTGCTGATCGAATTCGCTCTCGTGTCGCCGATTGCGAAATTATTTTCCCGTAGAGAAAGGCGGGTCAATGTAAATTAAATCTATTTTTGACGTGAGATTTTGCGTTTCGAGCAAATATTTTAAAACGTTCAAGTTTTCGCCTTGAATAAGTTTGTTCGGTGAAGAATTCCATTTTGAATTTAATACGGCGGGCGAAGTTTGTGTGAGAATTTCCGCTTCGGATTTTTTGCCGTCGTAAATTAAATTCATTAGAAAAAGGGGGAAAAATTAGACGCGGATAAACGCAGATTTATCGGATTTCCGCTGATTTTATTATTAAAAAGTAACCCGCGAAAATCCGCCCGATCTGTGTTTATCCGTGTCTAATTTCCGCTAAATTTGATTTATTTGGATAAAGCCGTTTCGACCGCTTTGTCCAGATCGTTTTTAATTTTCAGATCATAGCCGATGAATTTTTCGACCAGATTTCCCTGACGGTCGAGAACGATCATTTGCGGAATCGCCGTATTTGTTGCAAAAACGAAGTTTGTCAGCGCATCTTCGGGCGTGGCGAGCGTGTAATTTATTTTCAAACGCTCCGCAAATTCAGGAACTTTCAAACGGTCATCGCTGTCCGAGTGCATTCCGATAATTTCCAAACCGTCGGCTTTGTATTTTGCTTGCAGGTCATTAAGGTGCGGAATCGCTTCCAGACACGGCGGGCAATACGTCGCCCAGAAATCTAAAATTACAGCTTTTCCCTTTAAATCGCCGAGCGTTTTTTCCGCGCCGTCGGCGTTTGATTTTCCGTCAAATTCGATAAAACGCATATCGGGAAGCGGTTTTCTGGGCGGCATCGGCACATTTGTGCGCGGAACTTCATTGATCGAAACCGGCTGATTTGAAACCGAAACCGGCGCGGCGGCAGGTTTGCAGGAAACTGCCAGCAAAAGGTAAAAGGTAAAAGGTAAAAGGTAAAGCTTTTTCATAAAAGTTTATAGTAAATTGTTGATTAGCAGTTGTAAAAGAAAAATTTGAATTATTATAAATCAATTAATCAATCATGATAAGTTTGATTTTTTAGAAGATCAACAATCTGGTCGAATAAATAAATCATTGAAAATGCATTGTAAATACTGTATAAGTCAAACTGAATTTATTATAGGAGTATTTGATTGTGAAAGTTCAATTAATCTTAATTTTAGCTCTAGCTCTCAGTTTTTCAGCATTTGGACAAACGCCGCCGAATACTTCAGAAATAAAGCAGCCTCCTGTCCAAACCAAAGAAAAGCCGGAAGAATTTATTGAAGAAAGCGACGAAGCGCCTATTAAAGTCAGTACAGTTCTCTTAAATATTCCTGTTATCGCAAGCGACCGAGAAGGACGCAATATCTCAGGTCTGACAAAAGAAGATTTTGTTATTACTCAAAATGGAGAAAAGAAGCAGATTGAATGTTTCTCCGATGAAAATGCTCCGATAAATGTCGCAATCATAGTGGATACAAGCGGCAGCACAACTCCTATAATGGGTAATATCAAAAAGGCTGCGCGGACATTTCTGAAAGTTTTGCGTCCTGAAGATAATGTATTGATTGTCAGCTTTGACGGTAAATTTAAGTTTTTAAGCGAACTTACTTCCGATCAAAAGACACTTGAAAAAGCAATCGATAAATTAGAAATGATTCAATTGGAAGGTACCACAATGTATGACTCAATTGATGAAGTTATTAATAACAAGTTTGCAAGCGTTAAAGGCAGAAAAGCAATAATTCTTTTAACAGATGGATTTGAGGGCAGTTCACGAATTTCGCAAAAAGAATTTACTCGTATGCTTACAGAATCAGATACGGTTATTTATCCTGTCTTATTTATCTTTTCAAGGTTACCGAAAAATTCTTTTACAGATAATATGCTGGATTACATGAAGCTTATCGCTTCCATTACGGCAGGAAAGCTGCATTATGGCGGCTCAGACCTCCAAAAAGCATTTCAGAGCATTGCTGATGAAATGAAAAAACAATATTTGATCGGTATTTATCCGCAGACCGTCGAAACCGGAAAACCGCCCGAAATCAAGATCGATGTTTTGAGAGAAAATGTTGTGATGAGAACAAAAAGAACTATCAGGTTGAAAAATCAAGATCGGTAAAAAGTGGGCTTTTATCCAAAGAAAATCGCCGAAAGATTTCAAAGTCCGCGAAATGCCGGAAAAGCGTGCAATGCAAATGCGGTCGGGACAAATGCAACCTTTATTTGCGGCGCGGTTTTGCGGTTGACTTTGCGGATTGATGTTGAAACAAAAGAAATTCTCGAAGCGAAATTTAAGACTTCGGGCTGCGGATATTTGATCGCTTCGGCGGATGTTTTGACGGAAAATATCGTCGGACGAAAACTGACCGAACTTCACGGTTTGGAAAAGGGAAGTTTGCAAAAGGAAATTGAAAATGAATTGGAAGTTTTTGCAGAAAATCGAACGCATTGTTTTGAGTTGCCGATTCAAACTTTGCAGGACGCTTTTGCGGATTTTCGCGCCTTTCAAATCGAAGAATTTACTGGCGAAAAGGCTTTGATCTGCACTTGCTTCAGCGTTTCAGAGGAAAAAATCGAAAAAGTGGTTGCAGAAAATAATCTTGAAACGGTCGAAGAAGTCGGGAATGCGTGCAATGCAGGAACAGGCTGCGGTTCGTGTCAGCCGCTCATTCAAGAAATAATTGATTCAAATTACGACATTTTCAACTAAAGATTTTGTGCTATAATCTTAATCTTAAACGCAATATAAGGCGTAAACTTTTATTTAGGAGAATTACAGCGATCAAGAAAATCGCAAATCGCAAATTGCAAATCAAATAGATGGACGATCCTGCCAGTTTATTTTTACTTTTCGCCGCCGAAACCGCTTCGGTTGAAACTCCGACAATACTTTCCACAATACTTAATCTTTTATTGGTTATTTTGCTTGTGCTGGGCAACGGGTTTTTCGTCGCCAGCGAATTTGCGTTGGTCGCGGTCAGAAAATCGCGCATCGAGGCTATTAGCAAATGAGGGAAACAAAAAAGCCGAGCGTTTGATGGGCTTGTTAAATAATCTTAACGCTTATATTTCAGCGACACAACTCGGCATTACGCTGTTTTCGCTCGGTTTAGGTTATGTCGCTGAACCGGCGATCGTTACGGTGATCGAACCTTTTCTCGTAAGCCTC
>CAVXMH010000010.1:0-24553 GCA_963762755.1 uncultured Actinomycetota bacterium | reverse complement strand
CGGAAGTTAAGCCTTTCAGCGCCGATGGTACTGCAAGTGAGAACTTGTGGGAGAGTAGGACGTCGCCGGACATTTCTTTCGTAAGGGCCACCCTCGGGTGGCCCTTACGCTTTTTCCAACCCACGCACGAAAGGCATCTCCAGATGGCAGGCTCATCGCAACGTCCACGACGCGAGTCCGGACGACCGGAGGGCTCGGGGACGCCGGCAGCAGGGGCCGGACGTCGCGGGAGTCAGCGCGATGGTCGTCCCGATCGCAACGCCCGTCCCGCGCGCGCAGAGTCCCGGGGAGGCGGGCGCGACGGCGCTCGGACCGACCGACGCGACGACCGTCGGGGTCGCGAGTCACGCGGGGAGCGGACGGTGGACCAGTCCGTCTACGACGGCCCGGACCTCCCGGAGGAGATCACCGGCAAGGAGCTCGACCGGTCGGTGCTGGACCAGCTCGCCGGCCTGCCCGAGAAGTTGGCGGCTCGGGTCGCCCGGCACCTCGCCGCGGCTGGAGCCGTCGTCGAGGAGGACCCGGAGACGGCGTACCGGCACGCGCTGGCCGCGCGGGCTCGCGCCGCCCGCGTCGCGGTGGTGCGTGAGGCCGTGGGTGAGACGGCGTACGCCGCCGGCCACTTCGCCGAGGCTCTGGCGGAGCTGAAGGCGGCGAAGCGCATGAACGCCGCCACCGACTACCTGCCGGTCATGGCCGACTGCGAGCGGGCGCTGGGGCGGCCGGAGCGAGCGCTGGCCTTGGCAGCGAACCCCTCGGTGGAGAAGCTGAGCCAGTCCCTGCGGATCGAGATGACGATCGTGGAGGCCGGCGCGCGGCTCGACCTGGGCGAGACCGCCGGTGCGCTACGCACCCTCGAGCGGGCGCCGTTGCGCTCGGTGACCCGGGAGGACTGGCTGGTCCGACTCCGGTACGCCTACGCCCACACCTTGGTGGCTGCCGGCCGTCCGGACGAGGCGTTGGAGTGGTTCCACCGCACCGTCGGCATCGACGGGAACGAGATCACCGACGCCGCCGACCGGATCAGCGAGCTCGAGGCGACCGGAGCGGGCGCGGACGACTGAGGCACGGCCTCGGTCCTCGCGTGCGCCGCGGTGATGTAGGCCCGACATTCTCCCCAGCGGCTCGAACCCCGCCTCTCTCCCTGCCCGACTCTCCTCGTCGTGCCGTGTCCGGCGCCATCGGCGAGGGTAGGGGACGAGGAGGTGGTCGGTGATGGCCCAGGAGAGGACGTCCCCGCGAACCGGGACGGTCCAGGACAACCAGGTGACGCTGCGTGGCCGCGTCTCCACGGCGCCGGAGGCGCGCGAGCTGCCGAGCGGGAGCGTCATCGTGACCTTCCGGGTCACCGTCGCGCGGGCGCGGACGGCGATGACGTCCCGATCGCGGCAGACGGTCGACTGGTTGGACTGCACGGCTTGGAGCGCAGGTGCTCGTCACACGGTCGGCTCGTGGCAGCTGGGAGACGAGGTGGAGGTGGTCGGCGCCCTCCGTCGCCGGTTCTACCGCGCCGGGCAGGGCACCAGCACCCGGCTCGAGGTCGAGGTGCTGCACGCCAGACGGTCCCGCGGGGCGCCGACCTGAGCTGTGCCACGCTTCGGTCATGGCGAAGCGAGAGACCAGCAAAGGCAATGCACCGAGCGGGGGCGAGGCCCCAGGAGGCGGCCCCGCCGCGAGCCGGCTGGGTGGTTGTGAGCAGCCGCTGTCGGTGGCCTACGACCTCGCACTGCTGGACCTCGACGGCGTGGTCTACGTCGGCCCGGACGCCGTCCCCGGTGCGCCGGACCACCTCGCCGCGGCAGCCGACGGCGGCATGAGGCTGGCTTACGTCACGAACAACGCCTCCCGCCCGCCGGCACGGGTGGCCGAGCACCTGCGTGAGCTCGGCATCCCTGCGGAGGACGAAGATGTGGTCACCTCAGCACAGGCAGCTGCGCGTCTGCTCAGTGAGCGGCTCGACGACGGCGCCGCGGTCTTCGTCATCGGAGGCGACGGTCTGGTCTCGGCGCTCCGGGAAGTCGGCCTGCGCCCCGTCACGTCAGCCGATGACGATCCGGTCGCCGTGGTGTCCGGGTTCGACGCGGACCTGCCGTGGCGCCAGGTCATGGACGGTGCCATCCTCGTGGCCGGCGGACTCCCGTGGGTGGCGTCGAACACCGATCGGTCCGTACCGACCCCGAAGGGGCCCGGACCCGGCAACGGGATCCTGGTCCTCGCAGTGCAGGAGTTCGCCAGCGTCGAGCCGGAGGTGGCCGGCAAGCCGCAACCGCCCCTCTTCGAGGAGTCGGTGCGCCGGGTCGGCGGCGAGCGACCCCTGGTGGTGGGTGACCGTCTCGACACCGACATCGAGGGTGCCGTCAACGCGCAGCTCGACAGCCTGCTGGTGCTCACCGGGGTCACCGGGCTGCCCGAGCTGGTAGCGGCTGGACCCGGCTCCCGGCCGACGTACCTGGCTCCGGACCTCGCGGGCCTGAACCAGGAGCACGTCGCGGTCGACGCCGGCGCGGGCGGGGCGTCCGCCGGCGGTTGGAGCGCTCAGGTGCGCGACGGCAACCTTCACGTTGAAGGCGAGGGTGAGGTGGTCGACTGGTGGCGCGCAGTCGCGTGCGCCGCCTGGCACCACCTCGACGAGACCGGGCGGACCGTCGACGTGTCCGGCCTGGAGCCACCGACCTGAAGCGGTAGCGTGAGCGCGGGACGGGCGCCTGCGTGTGGGCGCGCGAGCCATCCACCTGGCTCGTCCCAGACCCGTCCCTGACCCGTCACCTGACCGGAGGCACGATGAGCGAGACCACCAGCACCGGAGACCCGCGCGTCGATGCCGTGCTGGCGTCCCTGGCGCCGCTGGAGACCAGCCCCGTCTCCGAGCACGTGGCCGTCTTCGAGACCGCCATCGCCCAGCTCCGCTCGACCCTGGACGACGCGGGCGCCTCGGCGACGCCGGGTCGCTGAGGCGCACCGTGTGAGGTCGGCCTGATGGCGGCCCGACGGCTGCGGCTCGACCAGGAGCTGGTGCGGCGAGGCCTGGCGCGCTCGCGCGACCACGCCCGGGAGCTGGTGGAGTCCGGTCGGGTGAGAGTCTCCGGCGTGGTGGCCGGCAAGCCTGCGACCGGCGTGACCACCGACGTCGCCCTCGTCGTCCGCGAGGAGTCCTCCGGGCCGGAGTACGTCTCGCGAGGCGGACACAAGCTCGCCGGTGCGCTGGCTGGCTTCTCACCCCGGGGCCTGAGGGTCGACGGGCGCCGCTGCCTCGACGCCGGGGCGTCCACCGGGGGTTTCACCGACGTGCTGCTGCGCTCCGGAGCAGCGGAGGTCGTGGCCGTCGACGTCGGCTACGGGCAGCTGGCCTGGTCGCTGCGCACCGACGACCGTGTGACGGTCGTGGACCGCACCAACGTGCGCGAGCTCGCACCGGCGACCGTCGGGGGCCCGGTCGACCTCGTGGTCGGCGACCTGTCCTTCATCTCGCTGCGGCTGGTGCTGGACGCCCTGATCGGGGTGACACGGCCCGACGGGGATCTCGTCCTCATGGTCAAGCCGCAGTTCGAGGTCGGCAGGGATCGGCTCGGCAAGGGCGGCGTCGTACGGGACCCGGCGCTGCGCGCGGAAGCGGTCTCGGCGGTCGCCGGCGCGGCCGCAGAACGCGGGTGGGGCGCGGTGGCGGTGGCGCGCAGCCCGCTACCCGGTCCGTCGGGCAACGTCGAGTTCTTCCTGTGGCTGCGCCACGGGCCGCTCCGGCTCACCGAGGCGGACGTCCTCGCCGCCGTGGACAGCGCCCCGCCCCCGGACCCGCCCGCCGACCCGCCCGCCGACCCGCCCGCCGACCCGCCGGTGTCGCCCCCGGGTGAGAGGGTGGGCCCGTGACGACCCCCGAGCCCCCCGACCGGAGCGTGTTCCTCGTCGTCAACACCCGGCGCGCCAACGCCTGCGAGGTCGCCACCCAGATGTGCACCGCCCTGGGGGCCCACGGCATCGCGGTCGCCATGCTCGAGGACGACGCCCGATTCCTCGACCTCCCCGACCCTGCCGTCGTGCAGGCGGTCACCGACGGCGTGCAGGCCTGCGCCGCCGCCGAGCTGGTCATGGTGATCGGCGGCGACGGCACCATCCTGCGAGCGGCCGAGCTCGCGCGCGACTGCGGCACCCCGCTGCTGGGCGTCAACCTCGGTCACGTCGGCTTCCTCGCCGAGGCCGAGCCGGAGGACATCGACCACACCATCGCCGCGATCGTCGGGAGGACCTACCGCTCCGAGGAGCGTCTCACCCTGGACGTCGCGGTCTTCGTGGGCAAGGAGCAGGTCGCCTCGACCTGGGCCCTCAACGAGGCCAGCGTGGAGAAGGCTGCACGCGAGCGCATGCTCGAGGTCGTCGTCGAGGTCGACGGCCGTCCCCTCAGCCGGTGGGGCTGTGACGGCGTGGTCTGCGCCACCCCGACCGGCTCCACGGCGTACAACTTCTCGGCCGGTGGTCCGGTGGTGTGGCCCGAGGTCGAGGCGCTGCTCATGGTGCCGATCTCGGCCCACGCGCTCTTCGCGCGCCCCATGGTCGTCGCCCCGTCCTCCGTGCTGGCCGTCGAGGTCATCGCCGGGACGGGCGCGGCGGGGGTGCTGTGGTGCGACGGCCGGCGCACCGTCGAGCTCGCCCCGGGCTCGCGCATCGAGGTCCGGCGGGGCCACACCCCGATCCGGCTCGCCCGCCTCCACGAGGCGCCGTTCACCGACCGCCTCGTCGCGAAGTTCGGTCTTCCGGTCAGCGGCTGGCGAGGTGCCGCCGAGCGGCGGTGGCGCGAGGGCGGCGCCGATGCTTGAGGAGATCCGGATCCGGGCCCTCGGCGTCATCGAGGAGTCCGTCCTCGAGCTGGGACCGGGGTTCACCGCGGTGACCGGTGAGACCGGCGCCGGCAAGACCATGGTGGTCACCGCCCTCGGTCTGCTGATGGGGGGTCGCGCCGACCCGGGAGCGGTCCGCACCGGCACCCCCCGCGCCCTCGTCGAGGGCGTCGTGGACGCCCGCGCCGTGACCGGGCTGGCCGGTGTGGTCGAGGACGCTGGCGGCGAGCTCGAGGACGGCCGGCTGCTGCTGGGACGCCAGGTCTCGGCCGAGGGGCGCTCGCGCGCCTTCGCCGGCGGCGCAGGAGTGCCGGCAGCCCTGCTCGGCCAGCTCGCCGAGTCGTTGGTCGCCGTCCACGGCCAGTCCGACCAGCACCGGCTGCTGCGGGCCGCGGCCCAGCGCAACGCGCTCGACCGGTTCGCCGGCGAGGCGGTCACCTCGTTGCGGGACCGGTTCGGAGCCGGTCACGCCGCGCTGCGTGCCTCCGAGGCCGAGCTCGCCGAGGTCGTGGCCACCGCGCGCGAGCGCGCCCGCGAGGCCGACCTGCTGCGCTTCGGCCTCGAGGAGATCGAGGCGGTCGACCCCCAGCCGGGCGAGGACACCGAGCTGGCGTCGGAGGAGTCACGCCTCGGCTTCGCCGACACCCTGCGGGCGGCGGCCGAGCGGGCCCGCGCCGCGCTGTCGTCCGACGAGGACGACCCCGACGCCCTCGGCGCGGTCGCCACGGCCCGTCACCAGCTGGACGGCGTGCGCGAGCACGACCCGGAGGCGTCGGCGCTGGCCGACCGGCTGGCCGAGCTCAGCTACGTCCTGTCGGACCTCGCCGCCGACGTGGCGTCGTACGCCACGAGCCTGGAGACCGACCCCGCGCGCCTCTCCGCGGTGTCCGAGCGGCGCTCGTCGCTGCTCGCCCTCACCCGGAAGTACGGCGAGTCCGTCGACGAGGTGCTGTCCTGGGCCCGGACCTCGGCCGAGCGGCTGAACGACCTCGACGACACCGACGGGCGGATCGAGCAGCTGCGGGAGCGGTGCCGCGCGATCCGGGTCGAGCTGGCGCGGATCGGTGAGGAGCTGTCGCGGGGGCGCCAGGAGGCGGCCCGACGCCTGGGGGAGGTCGTGACCGAGGAGCTGACCGCGCTGGCCATGCCGCACGCCGTGCTCACGGTGGCCGTCGGGCAGCACGAGGTCGCGGCCGAGCGTGCCGAGGGAGGTGACCTGCTCGACCTGCCCGACGGGCGCCGGGTGACGATGAGCAGCCACGGCATCGACGAGGTCGAGCTGCGGCTGGCCGCGAACGTCGGCTCCGAGCCACGTCCGCTCGCCAAGGGCGCCTCCGGCGGCGAGCTCTCCCGGGTGATGCTCGGGCTCGAGGTCGCGCTGGCCGGTACGGACCCGGTCCCGACCTTCGTCTTCGACGAGGTCGACGCCGGGGTCGGCGGCAAGGCCGCGGTCGAGGTCGGGCGCCGGCTGGCGCTGCTGGCGCGTTCGGCCCAGGTCGTCGTGGTCACCCACCTGCCGCAGGTCGCCGCCTTCGCGGACCGCCACGTGGTCGTCACCAAGAGCGCCGAGGGCAGCGTCACCCGGTCGGGACTGACCTCGCTGGACGACGCCGGGCGGGTGCGCGAGCTGTCGCGGATGCTGGCCGGTCTCGAGGGGTCGGAGACGGCCGAGGCACACGCCCAGGAGCTGCTCGACACCGCCCGCGCCGAGGCCTGACCTCCCGGGCTCGACCCCGGTCGCGTGTCACGATGAGGCAGCCATGAAGCTGCCCACACGTCCGGTCCCCGCACCGCGTCGCGCCGCCCTGGAGGTCGTTCGCGGCCCGGCGCGCGTCGACCGTCGGCTCAACGGAGCGCTGCGTCGCGCGCGCTCGGGGGACGTCCTCGTCGTGGACCACATCGACCTGGACCGCGCGGGGGCCGAGGCGATCCTGGCCCGGGGCGTGACCGCGGTGGTCAACGCCTCTGCCTTCATCTCCGGGCGCTACCCCAGCCTGGGGCCCGAGATCCTCGTGCGCGCCGGGGTCGTGCTCGTCGAGGGCGTCGGGCCCGACGTGCTCTCGGTCGTCCGGGACGGTGCCGTCGTCGGGCTCGACGACGGTCGCGTGCTCGTCCAGGGGCAGAGCGTCGCCCAGGGGACCCGCCTGCACCTGGCCGACGTGCTCGACGCCATGGAGCGCGCCCGCGGAGGTCTGGCGACCCAGCTGGCCAGCTTCGCCCACAACACGACCGAGCTCCTGCGGCGCGAGGAGGACCTCCTCCTGCACGGGCAGGGCTTCCCGGAGATCGGCACGCGGATGCGGCGTCGTCCGGTCGTCGTGGTGGTCCGCGACTACGAGCACGAGCGCGACCTGCGGGGTCTGCGCCGCTTCATCCGCGAGCAACGACCGGTCCTGGTCGGGGTGGACGCGGGCGGCGACGCGCTGCTCGCGCGCGGCCTCGTGCCCGACCTCCTGGTCGTCGGCGAGGGCGGGCTCGGGGCGGACGCCGACCTGGCCCACCACCAGATGGTCTCCGACGACGCGCTCGTCCGGGCCCGGGAGGTCCTCCTGCACGCCGACCCTGCGAACCGCGTGATCGGCGCCGAGCGCCTCGATCGCCTCGGAGTCCGCGCGGGACGGATGTCGGCGGGCGGCACCCCGGAGGACGTCGCCCTGCTGGTGGCCGACCACGAGGGCGCGTCGCTGATCGTCACCGTGGGCTCGCACGCGACCCTCGACGAGTTCCTGGACCAGCAGCGCACCGGGATGTCGTCGAGCTTCCTGACCCGGCTGCGCGTGGGACCCCGCGTCGTCGACGCCGCGACGGTGCCCACGCTCTACACCGGCCGGGTGCGGCTGTGGCAGATCTGGCTCGTGCTGCTCCTCGGCGTCCTGGCCCTCGCCGTGGCCGTGGCCGCGACGCCGGTGGGTCACGGTTGGGCCGAGGACCTCCTCGCGGTGGTGCAGGACCTCGTCTCGCAGGTAGGGGCACGACTCGGGAGCAGGCTCACGTGAGCTCGGTGCGCGCCCACGTCGTGACGCTCCTCGCGACCCTGTTGGCCCTCGCGATCGGTGTCGCCCTCGGCTCCGGCCCGCTCCGGGGACCGCTCCGGGCCGAGGTCGGCGCCCGTCCGGCCGCCTCGGACACCGACCGGTTGCGCGACGCCGAGGACCGCGCCGACGCGCTGGCGAGCGGCACGACGTACGCCGACGACTTCGCACTCTCCATCAGCGGCCGCCTCGTCCGCGGCGCCCTGACCGACCGCACCGTCTCCCTCCTGCTCCTGCCCGGAGCCGCGCCGGACACCGTGGCGGGGGTCGCCGACATGGTGGCCCGCGCCGGCGGCCGCGTGGTGGGGCAGATCCGCGTCGAGCGGCGGCTGGTCGACGTCGGCAGCCGCCAGCTGGTCGGCGAGCTGGGCCGCCAGATGGCCGAGACCGCGGGTGGGGCGGTGCGGGTGCCGGCCGACGCCGGAGACTACGAGCTCCTCGGGCGCCTCATGGCCCGTGCCACGCTCACCCCCGAACGGTCCGGGGCCCCGGTCGACGCCACCGGACGCGACATCCTGGCCGGCCTCAGGACCGCCGGGCTGGTCACCCCCGGCCCCGACGACGCCATGCGGGGCTCGCTGCTGCTCGCCGTCGCGGGGCCGCCGTACGGCGGTGAGGACGAGCGGGAGGGCGCAGGCACCATCGTGGCGAGCCTGCTGCTCGAGGCGAGCCGCGTCGCACGCGCGGTCGTGCTCGCCGGCCCCGTCGGCTCGGGCGCACCCGACGGGCTGGTAGGGCGGTTGCGGACCGACGACCTGGCTCGTACGGCGGTCTCGACCGTGGACGTGGCCGACCGGGTGGTGGGCCGGATCACGACCGTGCTGGCCCTGTCCGCCGACGTCCCGGGACCCTCGCGGCACTACGGCTCCGCGGGCGCCCCGGACGGTCCGCGCCCCGCGCTGCGCTGAGTCCGCACCCCGCGTCCGCCTCCCGCAAGCCACTGCCGGGCACGGAAACCGACGACACCTGGGCGTGAATTCCGCAGACCGGGCTGAGTGTTGCTAGCCTAGAACCCCGTGGACGGGCGAGGGTTTCTCGCCGCACATCTTCCCACGGGAGTTCCCTTGGCCGCTGCTCAGCCCACCAAGCACGTGTTCGTGACCGGCGGGGTCGCCTCGTCACTCGGCAAGGGGCTCACCGCCTCGTCGCTGGGCAGTCTGCTCAAGGCCCGCGGCCTGCGCGTGACGATGCAGAAGCTCGACCCCTACCTCAACGTGGACCCCGGGACGATGAACCCGTTCCAGCACGGCGAGGTCTTCGTGACCGACGACGGTGCCGAGACCGACCTGGACGTCGGCCACTACGAGCGCTTCCTCGACACGAACCTCAACGGCATCGCGAACGTGACGACCGGCCAGGTCTACTCGAGCGTGATCGCCAAGGAGCGGCGCGGCGACTACCTCGGCGACACCGTGCAGGTGATTCCGCACATCACCAACGAGATCAAGGCGCGGATCCGCGCCATGGCCGACCTCGGTGACGAGTCCGGCGAGACCGCCGACGTCGTCATCACCGAGATCGGCGGGACCGTCGGCGACATCGAGTCGCTGCCGTTCCTCGAGGCCGCGCGCCAGGTCCGCCACGACGTGGGGCGCGACAACTGCTTCTTCCTCCACGTGTCGCTGGTGCCGTTCATCGGCCCGTCGGGGGAGCTCAAGACCAAGCCGACCCAGCACTCGGTGGCGGCGCTGCGCTCCATCGGCATCCAGCCCGACGCCATCGTGTGCCGTGCTGACCGTGAGATCTCGGAGAGCATCAAACGCAAGATCTCGCTGATGTGCGACGTCGACACCGAGGCCGTGGTGGCCGCGGTCGATGCCCCCTCGATCTACGACATCCCGAAGGTGCTGCACGCCGAGGGCCTCGACGCCTACGTCGTACGCCGGATGGACCTGCCGTTCCGCGACGTCGACTGGACGCAGTGGGACGACCTGCTGCGGCGTGTGCACCACCCCAACGAGGAGGTCAGCGTCGCCCTCGTGGGCAAGTACGTCGACCTGCCCGACGCCTACCTGTCGGTGGCCGAGGCGCTGCGGGCCGGCGGGTTCGCCCATGAGGCGCGCGTCAACATCATCTGGGTCCCCTCCGACGAGTGCGCCACGCCGGAGGGCGCGGCTCGGCACCTGTCCGAGATGGACGCCGTGCTGATACCCGGCGGCTTCGGCGTGCGGGGGATCGACGGCAAGATCGGCGCGCTGCACTACGCCCGCACCCATGGCATCCCCACCCTGGGCATCTGCCTGGGACTGCAGTGCATGGTCATCGAGTACGCCCGCAACGTCGTCGGTCTGACCAAGGCCGGGTCGACCGAGTTCGACCCCGACTCCCCGGAGCCGGTCATCGCGACGATGGCCGAGCAGGAGGCGTACGTCGAGGGTGCCGGCGACCTGGGCGGCACCATGCGGCTGGGGCGCTACCCGGCGGACCTCACGCCGGGCAGCGTGGTCGCGCAGACCTACGGCGCCACCTCGGTGCACGAGCGCCACCGCCACCGCTACGAGGTCAACGCCTCCTACACCGACCGGCTCGCGGAGGCGGGGCTGGTGTTCTCCGGCATCGGCCCGCAGAACAGGCTCGTCGAGTTCGTCGAGCTGCCGCGCGAGGTCCACCCGTACTACGTCTCGACCCAGGCCCACCCCGAGCTCCGTTCGCGGCCCACAAGGGCGCACCCGCTGTTCGCCGGCCTGGTCGGCGCGGCGGTGGAGCGTCAGCGCGAGCTGGAGATCCCGGTGGGGGAGGCGGCCAAGCGTCGCAGTACCCGAGAGGAACCGGGCCAAACGTCCTGAACGTGACCTTTTCCTGTTGACGTCGTTGGGGCTGCCACACGACCTCGACCAGGGAGAACCTCATGGCCCGTTCCCGCCGGCACGCGCGAGTCCTCGCCGTCCTCAGCACCGCTGCCCTCGCCGTAGCTCTCGTCCCCGCCGTGGGGGGAGCCGGAGCGGGCCGGGCCGAGGCGACCAGCACGCTCTTCGCCCCTCGCCTGGTCACCGTGGACACACCCACCCGCGCCGACAAGGAACGCCTGCAGGCCCTGGGGCTCGACCTCACCGAGCACGCGGGCCACGACTACATCGAGGTGGTGCTGCACCACGCCGCCGACCTCTCCGCACTGGAGTCCGCCGGACTCGGCTACGACGTGCGGATCCCCGACCTGCTGCGACGTGAGGCGGAGAACAACCGGGCGAACGCAGCGTACGCCGCCGCCACGGACGTCTCGCCGCTGCCGTCGGGCCGTACGTCGTACCGGACGCTGGCCGACTACGACGCCGACATGGCTGAGCTGGCCCAGGAACGGCCGAGCGTGGCCCGGACCTTCACGTTGAAGCGGCCCTCGCTCGACGGCCGCCCTGTCCGGGCCATCGAGATCGCCGGGGACGTCAAGGCGCAGAACGACGGCCGCCCGACCTTCGCGCTGCTCGGCGTGCACCACGCACGGGAGTGGCCCTCCGGCGAGCTGGCCATGGAGTTCGCGGTGGAGCTCGCGAAGGGCTACGGCCGGTCCGCACGGATCACGGCGCTGCTGGACCGCGCCCGCGTGATCGTCGTGCCCGTCGTCAACGTCGACGGCTTCGACCTGTCGCGCACCGACGGCGCGCTGGTCGACCTCCGCGAGGTCGACGGCGGGGACACCGCCACGATCCTGGGCACGCCCGGCAACGCCTACAAGCGCAAGAACTGCCGTGTCGTCGACGGGCAGGACACCCCGGACGGCACCTGCCGGGCGGCGTCGCTGAGCAGCCCGGGCGGCTTCGGCACGGGCGTCGACCTGAACCGCAACTACGGAGGCTTCTGGGGCGGACCCGGTGCCTCCGAGACGTTCGCCGACCCGACGTACCGCGGCCAGGCTGCGTTCTCCGAGCCCGAGATCCTCAACGTCCGCGACCTGGTGAGCAGCCGACAGGTCACCACGTTGATCTCGAACCACACCTTCTCGAACCTCGTGCTGCGGCCCAACGGCGTGCACCCCGACACGGAGGGCCCCGACGGCCTTCCCATCGGCGACGCCCCGGACGAGGAGGCGCTCAAGCAGCTGGGGGCCCGGATGACGGCGCAGAACGGCTACCGCAACATCCACGGCTGGGAGCTCTACGACACCACCGGTACCACCGAGGACTGGTCCTACAACGCCACCGGCGGCTTCGGCTACACCTTCGAGATCGGCCCGGACGAGTTCCACCCGCCCTTCCCCGAGGTGATCGACGAGTACCTCGGCGCGGGGAAGTACGCCGGGAAGGGCAACCGTGCGGCCTACCTGGTCGCGCTGGAGCACGCCGCCGACACCGCGTCCCACGGGCGCATCGTCGGCTCCGCCCCGCGGGGCGCGACGCTGCGCGTGGAGAAGACCTTCCGGACCCCGACCTGGGAGGGCTCGGTCCGCGACCACCTGGAGTCGGTCTACTCCTCGCGCGGCGGGCGCTTCACCTGGCACGTCAACCCGTCGACCCGTCCGGTCTCCGAGCCGCGCACGGTCGAGACGGTCGAGGAGGTCTCGACGCGCAGCCAGACGTACGACGGCGGGGCGATCGCGCCCAACGAGTCGGTCGACCACCCGTTCACCCTCACCGCCGAGGACGTCTCCGCGGGCGCGGACAGCCTCGAGGTGACGCTGGAATGGCCGACCCCCGACGACCTCGACCTCGAGGTCTACCGCCGGCAGGGTGACCAGCTCGTGCAGGTCGCGACCTCGGGCAACGCGCCGGGGGAGAAGGAGCAGACCGAGGTGGCCGACCCCGTCGCCGGTGACTACGTCCTGCGGGTGATCAACTTCGCGTCGGTCACGCCGGAGTACACGCTCACCGCGGACGTGCTCGACGAGCGCGTGACAGGCACGCAGACCGTGCCCGGCACGATCGAGCGGTGGACGCTGACCTGCGAGAGGCAGGGGCGCGTGCTCCAGACCCTGCAGGTGCGGGTGGACCGCGGCGCGATCTCCCGCGTCGACCTGGGCGCCTGCGCGCGGCGGTTCTGACGGGACTGACATAACGTGTCGGGCCCGCGGTGTGGTGCCGCGGTCCCGACACGCCCGGGTGGCAAGGTGAGCGGGTGCAGAGCACCCCGACCTGGAGCGACGAGCCCGAGCACTGGCCCGTTCACGCCTCGACGGACGTCTGGCGCGGGTCCGCGCCCTTCGCCGTACGCCGCGACGAGATCAGCCGGCCCGGTCACCCCGACGAGGTGTTCGGGCGTGTGGTCGTCGAGCACCCCGGGGCGGTGGTGATCCTCGCTGTCGACGACTCCGGCGACACCGAGCAGGTCATGGTGCTCAAGCAGTACCGCCATCCCTCGAACCTGCGGTTCGTGGAGCTGCCCGCGGGCCTGCTCGACGTCCCGGGCGAGGACCCGGTCGTGGCCGCGCGGCGCGAGCTGCTCGAGGAGGCCCAGCTCGAGGCCGAGGAGTGGACGCCGCTCAACACGCTCTACCCCTCCCCGGGGCTCAGCGCCGAGCGGATCGAGGTCTACCTGGCCCGCGGCCTCAGCGCGGCCGAGGACCGCGGCGGCTTCGAGCCGGCCCACGAGGAGGCCGACATGACCACCCACTGGGTTCCGATGGCCGAGCTGGTCGCGGGTGTGCTGGCACGCCGGCTGACCGACGGACCCCTGGCGCTCGCGGTGCTGACCTACGAGCTGACCCGCGGCACCCGGAGCCGGTCGTGAGCGCCACCACGGCACCGGTGGGCACCGCGTCCCCCTCCCCGTCGTCGGCGCCTGCCGCCCCCGTCCGGCTGACGGCCGTGCAGCGGGCGGTCCGGACCTATCTCGACCACCTGAGCGTCGAGCGCGGTCTCGCGCCCAACACGCTGACGTCGTACCGCCGCGACCTGCGCCGCTACGCCGCCCACCTCGCCGAGCTCGGCGTGGACGACCTCGCCGGCGTAGGGGAGCAGACCGTGACCGGCTTCCTCGTGCGCCTGCGCGAGGGCGACGCGGACCACCCGCCGCTGTCGGCCTCGAGCGCCGGGCGCGCGGTGGTGGCGGTGCGCGGCTTCCACCGCTTCGCCGTCCGCGACGGTCTCGCCGCCGTCGACCCGGCCGCCGCCGTGCGGCCCCCGGCTCCGGCGAAGCGCCTGCCCAAGGCGCTGCCGCTGATGGACATCGAGCGGATCCTCGAGGCGGCCGGCGCCGCCGGCACCGCCCTCGCGCTGCGCGACCGAGCCCTGCTCGAGCTGCTCTACGGCTGCGGCGCGCGGATCTCGGAGGCCGTCGGACTCGACGTCGACGACGTCGACCTCGACACGCGCACGGTGCTGCTGCGCGGCAAGGGCAGCAAGGAGCGACTGGTGCCCTTCGGCACCCTCGCCGCCGAGGCCGTCGGCACCTACCTGATGCGGTCCCGACCCACCCTGGTGACCGGCGGGCCGGCGCGGGCCGCGATGTTCCTCAACTCCCGTGGGGGACGGCTGTCGCGACAGAGCGCGTGGGCGATCCTGGGACGCTCGGCCGAGCTGGCCGGGGTCACCGCGGAGGTGTCGCCGCACACGCTGCGCCACTCCTTCGCCACCCACCTGCTCGAGGGTGGGGCCGACGTCCGGGTGGTGCAGGAGCTGCTCGGGCACGCCTCGGTCACGACCACGCAGGTCTACACGCTGGTCACCGTGGACTCGCTGCGCGAGGTCTACGCGACCGCTCACCCACGGGCGCGCGACGCCGGCTGAGCAAGCGCCCACGCCCGCGCTCGCGAAAAGTCGACAAATCGCCGACGACGTCGGCGCGCCTGCGGCAGGGCGGTGCCCGTGGCTGGTGAATTGGGGGTCGGCCCACGCACCTCGAGGAGAGCACCGTGAACGACTTCGGCTCAGGTTCCTACGGTTCCAGCGCGACGGAGATGCCTCCGTTGATGCGGCCCCCCACCCCGTCCCGGGTGGAGGACGCCGCCGGGTCAGCGCCGTCGGCACCCCTGCCGTTCCGCCAGCGCGAGGTGTCACCCGAGCCGCTGCCCGAGGTGCACGCCGGCTTCCGCACGCTCGACATGCCGACCGTCGGTGAGCCCGGGCCGACCGGGCGTCCCTGGCCCGCGCTGCCCGAGCCCCGGGTCATCGGCATCCACGGCAACGCGCGCATCATCGCGATGTGCAACCAGAAGGGCGGCGTCGGCAAGACCACCACGACGATCAACCTGGGCGCAGCCCTCGCCGAGCTGGGCCGCAAGGTGCTGCTGGTCGACTTCGACCCGCAGGGCTCGCTGTCGGTGGGCCTGGGCATGAACCCCCACGACATGGAGCTGTCGGTCTACAACCTGCTCATGCAGCGCGACGTCACCGTCGACGACGTCATCGTCGAGACCGACGTGCCGGGCATGGACCTGCTGCCCTCCAACATCGACCTGTCGGCCGCCGAGGTGCAGCTGGTCCAGGAGGTGGCGCGCGAGCAGACGCTGTCGCGGGTGCTGCAGGACGCGGTCAACACCTACGACGTCATCCTCATCGACTGCCAGCCCTCGCTGGGCCTGCTGACCGTCAACGCACTCACCGCCGCCGACGGTGTCATCGTCCCGCTCGAGTGCGAGTACTTCGCGCTGCGCGGCGTCGCGCTGCTGAAGAACACCATCGACAAGGTCAAGGAGCGGCTCAACCCGCGCCTGAACATCGACGGTGTGCTCGGCACGATGTACGACGGCCGCACCCTGCACAGCCGCGAGGTCATGGAGCGGCTGGTCCAGGCCTGGGGCGACGACGTCTTCCACACCGTCATCAAGCGCACCGTGAAGTTCTCCGACTCCACGGTCGCCGGCGAGCCCATCACGAGCTTCGCCGACGCCAGCCCCGGCGCGACGGCGTACCGCACCCTGGCGCGGGAGGTGATGGCGCGGTGCCTCGACGTGTGACGGTCCCCGACGACCTCTTCCGCCCCACCGCCGTCCCGTCACCGCTCGCCGAGGCCCCCGCGCCCACCGAGGCGTCGGTGGTCGAGCTGGCCACGCCCGCGTCGGAGGAGAAGCCCGACCGCGCCGCGAGCGGCCGGGTCAAGCACGACGAGAAGATGACCGTCTACGTCACCTCCGACGAGCTGCTCGACATCGAGCACGCCCGTCTGGAGATACGGCGTCACCACGCGCTGGCGGTCGACCGCGGCCGCATCGTGCGGGCGGCCGTCGCGCTGGCGCTGGCCGACCTCGACGAGCACGGCGAGGACAGCCAGCTGCTGCAGCGGCTGCGCCGGGCGTGAGGCGGCGATGACGCTCGTCGACGAGGCGGCACCCGGGCCGGCTGGCGCGCTCGCCCCTGTGATTCCTGCACCGACGGGCCCGGAGCCGTTCCTGCTCCACCTCGACAACTTCGAGGGGCCCTTCGACCTGCTGCTGAGCCTGATCTCCAAGCACAAGCTGGACATCACGGAGGTGTCGCTGTCACGGGTGACCGACGACTTCATCGCCCACGTCAAGGCGCTCGGCGGCGTGTGGGACCTCGAGCAGACCTCGTCGTTCCTCGTGGTGGCCGCCACCCTGCTCGACCTCAAGGCCTCACGTCTGCTGCCCAAGTCGGAGGTCGAGGACGAGGAGGACCTCGCGCTGCTGGAGGCCCGCGACCTGCTCTTCGCGCGGCTGCTGCAGTACCGCGCCTTCAAGGACGTCGCCGCGGTCTTCGAGGACCGGTTGGCCCAGGAGGCCAAGCGGTTCCCCCGCGCGGTCGGCCTCGAGGAGCGCTACGCCACGCTGCTGCCCGAGGTGCTCATCGGCCTGGGGCTGGAGGAGTTCGCCTCCCTGGCCGCCACCGCGATGACGCCCAAGCCGGTGCCGGAGGTCTCCTTCGCGCACCTGCACGCCCCCCAGGTCAGCGTCCGCGAGCAGGGCGCCCTGGTCATGGACCGGCTGCGCGTGCACGGCACGATGACGTTCCGCGCACTGTGCGGCGACGCCCCCGACACCCTGACCAAGGTGGCGCGGTTCCTGTCGCTTCTCGAGCTTTTCCGTGAGGGCGCGGTGGCCTTCGACCAGGTGACGCCGCTCGGCGAGCTGACGGTCCGGTGGACCGCCGAGGACGAGGCTGACGTCGAGATCAGCGACGAGTTCGACGAGGACGACGAGCCCAGCGACGAGCCCACCGACGAGCCCACCGACGAGCCTGCAGGCGCGCCGGAGGACCCGCCCGTCACCCCGACCCAGGAGGACGACCAGACGTGAACGACCAGATCCCCGAGCAGTCGGCCGAGCCGGACCTGACCCCGGAGGAGGAGCCGGTCGAGGAGACGCTCGCGGTACCGCTGGCCGGGCTGCGGCCCGCGCTCGAGGCGCTGCTGATGGTTGCCGACGAGCCGATGGACCACGTCACGCTCGCCGCGGCTGTGGGTCACCCGGTCGAGGAGGTGGCGGCGGCCCTGCAGGCGCTGACCGCGGAGTACGCCGAGCAGGGGCGGGGGTTCGACCTGCGCAGCGTGGCCGGGGGGTGGCGGTTCTACACCCGCGACGAGTACTCCTCGGTCGTCGAGCGCTACGTGCGCGACGGCCAGCAGGCCCGCCTGACCCAGGCGGCGCTGGAGACCCTCGCCGTGGTGGCCTACAAGCAGCCGGTCAGCCGAGCCCGGGTCTCGGCCGTGCGCGGGGTGAACGTCGACGGCGTCATGCGCACGCTGGTCTCCCGCGGACTGGTCGAGGAGACCGGGCAGGACTCCGAGACGACGGCCGTGCTCTACGGCACCACGAGCTACTTCCTGGAGCGTCTGGGCATCACCGACCTCGGCGAGCTGCCGGACCTGGCACCCTTCCTGCCCGACCTCGAGGACATGGACGAGATCGACGGGCCCGACCCGGTCATCGCCCTGGTCGTGCCCGACGACGCCAGCTCGGTGACCGATCCCGAGCTCGTCGGCCCCCCGCAGGCATGACGGACCCGTCCGACCCACGCGCGGCCATCCCGACCGACGACGACGGCCTGGTCCGGCTGCAGAAGCTGCTGGCGGCTTCCGGCGTCGCCAGCCGGCGCAAGTGCGAGGAGCTGATGCTGGCCGGCCTCGTCGAGGTCGACGGTGAGGTGGTCACCCGGCTGGGCACCAAGGTCGACCCCGCCTCGGCCGTCGTGCGGGTCGACGGCAAGCGGCTGCCGCCGGTCTCGGCGCACGTCTACCTCGCCCTGAACAAGCCGCGTGGGGTGGTCTCGACGATGTCGGACCCGGAGGGACGACGCTCGCTGGGCGAGCTGGTGGCCGAGCGGCCCGAGCGGCTGTTCCACGTCGGGCGGCTCGACACCGACACCGAGGGCCTCATCCTGCTCACCAACGACGGCGACTTCGCCCAACGGGTCGCCCACCCGTCGTACGAGCTGGAGAAGGTGTACGTCGCCGAGGTCGCCGGTGTCGTGGAGAAGGCGACGGTGCGGCGCCTGCGGGCAGGCGTCACCCTGGACGACGGACCCGTCGAGGTCTCTACGTGCAAGGTGCTCTCGACGGCCACGGACCGCTCGATCGTGGAGCTGACCATCCACGAGGGCCGCAACCGCATCGTGCGCCGGCTGCTCGACGAGGTCGGCCACCCGGTGACGCGGCTGACCCGCACCCGGATCGGCCCGGTGCACGTGCGCGGCCTCGCCGCCGGCGGGCTGCGGGAGCTGACACGCGACGAGCTCGGCACCCTGCTCGACGTGGCGAAGCTCTGACGGTCGGCTGTGCATAGGGTGGGCCCATGCGCGTGAGAGCCGTCCGTGGCGCCACCCAGCTCGACGAGGACACCCGGGAGCACATGCTCGAGCGGGTGGCCGAGATGGTGCTGGACGTCATGACCTCGAACGACCTGACCGTCGACGACTTCATCTCGATCTTCTTCACCGCCACCGAGGACCTCAACGCTGAGTTCCCGGCGTACGCCGCGCGCCGGCTCGGCTTCGACGACGTGCCGCTGATGTGCGCACGCGAGCTCGAGATCGAGGGCTCGATGCCCCGCGTCGTTCGCATGATGGCCCACGTCGAGACCCACCTCTCCCGGGCCGAGGTCACCCACGTCTACCTGCACGGCGCCGCCCGCCTGCGTCGTGACCTGACCCGCGTGCGCGAGGTGCCCGACGAGGACGGCACGTGACGCCACCGGGCACCATCGGTCCGGTGCTCGTGGTGGGGGCGGGCCTGCTGGGCACCTCCGTCGGGCTCGCGCTCACCGCCCGAGGCATCGAGGTGTGGCTCACCGACGTCCAGCACGAGCACGTCCGGACCGCCACCGGCCTGGGAGCGGGCTCGCCGGTGCCCAACGGTGCACGCCCGGCCCTCGTCGTGGTCGCCGTCCCCCCGGACCACCTGGCCGACGCCGTGGTCGAGGCGCTGAGCACGACCGACGCCGTGGTGACCGACGTCGGCAGCGTGAAGGCGGCGCCGCTGACGGCCGTCCGGGCGCGGGTGAGCGCCGACGACCTGACCCGCTACGTCGGGTCGCACCCGCTGGCGGGCAGTGAGCGCTCCGGACCCCTGGCCGCCTCGGAGCGCCTCTTCGAGGGGCGGCCCTGGGCGGTGACCTGCCACGAGACCTCGTCGCGGGAGGCCGAGGAGTCCGTCGTGCGGCTGGCGTCCCTTTGCGGGGCGACCCCCTTCTTCTTCACCCCCGAGGAGCACGACGCGGCGGTCGCCCGCACCTCCCACGTGCCCCACGTGGTGGCGGCACTGATGGCCGGCGCGCTGGCCGACGCCCCCGCCGCCCACCTGTCGCTGTCGGGCCAGGGCGTGCGTGACGTGACCCGCGTCGCCGCCGGGGACCCGCGGCTGTGGCAGCAGATCCTGAGCGCCAACGCCGCGCCCGTGGCCGGGCTGCTGCGGGAGGTCGGGTCGCAGCTGGACCGGCTGGTGGCGGCGCTCGAGAGCGCGGAGCGTCCGGCCTTGGCAGAGATCCTGGGCCGCGGCGTCGACGGCACCGCCGTCATCCCCGGCAAGCACGGTGGCCCGCCGGTGGAGGAGACCGGCGTATTCGTCCTCGTGCCCGACCACCCCGGCGAGCTGGCACGGCTGCTGGCCGACGTCGGTGCGATCGGGGTCAACCTGGAGGACCTCCACATCGACCACGACCCCGGCCGGCCCACCGGTCTGGTGGAGCTGCGAGTGGCCGTGGCGGAGGCCGACCACCTGCTGACGGCGCTGGCCGATCGTGGATGGGCGGGGCACGGCTAGAGCCGGGTAGAATCGAGGTTTCGCCCCACGACCCGTCGGGGCGATGTTCATGTCCGTGCTGACGGGCCGCCCCGGCCCGCCCCGCCCCAGCTGCCCACCAGAGGAGACCGCCGTGCCCGGCCTGAGCGACCGATCCCGCACCGACGCCGCGTCCGCGGTGGTGGTGGCCGTCGACGGCACCTCGGGCTCGGGCAAGTCCAGCACGTCGCGGGCGGTGGCCTCGCGGCTCGGGCTGCGCTACCTCGACACCGGCGCGCAGTTCCGGGCGATGACCTGGTGGATGCTGCAGCACGGCATCGACGTCCACGACACCGCCGCCGTGGCGACGTACGCCGAGAAGCCGCTCATCGAGTCCGGCACCGACCCGACCGACCCGACGATCACGGTGGACGGTGAGGACGCCTCCGTCGCGATCCGCACCACCGAGGTGACCGCAGCCGTGAGCCCGGTCAGCACCGTGCCCGAGGTCCGGGCCCGGCTGCTCGGCCTGCAGCGCGAGACCATCGGCGCGGGCGGGATCGTCGTCGAGGGCCGGGACATCGGCTCGGTCGTGTGGCCCACGGCCGAGGTGAAGCTCTACCTGTCGGCGGACGCCTCGGCCCGCGCACAGCGGCGTACGGCCGAGCACGCGCACCTCGGCGACGTGACGAGCACCCAGGCGCAGCTGCTGGAGCGCGACACCATCGACTCGGGCCGCGTGACCGCACCGCTGGTCCAGGCCGACGGCGCGATCGCCGTCGACACCACCCACCTGACGTTGGACGAGGTCGTCGACCTGATCGTCGGCCTCGTCGAGGAGCACTCGTGACCGAGATCCAGACCGACCCGACGACCGGGGGCCGCGTGCCCGTGGTCGCGGTCGTCGGACGACCCAACGTGGGCAAGTCCACGCTGGTCAACCGCATCATCGGCCGCCGTGAGGCGGTCGTCCAGGACGTGCCCGGCGTGACCCGCGACCGCGTGTCCTACGACGCCCACTGGAACGGCCGCGCCTTCACCGTCGTCGACACCGGAGGCTGGGACCCCGACGCCCGCGGGCTGGCCGAGCAGATCAAGATCCAGGCCGAGATCGCCGTCACCGTGGCCGACGCCGTGGTCTTCGTGGTCGATGCGACCATCGGCATCACCGACACCGACGAAGGCGTCGTGAAAGTCCTGCGCAAGGCCGGGAAACCGGTGGTGCTGGCCGCCAACAAGGTCGACGACCAGCGCGCCGAGGCCGAGGCCGCGTCCCTGTGGAGCCTGGGGCTGGGGGAGCCGTTCCCTGTCTCCGCGCTGCACGGCCGTGGCTCCGGCGAGATGCTCGACGCCATCCTGGACGCGCTCCCGGCGGCGCCCGAGACCGACTTCGACCCGCCGGGCGGACCGCGTCGGGTGGCGATCGTCGGCAAGCCGAACGTCGGCAAGTCGTCGCTGCTGAACCGGCTGGCCAGGGAGGAGCGTGCCGTCGTCGACGACGCCGCTGGCACCACCGTGGATCCGGTCGACGAGCTGATCGAGCTCGGTGGCCGCACCTGGCGCTTCATCGACACCGCCGGCGTCCGCAAGCGGGTCAAGGAGGCATCCGGGCACGAGTACTACGCCTCGCTGCGCACCAACGCGGCCATCGAGCGCGCCGAGGTGTGCGTCATGGTCGTCGACGCCTCGCAGCCGCTGACCGAGCAGGACCAGCGCATCATCACCGCGGTGGCCGAGACCGGCCGCGCGCTGCTGGTGGCCTACAACAAGTGGGACCTGGTCGACGAGGAGCGCCGCTACTACCTCGAGCGCGAGATCGAGCGCGACCTCGTGCGCGTTCCCTGGGCGCTGCGCGTCAACATCACCGCCCGCACCGGCTGGCACATCGACCGGCTCGTGCCGGCGCTGGACAAGTCGCTGGAGGGCTGGGAGACCCGGATCTCCACGGGCCAGCTCAACGCGTTCCTGGGCCGCCTGGTCGCCGAGCACCCCCACCCGGTGCGCAGCGGCAAGCAGGCCAAGATCATGTTCGCCACGCAGGCCTCGACGTCGCCGCCGACGTTCGTGCTGTTCACCTCGGGTCCGCTGGAGGCCTCCTACGTGCGGTTCGTCGAGCGCCGCCTGCGCGAGGAGTTCGGCTTCGTCGGCACGCCGATCCACATCGAGGTCAAGCCGCGGGAGAAGCGCGACAAGAAGCGACGCTGACCGCTGCCGGGCCGAGGGACCGGTCGCCACGGGGTCCGGACGAGCGCGGTGCGCGCCTTCACCGCACCGATACGCGGGTGCACAATGGCGGGATGGGTGCGGACCCCGGTGTGAGAACACGCGCCCCGCAACGACGCACGGCGGCGCTCGACGATGCGTGCCGACGCCTGCTGACCGTTCCAGGACGGCGACCCGGGACGCCCAGCAACGAAGCCGGGTCGCGCGGCCTTCCCCGGCGAAGGATGGCAGCGACCCTGCTGCTGGCGGCGCCGGTGCACCTGGCCGCGCCGGCGAGCCTCGCAACGGCCGGGTGGGTGCTGGCGTCGGCGGACGGCCCGCTCGCGGTCCTCCTCGCGCTCACCCTGGTGCTGGTGGCCGTGGGTTCCTGGCCCCGGCGCACCCGCGGGCTCGACCCCGCGGCCTCCCTGACCGCGCGGGAGGCGCCCGTGACGTTCGCCCTCCTGGACCGCGTCAGCACGCAGGTCGGCGCTCCGCGACTGCACCGGCTCGACGTGACATCGGCGCTCGGGTCCCGGGCCCACAGGTCCGGCGTGCGCCGGCGGCCGGTCCTCGAGGTTGGTGCCGTGGGCTGGGCGGCCCTGTCCGACCAGGGCCGGGTGGCGATGGTGGCGCACGAGGCGGTCCACCTGGTCCGACCCGAGCTGCGGTGCGAGCGGATCACGGGCCGTGCGGACGCCGTCCTCGAGGAGTGGCGGCTGATCGCGGGTGGTGAGCATCCGCGCCGGGCCGGCGACGCCGAGGACGCCCGACGGTTCGTGACGTCGCTGAGCGCGGTCCTCCTGGCACCGGTGCGCGTCGTGGTGGTGCTGTGGAGCCGGTCGCTGCTGCGGCTGCAGGCGCCGGTCACGGTGCGGGGAGAGCTCGTCGCCGACGGCTTGGCGGCGCGGGCGGCAGGTGTCGACGCGCTGCACGAGGTGTGGGACCTCGGGCTCGGCGCCGCCACCTGGGAGACGGCCCTCACGCGTGGCCTGTCCGGACACGAGGACCTGCGGTCCTGCCTGCGGGACGCGGTGGCGGCCGTGCCGGCGCAGACGGTGCTGCGGCGGCGCCGGAGCGCTGCAGAGGCTGGGCACCGGGTGGACGCCGGACCACCCGGCCACCGACCTCCGCCGCGTCGCGCTGGACCGGTTGGCTCTCGCCGGGCCGCTGGTCGTGGTGACGGGCACGGAGGCGCGCACGAGCGAGGTCGAGCTCGGCGCGGCTCTCGAGGGGGCGCTGCGTGACGCCGCGCAGGGGCTCCGGTACGCCGCCCCGGGCTCGTCCCTCGGCCAGCGCTCCGCCGACGCCGTCCGGCGGCACACGCGGGCCCGGAACGAGCTGGACACCGCGGGAGGCGGGTAGCGGGCCTAGGGTTCGGGCATGAGCCTGCCTGCACCTGGACCTGACCGCGCCTGCCTCGTCACCGGGGCCTCCTCCGGGATCGGGGCGGAGATCGCCCGCAACCTCGTCCCGTCGCGGTCACGCGGTGGTGCTCGTGGCGCGTTCGGCCGACAAGCTCGAGACCCTGGCCGAGGAGATCCGGGCCGGCGGTGGCACGGCGTACGTCCTCGCGGCCGACCTGGGCGACCGTACGGCGCGCGCGGAGCTGCTCGGGCGCGCGAGCGCGCTCGGGGTCGAGGTCGACGTCCTGGTCAACAACGCCGGCTACTCCACGCTCGGGCGGGTGGTCGAGGCCGACCCTGAGGACGAGATGGCGATGGTGGAGGTCGACGTCGTCGCGGTGCTGGACCTGTGCACCCGGTTCCTGCCCGGCATGGTGGCGCGCGGGCGCGGGGGAGTGCTCAACGTGGCCTCGACCGCGGCGTTCCAGCCGCTGCCCGGCCAGGCCGGCTACGGGGCCGGGAAGTCGTTCGTGCTGTCCTACTCGCAGTCGCTGGCTGGCGAGCTCAAGGGCACCGGCGTGAGCGCGACGTGCCTGTGCCCGGGACCGGTCGACACCGGGTTCGGGGAGCGGGCCGGCTTCGACGAGGGCGACTTCGACAACGCCCTGCCG
Source organism: uncultured Actinomycetota bacterium (assembly GCA_963762755.1). Classification (GTDB taxonomy): domain Bacteria; phylum Actinomycetota; class Actinomycetes; order Propionibacteriales; family Nocardioidaceae; genus Marmoricola_A. Next base: position 434 of record CAVXMH010000010.1, on the reverse strand, counting down.
CGCTTCATGTGGGTCGCGCCTGAGGACGTGGCTGCGTGCGGGGTCGACGCGCTCGACAAGGGCCGGCTCTACGCGATCCCGGGGCTGGCGAACCGGGTCGGCAGCTCGCATGTCGCAGGTCGCGCCGCGGCGCGTGCTGCTCGGTCTGCTGACGCGGGTGCACCCGGCGCTGCGCTGACTGGCCTCGATTCGGACTGCGGCGGAGGGTGCGATATCGTCTCCCACGGCTCGCCGGGTGATCCTCGGCGGGTGCCACGGGCTGTGGCGCAGCTTGGTAGCGCACTTGACTGGGGGTCAAGGGGTCGCAGGTTCAAATCCTGTCAGCCCGACTCTGTGATGTTTCAAGACATCGGCGACACCCGGACCTGCTATTGCAGGTCCGGGGCTACTTCTGTTTGGGGTCTGGTGGTCTGCCTGTGGGCTGGTAGTCGCGG
>CAVXMH010000009.1:0-20430 GCA_963762755.1 uncultured Actinomycetota bacterium | reverse complement strand
GGAGCTTCACCGGGACGGTGCGCACGCTGGTGGCGGTCGGGACGGTGAGGCTCAGGTCCATGTTCTGCGCTGTGCGCATGGGGGCGCCGCGCAGCACGGTGAGCTGGGGCTCGTCGCTCGCGTCCGACGGCTCGACCGTCGGTTCCCCGGGCACGGGGGCCGCCTTCTTGGTCGACTTCTCGCTCGACTTCTCGCTCGACTTCTCGCTCGACTTGTCGCTCGACCTGTCGGTGGGCTTGTCGCTGGAATCCGGGGCAGCGGGCTTCGCGTCTGCCTTTCTCGCGGGGGCCTTCTTCGCGGGGGCCTTCTTCGCGGGGGCCTTCGCGGGCTCACCTGCGCTGCTGGCGGTCGTGCCGTTGCGCTCTGCGGTGGGAGATCCCCCCTGGGACGAGCCGGTGTCTCCGGCCTCGGAGCGTCCCTCGAGAGGCCAGCCAGGCGTCGTCCACGCTGGACGGGTCGTCCTGGTAGCGCTCGAACATCTCGTCGACGAGCCACTCGTTGTCGCCGAACTCGGCCACCGAGCCGCCCGGTGCGCTGGATTGGTTGTCTGGACCCGATTCGGCCACGATTGAAGCTCGCCCTCTTCCGCTGCGGTATGGAACTGGTCGCCGGACCAAATCTAGACCGTGCGCGAAGGTCGCGGGCGGCTGGTAGGCGACTCGCCGGTGGACCGGACCCTCTACTTCGGTCGACGGGTGCTCCGCGCTTGAGACAGAACACGTCGAAAGGGGACGGAGCGGTCCTCCTCGGCGGCTCGGCCGCGAAGCCCGCGACGACGTCCGCTTCGGGCGAGGCTGCTGAGCAGCCGACCGGGCCGATGAGGCGGAGTGCCCCCGGTAGGATTCGAACCTACGCTCCCGCCTCCGGAGGGCGGTGCTCTATCCCCTGAGCTACGGGGGCTCAGCGTGCGCGGGCAAGGCTACATGACCTGCCGGGTCGCGCCGACCGCCCTGTCGGGGGGCGTCTGCCCCCTGACATCGCTCGCCGCACCGGCCGCCGTCGCCGATACGCTGGGCCGGTGCTGATCCCGCTTCCCGACCCGCGCCGACCCTCGGAGGTCCCGGCATGAGGGCCCACGAGGCCGGTGCCCTGCACGCCGACATCAATGCCCGCGGGCCTGCCTGGTTGCGCGAGCCCGTCGACGCCAACGCCCTGGTGCCGCGCCTGTGGCCCGGCACGGCGGAGAAGGTCGACGGGGTGCTCCACGTCGGCGGGACGGACCTGCGCGCACTGGCCGCAGAGGTGGGCACCCCGGCGTACGTGCTCGACGAGGAGGACTTCCGCAGCCGGGCCCGAGCGTTCCGCGACGCGTTCAGCTCCTACGACGTCTTCTACGCGGGCAAGGCGTTCCTGTGCACCACGGTCGCCCGGTGGGTGGCCGAGGAGGGGCTCGGCCTCGACGTGTGCTCGGGCGGCGAGCTGACCGTGGCGCTGCGCGCCGGCACCGACCCTGCGCGGATCGGCTTCCACGGCAACAACAAGTCGACCGCCGAGCTGCGGGCCGCGCTCGAGGCCGGCGTGGGCCGCATCGTGCTCGACTCCTTCGACGAGATCGACCGGCTGGAGCGGCTGACCGCGGAGCTCGACCGCGTGGCGCCGGTCATGGTCCGGGTCACCGCGGGCGTCGAGGCGCACACCCACGAGTACATCGCCACCGCCCACGAGGACCAGAAGTTCGGGTTCTCCATCAACGCCGGGGACGCGCTCTCCGCGGTGCGGCAGGTCCACGCCGGCGACCGCTTCGAGCTGCTCGGGCTGCACAGCCACATCGGCTCGCAGATCTTCGACACCTCCGGCTTCGAGGTCGCCACCCGCCGGGTGCTGGCGTTGCAGGGACGGGTCCGCGACGAGCTGGGCGTGGAGATGCCCGAGCTCGACCTCGGCGGTGGCTTCGGCATCGCCTACACCCTCCAGGACGACCCCGCCGACCCCAAGGACCTCGCCTCCGAGCTGACCTCCATCGTGGAGCAGGAGTGCCGGGCTCGCGGGCTCGCGGTGCCACGGTTGGCGATCGAGCCCGGCCGGGCCATCGTCGGGCCGGCCATGTGCTCGCTGTACGAGGTCGGCACGGTCAAGAAGGTCGCGCTCGACGGCGGCGCCGTGCGCACCTACGTCTCGGTCGACGGCGGGATGAGCGACAACATCCGCACCGCGCTGTACGACGCCGACTACTCCGCCACCCTGGCCTCGCGCGCCTCCGAGGCCCCGGTCGTGCTCGGACGCGTCGTGGGCAAGCACTGCGAGGCCGGCGACATCCTGGTCAAGGACGAGTTCCTGCCCGGGGACGTCGCCCCCGGGGACCTGCTCGCGGTCCCGGGGACCGGGGCCTACTGCTGGTCGATGGCCAGCAACTACAACCACGCCCTGCGTCCGCCGGTGGTCGCGGTCCGCGGGGGCTCGGCTCGCGTCGTGGTCCGGCGTGAGACCGTCGAGGACCTGCTGGCCACCGACACCGGACCGACCGAGGAACGAGAGCAGTGAACGCGATGCCCGAACACGTCGAGACGAGCACGCCTCGTCGCACCGTGCGCGTGGGCCTGCTGGGCTGCGGCTCGGTCGGCAGCCAGGTGGTGCGGCTGCTCACCGAGCAGGCCACCGACCTCGAGGCGCGGGTGGGGGCACGGGTCGAGCTGGTCGGGGTCGCCGTACGCCGTCTCGACGCGCGTCGAGAGGTCGACGTGCCTGCCCACCTGCTGACCACCGACGCGGCCGGGCTGGTCGCCTCCGGGCTCGACGTCGTCATCGAGGTCATCGGCGGCATCGAGCCGGCCCGCGCCCTCATCCTGGGCGCCCTCGAGCACGGCGCCAGCGTGGTGACCGCCAACAAGGCGCTGCTGGCCGAGGACGGGTCGACGCTGTTCGCCGCCGCGGAGAAGCACGACCGCGACCTCTACTACGAGGCCGCCGTGGCCGGTGCCATCCCGATCCTGCGACCGCTGCGCGAGTCGCTGGCCGGCGACCGGGTGCGCCGCGTGCTGGGCATCGTCAACGGCACCACGAACTTCATCCTCGACAAGATGGACACCTCCGGAGCCGGCTTCTCCGAAGCGCTCGAGGAAGCGCAGGCGCTCGGCTATGCGGAGGCGGACCCGACGGCAGACATCGAGGGCTTCGACGCGGCCGCGAAGGCCGCCATCCTCGCCAGCCTCGCGTTCCACACCCGCGTGGTCGCTGCCGACGTGTACCGCGAGGGCATCACCGACGTCAGCGCCGCCGACGTCGCCTCGGCACGCGAGATGGGCGCCGTGGTGAAGCTGCTGGCGATCTGCGAGCTCACCGACGGTCCCGACGGGCCCGCGGTCTCGGCGCGGGTGCACCCGGCCATGATCCCGCGCAGCCACCCGCTGGCCAGCGTGCGCGAGGCCTTCAACGCGGTCTTCGTGGAGAGCGAGGCCGCGGGGGAGCTGATGTTCTACGGCCCCGGCGCGGGCGGCGCCCCGACCGCGTCGGCGGTGCTCGGTGACTTCGTGACGGTGGCGCGCAACCGCCTCGTCGACGTCCGCGGGGTCGGCGAGTCGGCGTACGCCGAGCTGGCCGTGCGGCCGATGGGAGAGACCACCACCCGCTACCACGTGGCCGTCGACGTCGACGACCGCGCCGGCGTCCTGGCGGCAGTGGCGCTGGCCTTCGCCGAGCACGGCGTCTCGATCCAGACGGTGCGCCAGGAGGGCCGGGGCGACGACGCCCAGCTCGTCGTGGTCTCGCACCGTGCCAGCGACGCAGCCCTCTCGGCGACGGTGGCCGCGCTGCACACGATGCCCGAGGTGCGTGACGTGTCCTCGGTGATGCGGGTCGAGGGAGAGGGCGGCGAGTGAGCGTGCAGACCGGTCCGGGGGGCCACCGCACCCGCACCCACCAGTGGCGCGGGGTCATCGAGGAGTACCGCGACTGGTTGCCGCTGCCCGAGGGCACACCGACCTTCACCCTGCGCGAGGGCGGCACCCCGCTCATCGACAGCCCGTGGCTGTCGGAGCTCACCGGCGCGCAGGTCTGGATCAAGGTCGAGGGCGACAACCCGACCGGCTCCTTCAAGGACCGCGGCATGACCGTGGCGCTGTCGGTCGCGGTCGGGCAGGGGGCCGAGGCGGTCGTCTGCGCCTCCACCGGCAACACCAGCGCCTCGATGGCGGCCTATGCCGCGCGGGCGAAGGTGAAGCCGCTCGTGCTGGTGCCGCAGGGCAAGATCGCGGCCGGCAAGCTGGCGCAGGCGATCGTGCACGGCGCCCAGGTCATCATGGTGCGCGGGAACTTCGACGACTGCCTGCGGATGTCGCGCGAGCTGGCGGAGCACTACCCGGTCGCGCTGGTGAACTCGGTCAACCCCTTCCGCCTCGAGGGGCAGAAGACCGCGGCCTTCGAGATCGTCGACTTCCTCGGTGACGCCCCCGACGTGCACGTGCTGCCGGTCGGCAACGCCGGCAACATCTCGGCGTACTGGAAGGGCTACACCGAGTACGCCGACGCCGGCTGCGCCACGCACCGCCCGACGATGATCGGCTGGCAGGCCGAGGGCGCCTCGCCGCTGGTCCGCGGCGAGCCCGTCCTGTCGCCTGAGACCGTGGCCTCGGCGATCCGCATCGGCAACCCCGCCTCGTGGCACCTCGCCGTGGCGGCGGCGGAGCAGTCGGGCGGTCGGTTCGGAGCGGTCAGCGACGAGGAGATCCTCGCAGCGCAGCGCCGGCTCGCCGCCGCCGAGGGCATCTTCGTCGAGCCCGGGTCCGCGGCCAGCGTCGCCGGCCTGCTGCGCGACGTCGCAGACGGCGCGGACTTCCGGGGACGGACGCTGGTGGTCACCGTGACCGGTCACGGCCTCAAGGACATCGACACCGCGCTGTCGACCTTCACCGACCTCGTCGACAACGTCGTCGAGGCCGACGCCGCCGCGGCGGCGCGCGCCGCCGGCCTCGCGTGAGCGACGCGACCCGGGCGGCCGGACCGGTCACGGTGCGGGTGCCTGCCACGAGCGCCAACCTCGGCCCCGGCTTCGACGCCCTCGGGCTCGCCCTCGACCTGACCGACGAGATCACCGCCGAGGTGCTGCCCACCGCAGGGGCGCTCGAGATCGTGGTGGAGGGGGAGGGAGCGGCGCCGGGCGCCGTGCCCCGAGACGCCACCCACCTCGTCGTCCGGTCCCTGGTCGCCGGTCTCGAGGCCGTGGGCGCTCGCGTCCCGGGGCTGCGCCTGACCTGCCGCAACGCCGTGCCGCACAGCCGGGGCCTCGGCTCGTCGGCCGCCGCCATCGTCGGGGGGCTCGCCCTGGCGCGGGCCCTGACGCCGGGTGCGGAGCGCAGCGACGAGGAGCTCTTCGAGCAGGCGGCCCGGATCGAGGGTCATCCCGACAACGTCGCTCCCGCGGTCTTCGGCGGTTTCACGGTCGCACTCACCCGTGACGACGGGTTCGCCGCGGTGCGGCTGCCGGTCCACCCCCACGTGCGGCTGCACGCGTTCGTCCCGCCGTCGCCGGTGTCCACCTCGGTGGCCCGCGGCCTGCTGCCTGCGCAGGTGCCGCACGCGGACGCGGCGGCCAACGCGGGTCGCGCCGCGCTGCTGGTGGCGGCGCTGACGACGCGGCCCGACATGCTGCTCGAGGCCACGGAGGACCGGCTCCACCAGGACTACCGTGCGCCCGCGATGCCGGAGACGCTGGACGTGGTCGCCGCGCTGCGGGGCCGGGGAGCCGCGGCGGTGGTCTCCGGCGCCGGCCCGACCGTCCTGGTGCTCGGCACCTCCGCCGACGAGCTCCGACTGGCCGCTTCGGTGGACGAGGTCGTTCCCGGCTCGTGGCGACGCCTCGACCTCGGTGTCGGCGGCGGCGTCGCGACCCTCGCGTGAGGGTCGGCGTCCACCAGCCCTGCCCGGGACCTGCCGTACCGCGCCGTGGTGCTCTCCCGGGGCGGCCGGTGCTAGTGTGGCGCTGCGCTGGAAGCGCGACGGACGACGTCGCCCAGGCCTGGCTCGATCGCCGGGACAGCGCTCTCATCTCTCCGGGTCTCCCTGACGTCGACACCTCCCCGGGTCGTCGCCGTGACGGCGGTCCGGGGTCACTGTGATCACAGGTCGACGGGCACCTGCCCCGCGACCTCGACGTGCGAAGGACCTCACGTGTCGGAGACAGTCGAAGCCCCCTCCTCCTCGACGCCGGACGCCGGTGCGTCGGGGGCCACCAGCCCGAGCGGGGGTCTGACGGGCAAGCTGCTGCCGGAGCTCAAGCAGATCGCCGGCGGCCTCGGCATCAAGGGTGCCCGCGGCATGAAGAAGGCACAGCTCATCGAGGCCATCCGGGCGGCCCAGTCCAGCGGCCAGTCCAGCGGCCAGTCCAGCGGCCAGTCCAGCGGCCAGTCCGGCGGCCAGCCGGCCAGGGCGAGCAGGGAAGCCAGGGCGAGCAGGGAAGCCAGGGCGAGCAGGGAAGCCAGGGTGACCAGGCCAAGAAGAAGAACAAGAACAAGAACAAGAGCCGCGACTCGCAGGACGGAGCCGTGACGGGCGAAGCCGCCTCCGCGGGCGACCGGGGCGATCGGGGCGACCGGGGCGACCAGGACAACCAGGAAACCCAGAACGGCCGTGGCGACCAGAACGGCCGTGGCGAGCAGAACAGTCAGGGCGGACAGCGCGGCCGGAACGAGCCGGTCGAGTCGCCCGACCGCGGCGGGTCGTCCGAGGACAGCGGCTCCAGCCGGTCCGGCAACCAGTCCGGCAACCAGTCCGGCGACGACGCGAACCGCACCGAGGAGGGCAGCAACCGTCGCCGTCGCCGTCGGGGACGCGACCGCGAGCGCACCGGCGGCGGACAGGGGAACCAGGGCAGCTCGGGCAACCAGGGCGGCCAGGGCGGCCAGGGCAACCAGGGCAACCAGGGCAACCAGGGCAACCAGGGCAACCAGGGCGGCCAGGGCGGCAACCAGAACGCGCCGTACCGCGAGCGCCGCGCCCCCAGCGACGCCGACCTCGAGGTCACCGAGGACGACGTGCTGGTGCCCGTCGGCGGCATCGTCGACATCCTCGACAACTACGCGTTCGTGCGCACCAGCGGCTACCTGCCCGGCTCCCACGACGTCTACGTGTCGCTGTCGATGGTGCGTCGCTACCACCTGCGCAAGGGTGACGCGGTCACCGGTGCGGTGCGGCAGGCCCGCGAGGGTGAGCGCAAGGAGAAGTTCAACCCACTGGTGCGCCTGGACACCATCAACGGCAGCGAGCTCGACGCCGCGCAGAACCGTGCGGACTTCGACGACCTGACCCCGCTCTACCCCACGGAGCGGCTGCGGCTGGAGACGGGGCCGACCGAGATGACCGGCCGGGTCATCGACATCGTCGCTCCGATCGGCAAGGGGCAGCGCGGCCTCATCGTCTCTCCGCCCAAGGCGGGCAAGACCATGACCGTGCAGGCCATCGCCAACGCCATCAGCCACAACAACCCCGAGTGCCACCTGATGATCGTGCTGGTCGACGAGCGTCCTGAGGAGGTCACGGACTTCCAGCGGACCGTCAAGGGTGAGGTCATCGCGTCCACCTTCGACCGCCCTGCCGCCGACCACACCATCGTCGCCGAGCTCGCCATCGAGCGCGCGAAGCGCCTGGTCGAGCTCGGCCACGACGTGGTGGTGCTGCTCGACGGCATCACCCGGCTCGGTCGCGCCTACAACCTCGCGGCGCCGGCCAGCGGCCGCGTGCTGACAGGAGGGGTCGACGCGAGCGCGCTCCACCCCCCGAAGAAGTTCTTCGGCGCTGCCCGCAACATCGAGGACGGCGGCTCCCTGACCATCCTGGCCACGGCGCTGGTCGAGACCGGCTCGAAGATGGACGAGGTGATCTTCGAGGAGTTCAAGGGCACCGGCAACATGGAGCTGCGGCTGCGCCGTGAGCTCGCGGACAAGCGCATCTTCCCCGCCGTCGACCCGGTGCAGTCGGGGACCCGGCGCGAGGAGCTGCTGCTCGGCGAGGAGGAGCTGGCCATCGTCTGGAAGCTCCGGCGCGTTCTCGCCGGGCGGGAGGGGCAGCAGGCGCTCGAGCTGCTGCTGGAGAAGCTGCGCCGCAGCCACCACAACATCGACTTCCTCATGCAGGTGCAGAAGACGACTCCTGGGGCGCACGAAGACGACTGATACGCCGCGCGGTCGGCCCCGGCGCGGATATGCTCCGGGTGCCGGACTTTCTGTGGGCGGGGGAACGAGTCCCGGGAAAGGGGGAGTCAATGGCACGCATCTTGGTCGCGGACGACGACGAGGACATCCGCATGCTCGTGGTCATGCGGCTCCAGCACTCCGGGCACGAGGTGGAGCAGGCAGGGGACGGGGCGGAAGCGGTCGAGCAGTGCCGCAACGACGCGCCCGACCTCGTCGTGCTCGACCTGATGATGCCGGGCATGAACGGTCTCGACGCCTGCCGCACGATCCGTGCGGACCCGGCGCTGGCCCGGACTCCGGTCATCCTGCTGACGGCCCGCGCGCAGTCGTCGGACGTGGAGGCGGGCATGGCCGCCGGCGCCGACGACTACATCACCAAGCCGTTCAGCCCGCGTGACCTCGCGGAGCGGGTCGACGCTCTCCTCGCCCAGGGCGAGCGCTGAGGCGGAGCCCACCGTGACCGCGGCGTCCGGGAGCGTGACGTCGGATCACGAGGGCCCGGCGCGCCCGGACGGCGGCGACGAGCCGGCACGCTGGGTCGCCTGGGCCACGGCCTCGCTGCGACGCCAGACCGCGGTCACGCTGCGGGGCATGGTCGTGCTGCTGATGTCGTTGGCCGCCCTGTGCTCGACAGCCGTGGTGTGGTCGGCGTACTCCCTGGGCTCGCTCAACGAGACCGCGGTGCCGCTGCAGGTGGCGAACAAGGAGATCCTGCAGGACGTCACCGACGCCGAGGCGTCGATCCGCGGCTACGTGCTCACCGACGGCGACTCCGGGTCGCTGCAGCCTTACCGCGTCGCGATCGGCTACCTGCCCCAGGATCAGCAGCGCCTCCGTGGGCTCGCCCAGGACGACGGGCAGCTCATCGACGCGCTCCTGCTCCAGGAGCAGTCCACCCAACGGTGGCTCGAGGACTACGTCGAGCCGCAGGTGGACCCGGCCCGGCAGCTCAGCGGCGCCGCGAGCGACCGTCTCCAGGCGCAGGGCCGCCGGCTGTACGACGACGTCCGCGCCGCCAACGCCCAGGTCGACACGGCCATCGAGCGCACCATCGCGCGCATCAGCGACCGGGCCCGCGCAGTGCTGTTCTGGACCCTGGCGGCGGTCGTGCTGGCGCCGCTGGTGATGATCGGCGTCGCCACCGCGATGACGCGACGCCTGGAGGTGGCGGTCCACGGCCCCCTGGACGAGGTGTCGCAGGTGCTGGCACGCCTGCGGGAGGGCGACCTCACCGCGCGGGTCCGCGAGGTCGGCCCGGAGGAGGTCCGCGAGATCGCGATCGCCCTGAACCGGTTGGCCGAGGACAGCCTGCGCGGTCGCGACATGGAGGAGACCGTGGTCTCCCAGCTCGGGGAGATCGACCGGGTCCGCACCGAGCTGGTCTCCACGGTCTCCCACGAGCTCCGCACCCCGTTGACCAGCGTGATGGGCTACCTCGAGCTGCTCGAGGACCAGGTCGCCGACCAGCTCGACGACTCCCAGAGGCGGATGCTGGCGATCGTGCGCCGCAACCTGCTGCGGCTGCAGGAGCTCATCAGCAACCTGCTGACCCTCTCGCGGGTGGAGGAGGCGGGGCTCAAGATCGAGGCCCTCGACCTGCGCACGGTGGCCTCGGAGGTGGTCGGTGACCTGCGACTCACGGCGGGCTCGCGCTCCATCACCCTGCGGACCATCCAGAGCGCGTCGCCCATCCTGGTGCTCGGGGACCGCACCCAGCTCTTCCGGGCGCTGACCAACCTGGTCTCGAACGCCGTCAAGTTCTCCGAGCCGGGGGACGTGGTCGAGGTCCGGGTCGCGCCGGTGGGGCGTGAGGCGATGCTGGAGGTCGTCGACGAGGGCATCGGCATCCCCGCCACCGACCTCGACGGCCTCGGCTCCCGCTTCTTCCGGGCCTCCAACGCCACCCGGTCCGAGATCGCGGGGACGGGGCTGGGGCTGCGCATCGTGCAGACGATCGTCGACCGTCACGGCGGGACGCTCGGCATCGAGTCGGTGGAGGACGTCGGTACGACGGTCACGGTCCGGGTGCCGCTGACCCGGGCCTCCGGCTCCGACGAGGTCACCGCCCACCTGTTGGGCGGGTCCGGTCGGGACTAATTCGCTCCGCGACGGGGTTGTACTGCAGACTGGATCCTTGGTCCCGGTTCACGTCCGGCTCGCCACGAGCCGACGACCCGGGGTCACGACGAGAGGACATCATGCAGAAGGACATCCACCCCAGCTACACCGCCACCGAGGTCCGTTGCACCTGCGGCAACACCTTCACCACGCGCAGCACCGCCTCGGCCGGCAGCATCCACGCCGACGTGTGCTCGGCGTGCCACCCGTTCTACACCGGCAAGCAGAAGATCCTCGACACCGGTGGCCGCGTGGCCCGGTTCCAGGCTCGCTACGCCAAGAAGACCGCCGGCGCCGGGAGCGCCGACAGCAAGTAGTCCACGGCGACGCCGGCCCCGTCCCCGGGGCCGGCGTTTCGCATGCACGGACCGCGGGCGACCCGTGGGACGGACGACGGCCCGGGTGAGCAGGAGGTGCGGCGGTGTCGGTGCTCGACGCGGTGACCGCGCTGCTCGCTGAGCACGCCGAGCTCGAGGTGCGGCTCGCCGACCCCGACGTCCACTCCGACCAGGGGCTGGCCAAGCGGCTCAACCAGCGGTACGCCGAGCTGACCGCGGTCAAGCGCGCCCACGAGGAGTGGACGACGGTCCGCGGCGATCTCGAGGCGGCCCGTGAGCTGGCCGGCGAGGACGACTCCTTCGCGGCGGAGGCCGAACGCCTGGCCGAGCGGCTCGGCGAGCTCGAGGACCGGCTGCGGCACCTGCTGGTGCCACGGGAGGCATCCGACTCCAAGGACGTGATCATGGAGATCAAGTCCGGGGAGGGTGGCGAGGAGTCGGCGCTCTTCGCCGGCGACCTGCTCCGCATGTACACCCGGTACGCCGAGCAGCGTGGCTGGCGCACCGAGCAGCTCGACGCGACGCCCTCGGACCTCGGCGGGTTCAAGTCGGTGACCGTCGCGGTCAAGGCCAAGGGAACACCGGCGCCGGGCGAGGCGCCGTACGCGCTGCTCAAGTTCGAGGGCGGGGTGCACCGCGTCCAGCGGGTGCCCGTCACCGAGTCGCAGGGTCGGGTCCACACCTCCGCCGCGGGCGTGCTGGTCATGGCCGAGGCCGAGCCGGTCGACGTGTCGGTCGACGACAAGGACCTGCGCATCGACGTCTTCCGCTCCTCGGGACCCGGCGGGCAGAGCGTCAACACCACCGACTCCGCGGTCCGCATCACCCACCTGCCGACCGGGCTCGTCGTCAGCTGCCAGAACGAGAAGTCGCAGCTGCAGAACAAGGAGCAGGCGCTGCGCATCCTGCGCTCGCGTCTGCTCCAGGTCGCCGAGGAGCAGCGCCAGGTGGCCGCCTCCGACGCCCGGCGCTCGCAGGTGCGCACCGTCGACCGCTCCGAGCGCATCCGCACCTACAACTTCGCCGAGAACCGGGTCTCCGACCACCGCACGGGCTTCAAGGCCTACAACCTCGACACGGTGCTCGACGGCGAGCTCGACCCGGTGGTGGGCTCGTGCGTGGCGGCCGACCTGGAGTCCCGTCTGGCGGAGCTGGAGGGATGAGCGGGGGTCACGGTGGGTCCGTGCCCGCGCTGCTGCGGGCGGCGACGACGCGGCTGAGCGCCGCGGGGGTGGCCTCGCCGGAGGGTGACGCCGCCGCGTTGCTGGCCCACGCGGCCGGTGAGCAGCGCAGCCGGGTCCTGCTCCGGGAGGAGGTGGCCCCTGAGGTGGCCGGGGCGTTCGAGGCCCTGGTGGCCCGCCGCGCGACCCGTGAGCCGCTCCAGCACCTGGTGGGGTCCGCGGGTTTCCGCCACCTGGAGCTGGCGGTCGGCCCCGGGGTGTTCGTGCCGCGCCCGGAGACCGAGCTGCTGGCGGGCTGGGCGGTCGAGCAGGCGCTGGCGGCGCGGGCAGCCACCGGTCGCGCCCCGGTCGTCGTCGACCTGTGCACCGGCAGCGGGGCGGTCGCGCTCAGCGTCGCCACCGAGGTGCCCGGCAGCCGGGTCCACGCCGTCGAGCTGGACGAGCAGGCGCTGGTCTGGGCCGAGCGCAACCTCACCGGCAGCGGCGTCGACCTCCGGGCCGGCGACATGGCCACCAGCTTCGCCGACCTCGACGGCACCGTCGACGTGGTGGTCTCCAACCCGCCCTACATCCCGCTGGAGGCCTTCGAGTCCGTCACCCCGGAGGTCCGCGACCACGACCCGGCGCTCGCGCTGTGGAGCGGCGACGACGGCCTCGACGCGATGCGCGTGGTGGAGGAGGTCGCCGCGCGGCTGCTGGTCGCGGGAGGGGGCGTCGGCGCGGAGCACGCGGAGGTCCAGGCCCAGGACGCTCCCGCGGTCTTCACGACCACCGGACGTTGGAGCGACGTGCGCGACCACGAGGACCTGGCCGGCCGGGCGCGGTTCGTGACCGCGCGGCGTGCCACCAACCCCGGACCCCGTCCGGCACGGCTGGCAGACTGAGGCCCGTGAGCACCCGCTACGACACCGCCGACGAGGCCGAGCTCGAGGAAGGGTTGGCGGCCGCGGCCCGCGCCGTCCAGCGCGGCCGCCTCGTGCTGCTGCCGACCGACACCGTCTACGGCGTGGGCGCCGACGCCTTCAGCCCCGAGGCCGTGTCCCGGCTCCTGGAGGCGAAGGGACGCGGCCGGCAGATGCCGCCGCCGGTCCTGGTCTCGGCGAAGACCACCGTCGAGGCGCTGGCCGTCGACGTCCCCGGGTGGGCCAAGGCCCTCATCGAGGAGCTGTGGCCCGGACCGCTGACGCTGGTCTTCCGCCAGCAGCCGAGCCTGCAGTGGGACCTGGGGGAGACCCGCGGCACGGTCGCGGTCCGGATGCCCGACCACGACGTGGCGCTGGCCCTGCTGGCACGCACCGGACCCCTCGCGGTGAGCAGTGCCAACCGCACCGGCCTGCCGGCGGCCACCGACGCCGACGCCGCCGAGGAGATGCTGGGCACCGCCGCGCGTGTGCTTCTCGACGCCGGCCCGACCGCCGGTCCCGTGCCGTCGACGATCGTGGACTGCACCACCGACCGGGGCCGGGTCCTCCGGCAGGGCGTGATCACCCTGGAGACCCTCAACGAGGTGGTCGAGCCGCTCGGCGCCGTCGTGACCGACGAGGACTGACGCCGCGTGCGCGAGTACCTTGCGGTCTTCCTCGTCGCGGTCGTCGTCACCTACCTGCTCGCCGTCCTGGCCCGTGAGACCGCCCTGCGCTTCGGTGCGGTGGCCCGGGTGCGCGACCGCGACGTCCACGAGGTCCCCATCCCGTACTTCGGCGGTCTCGCGCTGTACGGCGGCCTCGTCGCGGCGTACGTCGTGGCCCGCAACCTGCCGTTCCTGTCGCGGGCCGGCGAGCAGGCGTTGTCCGACGCCGGGGTCGTGCTGGTGGCCGGCGGCATGGTCTGCGCGCTCGGCGTGGTCGACGACCTCTTCGAGATCGACGCGCTGACCAAGCTGGGCGGGCAGGTGCTGGCGGCGGGCTACATGGTCTACAACGACGTGCAGCTCTACTACCTCTACCTGCCCGGCAACGGCATGCTGACCCTCGACATCTCCCAGGCCGCGGTCGCGACGGTGATCATCGTGGTGGCGACGGTGAACGCCGTGAACTTCGTCGACGGCCTCGACGGGCTGGCGGCCGGGGTGGTGGGTCTGGGGGCGGTCGGCTACTTCCTCTTCTCCTACCGGCTGGCCGCGGTCAACGGCGAGTCGCTGGCGATCCCGGCCGCGCTGCTGTGCGCGGCGCTGGCGGGGGGATGCCTGGGGTTCCTGTCGCACAACTTCCACCCGGCCGCGATGTTCATGGGCGACAGCGGGTCGATGCTGATCGGGCTGGTCCTGGCCGGGTCCGCACTGACGCTGACGGCGAACTTCCCCATCGACGTGGTGGGGGAGACCACCCAGGCCAGCCTGCTTCCGGTCCTGCTGCCCGTGCTGCTGCCGATCTCGATCCTCGTGCTGCCGTTCCTCGACCTGCTGCTGGCGATCGCGCGGCGCACCCGCAAGGGGCTCTCACCGTTCAGCCCCGACAAGCAGCACCTGCACCACCGGTTGCTCGAGCTCGGTCACTCGCACCGCCGGGCGGTGGCGATCATGTGGCTCTGGGCTGCGTTGATCTCGCTGGGCGGCACAGCGGTGGCCGTCTACCAGAACCGCGTGGTCTTCCTGGCGCTCGCCGGCTGGCTCGTGGTCACCGTGGTCCTCACCGTCGTGGTGCCCCGGGTGGAGCGTCCCGGCTGGACCCACCACGACGACTACGTGCCCCCGCCCCCGCGCCGGTGAGCGGCACACGGTCACGCGGCCACGGCTTGATCGATCGAATTGGGTCGAGCGCGGCGCTTGTGCTAATTTTCACAAGCGCCACCGACCGATCGTCCTCAAGCAGAAACGGCCGCCGATCATGACGACCGAAGGACCCGCCACCCCCGTCGCCGGGAGCGGCGTGCGGGTCGAGGGCCTCGGTCTCGCGTCGGCCTCGGTCACTGCCGTCGGTGCCCTGACGGCTCTGCTCGCACTGGTGGTCGGCGGCTCCGGCGCCGCGACGGGCGCCGCTGCCGGTGCCCTGCTCGTCGTGTCCTTCTTCACCTTCGGCGCCTTCAGCGTCAACCTGGTGGCCACCGTGGCGCCGCGTGCGTCGATGCTCTTCGCGCTGATGACCTACACCCTGCAGGTGCTGCTGCTGGCCGTCGTGCTGGTCGCCGTGAACCGCTCCGACCTCGGCCCCGGCACGCTGGACCCGCGCTGGCTGGGGGGCACCGTCATCGTCGCGACGCTGGTGTGGATGGGCGCCCTGCTCGTGGGCACGCTGCGTGCGGACCTGCCCCGAGCCGAGGCCGGCGACCCGGCCGGCGACCACACAGATGAGTCACCGGGCGGGGCGAGGGGTTCGGTAGGGGTGACCCGGTGATGGGCCCGGCGCGTGGCTGCTATTGTCGCCGAGGCGATGAGTCAGTCGAGTCCCTCCTCCGGAGATCCCACCGCTGCTGCCCAGGAGTCTCCTCGCGGGGATCCGTGGCACGCGTTCGGGTACGTCGTGTCGGGAGTGGGGCTCTACGGGCTCCTCGGCTGGCTCGCGGACCAGTGGCTGGGCACCACCTTCCTGGTGGCGCTGGGCATCGTCGCGGGCGCCACGCTGGGCCTGTACCTGACCTTCAGCCGTTTCAACCGAGAACGACCGCCCGCACCGCCCCCCTCGTCCGACCCGCAGCTGCCGAACGACCACGCACCGGAGCCGGACCGCGCACGACCGCACGACGATCCCGCACAGAACTGATGGAGGAGAGCTGGTGAGGAACGCAGCCGTGCTGACGTCCGGCGAGGAGTTCACCCCCCCCGGGCCCGCCGACTTCAACCTGCCGCCCATCTTCGGCGGGGACGCCACCTTCTCGCTGTTCGGCCAGGAGTTCTACTACGGCGTCACCAAGCCGATGCTCCAGATCGTCATCGCCGGCGTGCTGGTCTTCGTCTTCTTCCGCCTCGCGATCGCCAAGCGGTCGATGGTGCCCGGCCGGATGCAGTTCGCCGGCGAGCAGGCCTACGGCTTCGTGCGCAACAGCCTGGGCCGCGACATCATCGGCGGGCACGACTTCATCAAGTACGTGCCCTACCTGTTCGCCCTGTTCTTCTTCATCCTGGTCAACAACTTCATGGCCAGCGTCCCCTTCATCCAGTTCCCGACGTTCTCCCGCTCCGGCCTCGTCTACGGCCTGGCCCTGCTGAGCTGGATCATCTACAACGTTGCGGGCATGCGGGTCCACGGCGTGCTGGGCTACTTCAAGCACCAGTGCGTGCCGGCCGGCATCCGCGGCCCGATGCTGATCCTGCTGGTGCCGCTGGAGTTCATGTCCAACATCCTCGTGCGGCCGGTCACGCTGGCCCTGCGACTCTTCGCGAACATGTTCGCGGGCCACCTGCTGCTGATCCTGTTCGCCCTGGGTGGTGAGTACCTCCTCCTCGAGGGCTCGCTCCTGGTCAAGCCTGTGGGCATCCTCGCCTGGGTGCTCTTCATCGCGATCTCGTTCCTGGAGCTGCTGATCCAGTTCCTCCAGGCCTACGTGTTCGTGCTGCTCAACGCCATGTACATCTCCAGTGCGATCTCTGAAGAGCACTGAGAGCAGATAGAAACAACAGAAAGGAAGAAGCCGTGGAAGGCTCTCTCAACATGGTCGGTTACGGCCTCGCCGCCATCGGCCCCGGTGTCGGCATCGGCCTGATCTTCGCCGCCTACATCAACGGCGTCGCGCGTCAGCCGGAGGCCCAGAGCCGCCTGCAGTCGATCGCCATCCTGGGCTTCGCGCTCGCCGAGGCGCTCGCCATCATCGGTATCGCGCTCGCCTTCGTCATCTGACGACCCCGGCCCCAACTGCTGAGGACTGCTGCTGATGCTCCAGACACCTGTGTTCCACTCCGGAGGCGAAGACCTCAACCCGATCCTGCCCCACGTGGTGGAGATCGGGCTGTCGCTGGTCGTCTTCGGCATCCTGTTCTTCGCGCTGCGCAAGTTCGTCGTGCCGAAGTTCGAGGAGGTCTTCGCCGAGCGCACGAACGCCATCGAGGGTGGCCTCAAGGCAGCCGAGACCAAGCAGGCCGAGGCCGACAAGCGCCTGGCAAGCTGGAGAAGCAGCTCGGCGAGGCCCGGCACGAGGCCGCGCGCATCCGCGAGGAAGCACGCGAGCAGGGCGCCGAGATCGTCTCGGAGCTGCGGGAGCAGGGCGTGAGCGAGTCCACGCGCATCGTCGAGCACGGCAAGGCGCAGATCGAGGCCGAGCGCCAGCAGGCCGTGACCCAGCTGCGGGCCGAGGTGGGCACGCTGGCCACCGCGCTCGCGGGCCGCATCGTCGGGGAGGCCCTCGAGGACGACGACCGCGCGAACCGCGTGGTCGACCGCTTCCTGGCCGACCTGGAGACCCTCGAGACCGCCCGTGCCGCCGCCGACCCCAACGACGGGGGTCGGTGAGCACCATGGCGTCCAGCACCCTGCGCGGACCCTCGGCCGAGGCGGCCCGGCGGCTGGAGTCCCAGCTGTCGGACTCGCTCGACGCCGTGGGCTCGCGCAAGACCGCCGAGATCGGTCAGGACCTCCTCGGTCTGGCCGACGTCGTACGCCGTGAGCCGCGGCTGCGGCGCGTGGTCACCGACGTCTCGCTCGACGACTCGGCCAAGGCGGAGCTCGTGCGCTCGATCTTCGGCGGCAAGGTGTCCGACGCGTCGGTGGACGTGCTCGCCGCGGCCACGGCTCAGCGTTGGACCGCGCCGCGCGACCTGGCCGACAGCCTGGAGCTGCTGGCGTGCGGACCACGGTCCGTTCCGCCGACGACGCGGGCCGGGTGGCCGACGAGCTGTTCGCGGTGGGCCGTGCCCTCACCGAGAACCCGGAGCTGCGCAACGTGCTCGGGGACCCCGCGCGCTCGGTCGACGACAAGAGGGCGCTGCTGCAGGGCATCCTCGAGAACAAGGTGCTCGTCTCCACGCTGCGCCTCGTCGAGCAGGCTGTCGCCGGCACCCACCGCACGGTCGCGCTCGCCGTGGCCGAGTACCAGAAGGTGGCGGCGTCGGTGCAGGGGGAGCGGGTGGCCACCGTGCGCAGCGCGCAGCCCCTGGACGACAGCGACCAGCAGCGCCTCCGCGCGGCGCTGGGTCGGCAGTACGGCCGCGACATCCACCTCAACCTCGTCGTGGAGCCGTCCCTCATCGGCGGCATGCGGGTCGAGATCGGTGACGACGTCATCGACGGGTCCGTGGCCAGCCGCCTCGACGACGCCCGGCGCAAGCTCGCCGGATAGACCTGGTCACCCCACCGCGACCACCCAGACTTGTAGACCTCAACCCAGAAGAGAGCAGGACGACACGATGACGGAGCTTTCGATCCGTCCGGACGAGATCCGGGACGCGCTTCAGCGCTTTGTGGCCGACTACGAGCCGGACACCGCCAGCCGGGAAGAGGTCGGCACCGTGGCGGAGGCCGGCGACGGCATCGCCCGGGTCACGGGTCTTCCCTCCGCTCATGGCCAACGAGCTCCTCGAGTTCGAGGACGGCACCCGCGGCCTGGCCCTGAACCTCGACACCCGCGAGATCGGTGTCGTCGTGCTCGGTGACTTCGAGGGGATCGAGGAGGGACAGACCGTGCGCCGCACGGGCGAGGTCCTCTCGGTGCCCGTCGGCGACAAGTTCCTGGGTCGCGTCATCGACCCGTTGGGCGTCCCGATCGACGGCATGGGCGAGATCGAGGCCGAGGGCCGTCGCGCCCTGGAGCTCCAGGCCCCCAGCGTCATGCAGCGCAAGTCGGTGCACGAGCCGCTCGCCACCGGCATCAAGGCGATCGACGCCATGACGCCGGTCGGTCGCGGCCAGCGCCAGCTCATCATCGGCGACCGCCAGACCGGCAAGAGCACGATCGCGATCGACACGATCATCAACCAGAAGAGCAACTGGGACTCCGGTGACCCGGACAAGCAGGTGCGCTGCATCTACGTCGCCATCGGCCAGAAGGGCTCGACCATCGCCTCGGTGCGTGGCGCCCTCGAGGAGGCGGGCGCGATGGAGTACACCACCATCGTCGCCGCCCCGGCGTCCGACAGCGCGGGCTTCAAGTACCTCGCCCCCTACACCGGCTCGGCCATCGGCCAGCACTGGATGTACGACGGCAAGCACGTCCTGATCGTGTTCGACGACCTCACCAAGCAGGCCGACGCCTACCGCGCCGTGTCGCTGCTGCTGCGTCGTCCCCCGGGCCGCGAGGCCTTCCCCGGCGACGTCTTCTACGTCCACTCGCGGCTGCTCGAGCGTTGCGCGAAGCTGTCCGACGACATGGGCTCGGGCTCGATGACCGGCCTGCCGATCATCGAGACCAAGGCCAACGACGTGTCGGCGTTCATCCCGACCAACGTCATCTCGATCACCGACGGCCAGATCTTCTTGCAGTCCGACCTGTTCAACGCCAACCAGCGCCCGGCCATCGACGTCGGCGTCTCGGTGTCGCGGGTCGGCGGTGCGGCGATGGCCAAGGCGATGAAGAAGGTCACCGGCTCGCTGAAGGTGGACCTGGCGCAGTTCCGCGCCATGGAGGCCTTCGCGATGTTCGCCTCCGACCTCGACGCCGCCTCGCGTCAGCAGCTCGACCGTGGTCAGCGGCTCATGGCCCTGCTCAAGCAGCCGGCCTACTCGCCGTACCCGCTGGAGGACATGACGGTCTCGCTGTGGACCGGCACCAGCGGCAAGCTGGACGCCGTCCCGACCGACGACGTCCTGCGCTTCGAGTCCGAGTTCCTCGACTACCTGCGTCGCCAGGAGTCCGGCATCCTCGAGGGCATCCGCGAGAGCCGAACTTCGACGACGACACCGCCGACGCGCTGGAGAAGGCCTTCGACAAGTTCGCCGACCAGTTCGAGACCTCCGAGGGCGGCTCGATCAAGGCCGGCCACGAGGAGCACGAGGCGCTCGAGGACGACGACGTCGAGCAGGAGCAGATCGTCAAGCAGAAGCGGGGCTGACGCATGGCCGTATCGCTGCGCGAGTACCGCGCCCGGATCAAGTCGGTCGAGTCGACCAAGAAGATCACGCGGGCGATGGAGCTCATCGCTGCGTCGCGCATCATCAAGGCGCAGCAGCGAGCCCAGGCAGCCGCTCCCTACGCGCGTGAGCTCACGCGAGCGGTGTCCGCGGTGGCGACGTACTCGAACGTCGACCACCCGCTGACGCAGGAGTCGTCCGACTCGAACCGGGCCGCCGTGCTGGTGGTCACCAGTGACCGAGGTCTGGCCGGCGCCTACTCCTCCAGCGTGCTGAAGGAGGCCGAGCGTCTCGTCGAGAAGCTCAAGGGCGAGGGCAAGAAGGCCTCGATCTACGTCTCCGGTCGCAAGGGCGTCGCCTACTACAAGTTCCGCGACCGAGAGATCGCGGAGTCCTGGACCGGCCACTCCGACCAGCCGACCTACGACGTCGCCAAGTCGATCGGGGCGAGCTGATCGGTGAGTTCCTGACCGAGGACACGGGTGTGGACGAGGTGCACGTGGTCTACACGCGGTTCCGCTCCATGCTCACCCAGGAGCCGACAGCCGTGCGCTTGCTGCCCCTGGAGATCGTCGAGGGCGACTCCAAGCCCGAGGCCGAGGAGGCGCTGCCGCTCTACGAGTTCGAGCCCAGCCCCTCCGAGGTGCTCGACGGCCTGCTGCCGAAGTACGTCCAGTCGCGCATCTACTTCGCGCTCCTGCAGGCGGCCGCCTCGGAGCTGGCCGCCAGGCAGCGC
>CAVXMH010000008.1:0-7561 GCA_963762755.1 uncultured Actinomycetota bacterium | reverse complement strand
CCTGGGCGAGCCATGCCTCCTGCACGATCTCGACCAGCTCGTCCGCGTCCATCTCACCGACCCGCGACGCGCGCAGGAGGACGGACGGATGGCCGTCGAAGTGTGGCGTGGTGAAGAGCGGCAGGCGCTCGTCCTGGAGGAGCGCCTGCTTGTCCCCCTCGGAGGCGACCCAGAGGACGATGACGTCGTCGTAGCGCTCGCCCGACTCCGGGTCGACGGCGTCGGGTCGAGGCGTGCGGAAGAACACGAAGGACTTCCCGCCGACCTGGTAGACGGGGTTCGCGCCCTGGTCCACGGTCACGTGCGGCATCGCGAGGGCGGTCGAGTGGATGTCGTCGACCGTGGCCCTCCTGCTCATCGCGAGGCGGCCTCGGCGCGGGCCTTGAGCTCGCGCACCATCGCGTCGGGGTCGTCGGCGGAGTAGACCGCCGAGCCGGCCACGAAGACGTCGGCACCGGCCTCGGCGCAGCGCTCGATCGTCTCCAGCGAGACACCGCCGTCGACCTGGAGCCAGGTCTCGACGCCGTGCTTGCGCATCAGCTCGCGCGCCGTGCGGATCTTGGGCAGGCAGAGGTCGAGGAACTTCTGCCCACCGAAGCCCGGCTCGACGGTCATGATCAGGACCATGTCGAGCTCGGACAGGAGCGCCTCGTAGGGCTCGATCGGCGTGGCCGGCTTGAGCGCCATCGACGCCCGCGCACCCTGGTTGCGGATCTCACGGGCGAGCCGGACCGGCGCCGCGGCAGCCTCGGCATGGAAGGTCACCGACCCGCAGCCCGCCTCGGCGTACGCCGGTGCCCACCGGTCGGCGTCCTCGATCATCAGGTGCACGTCGATCGGCTGCGACGCGTGCTTGCTCAGCGACTCGATGACCGGGAGGCCGAGCGTGAGGTTGGGGACGAAGTGGTTGTCCATCACGTCGACGTGCACCCAGTCGGCGCTGGGGATCCGGGCCACCTCGTCGGCGAGGCGCGACAGGTCGGCGTTGAGGATGCTCGGAGTGATCTGGATGCCCACGGGTCGATCCTAGGGAACCGGAGCCCGCCGACGGCGCCCGGCCCTCCGGACGCCACCCCCACAGGAGCGGACCGTCGAGGCGGCCCGGTCAGCCGATCGCGGCGTCCTCGGGCTCCGGCGGCGCCTCCGCGCCCTCGGCGTCGTCGCGGTCGGCCCACGCCAGGAGCGGAGCGATGTCGAACGGGTGGGTGTCGATGTCGGCGTGCAGGTCACCGATCTCGGCGAACCGCTCCGGCATCGTGAAGATCGTGAAGTCGTCGGGCTCGCAGCCGTCGACCTCGTCCCACCTGATCGGCGCCGAGACGCGAGCCTGCGGCACCCCGCGCACGGAGTACGCCGCCGCGATCGTGTGGTCGCGCGCGTTCTGGTTGTAGTCGACGAAGAGCTGAGCGGGGTCGCGGTCCTTGCGCCACCACGCCGTCGTCACCTCTCCCCCGGCCCGGCGCTCGACCTCGCGGGCGAACGCGAGCGCGCCGCGGCGTACGTCCTGGAACCCGTGGTCGGGCGGGATCCGGACGTAGATGTGCAGACCCGAGCCGCCACTGGTCTTGGGGAAGCCCTCCGCCCCGAGTTCCTCGAGCACCTCGTGGGCGACGTGGGCGACCCGCTGGACCGTCGGCCAGTCGCACTCCGGACCGGGATCGAGGTCGATGCGCCACTCGTCCGGCTTCTCCGTGTCGGCCCGACGGCTGTTCCACGGGTGGAACTCGACCGTCGACATCTGCACCGCCCAGATCACGCTGGCCAGCTCGGTGACGCACAGCTCGTCGGCGGTGCGCTTCCACCGCGGGAAGAACAGCTGGACCGTCTCGACCCACTCCGGCGCGCCGGCAGGGAGGCGCTTCTGGTGCACCTTGTCGCCCGCGAGGCCCTTCGGGAAGCGGTGCAGCATGCACGGGCGCTCGAACAGCGCGTTGACGATCCCGTCGCCGACCGCGAGGTAGTACTCGACGAGGTCGAGCTTGGTGGCCTCCGGCTGCCCGGCATGAGCGGGGAAGTAGACCCGGTCCGGGTTGGTCACCTTGACGACGCGGTCGTCGACCTCGATCTCGGTGAACGGCGACGCCATGGGCCGACCCTAGCCGCGGCCGCTACTTCTTCGCGGCACCCTCGGACTTCGCGGCACCCTCGGCTTCGGGTCGGGGGCCGCGGCGACCGTGACGGTCACCGGCTCCGACCAGCCCTCGTCGGCGTACTGGCTCTCCGGGCGGTGCCAGCGGAACTCGGTGGTCTCGGTGACGGGTACGTCGACGCGCGCCACGCCGGCCGCGTCGCCCAGGACCGGCTGGCCGACCGGGGCCCAGGCGCCACCCGGGGCGCGGGACTCGAGGACGAGCGGGTCGCCGGTCACCCGGCCGCCGGGGTCGGTGACCCGCCCGGTGACGGTGACCTGCTGACCGGCGTCGACGGCCTGCCGGTCGAGCGCCACCGAGGTGGTGAGGGACGTGCCCTCGAAGTCGAACGTCGAGCCCGAGGCACGGATGGCGTCGAGGTTGAAGGGCGTGCCGTCGCAGCCGAAGCCGGTGATCGCGAAGCCGGCGCCGTCACCGTGCTCGGCAGCGAACGCGGCGGTCGTGGCGGTGGTGGCCGGCTCCGTCCGGGGGAGCGGCGAGAGCGTCGCCAGGTCGACGAGCGTCCAGTCGTAGGACAGGGCGGCCGCGGAGACGGTCGTCCACGACCCGGCGGCTGCCGAGACCGGCGCGCGACCCTGCCAGGCGGTGCCGGGCAGGTTGTCGGGCGTGATGCTCATGACCCAGGACACGCCCTGGCTGCCTGCGGTCGACGCCACGGACACCGACGAGTCGAAGGACGCGAGCGAGTCGAACCGGGCGAACGGGCCCGATGCCGTGCCCGCACCGGACGGGACGAGGCCGAGGGACCGCCGACCGAGCGGGGCGGTGTAGGGACCGAGGTTGAGCCGCGACTGCGGCGCGTGCGCGGCGCCGAACGAGGTTGTCGCACCCGACGAAGGTGAGGAACACGTCGGGGTCGCCGGTGCTCGGGCCGGTCAGCGTGCGTGCTGGCCTCGGCCTGCGCCGGGGCGGTGCCCAGGGCGGTGAGTGTCGTCGCCAGCGCGACGATCGTCATCGTGGTCCGCAACCGCATCCGTGTCCTGCCCCCCAGAAGACCCGGCGTGCCCCTTCGGCACGCCGCGCTGAGGACATCATGCGTCGCCCCGGCGAACTTGGGAACAGGCGGGGCCGCTGCGATTCAGGATTGTTGCCGCGGGATTCACCTGTCGGGGTGGCTGGCTAGGTTGGCGCCATGGCGATGAGGGGTGACGACTTCCCGCGCCACCCCGTACGCCGGGTCGAGGCCCGCGCCGGTCACGACGTCCGGCCCGGCACCTACCCGGCCTCGATCCCCGCGGTCGCCCAGCTGCTGGCCGAGGGCCTCGACCTCGGCCCGGGGGTGACGTTCCTCGTCGGCGAGAACGGCTCGGGCAAGTCGACGATCGTCGAGGCGATCGCCACCGCCTTCGGGCTCTCGCCCGAGGGCGGCAGCACCCACAGCCGGCACTCGACCCGGCCCACGGAGTCGCCCCTCGGCGACGCGCTCCAGCTGGTGCGCGGCGCCGGCGCGTCGCGGTGGGGCTTCTTCCTGCGCGCCGAGACGATGCACGGCTGGTACTCCTACATCGAGGACCACCCGCGACCAGCGGACCCCGACGTCGGCTTCCACGAGATGAGCCACGGCGAGTCGTTCCTCGCCGTGCTCGAGTCCCGGTTCACCGGCAAGGGCTTCTTCTGCCTCGACGAGCCCGAGGCGGCGCTGTCCTTCTCCTCCACCCTCGGCCTCGTCGCCACGCTCCAGCGCGTCGTCGCGCGCGGCGGCCAGGTCCTGTGCGCGACCCACTCCCCCGTGCTGGCGGCCATGCCGGGCGCGCGGATCCTCGAGGCCGGTGACGTGGGGGCTGCGCGAGGCCGCGTGGGACGACCTCGACCTCGTCGACCACTGGCGGCGCTACCTCGCCGAGCCGTGGGCCTACCTCCGCCACCTGCAGGACGACTGAGGCGCCCTCACGCCAGCGGTCGACGCCGGAGGGTCGAGGCGAACATCGCGTCGGTGCCGTCGCGGTGCGGCCACAGCTGGAAGCGGTCGACCTCGTCGGTGTCGCCCCGCCTGCCGAGCACGGCCGCCACGACCTCCGTCGTCTCGGCGACGACCGGCGAGCAGGTCGCGTAGACCACGACCCCGCCGGGGCGCACGGAGTCGATCGCCACGTCGAGCAGCACCTGCTGGAGCCCGACCAGCACGTCGACGTCCTCGGGCGTACGCCGCCAGCGCGACTCGGCCCGTCGCCTCAGGGCGCCCAGGCCCGAGCACGGCGCGTCGACGAGCACGCGGTCGAACGTCCCGGGGACCCACGGCGGACGCGTGCCGTCGCCGGCCAGGACGTGGGCCGCGCCGTCCGGCACCGCGCGCAGGGCCGAGGCCACCAGGGTGGCGCGGTGCGGCTGGCGCTCGTTGGCCACGAGGTGGGCGCCCCGCTGGGCGGCCAGCGCGGCGACCAGCGCGGCCTTGCCGCCCGGTCCGGCGCACAGGTCGAGCCAGCGCTCGTCACGTCCCTGCACGGGTGCCTCGGCCATCGCCAGGGCCACCAGCTGCGAACCCTCGTCCTGCACCCCGGCGCGGCCCTCCGCGACGGCAGGGATGGCCGCCGGGTCGCCACCCGCCAGCTCGACGGCGTACGGCGACCGGCCGGTGCGGGTGCCGCCCGCGGCCTCCAGCTCGGCGACGTCCGAGAGCCCGGGGCGGGCGGCGAGGGTCACCCGCGGGGGCGCGTTGTCGGCCGCGAGCAGGGCCTCGAGCTCGTCGTCGTCGCCCAGCGCCTCCCCCAGCGCGTCGACGACCCAGCGCGGGTGCGACTGCGCGACCGCGAGGTGGCCGTGGAGGTCGCGCGGCCCTGTCGGGCGCGACCTCGTCGACCCAGTCGGCGAGGTTGCGCCGGCTGATCGTGCGCAGCACGGCGTTGACCAGGCCCGCCGGTCCCTGGCCGACGCTGGCGCGGACGAGGTCGACGCTGGTGGAGATCGCGGCGTGGTCCGGGACCCGCATCGACAGCAGCTGGTGGGCACCCAGCCGCAGCACGTCGCGGACCCCGGCCTGGAGCTTCGGCCTGGTCAGGGAGGCGTCGATGATCGGGTCGTAGAGCCCCTGCATGCGGATCGCGCCGGACGCCAGCTCGGTCGCCAGGGCGGCGTCGCGACCCTCCAGCCCGTGCTTGCGCAGCACCTGCGGCAGGACGAGGTTGGCGTACGCCTCGTCCACCCGGACGGCGGTGAGGACGTCGAGCGCCGCCCGCCGAGGTCGGTCGACCGGGCGGCGGCGCTCACTCACCGAGGTGCTCCCGGACCAGCTTCTTCGGGTGCCTTCGCGGCCCACGCGTCGGTGATCACCTCGGCCAGCTCGCTGCGGGTGATCTCGTCGAGGCGGGACTGCTGGACCAGGACCGCGGCGTAGCCCGTGAAGTGGTCGATGGTGAAGAACGGCGTCGACTCGTCCGCGACGAGCGCGTTCTTCTCCACCTCGGTCGGGGTCGTGATCACCACCAGGTCGTCGTAACGTCTCGCCCGACTCCGGGTCGACCGCGGTCGGGCTGGGCGCGCGGTAGAGCACGAAGCCCTTGCCCTTGTCACCGCGCGGCACCTTCCAGGTCGGCCGGTCCCCCCACGAGGTGCCGAGCTCGGTCTCGGGCAGGCTGCCGCAGATCTCGTCGATGTCCTCCGGGCGAGCCGGGCGGTCGGCAGGGGTGCTCATGGCACCGACCCTAGTGTCCGAACCGGACGCCCGACTCCAGGCGTACGCCGCGGGCCCAGTCGGCTGCGGCCATCTGCTTCTTCCCGACGGCCTGCACGTCACCGAGGCGCACGGGGGTGGTGGCCGTGCCGACGAGGACGGCGTTCTTCGAGACGTGGACGACGCCGGGCTCGAGCACCGGCTCGTCGGTGGGCGTGACGGGCCCCGATCTTGATCCGATCACCCTCGAAGGTGCTCCAGGCACCGGGCGCGGGCGTGCAGGCGCGCACCTGCCGGTCGATCGCGACGGCGGGGTCGGACCAGTCGACGCGTGCGTCCTCGACCTGGATCTTGGGGGCGAACGACACCCCGTCCTCCTGCTGCTCGCGGGCGTCCAGCGAACCGTCCTCGATCCCGTCGAGGGTCTGCACGAGCAGCCCCGCGCCGCCCTCGGCGAGCCGTGCCAGCAGGTCGCCGGCGGTGTCGTCGGGGCGGACCCGCTCGGTCATCACCCCGAACACCGGACCGGCGTCGAGGGCCTTGACGATGCGGAACGTCGTGGCGCCGGTCAGCTCGTCGCCCGCCCACAGCGCGTGCTGGACCGGCGCGGCACCGCGCCAGTGCGGCAGCACCGAGAAGTGGAGGTTGATCCAGCCGTGCGGCACGAGGTCGAGCGCCGACTGCGGCAGGAGCGCGCCGTACGCCACGACGGGGCACGCGTCGGGGCGCAGGTCCGCCAGCGCGGCCTGGAAGTCGGGGTCACGCGGGTGCTCGGGCTTGAGGACGCGTACGCCGAGCTCCTCGGCACGCTGCGCGACGGGGCTGGCGACCAGCCTGCGACCGCGACCGCTCGGGGCGTCGGGGCGGGTCACCACGCCGACGAGCTCGTGGCGGCTGGCGGCGACCGCGTCGAGCGCGGGAAGGGCGACCTCGGGCGTGCCGGCGAAGACGACCCGCATCAGAGGCCGAGCCCGTTCGTGGCGTGGGGGCTCACCCGGACCGTCGGGCGCTCGAGACCGAACCACTCGGACTCGCGGATCTCCTTCATCGCGGCCTTGCGGGCGGCGGTGTCGAGCTTGTCGATGAAGAGGATCCCGTCGAGGTGGTCGGTCTCGTGCTGCATCGCGCGGGCCAGGAGCTCGGACGCCTCGATGCGCTGTGGCTCGCCGTGCATGTCGAAGCCCGTGGCGATGACGTGGAGCGCGCGCAGGCAGTCGTAGGTGAGCTCGGGCAGGGACAAGCAGCCCTCAGCGCCGTCCTGGGTCTCGTCGGAGAGCGCCAGCGACGGGTTCACCAGGTGGCCGACCTCGCCCTCGACGTGCCAGGTGAAGACCCGCAGGCCGACCCCGATCTGCGGCGCGGCCAGCCCGGCGCCGGGCGCCGCGAGCATGGTGTCGGTCAGGTCGGTGACGAGCTGGCGCAGCTCGCGATCGAAGCTGTCGACCTCGATCGCGCGCTGGCGGAGCACGGGGTCGCCGAAGAGGCGGATGGGCTGGACGGCCATGCGGTGAGTCTAGGGACGGCGCCGTCCTCAGACCGTGAGCGGGTCCACCTGGATCCGCACCGGATCGAGCTTGCGCGCGGACCGCACCCGCTGCAGGTCGCCCAGCGCGCCGGACAGCTGTTCCCCGCCGGACTGCGGGACCCGCAGCAGCACCCGGTGCTCACCCTCCTGCCGCCGACCGGCACCGGCCCGAGCACCTCGGCCCCCTCGGGCAGGTCGAGCAGGTGGAGGACGTCGTCCAGCGCGCCGACGTCACCGGTGACCGTGGCCAGGCGTGCGGCCGGCGGCAGGTGTGCCTGG